>NZ_JAVDTY010000007.1:0-348472 GCF_031456075.1 Allobosea sp. BE125
ACCATCCGCTCACTTTCCACAAGCGCCAAAAAGACCGGTTACGCAAAGCTCTCCGTAGGGAGAGGGCAGGGTGAGGGGTCGGCCGTTTGACGTTTCGGCTGTGACCTCACCGCGACCGCGCGACTAAGTATGCGCGCAACTGGTCCAGGGGCCTACACCTCACCCCTACCCCTCTCACCGAACTCGGGCCTGCCCGAGTTCGGCATTCAAAGTGTCGAAGTCGGGTAGACCCGACTTCGATGCAGGAGAGGGGATCCCGCGCCCCTCAATACAGCGTCGCCTTCACCCGCTCCGGCAGCGCCTTGTCATAGGCTTCGCCGTCGAAGGTCTCGACCGTGTCGTTCTTCTCAGTGATCGCCCGCAGGATCTGTCCGGCGCTCGGCAGGCTGCGCTTGTCGACCTGTGCTGCCGGGTTCCAGAGGTCGGCGCGGACCACTGCGCGCGAGCACTGGAAGTAGACGCTCTCCACGGCGACCACGATCACGCAGGCCGGCAGCTTGCCGGCCATCGCGAAGCTCGCGCAGAGCTCGGGATCGGTCGAAAGCGTCGCCGTGCCGTTCACGCGCAGCGTTTCGCCGTAACCGGGGATCAAAAAGAGCATTCCGATTCGATTGTCGAACAGGATATTCCTCAACGAATCCAGACGGTTATTGCCTCTTCTGTCCGGAATCAGGAGCGTTTTCGCGTCCCGGAGTCGCACGAAGCCCGGCATATCCCCACGCGGTGAGCAATCCAGACCGTCAGGACCATTGGTCGCGAGCACGAAAAATGGCGAGGCGGCGATCAGCGCACCGTAATTCGCATCGACGCGATCGATCTCCTTGGCGACCGAGGCCGGGGCGATGGGGTTGGGATAAAGTGCCGCAAGGTCATCGGGGCAGGTGAGGATGTGGTCGGTCATGCCAATCTCCATGGTTGCAATAGTCTAGACTATTGCAGATGGGCCGTCACCCCGGCTTTACGTCGGCCGGAGCCATGCCGCCTCAGGACAAGGCCCGTGCGATCGCCTGGGCCAGGCCGGCCGGATTCTCCCAGGCCATCGAATGCCCGGCCGCCGGTATGATGGCGACGTTGACGTCGAGCCGCGGAAGATCCTCCGCATCGCTGCTTGGAAGAGTAGCCTCTCCGAACAGGACGCAGCGCGGCTGCGGCAGATCTGCGAGCACCTCACGCCAGCTCGGGGTGCTGCCGGCGACCAATGCGCAGGCCCCGCGATGCGCCGCGTAGGGAGCACTGATGGCGAGCGACGCGGCCCAGATATCGTTGCCTTCGGAGCGGCTGGCCTGGACAAGTTCGTCATGGCCGCGCTCGATATAGTCGCGCTCGGTCATGGCGGCGATACGCCGGCTGAAAAAGCCCCCGCCAGGCTCCAGATTGGGCTCGCCGAGGACGAGCCGCCTGAGGCGCCCACCCAGCATCCGTGCCGCCGTGATGGCCACTGCCCCGCCCATGCTGTGGCCGAACAGATCGAGCTCGGTCAGCCGCAGATGCTCGGTCAATGCCACGATGCTGCGGGCATGGTCCTCGATGGTGTAGCCGAACCCGGTCGGTCGATCGCTGAAGCCGGAGCCCAGAAGGTCGACCAGGAGCATGCGCCGCCCCCGCAAGGCGGCGTCCGCCGCGACGCTCGGATAGTCGCAGGAGGAGGCGCAGCCCAGCCCATGGATGAAGAGAAGCGCGGGGCCTTCGCCTGCGATGTCGTGATAGCGCAGCTCCGCATCGGCGATTGGAACGGTGAAAGACTTCATAAACGGACCCCCGGATGGCCGCGGGAGATTGCAGCGGCTCGCATCATGGATCTGTCAGCATTGCATCCGGCTCCAGAGCAATTTCCGATTCAGCTGGGTCGCTCAATTGCTCTAGCCCATTGTTTTAACGCGTATTCTTCACGCGAGCCGGTAGCTGCTTCGCTCGAAACCGCTTTCGCGTGCGGACAATAAAAAACGCCCCGCATCCTGCGATGCGGGGCGTCTCGTTTCACGTGAATCGCGCGCTGCTTACTCGGCGGCGCCGCGCTCGCGGCTCTTCTCGGCGTCGCGAGCGGCCTTGAGCTTCTCGGTCAGATCCTCGCCGGTCTCCTGGTCGACGACCTTCATCGAGAGGCGGATCTTGCCGCGCTCGTCCTGGCCGAGGAACTTGACCTTGACCTTGTCGCCTTCCTTGACGACGTCCGAGACCTTCTGGACGCGAGCCGCGGCCAGCTCCGAAATATGGACCAGGCCGTCCTTGGCGCCGAAGAAGTTCACGAAGGCGCCGAATTCCATGATCTTCACGACGGTGCCGTCATAGATCATGCCGACTTCGGCTTCGGAGACGATCGACTTGATCCACTTGATCGCGGCTTCGATCGACTTGCCGTCGGCCGAGGCGATCTTGATGGTGCCGTCGTCCTCGATGTTGACCTTCGCGCCGGTCTTCTCGACGATTTCGCGGATGACCTTGCCGCCGGAGCCGATGACTTCACGGATCTTGTCGACCGGGATCTTCATCGTCTCGATGCGCGGGGCATACTCGCCGAGCTGGCCGCGCGAGACCGAAAGCGCCTTGTTCATCTCGCCGAGGATGTGGTCGCGACCGCCCTTGGCCTGGTCGAGGGCGACCTTCATGATCTCCTCGGTGATGCCGGCGATCTTGATGTCCATCTGCAGCGAGGTAATGCCCTCGGCCGTACCGGCGACCTTGAAGTCCATGTCGCCGAGATGGTCCTCGTCACCCAGGATGTCGGAGAGCACCGCGAAGCGCTCGCCTTCCAGGATCAGGCCCATCGCGATGCCCGCAACCGGTGCCTTCAGCGGCACGCCGGCATCCATCAGGGCAAGCGAGGTGCCGCAGACGGTGGCCATCGAGGATGAGCCGTTAGACTCGGTGATCTCCGAGACGACGCGGATGGTGTAGGGGAACTCCGACTTCGCCGGCAGCATCGGGCGAATGGCGCGCCAGGCGAGCTTGCCATGGCCGATTTCGCGGCGGCCGGGCGAGCCCATGCGGCCAGCTTCACCAACCGAATAGGGAGGGAAGTTGTAGTGCAGCAGGAAGGTTTCCTTGTAGGTGCCTTCCAGCGAGTCGATGAACTGCTCGTCGTCGCCAGTGCCCAGCGTGGTCACGACCAGGGCCTGCGTCTCGCCGCGGGTGAACAGCGCCGAGCCGTGGGTGCGCGGCAGGATGCCGGCTTCCGCGACGATCTTGCGCACGGTCTTGAGATCGCGGCCGTCGATGCGAACGCCGTCGTCGAGGATGGTCCAGCGCACGACCTTGGCCTGGGCTTCCTTGAACTGGCCGCCGACCTGCTCCTTGGTGAAGGTGGTCTTGCCGTCCGGCGTCTCGGAGATCAGCGAGGCGACCTTGGCCTTGGCGGCGTCCAGCGCCTTGTAGCGCTCGGCCTTGGTCCTGATCTGGTAGGCGGCGCGGATATCCGCATCGACCAGCTTGAGAACCGCGTCGAGAACGACGGAGTTATCGGCCGGAACGTAATCGCGCGGCTCCTTGGCGGCCTTCTCGGCCAGGCGGATGATCGCGTCGATCACCGGCTGGAAGTGCTTGTGGCCGAACATCACGGCGCCGAGCATGATCTCCTCGGAGAGCTGCTTGGCCTCCGATTCAACCATCAGAACGGCGTCGGGCGTGCCGGCGACGACGAGGTCGAGCTGCGATTCCTTGATCTCGTCGACCAGCGGGTTGAGCTTGTAGGCGCCGTCGAAATAACCGACGCGGGCCGCGCCGACCGGGCCCGTGAAGGGCACGCCCGACAGCGTCAGAGCGGCGGAGGCGGCGACCATTGCGACGATGTCGGGGTCGTTTTCGAGGTCATGCTGCAGCACGGTGCAGACGACCTGCGTCTCGTTGCGGTAACCCTCGACGAAGAGCGGGCGGATCGGCCGGTCGATCAGGCGCGAGACCAGCGTCTCTTTTTCGGTGGGGCGGCCTTCGCGCTTGAAATAACCGCCGGGAATGCGGCCGGCGGCGAAGGTCTTTTCCTGGTAGTTCACGGTCAGCGGGAAGAAGTCGATCCCGGCCTTGGGCGACTTGGCGGAGACGACGGTGGCGAGCACGACGGTCTCGCCATAGGTCGCGAGCACGGCCGCATCGGCCTGGCGGGCGATCTTGCCGGTTTCGAGCACGAGCTTGCGCCCGCCCCAGATCAGTTCTTCGGTCTGTACATCGAACATGGATTTGTCTTTCGGATCGGATGCGACCCGGCCGGTGTCTCCGGCCCATGAGCAAGACGGCGGAAAGCTCGGGTTTTTGTGAAAATATGCGCCCGAGCGCTCGGCGATCCTGCCATGGACATCGAGGACGCCCGGCGGGTCATGCGGGAAGGCCGCCCCTTGCGGCCCCCGCGATGAAATCAGGACGCCGCCCCATTGCGGCAGATCCTGGAAAACCGCCCGGAGCGATGTCGCACCGGGCGTGAAGCAGTCAGCGCTCGATCAGCGGCGGATGCCGAGCTTCTCGATCAGGCTCTTATAGCGCGGCTCGCTCTTGCTCTTGAGATAGTCGAGCAGCGAACGGCGCTGCGAAACCATCTTGAGCAGGCCGCGACGCGAATGGTTGTCCTTGACATGCGACTTGAAGTGGCCGGTCAGGTTGTTGATGCGTTCCGTCAGGATCGCGACCTGGACTTCCGGCGAGCCGGTGTCGTTCGGCTTGGTGGCGTGTTCCTTCATGAGCGCAGTCTTGCGCTCGGCAGTGATCGACATCGTGAGATCCTCATATTGGGGTTGATCTGGCGGGCCAGGCCGGGATGTCGTCCAGCAAGGTCCGAAGCCCGCAATCGCTCTCATCGAGGAGAGGATGCGCAGCCGGCTTTCACGCCGGTTGGCTGGGCATATACACGAAACGGCGGGAAAGGCTAGCGCGACGCGGTTCCAGCCAAATCCGGCTCGGCACCGCGGTCATAGCGCCGCTGCGCCTCCTCGACCGTGCCGATATGGGTTTCCGCCCAGATCCTCAGGCTGTCGACGGTCACGGCCAGCGTCCGGCCAAGCTCGGTCAGCGAATATTCGACCGTGACCGGCACGGTCGGGAAGACCTCGCGGCGGATGAGGCCGTCGCGCTCGAGGCTCTTCAGCGTCTGCGACAGCATCTTCTGTGAGATCGCCTCGATACGCCGGCGCAGTTCGTTGAAGCGCAGCGTCTCATGTTCGAGCAGGATCAGGATCAGCACCGCCCATTTGTCGCCGATGCGGTCGAGCACCCGCCGCGTCGGGCATTGCGCGTCGAAGGGGTTGGGGCGCTGCAGCATGCGGGTTTCCTGAAGGTGACCATGTCTCGCGAAAGTGCCTTCTTTACGGAAGGAAATGGGCGAGCCATCTAGGTTCCATTGGAGTGGTAGTATCCATCAGATACTGGAAAAACAGGACCGTGTCATGACAATCGCACTCATCGGCGCCACCGGCTTCATCGGCTCGCGCATTCTGTCGGAGCTGGTCTCCCGCGGCCATAAGGTCACGGCCATTGTCCGCAATCCGGAGAAGGTTCCGGCGCTGGCGGGCGTTACCGCCGTGAAGGGCGATATCTTCGATAAGGACGGCCTCGCCAGGTTGCTTGCCGGCCATGAGGTGGTGATCAGCTCCGTCCACTATCTGGCGAGCGATGCGGACGCGCTGCTCGGGGCCGTGAAGCAGTCCGGCGTCAAGCGCTACCTCGTCGTCGGCGGCGCGGGCAGCCTTGAGGTCGCCCCTGGCGTGAAGCTGTTCGATACGCCCGATTTCCCGGCGATCTACCATGCCGAGGCCAAGAAGGGTGGCGCCTATCTCGAGATCCTGCGGCAGGAGACGGCGCTGGACTGGAGCTTCCTGTCGCCCTCGGCCGTGATCGCACCCGGTGAGCGAACCGGAAAGTTCCGTCTCGGTGGCGATCAGTTGCTGGTCGACGGCGGCGGCAACAGCGCGATCTCCGCCGAGGATTTCGCGGTGGCGCTGGTCGACGAGCTGGAGAAGCCGGCCCATAGCCGCGAGCGATTCACGGTCGGTTACTGAAAAATGTGCGGTTACTGAAAAAACGAGGGCCGGCGCCACCCCGCGCCGGCCCTTTTTCATGCGGCGCTGCGCGCGCCCGGCCTGATGAAGCGATGGTCGCCCAGCGTGAGAATGCCGCGGCGGGTCTCGCCGATCGCCGTGCGGCCGGTATCGCCCTCGAAATAGAGGCGCGACCCGTCGACTTCGTAGCGGCCGCGATAGATGTCGCGACCCGCATGGAGCGTCTTGCCATAGCGGCCGTTCGGCAGGAGCGAGAGCCGGGTCGCCCCGTCATCGGCGACCCAGACGCCCATCATGGCGCGCTCGGCGGCGTTGGGCTGCATCAGGGCTTCGAGGTCGATCTCAAGCGGGCGGGTTGCGTTGGCAGCGCGGATGGATCCGGTGAGCGCGCTGAACGCGGTGAGAACGCGGTTGAATTGCATGGCTTGCTCCTGTGTTTCGAGCGGCCACCTAATTGGGCCAGTGCGAGGAGATGAATGCCGCATGCGGGCTCGCGGGCGATAGACCGAAGCGCCGCAAGGATTGCCTGATCCTCCGTGAGTGCTGGCATAGGGTCGAAGGAACCGCCAATTCATTGTATGAAAATCCAGACGCTGGCGTCCGCCTGATAGGCGCCAGCCCTATGATGGAGCGGTTGGATGCGGCAGGCGGATGAACTGGCGGCGTTGCTCGGCCGCCTCGTGACCTTGGATGGCGTGCATCAGACAGCGATCCCGCGGCTTGCCCTGATCCGCTCCAGCCAGCCGACCGAGCCGATGCATGGGCTGCATCTGCCGGCGCTGTGCATCATCGTGCAGGGCCGCAAGCAGGTCATGCTGGGCGAGCAGATCTATCTCTACGATCGGACGCATTACCTCGTCGTCTCCGTCGATCTGCCCATCATCGGCCAGGTGGTGGAGGCCAGCACTGAGGAGCCCTATTTCTCTGTGCGGCTCGATCTCGATCCCGTCCAGCTCAGTGCGCTGATGCTCGAAAGCAAGCCCAACGCGACCAAGCCCGGCGAGGGTGGTCATACCGGCGCCGGCCCGGGCCTTGCCGTGAATCCGGCAGCGCCCGAACTGCTCGACGCCATGCTGCGGTTGGTCCGGCTGCTGGAGACGCCGCATGATATCGCGGTTCTCGCGCCGCTGGCCGAGCGCGAGATCCTCTACCGCCTGATGAATGGAGAACAGGCGGCCCGCCTGCGCCAGATCGCGACGGCGGAAAGCAAGTTGCAACAGGTGAACAGGGCCATAGGCTGGATCAGGCGCAACTACGACAAGACCTTCAGCATCGAGGCGCTGGCGTCCGAGGCGAGCATGAGTCCCTCGGCGCTGCATCAGCACTTCAAGGCGGTCACCGCGATGAGCCCGCTGCAATACCAGAAGCAATTGCGCCTGCAGGAGGCGCGACGGCTCATCCTGGGCGCGGCGCTGGATGCCGCCTCCGCCGGTTTCAGGGTCGGCTATGAAAGCCCGTCGCAGTTCAGCCGCGAATATCGCCGGCTCTTCGGCGCGCCGCCACTGCGGGACGTTGCAAGGCTGCGCGGCGCGTCAGCCTTGGAGATGGTTGGAGCCTGAGGCTGCGCTCAGGCCTTCCCCCGTCTCAGAACTCCTCCCAGCCGGCGTCATTGGCGCGGCCGTTGACGGCGCGCTTGGCCGGTGCGGAGGCCCGCGCCGGGGCAGGGGCGGATCTGGCTGGAGCTTCCGCCCTGGTCTGTCCGAAGGCAGCCTCGGCGAGCTTACGCAGGCGTGCGGGCTCCGAGCCATGCCCAGCCGGGGCTGCCCTGACTGGCGCCGGGGCGTAGCTGGCCGATGAGGCGGTCGCGCTTTCAGGGCCGGTCCTGAAGGCGGCGACGAGGTCGTTGAGCTGGACGATGCGGCCCGAGAGCGACCCGGCCGAGGCCGCGCTCTGTTCGGCGAGCGCCGCATTGGCCTGCGTCATCTCGTCGAGATGGGCGACAGCCTGGCTCATCTCGTCGATGCCGTTGGCCTGCTCGCCCGAGGCTGCCGAGATCTCGGCGATGGTGGCCGCGACCTTTTGCGAGGCGGCCAGGATCTGGGTCAGTGCGTCGCCGGCCTGGCGCACCAGCTTGACGCCCTCGCCGACCTCGCTGTTGGACGAGGAGATCAGGCCGGAGATGTCCTTGGCGGCAGCGCCCGAGCGCTGCGCCAGCGTGCGCACCTCGGAGGCGACCACGGCAAAGCCCTTGCCGGCATCGCCGGCACGTGCGGCTTCCACCGCCGCGTTCAGCGCCAGCAGATTGGTCTGGAAGGCGATGTCGTCGATCACCCGGATGATGTCGGAGATCTTCTGCGAGGCGCTCTCGATGCGCGCCATGGCGTCGACCGCCTGGCCAGCGATCACGCCGCCCGACTGGGCCGCCTGCATCGCGTCATTGGCGATGCCGGCTGCGTCCTTCGAGGCCTGGGCCGAGGCCTTGACCGAAGCTGCGAGCTCCTCGGTCGTGGCTGCGGTCTCCTCCAGCGACGAGGCCTGCTCTTCCGTGCGCTTCGACAGATCATCGGCGCCCATGGTGATCTCGCGGGCGGCCAGGCCGACATCCGCCGAGGTTACCTGGATCGTGCGCACCGTCGTGGACAGGCGGTCCACCGTCTCGTTGATCGCGCCCTTGAGCTCGGCGAACTTGCCGCGATAGGCGGTCTCGATCCGGGCGGTCAGGTCGCCGCCCGCAACCGCGTGCAAGGCGGCGGCGAACTCGCTCGTGGCGCTGTCGACCACCGCATTGATCTCGTTGATCCCGGCGACGAGCTTCTGCATCTGCTCGTCGGCCTGGTCGATCTGCAGCCGCGCCGAGAAATCACCCGACGCCGCAGCCGCGACCACATCGCCGACATCGGAGACCACAGCCTCCATCGACTGAGCCCGCGCCAGGCGAGTGGCCGAGGCTGTGCGCTCCGATTGCTCGAGCTCGCGCATCTTGACCAGATTCTCATGGAAGACCGACAAGGCGCTCGCCATCGCCCCGATCTCGTCCTTATGGCTGATCCGCGGCAAGGCGGTATCGAGATCGCCCTTCGCCAGCTGCGTCATCGCCGTCGTCATCTGCGCGAGCGGGGTGGTGACGCGCGAGCGCACCACGACATATCCGGCCATGGCGATCAGCAGGCTGACGAGCAGGATCGCGCCATATGTCAGGAGTTCGGAAAAGGCCTGATTCGCGGTTGCATTCGCTCCTGCGATGGCCCGATCCAGCGCCGTATTGGCGACGGCCGCGATGGTTTCGAGCGCGGGCACGATCTCGCCGCGCCACTGGTCGACTGACATGCTGGGCTTGCTGCCGGTGGTCGCCTGGGCGACGAGCTTCTCACGCATCTCCTTGACCGGGCCGGAGAAATAGGTGGCTTGGCCCGTGGCGATGGCGGCCTTGATCACCGGGTCGGTCTGGGCGGTGTCGGCCATGTCGCGCAAGGCCTGCCAGCTGGCCAGCGCGCTGGCGTCATTGCTGAACAGGATGCGCGTCTCCTTCGCGTCGAAGGGGCGCTGCTGCGCCGTGATCGTGCTGACCATGACGCCGGATGTGCCAGCATAGGTGCGCGTCGCCCAGGAGAGCGCGCGCGCGACCACGAGTTCGGTCAGGGCCGGATTGAGCGCGCGGATCTCGCTGTCGACGGCCAATGACGCCTTGTCGAGGCTGACCAGCAGCTTCTCGCCGACAACGAGGATGCGCTCGGGCATCTGCTTGTCGCGGCCCTCTACCGGCAATTTGAGGTCGCTTTCGACGCTCTCGCGCAGCTTGCGATTCTCGTCATAGATGGCGGCGAGGTCGCGCTGGAACGGGGCGAGAGCCGGGCGGTTCGAAGCGGTGAATATCGAATTCGCTTGTGCGATGGCGTCGTCGACTTGCTTGCGCCGCTGCAGATAGGTGGCGATCGAGGACTGGTTCTTGTCGCTCGGCAGGATGACGGCGCTCTGCATCGAGGCGCGCTCGAGACGGAAGGCGCCGAGCGCATCGAACAGGTTCCGGTTCAACCCCGCCAGCCCGACAACTTGCTGGGACACGCCGTAGCGCTTGTAGGTGGACCAGATTTCCTGGAGCGTCAGGCCGCCGGTCATCAGCGCCATCGCGCAGATCAGGCCGATCAGGATATGCCTGATCGACAGCTTCGAAGTCGACAAAGTCATGTGCGGCCCCCGCTCGCCCCGGCCGCGTGCTTTCTGGCGCACGGCAACTGGATCAAATTGCCGCAGAAGCCTTGAAATAGTGTTTACGCTTGATTTACCAACCTATGCGTGCAGTCGATTCCAAACGAATTCACAGGTTGAAGGCGCGGTGCGGCACAAGCTTGCCATTGTCGATCGAGCCGGTCGCGATCGCCGCCGACGCCACCCTATTTCGCGACGCCCTGCGTCATCCCGGCGATGAACTGGCGCGATAGCACGATGTAGACCAAGGTGATCGGCAGCGCCGCGATGGTGAGCCCGGCGAACAGCATGCCCCAATCGGTCGCGTACTCGCCGATGAATGCGGTCAGGCCCTGTGGCAGCGTCTTGCGCGCATCGCTCTGGATGAAGATCAGCGGGAAGAAGAAATCGTTCCAGACCGGCACGGCATTGTGGATGCCCGCGATCACCAGGGGCGGCTTGCACAAGGGCAGCATGATCGACCACATGATGCGCGGCTCGGAAGCGCCGTCGATGCGGGCGGCATCCTCGAGTTCGCCCGGTAATGTGCGCAGGAAGCCCGTCATGATGAAGACGGTCGAGGGCAGCCCCATCGCAACATAGATCAGGATCAGCGAGAGCCGCGAATCGATCAGCCCGAGCCCGTTCATCTGGACGAAGAGCGGGATGATCGCGAGCTTCAGCGGCAGCATCAGCCCGGCGAGGAAGACCAGGAAGATCGGCGTCGCCAGCGCAAACCGGTAGCGTGCGATCGCATAGGCCGCCATCGTTCCCAGCACCAGGATCAGCGCGACCGAGACGCCCGTGACCAGGATCGAATTGCCGAGATAGCGCAGGAAGTTGGCTTCCTCGACGATACGGACGAAATTGTCTGTATTGCTGAAATCAGGCGGCGCGAAGGGTCTGGCGAAGATCTCCGCCGTCGGCTTGAAGGCGGCGAACACCATGATCACGATCGGGTAGAGCATCAACGCCGAGTTCAGGATCAGCACGAGCTGGACCATGCCGGCGCTGGCAAGATCGGCGGGACGAGCGAGCCAGCGCGTCACAGTGCGATCTCGCGTCGGCGCAGACGGATGGTTGCCGCCGTCGCGACAGCCGCCATGAACAGGAAGAGCAGTGTCGCCAAGGCCGAACCATGACCGAAATCCTGAACGCTGGCGCTCTGGTTGCCGAAGGCGAGGCGGTAGAACACGAGGCCGAGCACATCGGTCGAACCGAAGGGCGAACCTTCGAGACCGGTCATCAGATAGGGCAGCTCGAACCAGTTGAAGGCGCCGATGAAGAGCAGGGTAAAAGTCACCGTCGCGCTCGGCGCCGCCAGCGGCCAGACGATGCGGCGCAGAACCTGGATCTGGCTCGCTCCATCGAGTTCCGCGCTTTCCAGCACTTCGCGCGGAATGCGCTGCATGCCGGCAAGGAAGACCAGCGTCGGGAAGCCGATCCAGTGCCAGGCATTGGCGAAGATCAGGGCGGCAAGCGCGGTGCGGCTATCGCCGAGCCAGGGCAGAGCGAGGTTGCCCAGCCCCGCTGCATTCAGCGCGCCGTTCACAGCGCCGAAATTCGGATGAAGCAGCAGCTTCCACAGGAAGGCGACGATCACGCTCGACAGGATGACCGGCAGGAAGACCGCGACCCGGTGAAAGCGAAAGCCGAAGGGTTCGCGGTACAAGAACCAGGCAAGCAGGAAGCCGCCGCCGTTCTGCACCACGAGCAGGGCCGCGAGCACGATCAGGTTGTGTCCGAAGGCGCGCATGATCGGCTGCGCGTAATGCGGCTTCGTGAACAGGTCGACGAAGTTTTCAAGCCCGACGAAGGCCTCGCGCGACAGGCCATGCCAGGAGAAGAAGGCATAAGAGAACGCTGACAGGATCGGATAGACCACGAACACCGCCATCACCGCCAAAGGCGGCGTGACGAGGAACGTCACCCAGACCCGGTGGCGGGTAGCCGAACCCACATCCGGCATGGCTCAGCTATTTCTTGAACGGCGCATAATAGGTCGCGATGCCCTTGGTGATCTCGGCACCGACTTCAGCGGGCGTCGTCTGCCCGGCGAGCATCTTCTGCACGCCTGCTTGCAGCAGCACCGAGCCGGAGGGCTCCTGGTAGCGGAAATGCACCAGCATGAGGTACGACATCGCGCTTTCGTTGAGCTTCATCACCTGCTGCACTGCCGGCGCCTCAGCTCTGACGCCTTTGATCGGCGAGACGTTCTGCAGAGTGCCGCTCAGCATCGTCCCGAACTCTGGCGTGCCGAGCCAACGCACCAGCTTCAGCGCCGCCTCCTTCTTCTCCGTCCTGGCGTTCACGGCATAACCGCCATCGTAGAAAACGGCGACGAGGGGCGGCTCGCCAGCCTTGGCGGGCGGGGACGCGAAGACGCCAAGCTTGAGGCGCGGATTCTGTTTTTGAAAGGCCGCGACCTCGAAGGAGCCGCCGGCAAACATCGCCGCGCTGCCGGCGGCGAAGAGCTGCTGCGACGAGGCGTGGTCGATGCCGGAGAAATTCGGCGCGAAATAGTCCTTGAGCTCGTTCAACTTGGTCAGCGCGCCGACGAAGCGCGGATCGGTGAAATCGGCCTTGCCCGAAAGCAGATCGGCCTCGAACCCCTTGCCGAGCAGGGACGAGAGCAGCGCCTGAACGATGGTCTCGTTCTGCCAGGCTGTGGCGGTGCCGTTGGCGAACGGCGTCACACCCTTGGCCTTGAGCGCCTTGCACAGGGCGACGAGTTCGTCCCAGCTTCCGGGCGGGGTGACCCCGTGTTTGGCGAAGAGTTCGGTGTTGTAGACCACCAGCATGGTCTGCGAGGCGAAGGGCAGCGCGTAGACCTTGCCGTCGGCGCGCAGGCTCTCGGCCGCAAGCGCCGAATCGGGGAAATTGGCGGTTTCGGGCGCGTTGGCCTTGTCGAGCGCCATGAGATAACCGGGCTTGGCGATGCTCTCGAGATTGCCATAGGCCCGCACCTGCATCACATCGGGCCCGCGTCCTCCCGCTAGCGCCGTCGACAGGATGGTCTGGTAGTTGGCGGGCTCGAAGCCCTCAAACCTGACCTTGATGCCGGGATTGGCCTTCTCAAACGCCTGGAAGAACATTTGATAGACCGCGCGATCCTCCTGACGCCAGGTCCAGAAGGTCAGCTCCGTCTGCGCGGAGGCGATGCCGGAGAGCCCGCCGACAAGTGCGACAGCGGCCGCGGCGACGATGCTGAGACGGCGAGTGATCGCGATCATCGTTTTCATCCCCTGACGTCGGGCCGCATCTGGTCGCGCAGCGCCGGCTCTATGGTCTCTAACAGGTCTGCCCGCTCCAATCTATTTTGGCCGCCGGGCCGATGCAATCGTGATTCAGGGCGGGGCGCAACAAGACCAGTTCGAGACCACGAACGCCGCCGGAAACGCAGCGCCGCCAGAAAGGGACCGGAAACTACAGGTTGAAGACGCGATGTGGCACCAGCTCGCCATTGTCGATCGAGCCGGTCGCGATCAGTACGCCGCCCGAGGTCGCGTAGACGGCCTGCGCTTCGACCGGTGCATCGCGCCCGCGCAGCAGCACGCTCTGGCCGCGCTTCAGGCGCAGCGCCGCATCGCGATGGACGACGATCTCAGGAATCAGTGACAGCGCGGTCTTCACCGGCAGGAGTGCGGCGGTCGCCGCCTCCGGGCTCTCGCGCAGGCTCTCGACGCTGGCAGCATCTGCGACGCTGAACGGGCCGACGCGGGTGCGGCGGAGATGGGCGACATGCCCCAGGCAGCCGAGCGCCAGGCCGAGATCGCGCGCGATCGCCCGCACATAGGTGCCCTTGCCGCATTCGGCCTCGAAGGTCGTCGTCTCGGCGCTGTGGCTGACGATGCGCAGCGCATCGATCTCGACGGGCCGCGCCTGCAGCGTCACCTCCTCGCCCTCCCGGGCGAGATCATAGGCGCGCTCGCCAGCGATCTTGATGGCGGAGTATTTCGGCGGCACCTGCTGGATCGTGCCGGTGAAGCGCGGCAGCAACGCGGTGATCGCGGCTTCCTCCGGACGGGTTTCCGAGGTGGCGATGACTTTGCCCTCGGTGTCGTCGGTATCGGTCTGAGTGCCCCAGGCGACGGTGAACTGATAGGCCTTCCGCCCGTCCATGACGAAGGGAACGGTCTTGGTCGCCTCGCCGAGTGCGATCGGCAGCAGGCCCGAGGCGAGTGGATCGAGCGTACCGGCATGGCCGGCCTTCTTGGCCGAGAAAGCGCGCTTCACCACGCTGACGGCATGGGTCGAGGTCATGCCGACGGGCTTGTCGAGCACGACCCAGCCATGCACGTCGCGCTTTTTCGGGCGCGGCGCAAAGCTGCGAGCTTCATCCTGTGCCGGCAGGGCGGCGTCTTCGGCAGTGGCGACCTCACTCATCGTCCTGCCCTCCCTCATCCTGGTTTGGGTTGTCTTGCTGGATCCGCAGCGGCTGCTTCAGAATGTCCCGGCGCACCTTGTCGGAATAAAGCAGCGCATCGACGCGCTCGGCCTCGGCGAAGCTCTGATCCTGCAGGAAGCGGACATCGGGCGCGTATTTCAGGTTCACGCGATGGGCGATCTCGCCGCGGATATAGCGCTTATGGTCGGTCAGCGCCTTCAGAACCGGCTTCACGTCGCCGCCGCCGAGCGGCATGATGAAGCAGGTCGCCAGCTTCAGATCGGATGAAAGGCGCACCTCGGGCACGGTGATGACGTGCTTGGCGAGGACATCGTCATGGATGTCGCCGCGCGCGAGCATCTCGGCGATGGCGTGGCGGATCAATTCGCCAATGCGCAACTGCCGCTGCGAGGGGCCGGAAGGTTTTGCTGGTCTTGCCATGGTTCTCGTTCTCCGGGATCGGACCGGATTAAACGCCATGGCCGGGTTTGACCCGGCCATCTCTTGAAGGATGAGGCGCTGGACGGCGCTCTTTTCGTCACGAGATGGTCGGGACAAGCCCGACCATGACGCGCTTCCCTGGGGAAGCGGCTGCCTTACAGCGTCCGCTTGATCTCTTCGACGCGATAGCACTCGATGACGTCGCCCGGGCGCATGTCCTGGTAGTTCTCGAAGGACATGCCGCATTCCTGGCCGGCGACCACTTCCTTGGCGTCGTCCTTGAAGCGCTTGAGCTGGGCGAGCTTGCCCTCGTGAACCACGACATTGTCGCGGATCAGGCGGACATTGGCGCCGCGCTCGATCGTGCCGTCGGTGACGCGGCAGCCGGCGATCTTGCCGACCTTCGAGACCGCGAAGATCTCGAGGATCTGGGCGTTGCCGAGCATGGTTTCGCGCAGGGTCGGAGCGAGCAGGCCCGACATCGCCGCCTTAACGTCATCCACGAGGTTGTAGATGATGTTGTAGTAGCGGATCTCGACGCCGGCACGTTCGGCCGCCTCGCGCGCTTCCTTATGGGCGCGCACGTTGAAGCCGATCACGGCCGCGCCCGAAGCCTGGGCCAGCGTGATGTCGGATTCGGTGATGCCGCCGACGCCCGACTGCAGCACGCGGGCGCGCACCTCGTCGTTGCCGACCTTCTCGAGCGTGCCAACGATGGCCTCGACCGAGCCCTGCACGTCACCCTTGACGACGAGCGGGAATTCCTTGCGGCCGGCGCCTTCCTTGAGGTCGCGCATCATGTCGGCGAGCGAACGGCCCGCCGCGGAGCCGCCGCCGCGCGCGGCGATGCGGTCGCGCTTCTGGCGCTCACGGTAATCGGTGATCTCGCGGGCGCGCGCCTCGGATTCGACCACCGCAACGCGGTCGCCGGCCTCAGGCGTGCCGTTGAAGCCGAGCACCTCGACGGGAAGCGAAGGGGGGGCTTCCTTGATATGAGCCCCGGTGTCGCCGATCAGGGCGCGCACGCGGCCCCATTCCGAACCCGCCACGACGATGTCGCCGGTGCGCAGCGTGCCGCGCTGGACAAGCACGGTCGCGACCGGGCCACGGCCGCGATCGAGCTTGGCCTCGATCACGGTACCTTCGGCCGGCCGGTCGGGATTGGCCTTCAGGTCGAGCAGTTCGGCCTGCAGCGCGATGGCTTCCAGCAGCTTGTCGAGGTTCTTGCCGGTCTTGGCCGAGACCTCGATCTCCAACGTCTCGCCGCCCAGTGTCTCGACCTGGATCTCGTATTGCAGCAGTTCCGAGCGGACCCGCTCGGGGCTGGCGTCGGCCTTGTCGATCTTGTTGATCGCCACGATCAGCGGCACACCGGCCGCCTTTGCGTGATTGATGGCCTCGACCGTCTGCGGCATGACGCCGTCATCGGCCGCGACCACGAGCACGACGACGTCGGTGACCTTGGCGCCGCGGGCGCGCATCGCCGTGAAGGCGGCGTGACCGGGCGTGTCGATGAAGGTGACCTGTGCGCCCGACGGCGTCTTCACCTGATAGGCGCCGATATGCTGGGTGATGCCGCCGGCCTCGCCGGTAACGACATGGGTCTGGCGGATCGCGTCGAGCAGCGAGGTCTTGCCGTGGTCGACATGGCCCATGATGGTGACGACGGCCGGACGCGGGAGAAGGGTGTCCTCCGGATCGGCTATGTCGAACAGGCCGCCTTCGACGTCGGAATCGGCGACGCGCTTGACCGTGTGACCCATTTCCTCGGCCACGAGCTGGGCCGTGTCGGCGTCGATCACATCGGTGATCTTATGCATCGCGCCCTGCTTCATCAGCAGGCGGATGACATCAACGCCGCGCTCGGTCATGCGGTTGGCGAGTTCCTGGATGGTGATCGTCTCGGGAACGATCACCTCGCGCATCACGCGCTCCTTGGCGACGTCCGAGGCGCGGTGCCCGGTCATGCGCTGGACGCGCCGGCGGAAGGCCGCGACCGAGCGCGTGCGCTCATCGTCGCCGCCGGTCGCGGTCGACAATGTCAGGCGGCCGCGCGGCTTCTCACCGACCTTGGGAGTTTTTGGCGCGGGCACGGGTGCGCCCCGCGGCGGACCGCCGGCAAAGCCGCCGGGACGACGGAACGCGGGACGCGCCTCGCTATCATCGGGACGGCTGCGCGGCGCTGCCGTGGAGGGAGCCTGGCGCGTGGGCCGGGTGATGGCTGGCTCGGCCGGTGCAGTCGTATCGACCGGGCGCGGCGGGCGTGGGGTGTCGAGGCGCGGCGGACGCGAATCCAGACGGGGCGGTCGGGCGCCGATATCGCGCATCGGCGTACGCGGGGCGAAATCGGGACGCGGACCGGAAGGGGCCGGACGGGGCGCCTGGGCGTAAGCAGGCGCCGGGGCTGCCGGCGCAGCCGCCGGGCTGTCGCCCTGCGGAGCGGGCGCGGCATCACGCGGCGGCTGGGGGGCTGCCGGACGCGGAGCCTGCTGCTCCTCGTTCATGCGCTGGCGTGCAGCGCTTTCGGCGCGGCGCTTGTGATCGTCTTCCTGGCGGCGACGCTCTTCTTCCTCGCGCTGGCGGGCGAGGGCGGCTTCGCGCTCCTGGCGTTCGCGTTCGATCACCGCGGCGCGCTGGCGCGCTTCATCCTCGGCGATGCGGCGGGCTTCCGCTTCACGGTCGCGCGAGTCGGAGAGTGCGCGCTGGCGGGCGTCCTTCTCGTCTTCCGAGAGCGTGCGCAGCAGCATGCTGCCGGCGGGCCGCGTGACGGGAGTAGGTGCCGGAGGAACCGGGCGCGGCGCAGCCTGCTGGACCTGAGGCTGAGGGGCGCGCGCGATCGGCGCCTCCTTGATCTCGGGGCCGCCTGCGCGTCGCTTGACCTCGACGACGACCTGCTTCGAGCGCCCATGCGAGAAGCTCTGCCGGACAGTGCTCTGTTCGACAGGACGCTTCAACGTCAGGGTCTTCGGGGGGCTGACCGTCAAGGTCTTATCGCCCGGGGTCTTGGTATCGCTCATTCCGCGTTCGGTCCTGCCGGTTCGGTCGTTTGTTCGTCTAAGGGGTCGGAGTGCGCCGGGTGGTCAGGCTCCGTCGCACCGACATCGTCCGTCCTGTAGCGGACGAGCCGACGCCAGCGGAAGAGGAAACCCTCGGCCGCCGGACCCGGAGCAAGCGCCGCATGTATCACATGTGCCCGCCCCAACGCCAATTCCAAATCCGTCGCCGCAAAAATTGCGACGACAGGTGTCTTTCGTACCTTCAGACCTGCGCCTTCACGGGCAATTTCGGCCCGCTTCAGGGCTTGTCCGATCTTGCGGCGGCCATCTTCGGCGCCGTCGCTGGCTTCGATCACCGCTGCGCAGCGACCAGATCCGATCACGGCCTCGACCTTGGCGAAGCCGCTCGAGACCAGTCCGGCCTTGTTGGCCATCGCCAGAGCCTGCAGCGCATCGCGTAGCATCAGGCTGTCGATCATCGCGACCAGATCGGCCGGCACGGTGATCTTTACCTTGAGCGATCGCTCGAAGGCCTTGCGCTTCACCGCCTCGGTGACGGTCTTGGCGCTCAGGCTCGTCCAGACGCCTCGCCCCGGCAGCTTGCGCCGGAGATCAGGCGTCAGGACTCCGTCGGGCCCGACCACGAAGCGGATCAGGTCGTCGGGCGATTTCACCGCCCGGCTCACGACGCAGCTGCGCTCCGGGCCGTCTTTCCGCGTCTCGCTCTTCGAGACAGCCCGTTGCATCTGCGCGATCCGGCTCAGGCCTCGGCCGATTCTTCGGCGGCGTCCGCCTCGGTCTCTTCGGCAGGGGCCTCGATCCAGCCGGCCTTGACGCGCGCGGCCATGATCATGGCCTCGGCATCCTGGCGGGACAGGTCATAGCCGTCGAGATAGCCGGCATGGCGGGTGGTTTCGCCATCCTTGCGCTCGGTCCAGCCGACCAGATCATCGGTGGCGCAGCCGGCGAGGTCCTCGACGTTCTTCACGTCGTTCTCGCCGAGTGCAACCATCATGGAGGTGGTGATGCCCTCGACCTCGCGCAAGTCGTCCTCGACGCCGAGCGCGCGGCGCTTCTCGTCGAACTCGGCTTCGATCGTGGCGAGATATTCCTGCGCGCGGGCCTGGATCTCGGCGGCGGTGTCCTCGTCGAAGCCTTCGATCGCGGCGAGCTCGGAGGGCTCGACATAGGCGACCTCCTCGACCGTGCGGAAGCCTTCCGAAGCCAGGAGCTGGCCGACCGTCTCGTCGACGTTCAGCGCGTTCATGAAGATCTCGGTGCGCTGCAGGAACTCCTTCTGGCGGCGCTCCGATTCCTCGGCCTCGGTCAGGATGTCGATGTCCCAGCCGGTGAGCTGCGAGGCGAGGCGGACGTTCTGGCCGCGCCGGCCGATGGCGAGCGAGAGCTGCTCGTCGGGCACCACGACCTCGATCTTGTCGGCCTCCTCGTCGAGCACGACCTTGGCGACTTCCGCCGGCTGCAGGGCGTTGACGACGAAGGTCGCGATATCGGGCGACCACGGGATGATGTCGATCTTCTCGCCCTGGAGCTCGCCGACGACGGCCTGGACGCGCGAGCCGCGCATGCCGACGCAGGCACCGACCGGGTCGATCGAGGAATCGCGGCTGATAACGGCGATCTTGGCGCGGGAACCGGGGTCGCGAGCGACGGCCTTCACCTCGACGATGCCGTCATAGATCTCCGGCACTTCCTGGCCGAAGAGCTTGGCCATGAACTGCGGATGGGTGCGCGACAGGAAGATCTGCGGGCCGCGCGGCTCGCGGCGCACGTCGTAGACATAGGCGCGGGCACGGTCGCCGACCTTGAAGGTCTCGCGCGGGATCATCTCGTCGCGGCGGATGATCGCCTCGCCGCGGCCGAGATCGACGAAGACATTGCCGTATTCGACGCGCTTGACCGCGCCGTTGACGATCTCGCCGATGCGATCCTTGTATTCGTCGTACTGACGATCGCGCTCGGCCTCGCGCACCTTCTGCACGATGACCTGCTTGGCCGACTGCGCGGCGATGCGGCCGAAATCGAAGGGCGGCAGCGGATCGGCGATGACGTCGCCGACCTGGGCCGCCGGATTATGGCGCTTGGCCTCGTCGACGGTGATTTCGGTCGCGCCGTTCTCGACGAGGTCGACGACCTGGAGATGGCGGGCGAGGCGCAGCTCGCCGGTCTTGGTGTTGATCTCGGCATGAACGTCTGTCTCGGCGCCGTAGCGCGAGCGCGCCGCCTTGGCGATCGCATCCTGCATCGCATCGACGACGATCTGCCGGTCGATCGATTTCTCGCGGGCGACCGCGTCGGCGATCTGCAGCAGTTCGAGCCTGTTGGCGCTGACGACCATGGCGCTCACTCCTCTTCCGTTGTGTCCTGCGGAGCCTGTCCGGGCTTCTTGCCCGGGCGCGGACCCAGCGATTTTCCCATGCCCTTCTTCGGGCTGGCGATTTCTTCGGCCGGCGGCATCTCGGGCGGCAGGCCCGATTTGCCGCGGCGCAGCGATTCCGTCACGAGCGCGTCGGTCAGCACGAGGCGGGCCTCGGCGATCAGCGACATCGGAATGGCGACGTCGCGCTCCTCTTCCGATTTCGCATCGTCGCGAGCGAGCAGGGCATTGCCGCCGGCCACGCCACGCAAGATGCCGCGAAAGCGCTTGCGGCCGGCGACGACAGCTTCGGTATCGATCTTGGCGAGATGCCCGGCCCAGCGCTCGAAATCGCTCGCCCGCACCAGCGGCCTGTCGATTCCCGGTGAAGACACCTCGAGATGATAAGCGACCTGGACAGGATCATCGACGTCGAGCGCCGGCGAGACGGCCTGGCTGACGGCCTCGCAGCCTTCGACATTCATGGTGCCGTCGGGCCGCTCGGCCATGATCTGGACCGTGCAGCCGTTCTGGCCGGTGACGCGCACGCGCACCAGCCTGTAGCCGAGATCGACGATCGCCGGCTCGACAATGGCCGCCACGCGCGCCGCCACGCCGCTTTCGACGACGAGGCGTGCCTCCTGCTCGGTGCTTGCTGTGGTCTCGTTCATACCTTGGCCGCCTGCATGGAGCTGAATGTCATTCGGCTCCAAACCAACTCACTGGACCATGACATCGCCCGAAAACCGGTTTCCGCTCTATCGCTGACGCGGGTCTTCGGTGCGGCATCATGCTCTGGCCCCGGCAGGGCTTCGGCCAATAAAAAAGAGCGGGCCGGCAGGCCCGCTCTTGATCATCGGCTGATACCGAAACCAGAGCTGTTAGACGCTATTTAGTCCGGCTCGCCAATGCATGCAAGGTCTGGATCGATTGCGGGTCGGGATCGGTCGATCCAGGAAGCCGCGCTTTCTCCGTTCGCGCTAACCGGCTGGTCATTCTTCTCCCCGATAGTGCGGCCGCAGACGTTGCGTGAGGATGCTGCATGAGTTCGGTGAGTGCGCTGTTGCGCGATCTTGAAGCGACGATGACGCGTGGGTCGAATGACGACCGCACTCAGATTCTGGCCCGCCTGACCGACCTCTTCCTCAGCACCGCCGCTGGTATGGAGGAGGACCAGGTCAGCATTTTCGACGTGGTGATCGGCCGGCTTTCGCGCGCCATCGAGGTCCGGGCCCGTATCGAATTGTCGGAGCGGCTCGCTCCCATTCCCAATGCGCCGAGCGGCGTCGTGCGCCAGCTCGCGCTCGACGACATCGCCGTCGCCAGGCCGGTGCTGATCGCCTCCAAGCGTCTCACCGACCAGGATCTGGTCGCGGTCTCGGCCGCCAAGGGCCGTGATCACATGCTCGCCATCACCGAGCGGCCCGATCTCGGCGAGCCGGTCACGGATTTCCTGATTCTGCGCGGTGGTCGCGTCGTCACTCATGCGGTGGCGGCGAACCAGACCGCGCGCTTCTCACGCCATGGCATGGGCGTGCTGGTGATGCGGGCCGTCCAGGACGATGCGCTCCAGGCGACTTTGGGCTCGCGCAGCGACATTCCGGCCGAATTGCTCGATCAGCTCCTGGTCGCCGCCAAGAATTCGGCGCGGCGTCGCCTCACGGCGACGCTGGAGCCCGCGCTTGCCGGAGCGGTCGACATGGCCGTCGAGCGCGGCGCCCAGGCGATCGTCGCCGAAGCGCAGACGCATGACGGCTACGCCAAGATCAACGCGGCGCTGATCGAGATCAACCGGCTCCACGAAGCCGGTCAGCTCGACGAGGCCAAGCTGGTCGAGTTCGCGGCTGCGGGCGCCCTGGAGCATGCGATGTGCGCCGTTGCGGCGCTGGCGCAGCTTGGCCTGCCGGCGACCGAGCAGATCATCCTGGGTACGGACCGTGACGCCGTGCTCCTGGTCGGCCGGGCTCTCGGCTGGTCCTGGGAGACCACGCGCGCGCTGATCGGCCTGCGCAAGGATCTCGGCAAATCGGAGGTCGCGATCGAGCGCGCCCGTCAGAGCTTCCGCACCTTGAACACGACGACCGCCCAGCGCGTGCTCGGCTTCCTCAGGATGCGCGACGCACAGCCGTGAGGTAGCTCGGCACGCGGCCTGCCGCGACGGCCTTCGCCTCGTAGCGCGTGCGGATCCAGCCGGGATAAGGCTTGCGCCAATCATCGGCGCGCTCATCCGTCCAGTCGAAATCGGGCGAGCGGGCGAGCCGCGCCAGCGTCCAGCCGACATAATCGTCGATGTCGCTGGCGAAGCGGAAGCGCCCGCCCGAGCGCAGACAGCGGGCGAACAGGCCAAGCGTGCGTTCGGAGACGAAACGCCGCTTGCGCTGGCGCCGCTTCGGCCAGGGATCGGGATAGAGCAGGTCGATCGCGTCGAGCGCGCCTTCCGGCAGGCGCGGCAGCATCAGTGCAGCGTCGCCGTCCCAGAGCCGGATATTGGTCAGCCCTTCCCGCTCGATGACGGCGAGGAACTTCGCCATCCCGTTGATGAAGGGCTCGACGCCGATGAAGCCGATCTGCGGGCTCTCGCGCATCCGCGACAGCAGATGCTCGCCGCCGCCGAAGCCGATCTCGAGCCGAACCGCCGTCACGGGCTGCGGAAACAACGCCGCCAGATCGGTGATCTCGCCGTCGGGCAGGCGCAGGCGCGGCAATACGCCCTCGATCATCGCATTCTGGCCTTCGCGCAGGGCCTTGCCTTTGCGACGGCCGAAGAAGGCGCGGTCAGGATCGTAGTCGTCGGTCATGGTCATGTCTTTGAATGAGAAACGATTCCACGGAAACGCGCGGTCATCCCGGACAAGCCGCGTAGCGGCGCCGATCCGGGATCCGTGCCGGAACCTTGCTTGTTGAGGCTCAGGCATGGATCCCGGGTCTTCGCTTCGCTACGCCCGGGATGACGGCGGGTGCGGGATGTCCTGTAGCAAAAGCAAAAGGCCGGGGCGATCCGCCCCGGCCTTGTCGATTCACCCGATAAGCGCTGCTCAGGCGACGGCCTTCTTCAGCGCATCGACCAGATCGGTCTTCTCCCAGGAGAAGCTGCCGTCGCGGCCGGCCTTGCGGCCGAAATGGCCGTAAGCCGCGGATTTGGCATAGATCGGCTTGTTCAGGGCGAGATGCGTGCGGATGCCGCGCGGGGTCAGGTCCATGACCTGGCCCAGAACAGCCTCCAGCTTCGCCTCGTCGACCTTGCCGGTGCCGTGCAGGTCGACATAGATCGAGAGCGGCTTGGCGACGCCGATGGCGTAGGAAAGCTGGATCGTGCAGCGGTCGGCGAGCTTGGCGGCGACGACGTTCTTGGCCAGATAGCGCGCGGCATAGGCCGCCGAACGGTCGACCTTGGTCGGGTCCTTGCCCGAGAAAGCGCCGCCGCCATGGGGGGCGGCTCCGCCATAGGTGTCGACGATGATCTTTCGGCCGGTCAGGCCGGCGTCGCCGTCAGGGCCGCCGATGACGAACTTGCCGGTCGGGTTGACGTGCCAGACGGTCTCCTTGGTGATCCAGCCTTCCGGCAGCGTCTCGCGGATATAGGGCTCGACGATCTTGCGGACGTCGGCCGAGGTCAGGCTCTCGTCGATATGCTGGGTCGAGAGCACGATCTGGGTGACGCCGACCGGCTTGCCGTTCTCGTACTTGACCGTGACCTGGCTCTTGGCGTCGGGACCGAGCTTGGCGGCGGAGCCTTCCTTGGCGTGACGGGCCTTGGCCAGCACTTCGAGGATCTTGTGAGCGTAGTAGATCGGCGCCGGCATCAGCTCGGGCGTCTCGCGGCAGGCATAGCCGAACATGATGCCCTGGTCGCCCGCGCCCTCATCCTTGTTGCCGCTGGCATCGACGCCCTGGGCGATGTCGGCCGACTGGGCGTGCAGCAGCACGTCGATCTTGCACTTCTTCCAGTGGAAGCCGTCCTGCTCGTAGCCGATCGCCTTGATCGCCTTGCGCGCGGCCGACTTGACCTTGCTCTTCATCGCCTTCTCGTCGAGCGAGGTGCGGACCTCGCCGGCGATGACGACGCGGTTGGTGGTCGCCAGAGTCTCGCAGGCGACGCGCACCTGGGCCGGGTCCATGCCGGCTTTCGCCGCTTCCTTGAAGAACAGGTCGACGACCTCGTCGGAAATCCGGTCGCAGATCTTGTCGGGATGGCCTTCACCGACGGATTCGCTGGTGAACAGGTAATTCTGGCGTGACACGGTCAGATAACCCTTCGGATGGGGTTGGCGAGTGACCGGCGTGACGACACGATCGGCCGACGAAAACGGGCACCCTCTTTGCAGCGGGCGCGTTCGCCGTCAAGCCGGAAATCCGTTTTTCGGGAGCCTTGTTCGTCAAGACGAACAAAAAAGAGCTAGATCACGCGATTCCGCTGTCTTCTTCCGCCAGCGCCTCGACGAGATCGACGATGCGCCGTCGCACCCGCCCGCTCTTGATGCGTACGAAGGCCTTGGTCAGCTGCACGCCTTCGCTGGTCGCCATGAAGTCGGAGACATAGGCCGTCGAGGCGGCATCGGAGAAGCCACCCGCCGGCATGTCGCCCGTCGGGGCTCCGTCGAAGAAGAAGGAGACCGGCACATCGAGCATCTTGGCGATCTGCTGCAAGCGGCTGGCGCTGATGCGGTTCGAGCCTTTTTCGTATTTCTGGACCTGCTGGAAGGTCAGTCCGAGACCCTCGCCGAGCCTCTCCTGGCTGACTCCAGCGAGCATTCGGCGCATCCGGACACGGCTTCCGACATGGCGGTCGATCGGGTTGGGCACTTTTTTGATCATGGATCGACCACCCTCGGGTCAGTTTTCTTGGAAATCTATCATCCGGCAGGCATGAATTTATTTTAGCAATTTATATGCTTCCAGCGGGAACAGCCATCCCTTTCGCAGGAAAAAAGTTCCAGATGGGATGATCAGCCCGGTCGAACCCGCGCAAGCAGCAAGAACAGCGCAATCAGCCCCACTAAAGCGGCATCTCCGAATTGCGCATAGAGCGTAACGGGAGCCGCTTGCGGCAAGTTTGCATCGAGAACACCCTGTGTGCCTAGGGGCAGGCTGGCCGTGATGCGGCCATAACCATCGATCACCGCCGAGATTCCGGTATTGGCGACGCGGACCAGCGGCAGTCCTTCCTCGATGGCGCGCATCCTCGCCTGGGCCAGGTGCTGGTAAGGCCCGCTGGTCTGGCCGAACCAGCCGTCATTGGTCAGGTTGAGCATCAGGCCGGGGCGCGGGCCCTGCTGCGGCATGACCTCACCGGGGAAGATCGCCTCGTAGCAGAGCAGCGGCGCGACTGCGGGCAGGCCGCGGATCGAGAGCGGGATGTGCCGCGTGCCTGCCGCGAAGCCGCCGGGAATCGAGACGAATTCCGACAGCCCGACACTGCGGATCAAGCGTTCCAGGACCGGCGGCAGATACTCGCCGAAGGGCACGAGATGGACCTTGTCGTAGCTGGAAACGATCACGCCTTCGTCGTTCACGACCTGCACCGAATTGAAGATTGGCGGCCGGCTTTCGCCGGGCAGCGCCTCGCCCGCCCGCGCCGCGCCGGTGATCAGCGTCGTGTTCGGCGGCAAGGCTGCGGCGATGCGCTGGAGCGCCTGGGGCGAGCGGCCGAGCAGGAAGGGAAAGGCCGATTCCGGCCAGATCAGATGCGTGACGTCCTGCACGCCGAGCGTCGAGGGGCTTGTCGCCCGGTCGCTGAGCGCGAGATATTCATTCAGAATCGCCTCACCGTTGCGGGCATTGAACTTGGCATCCTGCGCCAGGTTCGGTTGCATCAACCGCAGTTTCACGCCGGCAACCTCGGGCGCCGCCGCGTCCGGGATGCGCCAGGCGCCGAAGCCGATGAGAGTGGCGAGCGTCAAGACGGCGAGGATCGGCGCGCGCCAGCGCCTCGCGCCAGCCTCGGCCGTGCCGAGCGTCGCAGGCGCCGCGCCGATCGCGACCGCCAGCAGCGTCAATCCATAGAGCCCGCCGAGCGCGGCGAATTGCGCGATGAAGCCCTGGCCGGCCAGCATCATGCCATAGACGTTCCAGGGAAAGCCGGTCAGCACATGGCCGCGCAGCCATTCGCTGACGGTCAGCGCCACGGCGAGCATGAGGATGCGTCCTGCCCCGGCCGGCCAGAGCAGCCGGGCGCTGCCGAAGGCCAGAGCCGGGAACAGGGCGAGAAAGGCCGGCAGGGCGACGACGCCGAGCGGCATCGCCCAGGCGAATTTGTCGGCCTCCACCAGGAAGGCCGCGCCCAGCCACCAGAGGCCGGCGAGGAAAAAGCCGAAGCCCCACCACCAGCCCGCCGCGAAGGCCGCCCGGAAGCGGCTCGACGCCGTGGCGCCGACGGCCCCGTCGATCAGCCAGACGGCGACGGTCATGGGCACGACGATCAGCGGCCAGAGATCGAGCGGGGGCAGGGCGAGTGCTCCGCTGGCGCCCGTAGCGAGCGCGATCAGGCGCTTGCGCCATCCCCAGGAGAGGATGATCCCGTCGGCCAGCGCGGAGAGCCGCATCAGCCGGCTTCCGCCTGCGGCGCAGCATCAGGCGCCGCCGTGCTGCGCCGGAGAATGCTGAGCCGCTTGATCCGGCGCGGATCGGCCTCGATGATCTCGAAGGACAGGCCTTCCGGCCCCTCGATCGTCTCGCCTTGGGCGGGTACGCGGCCGGCCAGCGTCACGATCAGCCCGCCCAGCGTGTCGATCTCCTCGGCAACTTCCGTATCCGAGAGATCGATGCCGGTCGCCTCCTTGAGCTCGTTCAGCGTCGCGCGCGCATCGGCGGTGAAGCGGTCCTCGCCCGTGGCGGCGATCGCGGGAGCCTCGTCGAGATCGTGCTCGTCCTCGATGTCGCCGACGACGATCTCGACGAGATCCTCCATCGAGACCAGCCCGTCCGTGCCGCCATACTCGTCGATCACGAGCGCGATATGCGTCCGTGTCGCCTGCATCTTTACGAGCAGGTCCACCGCCGGCATCGAGGGCGGGACATAGAGCACCGGGCGCAGGATCTTCGCGCTCGCCAGCGTGGTCGAGAGGTCGACCGCGGCGAGATTGTGCAGCGCCGGCTCCGACAGGCCAGGGCTCGGCTCGGCCTTGCCCTGTTCGGCGATGAATTCCAGGAAGTCGCGGATATGGACCATGCCGCGTGGGTCGTCGAGCGAATCATCGAAGACCGGCAGGCGCGAATGGCCCGCGGTCCGAAACAGCGCCAGCAATTCGTCCAGCGTCGCATCGGCGGGGACGGCGATGATGTCGGCGCGCGGCACCATCACGTCGCCGACGCGGCGTTCGCGCAGGCTGAGCACATTGGAGAGCATCACGCGCTCTTGCGCGCTCAGATCGGCCGACTGGCCGCTGTCGCGGTCCTGCGCCAGCGCTTCGGTGATGTCCTCGCGGATCGTCGCGCCGCTGCGCATGCCGAGCCGCTCGAGGAACTGGCCAAGCCAATGGGAGAGGCCACGACCGGTGGCGTCTGTCTGGGTAGATCGACTGTCGTCGCTCATGATGCTGTGGAGAGAACCAGGGTTGGGGCAAGCGGCTCGGAGTCCGCATAAGGGTCGGCGATGCCGAGCCGGGCGAGCGCTGCGATCTCGAGCGCCTCCATCCGTTCGGCCTGCGCTGTTGTTTCGTGATCCTCGCCGAGCAGGTGCAGCAGGCCGTGTATCACAAGATGGCTGACATGGTCGCCGAAATCCTTGCCCTCCTCCTGCGCCTCGCGGGCAATCGTCTCATAGGCCAGGACGATGTCGCCGAGAACCGGGCTGCTGGCGATCCGCTCAAGCGGCGCGGCCGGAAATGAGAGAACATTGGTCGGCTTGTCGAAGCCGCGCCAGTCGCGGTTGACCACGCGGATGCGCTTGTCATCGGTCATCAGCAGGCTGAGCTCGGCGCCTTCGAGCGGCGTGACAGGCGCAACGGCGAGCGCGGCCTGCGTCGCATCCGCCACGCGCTGGCGCAGATCGGCAAGCTCGCGCCAGCGTTTCGCCTGGATCCTCAGCGCCAGGGTCAACTCCAGCGCGGGCCTGTCGGCATGCGGCGCCGAGCGCCGCATGCGAGGTCGGTCGTTCATCGCGGCCGCTCCCGCGACAAGGTGCGCTTCAGGCCCTCGGTATCGTCTTCGATAGGGGGCTGGGGCTCGAGTGCGCGCAGCCGCTCCTCGCGTTCCTCGCGCTCGCGCCGGGCCGCGCCCTCATAGGCCATGACGATGCGGCGCACGAGATCGTGACGGACGACGTCGCCCTCCTCGAACTTGGCATAGCCGACGCCCTCGACGCCTGAGAGCAGCTTGACGGCTTCGATCAGGCCCGAGCGCTGGCCTGGCGGCAGGTCGATCTGCGTCGGGTCGCCGGTGATGATCATGCGCGAGCCCTCGCCGAGGCGGGTCAGGAACATCTTCATCTGGACGGAGGTCGCGTTCTGGGCCTCGTCGAGCAGCACGACGGCGTTGGTCAACGTGCGGCCGCGCATGAAGGCGAGCGGCGCGATCTCGATCATGCCGGTCTGCAGGGCGCGCTCGACATGGCGGGCCTCCATGAAGTCGTTCAGCGCGTCGTAGATCGGCCGCAGGTAAGGGTCGACCTTCTCGCGCATGTCGCCGGGCAGAAAGCCGAGCCGCTCGCCGGCCTCGACGGCCGGGCGCGACAGCACCATGCGCTCGACCACGCCCTGCTCGATCAGCGAGACGGCATGGCCGACGGCGAGCCAGGTCTTGCCGGTGCCGGCCGGGCCTTCGGCAAGCACGAGTTCATGGCGCTTGAGCTGGCGCAGATAGGCGTCCTGCGCCGCGTTGCGGGCGCGCACCGGTCCGCGCTTGCGCGTCACGATCGCGTCAAAAGAGGCCTTGCCGGCGTCGGCGGCCGGGAAGAAGGAGCGCTGCACATTGCTCTCCTCGATCGCGCCATCGACCTCGCCGAGGGTGACGGAAGCGCCGGCCTTGGCCCGCGTATAAAGCGTCTTCAGCACGCGCCCGGCCTGTTCGGCGGTCTCGCGCGGACCCCTGATGGTAATGTGGTTGCCATTGGGGCTGATCACGACGCCGAGACGCCGCTCCAGATGCGCGAGATTCTGGTCGTAATCGCCGAAGACAAGGCTCGCCAGCCGGTTGTCGTCGAAGGAGAGCAGGACCTCGGTGGCGGGCAATCCGTCGCGCGTCAGGGTCTCGACGCGTGCCGGCGTCGTCTCACGCCGTGGGCCTCGTTCCGGTCTCGGGGTCACCTGGTCAGCCTGTGCCAATAGCGTCGTCTCCCTGGCGGATGGGCCGGCCGGACAGGAGCGTGAGGCCGGGTCGTCTTGCAATGAGCCGTCTTGCAACGCGTCGTCCTGCAACATAACCGAACGCAACAATCTCAGTCTGATGACAGGCGCTGCCCTGCCTCAAGAAAATCGGGTCGGACCGGGTCGCGTTCAAGCCGCCAGCCCCTTTCTCGGAACCTCGTCCGGCCCGGCCTTGCGGCCAAACAGCGAGTTGGACCCCGCCCGCTCGATCACCACCTGGACCCGGTCGCCGATCTGATTCGACTCAGTCTCGATCTGCACAGCCTGAAGGTAGGGGGTTTTTCCCGCAAGCTGTCCGGGATGGCGACCCACACGTTCCAGCAGCACCTCGACGGTGCGGCCCACCATGGCGTGGTTGAAGGCCTGGCGGTGGTGCTCGATGCGCTCCTGCAGGCGCTGCAGGCGCTCGCTCATCACCGCGGGCGCGACCTGCTCGCCGAGATCGGCGGCGGGCGTGCCGGGGCGCGGCGAATATTTGAAGGAATAGCTCGAGGCGAAGCCGATCTCGTCGACCAGGCGCAGCGTATCCTCGAAATCGCTGTCGCTCTCGCCGGGAAAGCCGACGATGAAGTCCGAGGATAGGGCGATGTCGGGTCGCGCCGCCCGGATGCGCTCGATCAGGCGGCGGTACTCGTCGGCGGTATGCTTGCGGTTCATCGCCGCCAGAATCCGGTCCGAGCCCGCCTGCACCGGCAAATGCAGGAAGGGCATCAGTTGCGGCAGGTCGCGATGGGCGGCGATCAGATCGTCGGCCATGTCGCGCGGATGGCTCGTGGTGTAGCGGATGCGGCTGATGCCGGGCACCTCGGCGACGCGTTGCATCAAGCGCGCCAGGCCCCAGACGGCGCCGCCAGGACCTTCGCCATGACCCGGGCCTTCGCCGTGATAGGCGTTGACGTTCTGGCCGATCAGCGTGACGTCCTGCACGCCCGAGGCCGCCAATCGCTCGATCTCGGTCATGATCTGCGCGACAGGCCGCGAGAATTCCGCGCCGCGCGTATAGGGCACGACGCAGAAGGCGCAGAACTTGTCGCAGCCTTCCTGCACGGTGACGAAGGCCGAGATACCGCGCTGGCGGATCGCCTTGGGCGTGGGCGGCGGCAAATGCCCGAACTTGTCGTCGATCGGCAGGTCGGTATCGACGGTACGCCGGCTCGTGGCTTCCGCCAGCAGGGCCGGCAGGCGGTGATAGGCCTGCGGGCCGACGACGAGATCGACGGCCGGCTGCCGGCGCTGGATCTCCGCGCCTTCCGCCTGGGCGACGCAGCCGGCCACGACGATCTTCGTGTGCTGTCCGTTGGCCTTCTGCGCGACCTTCAGATCGCGCAGCTTGCCGAGCTCGGTATAGACCTTCTGCACGGCGCGGTCGCGGATATGGCAGGTGTTGAGCAGGATCAGGTCCGCGCCTTCGGGCGTCGCGGTCTCCTCATAGCCTTGTTCGCTCAGGATATCGGCCATGCGCTGCCCGTCATAGACGTTCATCTGGCAGCCGAAGGACTTGATGTGGACTTTCTTCATCGTGGCGGGTCGGGTCTCCAAACCGTCTCCTTACTCCTGATTGCGTCGCGAGGAAATGACCATGCTCCGCGAGGCGCTGATCGGCAAAGCAACAACCGAGCCAGATGGCGCGTCGCCAGCGCCGGTCAGGCGCCCTGCCGCCCGGTGACGGCGTCCCGCCGCGCCTGGCGGATCGCGGCCTCGGCCAGGCGCGTCGCCTCCTTGCGCGAGGTCCTGGCGCCCATCGCGATCGGCGCGCCCCAGACCAGTTCGACATCGATCGTACCCGCATCGAGCACGGCCTTGAGATGCGGCGCCAAGTCCTCGTCGCCATACCAGGCGAGCGCGGTGCGCTCGGCCCGGCCGCCGGCCAGGCCGTGGAAGCCGGTATAGGTGATCGTCAGCGGATAGACCGGGATGTCGCGGCCCTCGCTTTTGCCGAGCGCCTCATGCGCGGCGCCCAGCAGGGAGGAGCGCAAGGGCAGGATGCGCGTGCCGTCGCCGGTCGTCCCTTCCGCGAAGAGCACGATCGATTCGCCGGCCGCGAGCCGCGCGCCCATTTCCGCCGCCACATCGGCGGTGGCGCCGCGGCGCATCCGGTCGATGAAGACGGTGCGCTGCAGCTTTGCCAGGAAGCCGATCACCGGCCAGCCCGCGACCTCGCTCTTGGCCACGAAGGATAAGGGCCGCAAAGCCCCGATCACCGCGATGTCGAGCCAGGAGACATGGCTGGCGACGATCAGCCCCGCCGCCCCGGGCGGTGGCGGTGTGCCCCTGACGCGGCGATGCACGCCGAGGCAGCGGCAGGTGAGGCGATGGAACAGGCGCGGAATCGTGGCGCCATGGCGGGGCCCGAGCCGCATCGCGACGAGCTGCGCCGGCAGGAGCAGGAGCGCGCATACGGCCAGAGCGGCGAGCCTCAGGGTCGCGCCGGGGCGAAGTCCGTTCATGCGCCGGCGGTCCCGGTCATGCGAGATCGAGCCGCATCGTCACCGCGCCGGTGCGGCTGCCGTCGCTCTTGGCGTAGTAGTTCTTGCGCCGGCCGACCTCGCGAAAGCCGAAATGGCGGTAGAGCTGTTCGGCCGGCAAATTGCCGTCCTCGACCTCCAGATAGACATGCTGGACGCCGCTGGCGGCGAGCTGGCCGAGATGGGCGTGGAGCAGCGCCCGCCCGAGCCCGTCGCGGCGATGGGCGCGACCCACCACGATGCTGAGGATTTCGGCCTCGTCGGCCGCCTTGCGCGAGATCACGAAGCCGGCCGGGTGGGGACCGTTCCCCGCGAAGACGCCTTCGGAGATGATAGCGGGATCGGCGAGCAGCGCGGCGCATTCGCCGGGTTCCCAGCCGCGCGCGAAGCCGCCCTGGTGGTGCAGCGCCGCGACATGGCGCGCATGGCGCACGTCGAGCCGGCCGGTCCGGGCCGGGGCTGATTCGGGGTGGAGCAATCTGCGCAGCCAGTCCATGGCGCTTGATGGCACAGACTGAACCGCTGGCAAGTGCTGATTCAGCGCCGCGGCAGCCGGGCGCGATCCTGCGGCGTCGTTTCAGGCGCCTTGAGGTAGAGCGGGCGCGGCGGTGCATCCTGCGGATCGGCGATCAGTCCGAGCCGGGCGACCCAGGTCACGTCGGGCGCCCTGCTCTCGTCGAGCACCAGGGCATCGAGCCCGATCGCCCAGGCCTCGTTGGCGACCGCCATCGCGGCCGAGCCGACCAGGCTGACGGGCCCCGCCCCGATGGCGCGGGCGGCGTCACGATGGTTGACCTGACGCAGCGAGACCAATGGCTTGCCTTGCGAACTCAGCGCCTGGAACCAGACCTGGCCGTGCTTGGCGTCGAGCGCGGCCGCGATCACCCGCCCGGATTCGCGTCCGATCAAGGGGGCCGCGGTGGCGGCCAGCGTGGTGACGCCAATCGCCGGGATGCCGGCAGCGAGCGCGATGGCGCGGGCCGCGCTGATGCCGACACGCAGGCCGGTATAGCTGCCTGGACCGACGGTGACGGCGACGCGGTCGAGCGAAGCGAAGCCGCCCTCGACCGCCTTCATGACGCGCTCGACCAGCGGCATCAGCGCCTCGGCATGGCCGCGCTCCATCGCGATTTGCTCGATCGCCAGCGGCTCAGCCTGGCCGGCTTCCAGCACGCAGGCGGAACAGGCGCCGAGCGCGGTGTCGATCGCGAGGATGCGCATCGGTGTCTTTTGCCGTTTCTAGCTTCAAAAATCGAGAAACCGCGCCGTCATCCCGGACAAGAGTCCCCGGGATGACGGCGCGAGTTGTTGTGCCGAAAGTGCAAGAGCAACGTAATTCCGTTCAGACCGCCTCGACCTCGCGCACATCCGGCAGGAAGTGGCGCAGCAGGTTCTGGATGCCGTGCTTGAGCGTCGCGGTCGAGGAGGGGCAGCCCGAGCAGGAGCCCTTCATGGCGAGATAGACCGTGCCGTCCTTGAAACCACGGAAGGTGATGTCGCCGCCATCGCCGGCCACTGCCGGGCGGATCCGGGTCTCGAGCAGATCCTTGATCGTCTCGACCGTCTTGGCGTCCTCGGGTGCGAAGAACTCGCCCTCTTCGATCACATCCGCTTCCGAGCCGTTCGCGAGCACCGGCGCGCCCGACATGAAATGCTCCATGATCGCGCCTAGGATGGCGGGCTTGAGATGGGGCCATTCGCCGTCGGATTTGGTCACGGTGATGAAATCGGAGCCGAGGAAGACGCCGGAGACGCCGTTCACGCCGAACAGGCGCTGGGCCAACGGTGAGCGCTCGGCTTGCTCGGAATCACGCAATTCGAGCGTTCCGTCCGGCATCACGGTGCGGCCGGGCAGAAATTTCAGCGTGGCGGGATTGGGTGTTGCTTCGGTCTGGATGAACATGGCTAACCTCCGGCGCCGGCGGGTCAAGGCCGCCGTTCCTGCTCCCGATATAGGCCCGGCGTTGGAATCATTCCAGCAGGAAGCGCGCGCTTCGTCACGCCAGCGCGTCGATCTCCTCGTCCTCCAGATGCCCGGGCACGATCGCGACGGGGATCGGGAAGGTCGCGGCCGATTTGCCGGCGAGCGCACTGACGAGCGGCCCCGGCCCGTCGCGCCCGGCGCTGGCCGCGAGCACGAGCAGCGAGATATCCTCATCGGCCTCGATCAGCTTGACCAGCTCGTCGGCCTTCACGCCGGTGCGTACGACCTTTTCGGGCTCGAGCCCGGCGAGCGTCCGCACGGCGTTCGCCGCCGCGTCGATCAGCGCCTCGGCCTGCGCCTCGGCTTCGGCCTGCATCACCTCGCCGACGCCGAGCCAGGTCTCGTGCTCGGGCGGCGTGACCACGCCGAGCAGCACGATCGAGGCGCCGACGCGGGCGCAACGCCGCGCCGCGAAGCGCACCGCCTTGGCGCATTCCGCGCTGTCGTCGACCACCGCGAGAAATTTCGGGCGATGGCCCGCTTCATAGGACCGTCGTCGCTTGACCATTGGGATGACCTGTCGCCGCTTCGAGAATTGGGCGCCTCGGATCGTTTCGAGGCGTGTGACCGGCTCTCACTCAAAACAGAGGCGGACGATTCACGGTTCGGGATGTGTCGTCCCGAACCGATCGCGCGCCAGGAGCCGGCATGGTGAACCGCGCCGCAGCGTCAGCGCAAGCCCGCCGAGGTTGCAGCGGAAAACTCAGCGCCGCACGAAGCCGACTATGTCCTTGACGTCGGCCAGGATTGGCGCGGCGATGGCTTGCGCGCGCTCCGCCCCATTGCCGAGAATCGCGTCGATATGAGCGGGCTCGGCGAGCAGGCGGCGCATTTCGCCGGCGATGGGCGCGAGCTTGGCGACGGCGAGATCGACCAGCGCCGCCTTGAAGCCGGAGAACTGCCCGCCGCCGAACTGGCTCAGCACCTGCGCCTTGGCGACGCCTTCCAGCCCGGCATAGATGCCGACGAGGTTCTCGGCCTCGGGTCGGCCTTCCAGCCCCTTTTCCTCGGAAGGCAGCGCCTCCGCATCGGTCTTGGCCTTGCGCACCTTCTGGGCGATGGTCTCGGCATCGTCGGTCAGGTTGATCCGCGAATAATCGGACGGATCGGATTTCGACATCTTCTTCGTGCCGTCGCGCAGGCTCATGACGCGCGGCGCCGGGCCCTGCGTCATCGGTTCGGGCAGCGGGAAGAAGCCGAGATCGCCGGTGCCGAGATTCCGCTCCGCGATCTCAGCCGCAAAGTCGTTGTTGAACTTCTGGGCGATGTCGCGCGTCAGCTCAAGATGCTGCTTCTGATCCTCGCCGACGGGCACATGCGTGGCCTTGTAGAGCAGGATGTCGGCCGCCATCAGGCTCGGATAGGCGTAAAGGCCGAGCGAGGCGTTCTCGCGATCCTTGCCGGCCTTCTCCTTGAACTGGGTCATGCGGTTCATCCAGCCCAGCCGCGCGACGCAATTGCAGATCCAGGCCAGCTCGGCATGGCCGGAGACCTGGCTCTGGTTGAAGATGATGCTTTTCTTGGTGTCGATGCCGGCCGCGACATAGGCGGCCGTGACCTCGCGGATCGCCCGCTTCAGGTCGGCGGGGTCCTGCCACATGGTGATCGCGTGCATGTCGACGACGCAATAGATGCATTCATGCGTCTGCTGCATCGCGACCCAGTTGGTCAGCGCGCCCAGATAATTGCCGAGATGCAGCGTCGAAGTCGGCTGCATGCCTGAGAAGACGCGCTGGTGAAAGGTCGCCATCGGGCGCTCCGTGATCACGAACGAGGAAAAGGAGGGGGGCTTCTGGCTCAAGCCCGCCGCTTGCGCAAGTAGCGCGGCAGGGGGAACGCACCAAAGGCGCCCAGCAGCCAGCCGGCAGCGCCATAGGAAAAGGCTCCCCCAGTGCACAGAGCCGCCAGCCCCGCGACCCGCCAGAGTGTCGATTGCGTCGGCGCCAGCCTGGCGGCAAGCAGGGATGAAAGAACCAAAAGAACGCCCAGCATGATGGCGCTGGCCGCAAGGCTGGCGAGGATAGGGCGCAGATTAGCAACGCTGGGGCGCCAGATTCCGTCACGCAGCAGTGCAATGCCAAGCAGCACCGCCTGCGCCAGGAAGGCCAGGCTCGCCGCGCAGGCCGCCATCTGGGCCGCGTTGCCGTCTCCGGCCAACGCATAGCCGGCAAGCGCCGCGACGAGGACAGCAAGACACCCCGTCAGCAAGGGCAGGCGTGGTGTCTGACGGGCGAAATAGACCTGTCCGAAGACTTTCGCGATGACGGCGAAGGGCAGGCCGAGCGCAAAGCCTGCGAGCGCGGCGGCGGTGCGGGCGCGATCCTCCGCGCCGAAGCGGCCATGCTCGAACAGCACGGAGACGATCGGCTCCGCCAGCACGAAAAGGGCGAGCGCCGCCGGCAGCGCCAGCGCCAGGCCGAGCGCCAGCGCCTGTCCAAGCCGGGTGTCCGGCCCGCTCGCCTGCGCCGAATCGGCCATTTCGGACAAGACGACCGTGCCCATCGCCACCCCGACGAAGCCGAGCGGCAGCTGGAAGACGCGGTCGGCATAATACAGCGCGGCGACCGAGCCTGGCTCGGCGGAGGCGATTTGCGTCGCCACCAGCAGCACGAGCTGCGCGGTCGAGGCCGCCAGCAAGGTCGCGCCGCCGGTCCGGACCAGCCGTGCCATCTCCGGCGACCAGCGCAGGCTCGGGCGCACAAGACCGGTCTTGCGCAGAGCGAACAGGATCAGGCCGAGATGGGCGAGCCCGGTCAGGCTGACCAGGATGGCTTGCGACTGCGCCGCAAGCTCGGCCTCCAGGCCGCGCGCCAGCGAGACCATGAGGAAGCCGACCAGAAGCGCGTTCATCAGTGCCGGCGCGAGCGCGGCCAGCGTGAAGCGCTTCTCCGCATTGAGTACTGCCGCCAGCATGGCGGCCAGCGTCGTCAGCAGCAGGAAGGGCAGCATCAGCCTCGTGTAATGCGCGGCGAGCGCGAGCGTCTGCGGCTCCTCCGCGAAGCCGCCGGCCAAGCCCAGCACGACCCAGGGTGCGAAAATCTCTCCGAGCACGACCAGGCTAAGCAGCAGCAAGCCGAGATGTCCGGTCGCCTCAGCGGTGAACCGCCTGGCCGCCTGCTCTCCGCGCCCCGCCTTGATGGCGAGATAGAGCGGCACGAAGGGCGCGTTCAACCCGCCTTCGCCGAGCACGCGCCGCACCAGATTGGGCAGGCGCAGCGCGGCGAGAAAGGCGTCGGCCACCGGGCCTGCGCCCAGTAACCTTGCGATCAGCACATCGCGGGCGAAGCCGAGCAGGCGCGACAGGATCGTCGCCGCGCCGACGACAGCCGAATCCCGAGCGAGGCGGGAGGGCGCTTGGTTACCGTCGAAGGAGGGTTCCGATACCATCTCGCCTGTCGAAGCTCGGTTCGCGCCGGCTTGCTCCCCGGCAGCGCCGCTTCTCATGACACGTTGTCATCTGGAAATGGAGAGCGGCCTTTCGCGTCCTGCTCCGCCGCCGGACCGTTGCGGCCCGGCGCTGCGTCGCCTGTCAACTCAGCGGCGGAAAGCCGCACCAGAACATCGCGCCTTTTGCCGTATCGACGCTCCGCTTGCCGGCGAAGGTCAGCTTCCCGTCGGTTCCGATCGTAAAGGCGGTCAGCGTCGCGGCGGTGGTCGAGATGTCGTTGCCGGACGCGACGTCCATCGGCGCGACGCTGGCGGCGACGAGCGTCTTGCCGGTCGAATCGATCGTGAAGGTGCGCACGTGATAGCTTTGCGTGTCGAGCGCTTGGATGAGTTTCGGCTCGCCGCTCTTCTGATCGATGGCGAAGACGGCGATGCTGTTCTCGCCGCCGACAAAGACCTTCTTGCCGTTCAGATCCGTCTTTCCGTCGGCACGGTTCGACAGGTAGAGGAAGCGGCCGTCGCGTGAGACGTGGATCGCGCCGGCGGCCTGGCCTGGCCGGACCTTGCCTGGCTCGGCGAGCGTCGTCTTGACGAAAGCCGGTACGGTGGAAAGCCGATCACCGGCGCCGATGACGAAGGTCTGGAGCTGGTTTTCCCGCTCCATCGCGACATAGACCCAGGGCTTGCTCGGATGGAAGTCGACATGGCGCGGGCCGAAGCCATAGCCGTCGCCGGGCGCCACCGACTGTTTGTCGGCGAGCCGGCCCTTGTCGAAGGAAAAGAGTTTCAGCGCGCCGGGATCCTCCGGCTTGCCGCCGGCAGCGTCATTGCCGCGGGTGACGAGCAAGGCGGCGCGATTCGAGGGCAACATGCGTAGCTGATGCGCATAGATGCCGGTATCGAGCTTGCCGTCCTGCTTGACCGCGTCGCCGACGGTGCCGTCCGCGCTGATGGGGTGGACGGTGAGGTTCGACGGGCCGTTATAGGCGACGAGCAGGAAGCCGCCGGTGTGGTCGACCGAAATATTGATCGGTCGCGAGCCCAGCAGCTTGGGTTGGCCGATCATCGTCAGCTTGCCGCTGCCGGGCGCGATGGCAAAGGCGGTAACGTGATGGAGGTCGTCCGTGGTCGAGGTGAAGCGGTTGCTCGACGCCACATAGGCGATCGGCTTCCTTGGGTGCTGCCAGACATATTGGATCGCGGCTGGGACGCTGACCGTGCTGCCCTCGACCGGCGCGATCGTCGCGCCGCCGACCGTGTATTGCGTCAGCTCCGGCCCCACTGCGACGTAGAGCATCGTGTTGCCACCCGTTTGCGCAAAAGCCCCGCCGCCGAAGGCGGTTGCCGCCAGGCTGGCCGTTGCCAACATATTGAAATGCCTGCGTGTCGTCTTCATCCCGGTCCCCCCTTTTCGTTCGCCTCTATCCGAGGCTGAACACGCTGTTTTCGTTCGCGCGGCCCGAGAACAGGCGGCACGACATCCCAGCTATTTGTTGACGTGGTCATGGCTTCATTGGCCAAGCCGCGCGAGGCGACAATATCAAACAGTTTCAGATTTGAAATCTGAAATTTCAACTCATTTGGGCGCATCCAAGGGCGGCGGCCATCCATCACGGCACCTGCGGGTGGGCTCAACTGCACACCCGCACAGCGACGGCGAGATTGGCGCCTGATTGATCGTCAGTTCGTGCCCGAGGGTCTCGATCGCTCCATGCGCCGCAGCGCGGCTCGGTGAGCGGCTCAGAGAATGAACCGGCTCAGATCGGCGTTCTTCGCGAGATCGCCGATGCGCGCCTCGACATAAGCTCCATCGATCGTGATCGTGTCGCCGGAGCGGTCAGGCGCGGTGAAGGAAATCTCGTCCAGAATACGCTCGATCACGGTCTGCAGGCGCCGCGCGCCGATGTTCTCGACCGTCGAATTCACATCCACCGCGATGCGCGCGATTGCGTCGATCGCGTCCGGCGTGAACGTCACGGTGACCTCCTCGGTCGCCATCAGCGCGACCGTCTGCTTGATCAGGCTCGCTTCCGTCTCGGTCAGGATGCGCTTGAAATCCTCGACATCGAGCGGCTGCAATTCGACGCGGATCGGCAGGCGGCCCTGCAGTTCCGGCAAGAGGTCCGAGGGCCGCGAGACGTGGAAGGCGCCCGACGCGATGAACAGGATATGGTCGCTCTTCACCGCGCCATGCTTGGTCGCGACCGTCGTGCCCTCGATCAGCGGCAAGAGATCGCGCTGCACGCCCTCGCGCGAGACATCGGCCCCGCCCTTGCCTTCGCGGGCGCAGATCTTGTCGATCTCGTCGAGGAAGACGATGCCGTTGTTCTCGACCTCGCGGATCGCGGCCTGCACGATCGCCTCCTGGTCGATCAGCTTGTCGCTCTCCTCGGTCAGGAGTGGGCCATAGGCGTCCTTGACCAGCACGCGCCTCGGCTTGCCCTTCTGGCCGAAGGCCTTTCCGAACATGTCGCTGAGATTGATCGCGCCGATCGAGGCACCCGGCATGCCGGGCAGCTCGAACATCGGCGCGGCGGAGCCGCCGCCCGAGGCGATCTCGACCTCGATCTCCTTCTCGTCGAGCTCATTGGCGCGCAGCTTGCGGCGGAAGCTGTCGCGTGTGGCGGGGCTCGCGGTCGAGCCGACCAGCGCATCGAGCACGCGCTCCTCGGCGGCGATATGGGCTTTGGCCTGCACGTCCTTGCGCCGGCTCTCGCGCACCAGCCCGATCGCGACCTCGACGAGATCGCGCACGATCGATTCGACATCGCGGCCGACATAGCCGACCTCGGTGAACTTGGTCGCCTCGACCTTGAGGAAGGGCGCGCCGGCAAGCTTGGCGAGGCGGCGCGCGATCTCGGTCTTGCCGCAGCCGGTCGGTCCGATCATCAGGATGTTCTTAGGCGAAACCTCCTCGCGCAGCGGCCCTTCGAGCTGCTGCCGGCGCCAGCGATTGCGCAATGCGATGGCGACAGCGCGCTTGGCGTCATTCTGGCCGACGATGAAACGGTCGAGTTCGGAGACGATCTCGCGGGGAGAGAAGGAGGTCATGTCAGGGTTGTATCCTGCTGAAACTGCATGATGAGCACGCCATCCGTGCGACCTTCGAGATGCGGCACGGGGCGGAAACCGGCTTTGGCGTAGGACGCGACGGCGCGGGTATTGGCCGGGTCAGGGTCGATGATGATGGTGCGATGGCCTTCCGCCTGCAACATCGCGACGAAACAGCGGATCGCGCTGGAGCCGATGCCCTGCGACAGGCGCGCGCCGTCTGCCAGGGAGAGATCGACGCCGACCGCATCGGACGGCAGCTCCATCAGCCATGGGTGATCGGCGGCCCAGGCCGGAGTCTGGTGCGGGCCCACCTCCCAGACCTGGATATAGCCGGCAGCCGTACCGGCGACATGGAAAATGAAGGGGCGGCAGGTCGTGTCGCGGCCTTCGATCATGTCGCGGATATAGCCCAGTTCGATCTCAGGCTCGCCCCACCACTCGCGCCAATGCGGGCGCGTCAGCCAATCGGCAAGCATCGGCAGGTCGGCGAGCTTTACCGGCCTGAACACGATCTCGTCCGGAGCGGGCCCCCTCACGCCGAGCGCTACCATCGTCTGTTGCCTGGCAGGGACGCCATTCCAAATTCGGCGTCACCCGCTCCGTACCGAAGCCGTAAATCCGTCAGCTCCCGAAAGAACGCCGCGTTCACGCCGCCTCCAGCGTCTCGATGACGAGCGAGTGGTTGGTGTAGACGCAGATGTCGCCGGCGATCTTCATCGCCTTGCGCACGATCGCTTCGGGATCCGGTTCGATATCGATCAGCGCGCGCGCGGCCGAGAGCGCGTAATTGCCGCCCGAGCCGATCGCCATCACCGAGCCATGTTCGCTCGCTTCCGGCTCCAGCACGTCGCCGGTACCCGAGATCAGGAGCGAGACCTCCTTGTCGGCGACGAGCAGCATCGCCTCCAGCCGGCGCAGATAGCGGTCGGTTCGCCAGTCCTTGGCAAGCTCGACGCAGGCGCGCAGCAATTGGGTCGGGTATTGCTCGAGCTTTGTCTCCAATCGCTCGAACAGCGTGAAGGCATCGGCCGTGGCGCCCGCGAAGCCCGCGATCACTGCGCCCTTGGCGAGGCGGCGCACTTTTTTCGCATTGCCCTTCATGATGGTCTGGCCGAGCGAGACCTGGCCGTCGCCGCCGATCACGACCTTGCCGCCCTTGCGGACCATCAGGATGGTGGTGGCGTGCATCACGGGGGCGTTGCTAGCGTCTGACATTGCGATTCGGTCTCGGCCTCAGGACAAGCGGAAGCCGCCAACATGTTCAGGCTGGAGCCCGGTATCAAGGGCAAGCTAGCGAAACGCTGGACCGGCTGCGACCAGATGAGCCTCTCCCGTCATGGTCGGGCTTGTCCCGACCATCCACGTCGTCCCTTGTCGAGGCTGGTGTTCAAGACGTGGATGCTCGCCACAAGGGCGAGCATGACGGCTGGTGCTCCGATCACGATGGCCTTCGCCGTGCCTGCCTGCTAAAGCGGGCGAAATTCCGCAAACAACAGAGGCCGGCATGCGTTCTGGCGAAGTGAAGCGCCGCACCAATGAGACCGACATCGCGGTCAAGCTCGTGCTCGACGGCACCGGCAAGGCTGAGATTGCGACCGGCGTCGGCTTCTTCGACCATATGCTCGACCTGTTCGCCCGCCATTCGCTGATCGACACCACGGTCACGGTCAAGGGCGACACCCATATCGACGACCACCATTCGGTCGAGGATGCCGGCATCGCGCTGGGCGAGGCGCTTCGCCAAGCGCTCGGCGACAAGAAGGGCATTCGCCGCTATGCCGACGTGCATCTGCCGATGGATGAGACGCTGACCCGCGTCGCGGTCGATGTCTCCGGCCGGCCCTTCCTCGTCTTCCGCACGCAGTTCAAGGCGGAGAAGATCGGCAGCTTCGACACCGAATTGGTGCGCGAGTTCTTCCAGGCTTTCGCGATGAATGCCGGCATCACGCTGCATGTCGAGACGCTTTATGGCGACAACGCCCATCATATCGCCGAGAGCTGCTTCAAGGGTCTGGCGCGCGCCTTGCGGCAGGCGCTCGAGGTCGATCCGCGCGAGGGCGGCCGCGTGCCCTCGACCAAGGGCGCTCTCTGAGGAGACGACGATGGCGTTCTATACCGTGATGATCCCGCCGCCCGGCTCCGGCGGTCCGCGCGAGGAAATCGAGCAGGCGCGCCTGCTGCCGGAGACCTTTACCTGGTCAGCCTTTGTGCTGAGCGGGTTCTGGCTGCTGATCAACCGGCTCTGGCTGGCGACTGCTATTTTAGCGCTTATCTGGGGCGGGCTGTTCTATGTGCAGAGCCGCTTCGGCCTCAGCAGCGGCGCCTTGATCCTTGCGCATTGGGCGCTGGCGCTGTTCCTCGGCTTCGAGGGCCAGAACCTGATCGCCCGCAAGCTCGCGCGCCGGGGCTGGCGGCTGGCCGATGTCGTCGAGGCGCGGGGACTGCCCGAGGCCGAGCGGCGCTATTTCGAGCGTGCCTTGGCCGGCGAGGTCGCGCCGCCGCGCGCGGCCCCTGTTGCACCCGCACGCCAGCAGCCTGCAGCCTCGCTGCCGATCATCGGCCTGTTCCCGGAGGCGCGGGGCCGATGAGCCAGCTCGTCACCATCATCGACTACGGCTCGGGCAATCTGCACTCGGCCGCCAAGGCTTTCGAGCGCGCGGCGACCGAGTCCGGGCTCAATGCGACCATCCGCGTCACCAGCGACACCGCCGAGGTGCGGCGGGCCGATCGCATCGTGCTGCCTGGTGTCGGCGCCTTCGCCGATTGCCGGCGCGGGCTCGATGCTGTGCCGGGCATGGTTGAGACCCTCGAGGAGGTCGTCCGGCGGAAGCAGCGGCCTTTCCTGGGCATCTGCGTCGGTATGCAGCTTCTGGCCTCGCGCGGGCTCGAATACACGGTGACGCAGGGCCTTGGCTGGATTCCGGGCGATGTCGCGCTGATCGTGCCCGACGATGACAGCCTCAAGATCCCGCATATGGGCTGGAACACCCTGCACAAGCAGGACGAGCATGCGCTGCTCGACGGCATCGAGACCGGGCCGGAAGGACTGCATGCCTATTTCGTGCACTCCTATGCGCTGACGCCCGAGCGGCCGCAGGATGTGCTGGCGCTGACCGAGCATGGCGGCCCCGTCACCGCGATGGTGGCGCGCGGAAACGTTGCCGGCACGCAGTTCCATCCCGAAAAGAGCCAGAAGCTCGGCTTGAAGCTGATCGCCAATTTCCTCAGGTGGACGCCGTGATTCTCTTTCCCGCCATCGATCTCAAGGATGGCCAGTGCGTCCGCCTCAAACAGGGCGACATGGGCCAGGCCACCGTCTTCAATGACGATCCGGCGGCTCAAGCAGCCGCCTTCCAGGCCCAGGGCTTCCACTGGCTGCATGTCGTGGATCTCGACGGCGCCTTCGCCGGCAAGCCGATGAATGCGGCCGCTGTCGAGGCGATCCTCGCCCGCGTCGCCTTCCCGGTGCAGCTCGGCGGCGGCATCCGCGACATGGCGACTGTCGAGGGCTGGCTGAAGAAGGGTGTGCGCCGCGTCATCATCGGCACGGCCGCGGTGCGCGATCCCGGCTTCGTCAAGGAAGCGGCAAAGGCCTTTCCCGGCCAGGTCGCGGTCGGCATCGATGCGCGCGACGGCTATGTCGCGGTCGAGGGCTGGGCCGAGACCTCGGCGCTGGCGGCAGATGATCTCGGCCGCCGCTTCGAGGATGCCGGCGTCGCGGCGATCGTCTACACCGACATCGCCCGCGACGGCATGCTCCAGGGCATCAATTGGGACGGCACCATCGCGCTGGCGAAGGCCTTGACGATCCCGGTCATCGCCTCGGGCGGGCTTGCCTCCATGGCCGATATCGAGCGGCTCTGTGCGCCCGATGCGGCCATCCTGGAGGGCGCGATCACGGGCCGGGCGCTCTATGACGGGCGGATCGACCCGGCTGCGGCGCTGGCGCGGGTGGCGAAGGCCGCAAGCGTGTCGGCGGCCTGAGCCGCCGACTGCCGCCGGTTTGATCCCTCACTTCACGAACTGGTTGTAGATCCCGGCGAATTCGCCGGTCGCCTTGGCCAGATGCAGCCATTGGTCGACGAAGGCCTTGAAGGTCGCGTCGCCGCGCGGAAGCATGTAGCCCATCTCGCCATATTGCAGCGGCTCGTCGGGATTGACGGCGCACAAGCCCGGCTTTGCCTTCTCCTGGACCTTGGTCTCGATCGATTCCGAGATCATCAGATCGGCCCGGCCGGCCAGGATTTCGTCGAAGATGGTGACGTTGTCGGGATAGACGCGGATATCGGCCTTCTTGAAGTTCGCCCGCACGAAACGCTCATTGGTGCCGCCGGGATTGACCACGACGCGGGTCTCCGGCTTGTCGATGTCGGCGATTGTCTGGAACTTCGCCTTGTCGGCGCAGCGCACGATCGGCGCCTTGCCGTTGACGATATAAGGCGCGGAGAAGAAGACCTTCTTCTGTCGGTCGAGTGTCACCGAAATGCCGCCCATGGCGACGTCGCATTTCCCCGACCCCATATCGGTCAGGAGATCGGACCATTTCGTCTGGACGAACTTGGCCTCGACGCCGAGCGCCTTGGCGAGCGATTTCGCCAGCTCGATGTCGATGCCCTCATAGCTGCCGTCCTTGGCCAGGGTGAACGGCTTGTAGTCGCCCGTCGTGCAGACCTGCAGCGCGCCGCGGCTCTGGATGGCGTCGAGCTGGGTCGTCGGCGCCTGGGCAAGCGCGGCTGCACTGAGGCCAAGCCCGACGGCGAGGCCAAGCCCGACAGTGAGGCCCTTGAATGTCGTGGTCATCGTCATGGAAATCCCTCTGTTCTTGCTTATGGCGCGCAGGAGAGCAGGGAACGCGCCGCCGATCAATCCGGACCCCTGCGGGCTTGTGTTTGCGTGCCGGGCGGCCGCGGCGCTATATGCGCTCGATTATCCGATCTCGCCTTGACCTGGCAGCACTGATGACCCTGAAAACCCGCATCATCCCCTGCCTCGACGTCAAGGACGGCCGCGTCGTCAAGGGCGTGAAGTTTCTCGATCTCGTCGACGCCGGCGATCCGGTCGAAGCCGCCAAGGCCTATGACGCGGCGGGTGCCGACGAGCTCTGCTTTCTCGACATCACGGCCAGCCATGAGGATCGCGGCATCCTGTTCGATGTGGTTACCCGCACCGCCGAGGCCTGCTTCATGCCGCTGACGGTGGGTGGTGGCGTGCGCAAGGTCGAGGATATCCGGGCGCTGCTGCTGGCAGGGGCCGACAAGGTCTCGATCAACACGGCGGCCGTGACCAATCGCTCCTTCGTCAAGGAGGCGGCGGAAAAGTTCGGCGGCCAATGCGTCGTCGTCGCCATCGACGCCAAGCAGGTTTCGCCCGGCCGCTGGGAGATCTTCACCCATGGCGGGCGCAACGCCACGGGGCTCGAGGCCGTCGCCTTCGCCCGCGAGGTCGTCTCGCTCGGCGCCGGCGAACTGCTCGTCACCTCGATGGACCGCGACGGCACCAAATCGGGCTATGATCTCGGCCTGACCGAGCGCATCGCCGATGCCGTCTCGGTTCCCGTGATCGCCTCGGGCGGCGTCGGCGATCTCGACGATCTCGTGGCAGGCGTGCGTGATGGCCATGCCAGCGCGGTGCTCGCGGCCTCGATCTTCCATTTCGGCACCTACACGATCCAGCAGGCCAAGGACCACATGGCGGCGGCGGGTCTGGCGATGCGGCTGGATTGAGCTGATGAGCGCTTTCACCCTCGCGGACCTAGAACGCATCATCGCCGAGCGGGCGAAAGCCTCGCCCGAGGAATCCTGGACGGCGAAACTCATCGCCGCCGGTCCCGAGCGCGCTGCAAAAAAGCTTGGAGAGGAGGCGGTGGAGGCCGTCATCGCCGCCGTGAAGGGCGATCGCGACGAGCTGATCGCCGAAAGCGCCGATCTGCTCTATCATCTGTTAGTCGTGCTTTTGTCGCGCGATGTTGCATTGCGGGACGTGTTGAGCCAGCTTGAGGCTCGCACGGTGCGCTCCGGTCTGGCGGAGAAGGCCGCGCGGTCCCGTTGAGAAGCCGAGGCTAGTCCTGCGTTGAACCTCGAAGCCTGGAATGCGGGTCGCCTCATGGACCAGCGTCTGATCCCCGCCCCGGCCGATCCCGAGCTGGGCTCGCCCTATCGCAGCTTCACGCGCGATGAATGGGCGCATTTGCGCGCCGACACGCCGCTGACGCTGTCGGTTGACGACCTGACCAAGCTGCAATCGATCAACGACCCGATCTCGCTGGACGAGATCGTGGCGATCTATCTGCCGCTGTCGCGCCTGCTCTCGCTTTATGTCGCGGCCACGCAAGGCCTGTTCAAGGCGACGCAGCGCTTCCTGATGGCCGAGGCCGAGGTCAAGGTTCCCTATATCATCGGCGTCGCCGGCTCGGTCGCCGTCGGCAAGTCGACCACGGCGCGCGTCTTGAAGGCGCTGCTCTCGCGCTGGCCCAACACGCCCAAGGTCGAGCTCGTCACCACTGACGGCTTCCTTTTGCCCAATGCCGAATTGGAGCGGCGCGGCCTGATGCAGCGCAAGGGTTTTCCCGAAAGCTATGACGGCTCGGCGATCCTGCGCTTCCTCTCCGACGTCAAGGCCGGCAAGCCCTCGGTCTCCGCCCCGGTCTATTCGCACCTGGTCTATGACGTGATGCCGGGCGAGGAGGTCACGGTCGAGCGGCCCGACATCCTGATCCTGGAAGGCCTGAACGTCCTGCAGCCGAGCCGCATGCCCAAGGACGGCAAAGTCATCCCCTTCGTCTCGGATTATTTCGACTTCTCGGTCTATCTCGACGCCGACGAGAACGATCTGCATCGCTGGTACGTCAACCGCTTCATGACCTTGCGCCAGACCGCCTTCCGCGATCCGCGCTCCTTCTTCCGCAAATATGCCGAGATCGACGAGGACGAGGCGCTTTCGATCGCGGAGAGGCTCTGGAGCGGCATCAACCTGCCGAATCTGCAGGAGAACATCCTGCCGACCCGCCAGCGCGCCAGCCTGATCCTGACCAAGGGCGCGAGCCACCGCATCCAGCAAGTGGCGCTGCGGCGGTTGTAGCGCTGGCGCGAAACCGCCATGACGACCTATGTCGCCCTTCTGCATTCGATCGTGCTCGGCCCCGGCAAGCGGCTGGTGATGGCGGATCTGAAGGCTATGGTGGCGGCGCTCGGCTTTGGCGATGCGCGCAGCTGGGTCGCCACCGGCAATCTGATCTTCGAGGGCGACGAAGCGCCCCTCCCAGCGATCGAGAGCCGATTGGAAGCGGCTTTCCGCACGCGTTTCGGCAAGCATGTCGATATCATCCTGCGCACCGCGCAGGCCTGGCGGCGGCTTGCCGCCCAAAATCCCTTCCCGGAAGGGAACAGCGCCGATATCGGCATCCGCGTCATGCGAAGCCCGCTCGGCCCGGACGCCTTGTCCATGCTCGGCAGGATCGCCACGCCCGGTATTGGGCTCGCCCTCGCGGACGGCGATTTATGGATCGATTTCGGCGGCAACCCGAGCGAGACCAAGCTGCTCTCGCATCTGACGACCAAAAAACTCGGCATTGGCACGCTGCGCAACGCCAACACCGTCAATGCGCTCGCCAGGATGCTGGGCTGATGCCCTGGCCGGCTAGAGGGTTTTCGAGCGAAGCGGATGCCGGTTCGCGTGAAGAAAACGCGTTCAAACAAGGGGCTAGAGCAATTGAACGATCCAATCGGATCGGAAATTGCTCTCGTTCGGCGCGATAGGAACCTTTGGCGGTGCTGGAGCAGCTCGATCTTTCCGCTCTCGGTCTGATGGCGGGCGCGGCTTTCGTCGCCGCGACGCTGCTGCCGGCGCAGTCGGAGATTGTCTTCGTCGGGCTGCTGGCGGCGAAAACCGTCGATCCGGTGGCTCTGTTCCTGGTCGCGAGTCTCGCCAACACCGCAGGCTCGGCCGTCAACTGGTGGCTCGGCCGCTTGATCGCCGATGGCGGCGTCGAGCGCCTGCCGGCAAGGCTTCGGCCCGACCCGGACAAATTCGCCAAAGCGCAGCGCGGGTTCGCGCGCTTCGGCTGGCCGTCCCTGCTCTTTGCCTGGCTGCCTGTCCTGGGTGATCCGCTGACATTCGTGGCTGGCACGCTGAACTATCCGCTCGGGCGTTTCATCGGGCTCGTGCTCCTCGGCAAGGCTGCGCGCTATGGCGCGCTCTGGGCCGGCTGGACGACGCTGGCCTGAGGATTTGTCTTGGAAAACGGGATCGATTCCAGGAGTTCAGAGCATTGCTCTTGCGAAAAAACCGATGCCCATTTTTTCACATCCTGCTCTAGCGTTTGCGAAAGCCTCCGGCTCGGGCTACCAGCAAGCGCCCTTTTTCAGGAGACAAGAGCATGAGCATTCAGCGCATCGGCGTCGGCCCCCGCATGTCGAAGGCCGTCGTCCACGGCGACACCGTCTATCTCGCCGGCCAGGTTGCCGACAAGGCGGCCGGCAAGAGCGTCGCCGAACAGACCTCCGAGATCCTCGGTATCATCGATTCGCTGCTGGCCGAGGCCGGGACCGACAAGACGAAGCTGCTGATGGTCAACATCTGGCTCGCCGACATGGCGACCTTCGCCGAGATGAACGGCGTCTGGGACAAGTGGATCGTTGCGGGCGCGACACCGGGCCGCGCCACGGTCGAGGCCAAGCTCGCCGCGCCGCAGTTCACGGTCGAGATCGCGGTCATCGCGGCAAAGTAAGGCGCTAGCGCCAAGTCGGGACGGGAGGCAGCCATCAGTCAGTCCGAGGAGCTCGCGCCGCTCCTGGCGCGCGTCGCCGGGCGCCATGGCCTGCCCATGGTGGTGCTGCCGGCCATGGTCGCCGATTGGCTGCGTCGTCCCGGCTCTGCGCCTCCCGGGGAGGCGCTGCTGGAGCGCAGGGCGGTGGATTTCCTCGCTCTGGCCGACCGGCTTGGCGCGCCGCTCGGCGACGAGGAAACCCGTCGCCTGCGCAGCGAGGCGGCGTCTGCGCTCGCAGACGGACGCTTCGCCGAGGCAGACAAGGCGCTTGCCCAAGCTGAACTCCATTCGATCGGAGGCGCGAGCGATCTCTCGACGTTGCCGGTCGAGCAGCGTCTCCGGATCGGCGAGAATCGCGCCGACCGGGCGGGAATCAGCTTCCTGCGAACGACGCCGGAGGCTTATCGCGAAGCCGCTGACCGCTATGGCGAGGCCTCCGCCCTGATCGGCCTCGCCGATATCGACCGCAGCCGCGCTGTCGCGCTCGCCCAGGCGAAGACGCTGGCGCGGCTCAGCGAGGATTTCGGTGGGCGCGACGGCTATGACGCCGCCGTGACCGCGCTGCACCGTTTGCTCGAAGGGCTCGACAGCCTGGAGGACACGGTTGCTTTCGCCGGCGCTCAGGACGCGCTGGCCGCCACGCTTGAAGCGCTCGCCGAGATTGCCGGCATGGAAGATCTCCGCGTCGAGGCGCTCGCGCGCTGCCGGGCGGGGGTGGAGCACCTCCATCGCGACGTAGCGCCGCTCCTCTGGCACGCGCTGACGGTCCGCTTCGGGCGGCTCGCCGTCACGCTCGGTGAAGCGCGCGAGGACGATGCGCTGCTGGAGGAGGCGGTCACGGCGCTCGCCACGGTCCTCGCCGTCTGGGATCGCAATCGCGACGAGACGCGCTGGCTTGAGGCCGAGCATATGATTTCGCGCGCCCGCGCCGCGCTTGGCGGGCGCCGCAACGATCTCGCTCTGCTCGAGCGCGCCTTCAACGGTTTCAACCGGGTCGCCAAGGCGGTTGATCGCGCCCGGGAGCCCTTGCGCTGGGCCGAACTGCAGGACCAGATGGGCGGCGTGCTTGTCGCCATGGGCGAGCGCTATCGCGAGCCGGTCGTATTCGAGGAGGCGATCGCGGTCTTCGCCGCAGCTCTTGAGGAGCGTCGGCGCGAGAGCGTGCCGCTGCTCTGGGCGACGAGCTCAGCCAATCAGGCGCTGCCGATGATGCGGCTCGCGGAGCGGCGCAAGGACCCGGCTCTCGCCAGGCAGGCATTGACGCAGATTGCTGTTGCCATCGAGGCCATGCGCTCGGCCGGCTTTGCCGCCAATGCCAAGCATCTCGAGGCGCGCCTGATCAAGGCCGGCGCGCTGGTCGAGGCGCTGCACAAGGTTTAGATCAGGCTGCTTTTCGCCAATCGGCCAGCCGCTCCAGCGCGGCGTCCAGGGTCGAATCATGCTTGGCGAAGCAGAACCGCACCACGGTCTTGACCGCTCCTTCCGCATAGAAGGCGCTGACCGGAATCGCCGCGACACCGTTTTCCATGACCAGGCGCTGGCAGAAGGCGACATCGTCGCTCTCCCCCAGCGCGCCGATGTCGACATTCAGGAAATAGGTACCGACGCTGGGCAGGACGTTGAAGCCCAGCCCCGTCAGGCCGGCGGCGAAACGGTCGCGCGAGCGCTGGAAATCGGCGCGCATGCCTTCGAAATAGGAATCATCCTTGCCGAGTCCGTAGGCGACGGCGGCCTGCAGGTTCGGCGGCGTGGTGAAGGTGATGTATTGATGCGCCTTGGCGAGCACCCGCATCAGGTTCGGCGCCGCCATCACCATCCCGACCTTCCAGCCGGTCAGCGAGAAGATCTTGCCGGCCGAGGAGATCTTCACCGTGCGCTCGCGCATGCCCGGCCGCGACAGCATCGGCTTGTGCCTGTGGCCGTCGAAGACGACATGCTCCCAGACCTCGTCGCAGATCGCGACTGCATCGAAGCGGACGCAGAAAGCGGCGAGCAGATCGAGATCGGCCTCGCTGAAGATCGTCGCGGTCGGGTTCAGCGGGTTGTTGAACAGCACGACGCGGGTCTTCGGCGAGAACGCCCTGGCGAGCGCCTCCTCGCTCAGCCCGAAGGCCGGCGGCGTCAGCGTCACGAATTTCGGAATGCCGCCGGCGCGGCGCACCAGCGGCACATAGGCGTCGTACATCGGCTCGAACAGCACGACTTCGTCGCCCGGTGTGATCAGGGCCATCAGCGCGCCGGCGATCGCCTCGGTCGCGCCCGAGGTCACCATCACCTCGGCGTCGGGGTCGAGATCGAGCCCCTGCCAGCGCTTGAAATGGGTTGCGACGGATTGGCGCAGCTCGGGCAGGCCCATCATCGGCGGATACTGGTTCCAGCCATTGATGACGGCGTCGGCCGCCTTGCGCCGGACGTCCTCCGGGCCGGGATCATCGGGAAAGCCCTGGCCGAGATTGACGGCGCCGGTCTCGCGCGCGAGCCGCGACATCACCTCGAAAACGCTGGTCTGCAGGGCGGAGAAGATCGGGTTCATCGTCATCGGGCCGGCTCAAGCGAAGCTGTTCTGGGCGAAAGCAGGCAGGGCCTCTACCATGCCGTGGACCGCAGCGCATCCCGGATGGTCGATCGAGTGCGCGTCGGAATTGGCCTGGCGGAATATGGAATGATGAATGTTGACATTCGTCAGCGCTCAATGCTTATCTGTCCAGGCCGGTTCACGACGGGCGCCCGCGGCGGCTTCGCCCCTTTGACGTTGCGGTATATTGGCGTGAACCGGTGACCCTCCCTTTCGCGTCGCATCTTTAGAGACCGCTCCGGACACAGCCCGAGCTCTCGGCGACGATGCGGGCATGGTGCCGAAAACCGGCTCCCCCTTTGCGCGGGCATGCTCTAATCACAGCGCATGAGCTTGGCGCGCACCCCCGCAATCATGATTCTGGGCACCGGCTCCAATGTCGGGAAATCCCTGATCGTCGCGGGGCTTTGCCGCCTCTTCACCGATCGCGGGCTGAAGGTCGCGCCATTCAAGCCGCAGAACATGTCCAACAATGCGGCGGCGACGCCGGGCGGCGAGATCGGCCGCGCCCAGGCCTTGCAGGCCCGCGCTGCCCGCATCGCGCCCCATGTCGACATGAATCCGGTGCTGCTCAAGCCCGAAAGCGAGACCGGCAGTCAGATCGTGCTGCAGGGGCGCGTCGCCGGCCATCTGGCGTCCGGCGACTACGCCAGGCGCGGCGACTTCCTGCCTCAGGTGCTGGAGAGCTTCGAGCGATTATGCGCCAGGGCTGACCTGGTCATTGTCGAAGGCGCGGGCTCGCCGGCCGAGACCAATCTGCGTGCGCGCGACATTGCCAATCTCGGCTTCGCCCGCGCTGCCAAGGTGCCTGCGATCCTGATCGGCGACATTGATCGCGGCGGCGTCATCGCCAGCCTCATCGGCACGCATGCGGTGCTGGAGGAGGCCGACCGCGCCATGATCGAGGCCTTCGCCATCAACCGCTTCCGTGGCGACGCCAGCTTGTTTCGCGCCGGCGTCGAGACGATCCGGGCCGCGACCGGCTGGCCCTGCCTGGGCGTCGTGCCCTGGTTCGCGGACGCCGCGAGGCTGCCGGCGGAGGACGGGCTCGACCTGCGCTCGGGCGCGCGCAAGCCCGGCGCCGGCCTGAAGATCGCGGTTCCGGTGATGCCGGGCATCGCCAATTTCGACGATCTCGATCCGTTGAAATCCGAGCCCGGCGTCGATCTCGCTTTGGTCCGGCGCGGCGAGGCACTGCCCGGCGATGCCGATCTTGTCATCCTGCCCGGCTCCAAGACGACGCTGCGCGATCTCGCCGTCCTGCGCAGCGAGGGCTGGGATATCGACATCCTGGCGCATCGGCGGCGCGGCGGGCATGTGCTGGGCCTGTGCGGCGGCTATCAGATGCTGGGCCGTGTCGTGCGCGATCCGCTGGGCCTGGAAGGGCCGGCCGGCGAGGCTGCGGGCCTGGGCCTGCTCGATGTCGAAACGGTGCTCGATCGCGACAAGACCGTGCGCGAGGTCGACATCCTCCATGCGGCGAGCGGGGCCATCGGCCGCGCCTATGAGATCCATCTCGGCAGCACGCAGGGTGCCGACGCCGCAAGGGCGCCGTTTCGTGTCGGTTCCCGCATTGAGGGTGCAGCGAGCCCTGATGGCCGCGTCGTCGGCACCTATCTGCATGGCGTCTTCTCGGCCGATCCGGTCCGCACGGCCTGGCTTGCGGCGATCGGCGGGGTTGCCTCCGAATTCTTCTACGAGGCCGATGTCGAGGCCACGCTCGACCGGCTGGCGGCCCATCTCGCCGCCCATCTCGATGTCGAGGCGCTTTTGGCGCTGGCGCGGCAGAGGCCCGGACTCGCCTGAGCCGGGTGCAATCGCCCGCTGTCCGGCGTGGGCGCGATCGGCAGCAAGAATGTGCAATCGGCACCATGTCAAAATCGGCTAAAGTCTTTGTCTGTCATGAGGTTGACGAATGATGAAATTCGTCATACCAACAAATTCCGAAGACTGCCTGCCAATCAGCACATCGGACAACCGCGTTGAGCCATCCTGAACGCGATACGAGGCAAACCATCGTCGACACGGCCGAGCGCTTCTTTCGCGACATCGGCTATCAGAAGACGACGGTCGCCGACATCGCCAAATCGCTGCGCATGAGCCCGGCCAACGTCTATCGCTTTTTCGATTCGAAAAAGTCGATCAACGAGGCGGTGCTGGCTCGCTACAAGGGCGAGCATGAGGCGGCGCTGGCTGAGATCGCCGCCCAGGACCGGCCGGTGACTGAGCGCCTGCGCGACATGCTGCAGACCTCGTACCGCATCAACCAGGCCCGTTACGCCGACCAGCAGCGCATGCATGAGATGGTCTGCGCGGCGATGGAGGAGAGCTGGGACGCGATTCTGGGTCATATCGCCCGGTTCGACGCCTTGATGTGCAAGGTCGTCGCGGAGGGCGTGGCGAGCGGAGCGTTCCGGAAGGTCGATCCCGGTGAGGCCACACGCTGCATCCGCACGGCGATGATCCGCTTCCATCACCCGCTGCTGATGTCGCAATGCTCGCGCATGCCGGGGCCCAGCATCGACGAGATGATCGACTTCATCATGGCCGCGCTGGAGCCGCCGGTCGGCGCCGCTTGAGCTGCTCCGGCCTTCGCTTGCGTTGACAAGCCCTCCGGGGAGCGGGATACCCCGCCTGCCATGGCCTCTTTCTCCAAACAGAATCTCAAGAAGCTCGCCGTCATCGTCCATGATCTCGTGGTCACGGCGTTGGCGCTCTGGCTCGTCTTCGTCATCCGTTTCGAGAACTGGCAGCTCGCCGAGCATCTCAGGCTCCTGCCGCGCGGCCTGCCTTTCTTCGTCGCCTATGCCGGGCTGGTCTACTGGTTCTTCTCGCTCTACCGCTCGAAATGGCGCTTCGCCTCGCTGCCGGACCTGTCGAACATCGTCAAGGCGGTCTCGATCCTGAGCCTGACCCTGCTCGTGGTCGACTATGTCCTGGTCGCGCCCAACCTCTATGGCACGTTCTTCTTCGGCAAGATCACGATCGCGCTCTACTGGCTGGTGCAGAACGCGCTGCTCGGCGGCCCCAGGCTCGCCTATCGCTATTTCAAATACTCCCGCTCCAAGCAGCTGGCGCAGCGTGGCCAGGCCCTGCCGGCGCTGCTGCTCGGGCGCGGCGTCGAGGTCGAGATGGTGATCCGCGCCATGGAGGCCGGCACCATGCGCAATCTGCGGCCGGCCGGCATCCTGTCGCCGCGTGGGGATGATCTCGGCCAGTCGATCCGCGGCGTTCCGGTGCTGGGCCTGCTGGCGGAGATCGAGGCGGTGGCGCTGGACGCCGCCGAGCGCGGCGAGCCCTTCCGCCGCATCGTGGCAACCGCGAGCGCGCTGGTTCCCGAAGCCGAGCCCGACAAATGGCTGGCGCGCACGCGCAAGCTCGCTTTGCCGATTTCGCGCGTCGACAGCCTGGGCGAGGGCATGCGCGACACCGAGCTCGCGCCGCTCGAGATCGAGGATCTGCTGGTTCGCCCCACGGTCACGATCGATCGCGAGCGGCTGGGCTCCTTCCTGAAGGGCAAGCGCGTGCTGGTCACCGGCGGCGGCGGCTCGATCGGTTCCGAGATCTGCCTGCGTTGCGCCGCCTTCGGCGCCGCCGAACTGCTGATCGTCGAGAGCTCGGAGCCGGCGCTCTTCCAGATCACCGAGGAGCTCATCGCCCAGGGCCACCAGACCGTGGTCAACGGCGCGCTGGCCGATGTCCGCGACCGCGCCCGCATCACGCCGCTCTTCACCGCCTTCGCGCCCGACATCGTCATCCACGCGGCGGCGCTGAAGCATGTGCCCTATCTGGAAGCCGATTGGACGGAAGGCATCAAGACCAACATCTTCGGCTCGGTGAATGTGACGGACGCTGCCATCGCGGCCGGCGCCAAGATCTTCGTGCTGATCTCGACCGACAAGGCGATCGAGCCCGTCTCGATGCTGGGCGCGACCAAGCGTTTCGCCGAGATGTATGTCCAGTCGCGCGATGCCGAGTTCGTTGCGGCTGCCGCCGGCATGCGGCTGGTCGCCGTGCGCTTCGGCAATGTGCTGGGCTCGGTCGGTTCGGTCGTGCCGAAATTCAAGGCGCAGATCGAGCGCGGCGGGCCGGTGACGGTGACCGATCCGGAGATGATCCGCTATTTCATGACGATCCGCGAGGCCTGCGATCTCGTCCTGACCGCTGCCTCGCATGCGCGCGGCGACGAGCCCGAGGCCGAGCGCGCCGCCGTCTACATCCTCAAGATGGGCCAGCCCGTCAAAATCATGGACCTGGCCGAGCGCATGATCCGGCTGGCCGGCTATGAGCCCGGCATCGATATCGAGATCGCGGTCACCGGCGTCAGGCCGGGCGAGCGCCTCAACGAGATCCTGTTCGCACGCGACGAGCCCAAGGCCGAGACCGGGCTCGACGGCGTCATGGCGGCCAAGCCGATCTTCGCCGGGCGCTCGCGCATGCAGGGCTGGCTGGCGCGGCTCGAGGCCGGCATCAAGAATGACGAGCGTGCCGCCGCCGAGGCCATCCTCGACGAGGCGATTCCCGACTTCAGGCTGCGGGCGAAGCCGCAAGCCGGGCCAGAGCTGCCGGTGTCGCGACCCGTGGCCGCCAACCGGCCCTGAGCAGAGCGTCCGGCGCGGCGACGAGTCCGCCGCTCAGCTTGATGAAGGCGTCCTGCCTGCCGGCAAGACGGGCGGCAAGGCCGAGCCATCGTGCGGGCACGCCAATCAGTCCGGGTTTGCGCCCCAGGCCCGCCCGCATCGCCGTGATGATCTCCGCGACGCTGATCGGTTCGGGATCCGAGACGATATAGCTCCTGCGGGACGGGCAGGCCGGCGTCAGTGCGAACAGGATCGCTTCAGCCAGATTCTCCACCGCCAGCAGCGAGCGCGGCGCGTTGAGCCCGCCGAGCGGCAGGGGCAAGGGCAGGCGTGCGAGCCTGAGCAGCGCCGCCATATTGGCCTTCACGCCCGGCCCGTAGATCAGAACCGGGCGCAGGCTCACCCAATCGAGATCGAGCGCGGCCAGCCCCTGCTCGGCGGCGAGCTTGGAGCGGCCATAGGCGTCATCGGGTGCCGGGCTGTCGTCGTCGCGCAGGGCTGCGCCGTCGAAAGCCCCGCTCAGCGCCTTGATCGAGGAGAGATAGACCAGGCGCGCGATGCCGGCTCGGCGGGCGGCTTCAGCGAGGTCCAGCGTCGCCTGCGTGTTGATCCGCCGGTAGAGCGCCTCATCGAGGCCGGGGCCGGCATGGGCGAGCCCGGCCATGTGCACGACATGGTCGACGCCGTCCAGCGCGGCGCGCCAGTCGATGGGCGCGCTCATGTCGCCGGTTGCGACGGTCTCGATGCCGGGCGAGGCCGTGGTGGCTCGGCGCTGCGTCAGCCGCAGGCGATAGCCCGCATCGCGCAGCGCCGTGACGACATGTGGCCCGACGAAGCCGCTCGCGCCGGTCAGGAGGATGCGCGGCTCAGCCATGGGCGGCCTTCGGGCGCGAAAAGCTGCGCAGCAGAGCCGCGGTCAGCAGCAGCGCCACCACAAGGCAGGCGAGTTGCCCCCAGAGACCGGGGATACGCAGGCTGAGCGCAGCCAATGCGATCAGGATCAGGTTCAGGATGGCGATGCGTGTGACGATGCCGAGCACGCTGAAGCCGTTTGTGGTCGCCTGCTGGTAGAGATGCGAGCGATGCGCCTCCCAGATCTTTTCGCCACGCGCCAATCGGCGCAGCAGCGTCAGGGTGGCGTCGCAGAGATGGTAGAGCGGCAGGATCAGCGCCGCTGCGAAAGCGCCGGTTGCGGCAAGCCTGTAGAGCAGATAGGCCGTGAGCAGGCCGATCGGCAGCGAGCCGACATCGCCGAGGAAGAGCCGGGCGCGGGGCTTGTTGAAGGGCGCGAAGCCGATCAGCCCGCCGCAGAGCGCCGCCGCAAGCCAGCCGCTGCCGAGATCGAGCGCGCCCATGTGTCCGGCCAGCGCCAAGGCGCCGGTCAGGGGTACGATGCCGGCGATGGTGATCCAGTCGATCCCGTCCATGAAGTTGACGAGATTGACGAACCAGATGCCGGCCAGCAGCGCCAGGGCTCGCTCCAGCACAAGCGGCATGAGACCGGGAAACAGCCGCAGGCCCGGCGCGGCATAGACAATGACGAGCCCGACGCAGGCTGCTTGCAGCACGAGCCGCAGGCTCGCCGGCAACGGCCGGATGTCGTCCCAGGCGCCGACGATGGCGAGCAGGATCGCAGCAGTGCCGACCAGCAGGAGATCGTTTTGCGCCACGGCGGGGAGTGGGCCGAGCAGAAGTTTGAGCCCGAGCGCCAGGAAAGCCCCGGCCAGGACCGCGATCCCGCCGCCCTGCGGTGTCGGGATGCTGTGGCTGGAGCGTGCATTGGGACGCGCCAGCGCATAGCGCTTGAGCAGCGGCCGCAAGGCGACGCAAAGCACGGCCGACATGGCGGCCGCGGCGATCAGGATCAGGAGGGGGGCGAGAAAGCTGTCCAAGGCGGCGGCACCATAAGCAAGTCGAGGCAAATGCCTAGAGGGTGATGATCTCGCTTGGAACCACCACCCGTCATTCCGGACAAGCCGCGTTAGCGGCGCTGATCCGGAATCCGTCGTAGAGTGCATCGCCTTCCGATGGATTCCGGGTCTCGGCGGAGTTCATCCTTGGGCCGATCGAAGATCGGACCCGGGGGCTGCGCCCGGAATGACGGCGCATTTCCGGCGTTTGTCGCGCGACCGTGGCTGAAAGAAAATTCGACTTGCCGTGTCGGGCACAAACAGGGAACATATGGTCATGTCCCTGACCGACGCCCGCCTGAACCCGCCACCGACGCGGCCCGACATCACTCGCGCCGTCTGCCGTGGCGCGGGCCGGCACCTGCGCGAGCGTGGCTACGCCATCGTCAAGGAGATGACCTTCGCCAATGGCCGGCGCGGCGACATCGTCGCGCTCTCGCCTTCCGGTGAATTGCTGGTGGTCGAGGTCAAATCAGGGATCGAGGATTACCGCGTCGACGGAAAATGGCCGGATTATCGCGACTATTGCGACGGCTTCCTCTTCGCGGTCGCGCCGGAATTCCCGCGTGAGATCCTGCCTGAGGATGTCGGGCTGATCGTTGCCGACGCCTATGGCGGCGAGATGCTGCGCGGCGCGCCCCGCCACCCGCTCAGCGGCTCCAGGCGCAAGGCGCTGACCATCGCCTTCGCCAGGCTCGCGGCCGGACGATTGGCGCTGCTGGAGGACCCGGGGCTTTAGGCAGGGCTCGGTTCGACGGTTTGTGCCACGCGGGATGGACGGTTGGCTTCGGCGGCCCCCGGCGGCGCCGTCAGGTCCACCCTCTTGACCAGGAAGTCGATGAAGGCGCGCACGCGGGCCGGCAAGCGGCCGCCATGGCCGACATAGACCGCGTTGATCTCCTCGACATCGCCGGGATTGAAATCCTCCAGCACCGGCACGAGGCGGCCGGCCGCGATGTCGTGGCCGATATGGAAGAGCGAGAGCCGCGCCAGCCCCTGCCCGCTCAGAGCGAGCTGCCGCGCGCTTTCGCCGTCGCCGACCGTGACGCGGCCATGGGCTGGGACGGTAAGGCGCTTGCCGTCGAGACGGAACGGCCATTCGTCGCAATGGCGAGCGAAATTGAAGGTGATCAGGTCGTGCCGCGCGAGATCGGCGACGCTCCGGGGCGCCGGGTGGCTGGCCAGATAATCGGGCGAAGCGACGATCGCCATCGCGGCTGCGCCGAGCTTGCGCGCCACGAGCTGCGAAGGGCGCATCGGCCCGACCCGGATCGCGACATCGGCGCGCTCGTCCATCAGGTCGATGACCTGGTCGGTGATGGTGATGTCGAGCTGCACGCCGGGATGGGCGGCCATGAAGCGCGGCGCGAGCGGCAGCAGGTAATGCCGGCCGAAGGGCACGTTCGAATTCACCCGCAATCGCCCGCGCGGAATCTGGCAGGCGGCGACCGAGCGCTCGGCCTCGTCGAGATCGGCCAGCACGCGCAATGCCCCGGCATGAAAGGTCGCGCCCTCCTCGGTGAGCTGGAGCTTGCGGGTCGAGCGGATGATCAGGCGCACGCCGAGCCGCGCCTCGAGCCGCGCCATCAGCTTGCTCACCGCCGAGGGCGTCATCCGCAGGGAGCGCGCCGCCGGCGAGAAGCCGCCGAGCTCAACGACCCGCGCGAACACCTCCATCTCACCGGAGCGGTTGATGTCCGGTCGCGGCATGATGACTTCACCTCACAAATCAATGTCCTGGCGGCAATCTAATTCATAGGCGTGCAACCTGCCATATCCCGGCTCATCTCCATTCCCGGGAAAGCCGTCATGCCCGTCGCACTCTATGCTCTCACCGTTGGCGCCTTCGGTATCGGCGTCACCGAATTCGTCATCATGGGCCTGCTTCTGCAGGTCTCGGGGGATCTCGGCATTTCGATCCCGACCGCCGGCCTGCTGATGACCGGCTATGCGCTCGGCGTCTTCGTCGGCGCGCCGATCCTGACGATTGCGACCCGTGGCCTGCCACGCAAGACGACCCTGCTCGTCCTGATGGCGATCTTCACCCTCGGCAATCTGGCTTGTGCGCTCAGCCCTAGCTTTGGCTGGCTGATGGCCGCGCGCATCGTCACGGCGCTGGCGCATGGCACCTTCTTCGGCGTCGGCTCGGTCGTCGCGACCGGGCTTGTCGCGCCGGAGCGCAAGGCCTCGGCCATTGCCGTGATGTTCACCGGCCTGACGCTGGCGACCTTGCTCGGCGTGCCCTTCGGCTCCTGGCTCGGCCTGGCCTATGGCTGGCGCGCGACCTTCTGGGCGGTGACCGCGATCGGCATCCTGGCTTTCGTCATCTTGGCGCTGTTCGTGCCCAAGGCTCGCGAGACCGCGCCGCTTGCGCCACTCTCGGAGGAGTTTGCGGTGCTGGCCCGGCCGCAGGTCCAGCTCGGGCTGCTGATCACCGTGCTCGGCTTCGGCGGCGTCTTTGCGGTCTTCACCTATATCCAGCCGCTGCTGGTCGAACTCGCGGGCTTTAGCCAGGAGGCGGTCTCGCCGATCCTGCTGGTCTTCGGGGCCGGCCTCGTCGTTGGCAATCTGCTCGGCGGCCGCTGGGCCGATCGCAGCCTCCAGCCGGCCCTGATCGGCACGCTGCTGTTGCTGACGCTGGTGATGGTCGCAGCCGGCTTCGCCTTCCACAGCAAGATCGGCGCTGTCGTCGCGGCCTTTGCGCTGGGAGTTGCCGCCTTCGCCACGGTCGCGCCGCTGCAGATGCGGGTGCTGCAGCAGGCCGGCGGCGCGGGCCAGGGGCTGGCGTCGAGCCTCAATATCGCCGCCTTTAACCTCGGCAATGCCTTTGGCGCCTGGCTCGGCGGCTTCGTCATCAGCCATGGCCCGGGGCTGCCCGGCATCGCGCCGATTGCCGCCCTGGTGCCGCTGGCAGCGCTCGGCCTCGCCGCCTGGAGCCTCGCCATCGAGCGCCGCAGCGCTCGCGTCGCGACAGTTTGAACGGCCACACCACGTCGCCTGACAGGAGAAACCTCATGGATTATCGGCAGCTCGGCGCATCCGGCTTGAAAGTCCCCGCCCTCAGCTTCGGCTGCGGCACCTTTGGCGGCGAGGGGCCGCTCTTCAGCGCCTGGGGCGACACCGACGTCGCGCAGGCCAGGCGCCTCGTCGACATCTGCCTGGAGGCGGGCGTCACGCTCTTCGACACGGCCGATGTCTATTCCAGCGGCGCCTCGGAGACGATCCTGGGCGAGGCGCTGGAGGGCCGGCGTAATCAGGCGCTGATCTCGACCAAGCTCGGCCTGCCCACGGGCGACGGTCCCTTGCAGGCCGGCACCTCGCGCCTGCGCCTGATCGCGGGCGTCGAGGCGGCGCTGAAGCGCCTGCGCACCGACCATATCGACCTGCTGCAGCTCCATGCTTTCGATGCCGCCACACCGGTCGAGGAGGTCTTGAGCGCGCTCGACGCGCTCATGCGGGCCGGTAAGCTGCTCTATGTCGGCGCCTCCAACTTCTCCGGCTGGCAATTGATGAAGTCGCTCGCCGCCGCCGACCGCCATGGCTGGCCGCGCTATGTCGCCCATCAGGTCTACTACTCGCTGGTCGGGCGTGACTATGAATGGGAACTGATGCCGCTCGGGCTCGATCAGAAGGTCGGCGCGATGGTCTGGAGTCCGCTCGGTTGGGGCCGCCTGACCGGCAAGCTCCGCCGTGGCCAGCCGCTTCCCGCCGGCAGCCGCCTGCACGAAAGCGCCGATTTCGGCCCGCCTGTCGACGATGAGCGGCTCTACGCCATCGTCGATGTGCTGGATGCGCTCGCCCGGGAAACCGGCAAGACCGTGCCGCAGATCGCGCTGAACTGGCTGCTGCGCCGCCCGAGCGTTTCCAGCGTCATCATCGGTGCGCGCAACGAGGAGCAGCTTCGCCAGAATCTCGGCGCTGTCGGCTGGAATCTGACGCGCGAGCAGGTCGCGCGGCTCGATGCAGCGAGCGCGGTGACGCCGGCCTACCCGCATTATCCTTATTGGCGCGAAGGCGGATTCAAGCAGATCAACCCGCCGCCGGTGTGAGAGGTTGGGAACCACCCCGCCATTCCGGGCTCGATCCTTCGGATCGCCTCGGAATGACGGGAGAGAGTGGCTCAGATACCTATCGCGGCGCGCGCTTCGCCAGGATGCGCTGCAAGGTGCGCCGGTGCATGCCGAGACGGCGCGCCGTCTCCGAGACATTGCGGCTGCATAATTCATAGACGCGCTGAATATGCTCCCAACGCACCCGGTCGGCCGACATCGGGTTTTCCGGCGGCATCGGGCGGGCATTGCGCGAGGCGGCCAAGGCCGAATGGATCTCGTCGGCGTCGGCGGGCTTGGCGAGGAAGTCGAAGGCGCCGAGCTTCACGGCGCTGACGGCGGTCGCGATATTGCCGTAGCCGGTCAGCACGATGCCGCGCGCGTCGGGCCTGCGTTCCTTCAACCGCGCGATCACGTCGAGTCCGTTGCCGTCGGCGAGGCGCAGATCGATCACCGCGAAGGCCGGGGCGGCTTCTTCGACGGCGGCAAGCCCGGCCGAGACGCTTTCAGCGGTCCGCACCAGATAGCCGCGTCCCTCCATGGCGCGCGCCAGCCGGGTCAGGAATGGCTTGTCGTCGTCGACCAGCAGCAGGGACATATCCGCCACGGTTTCGGTCGAGGCGGCTTCGCTCAGCACATCTTGCATCGGAACTCTCCTTCCGCCGGGCCTGTCCCAACGGAATAGTAGCGCGGTTGCCGCCGCTGCGCATCCGGCAGGAAGCGGGTCAGCCAGCCCTATGTAGGGCCGAAGCCTCCGGGTTTGTAGCCCCTTGCGGACGCAGGCCGGCCTCGAACACGGCTCTGGGCCAGCTGATCCTGATCGAGGCGCCGCTTGCGGGCGCGGGCAGGTTCGAGAACTCGATGGCCGCCCCGCCGCGCTCGAGCAGTGTCTTGGCGATGAAGAGGCCCAGGCCCAGCCCGCCGCCGGCGCGGTTCTCGCCCGCCCCATGGGTGAGGTAAGGCTCGCCTGCGCGCATCAGCACGTCCGCTGGAAAGCCCGGCCCGTCATCGGCGATGACCAGCGTGACCAGGTTGTCGTCCCAGCGCGCCGTGATGGTCACGGCCGCCTGGGCGAAATCGACCGCATTGTCGACGATATTGCCGAGGCCATAGATCATGCCGGGGTTGCGGCGGCAGACGGGTTCGGGCTTCTCGCCCTGCATCGCGATCTCGAAGGGCATGCCGAAGGGGCGTTGCGGCCCGGCCGCTTCCTCGATGAGCAGGCGAAGCGACAGCTCGTCCAAGGGGCTGCCATCGTCGTCCTGCAGCGAGGTGAGCTTGCCGAGGATGCCGCGGCAGCGCTCGACCTGCTCGCGCAGCAGCGCGATGTCCTCGGCCATTTCGCCTTCCGCCGGCGCCAGGCGCGAGAGCTCGCGCGCCACCAGCGCGATCGTGGCGAGCGGCGTGCCGAGTTCATGGGCGGCGGCGGCGGCCAGCCCATCGAGCTGCGAGAGATGCTGCTCGCGCGCCAGCACGAGCTCGGTGGCGGTGAGCGCGTCGGAGAGGTCGCGCGCCTCCTTGGCGACCCGCCAGGCATAGATGCCGGTAAACCCCAGGCCCAGCACGAGCGCGATCCAGTTTCCGGCCTGGTAATAGGGTGGCAGCATCGGGCGGCCCTCGCCGGCCCAGGGCAGCGGCAGATGCGCGAAGCTGAGCCCTGTCGCCAGCGCCACGCCGAGCATGCCGAGCAGCAAGGTGCGCTGTGGCGGCAGCGCCGTCGCCGAGATCATCACCGGCGCAAGGAACAGGATCGAGAAGGGGTTCTGCAGCCCGCCGGTGAGGTAGAGCAGCGCGGCGAGCTGGATGATGTCGAAGGCGAGCAACGCGGTCGCAGCGCCCGCCGTCAGGCGGTGGCTCAGCGGAAAGCGGATGCGCAACGCGATATTGAGCCAGGCCGAGACGGCAATGACGGCGAAACACCAGCCGAAGGGCAAGACGAAGCCGAGCCCGAAATGTACGCCCGCCACGGCCAGGCTTTGGCCTGAGATCGCGAGCCAGCGCAGCCGGACCAGCGTGTCCAAGCGCAAATGCCGGCTCGACCGGGCGAGCGCCGACTCCAGGAAATCGGGGGGCGTCACGGCTTTGTTCCGGACGCGGGCCAGTGCGGCATCGTCAGCAATATCCTGTGGCAGATCGGCATCGCAGCGAAATCTTAGTCTTTAGCCGGGTTGTATGAGAACAAATACCACCTACGGTGCGTTCCCTGTTGCGGCGCATCATGAATCGTCGCCGCGACCGAAAGACCGATTTCGCATGTACGGGGCCGCCATGTCGTTTGCCTACCATGCCTTCGAAGCCGTGCACATGATGGTGAGCCCCGCGCGCGGGCTCTCCGACGCGATGCAGCTCGCTTTCAAGAACCCAGCCAATCCGCTGAGCTACACGCCGTTTGGGCGCACCATCGCCGCTTCCTGCGAATTGTTCGAGCGCAGCACGCGCCGCTATGGCAAGCCGGCCTTTGGCCTGGCCGAAACCACGATCAACGGCGTCAAGGTCGCGGTCGAGGAGCGCATCGTCTGGGACAAGCCGTTCTGCAAGCTGATTCATTTCGATCGCAAGATCGAAGGCCGCCGCAAGCCGCAGCCCAAGGTGCTGCTGGTCGCGCCGATGTCGGGCCATTACGCCACGCTGCTGCGCGGCACGGTCGAGGCCTTCCTGCCCGGCCATGAGGTCTACATCACCGATTGGGTCGACGCTCGCCATGTGCCGCTCTCGGCCGGGCGCTTCGATCTCGACGATTATATCGACTACGTCATCGCCATGCTGCAGATGCTCGGCTCCGACACGCATGTCATGGCCGTCTGCCAGCCTTCCGTGCCGGTGCTCGCCGCGATCGCCCGCATGGAAGCGGAGAACGACCCTTGCGCCCCGCGTTCGATGACGCTGATGGGCGGGCCGATCGACACGCGCCGCTCGCCGACCGAGGTCAACAAGCTCGCGATGGATCGCGGCATCGACTGGTTCCGCAACAACTGCATCACCACCGTACCCTTTCCGAACCAGGGTTTCTTCCGCGCCGTCTATCCCGGCTTCCTGCAGCTCTCCGGCTTCATGGCGATGAATCTCGATCGGCACGTCACTGCCCATTACGACATGTTCAAGCATCTGATTCGGGGCGACGGCGATTCCGCCGAGAAGCATCGCGATTTCTACGATGAGTACATGGCGGTGATGGACCTGACCGCCGAGTTCTATCTCCAGACCGTCGAGACCGTCTTCGTCGAGCATGCCTTGCCCAGGGGCACGATGATGCATCGCGACAAGCCGGTCGATCTCAAGGCCATCCGCCGCGTCGCGCTGATGACGGTCGAGGGTGAGAATGACGACATCTCCGGCGTCGGCCAGACCCAGGCCGCTCATGATCTCTGCGCCAATATCCCGGCCGACAAGCGCGTGCATTATCTCCAGAAGGGCGTTGGCCATTACGGCGTCTTCAACGGCTCGCGCTTCCGCTCCGAGATCGCCCCGCGCATCTCGGATTTCATGGTCAGCCTCGACATGGATGCGGCCAAGATTCGGCGCGATGCAAGCGCGGTCGAGGCCCGCAAGGCGCTGAAGATCGCGAGCTGACCTTTTCGGAAACGGTCTCTCAGGCCACCTGAATGTCGGTCTGGGAGAAATCACTGCCCTTGAACAGCAAGGGGACGCGATAGGCTTGGGCGCAGGCATAGGACATGCAGTCGGCGAGATTGAGCTGGGCCGGATGGCCGCGGCCTTTGCCAAACGCCGCGAAGGCGGCCACAGCCTTTTTGGCGATGCTGCCATTGATCGGGACGATTGAAATTCGGGCCTCCTCCAAAACCTGCTGGATGCGGATCTCCGCCTCGCTCGGATCGACTTTGAGCAAGCTCGACAGCCGCATGGCCGCTTCAAGAATGACAAGCCCCGAGGTGTAGCGATGGGGCGCGGCCGAGAGCTTTAGGGCGAAGCCATCCGCCTCCGGCTCGTCGGCCAGGATCGCGACGAGGACCGACGTATCGACGAACATCAATGGCCCCACATCGCGTCAATTTCGTCCTTCGTCATGGCGCGGCCGCCTGGCTCGCCCTTGGCTGCGAGTTCGGCCGCGATCCGTTTCAGCCGAGCGGCCAGCGATTCTTTCTCGGTCTCGCGGCGCAATTCTCCCTCGAGCGCTTGAATCACGGCCTCGGTCATCGTTACTTTGCGCTTGCGAGCGAGCTGCTGGGCGAGCTCGCGAGCGCGATCGTCGCGGATTTGCAGGGTCATGCGGGTGTTTTCCGAAACCTGTATGGACATACATATCAATACGCCATGTCGCTGTCATCAATACAAATGGGGCTGGGCGCATGTCGCGACGTCTGTAGCGTCCGCTTCGCGCCGCACTGGCGAGGAGCCGAAAGCCCTCCATCTCTCACCAAAAGCCGGGCGGCGTGACCGTGTTCCCCGACCGTTCGCCCTTAGAGTTCTTTAGCCTCTTCCGCAAAGCTTGCGAATCCGGCACCATTCCACGCGATGCGGCTCTCCCTGTTCAAGCGGCAACCCGATCCCGACAAGATCGAGGTTCCCCATGCCGGCACGATCTATCCGGTCGTGGTCAAGCGGCGGGCGAGCGCGCGCCGCATGACTTTGCGCGTCTCGCAGGCGACAGGCGAGATCACGCTGACCTTGCCCGAACGCGCCGATTTCGCGACGGGGCGGCTTTTCGCCGAGAAGCATGGCGGCTGGATCGCGGCGCGTCTCGCCAAGCGGCCTCTATCGGTTCCGTTCGAGCCCGGCCAGAGCGTCCCCTATCGCGGCGTGCCGCACCGCATCGTGCATTGGTCGAAGGTGCGCGGCGTCACCCATGCGACGACCGACAAGGACGGCACGGCGATCATCGCGGTGGCTGGGGAGGCGGTGCATGTGCCCCGCCGCGTCAAGGATTTCCTGCGTCGCGCCGCGCTCGATGATCTCGAGCGCGCCGTCAGGACGCACACGGCCACGCTCGGCATTCCGGCGCGCAAGATCACCATCCGCGACACCACCAGCCGCTGGGGCTCGTGCTCGTCCAAGGGCCATCTGAACTTCTCCTGGCGCCTGATTCTGGCGCCGCCGCTGGTGCTCGACTATCTCGCCGCCCATGAGGTCGCCCATCTCAAGGAGATGAACCATTCGCACCGCTTCTGGGCCCTGACCCACAAGCTCTGCCCGCGCACGGAAGAGGCGGAAGTCTGGCTCAAGCGCCATGGCGCGGGGCTGCACGGCTTCGGCTGAAACTCGACAGCACAATGCTCCCGGCCAAGAGCCGGATGATTTCAGCTGGGATCACTTGGCGATCCCAGCTGAAATCTGAATCCGTCTCTCATCAAAGAGTTAGAGCAGGATGCGAAAAACCGGTTCCCAGTTTTTCGCATCCTGCTCTAGATAGCGGGCTCAGCCAGCCCAAGGGTCGCGACCTCCATGAAACTCCGTCCCGATACGCTGGCGATGACCGCCGTCCTCGCCATGCTGACGGCGCTTGGGCCGCTCTCGACCGATTTCTACCTGCCCTCGCTGCCCGAGATCGTGCGGGTGATGGAAACCGATGTCGCAGGCGCGCAGGCGACCTTGTCTTCCTTCCTCTTCGGCTATGCCGGTGGTCAGATCATCTGGGGTCCGCTCTCCGACCGGCTCGGCCGCAAGCCCATCCTGCTTGCGGGGCTGGCCCTCTTCCTGCTCGCGACGCTCGCCTGTGCGCTCGCGCCTTCGATCGGGGCGCTGACCGCGGCGCGCGCCGTCCAGGCCTTCGGCGCTTCCGGCCCGATCGTGCTCGGCCGCGCCATGGTGCGCGATCTTTATGAGGGGCCGCGCGCCGGCCGCGAAATGGCGCGCATGGGCATGATCATGGGGCTGGTGCCGGCGGTCGCGCCGGTCCTGGGCGGCGTCTTGCAGGACGCCTTCGGCTGGCGCTCGACCTTCGTCGCCTCGCTGGTCTTCGCGCTTGGCCTCGCCGCGACGATCATCCTCGTCATGCCCGAGACGCTGAAGGCGCGCACGCCCGGCGCACTCTCCATCCCCGCGATCTTCCGCGGCTTCGGCGTGCTGCTGCAGAACCGCGCCTTTCGCGTCTATGTCGGCTTGACCGCGCTGGCCTATGCCGGGCTCTTCGCCTTCATTTCGGGCTCGTCCTTCGTGCTGATCGGCGTCTACGGCCTGTCGCCGGTGCAGTACGGCTTGTCCTTCGGCTTCGGCGTCCTCGGCTTCATCGGCGGCACCATCCTCGCCCAGCGCCTTGTCGGCTCGCGCGGGCTGGACGGTGTCATCGCGATCGGCGTGGCCTGTCTCGCCGGCGGTGGCGTGGCGATGCTGATTTGTGTCGCGGCCGGCATCGGCGGGCCGTTCGGCGTGGTTGTGCCGATGGCGCTCTATGCCTGCGGCGTCGGGCTGACCATGCCGCAATCGCAAGCCTCGGCGATGATGCCGTTTCCCGACAGGGCGGGCGCGGCCTCGTCCTTCAACGGGCTCTGCCAGATGCTGCTTTCGGCTTGCGTCGGGCTTCTCGTCGGCCATGCTCTGCAAGGCACGGCGCTGCCGCTGCCGCTGGTGATGTCGGCGCTCGGCGTGGCCGCGCTGGTGCTGTTCAAGGCGAGCACGGCGATCCGCGCCAGCAAGGCCTGAGGGGCCACCGCTGTCGCTCGGACCCATGCCGTCATTCCGGGCGCTGCGCAGCAGCGAGCCTGGAACCCATAACCCCAGGTTCAGCAAGACAAGGCGCGGCGACAGAAGCGCCTTAACCTTTTGACATCAGCGGTTATGGGTTCCGGGCTCAGGCCTGCGGCCTGCCCCGGAATGACGGGGAGGTTCCCGCGAATAACCGAGCCCGTCTCAGCCGCCGAACAGCTTCTGCAGCAGGTTCTTCTCCTGCTGTGGCGGCGGCACCCAGCTGCGTTCGCTGTCGGCCGTCTGCGTATTGGCCGGAGGCCTCGCGGCCGCGACCGGCGCGCCATTGTCGAAGATCGATTTCGGCCCGCTGCGCCAGAGCCCGCCCGGCAGCGGCGCAGGCTGCATGCCGGTATGGGCGGTCTTCATGTACTTCCCCCAGATCTCGGCCGGCAGCCCGCCGCCGGCGACCCGCTTCATCTGGCTGTTGTCGTCATTTCCGAGCCAGACGGCGGTGACGAGGCGGGCGGTGAAGCCGACAAACCAGGCATCGCGGAAATCCTGCGTCGTGCCCGACTTGCCGCCGACCTCCCAGCCGGGAATGTTGGCCTTGGTGCCGCTGCCGCTGATCATGACCTCATGGAACATGGTGTTCATCATCGAGAGCGTCTGCGGCTGCACCACGGCGCCGAAACCTGAGCCCTTGCGGGCATAGATCACCTTGCCGGAGGCCGATTTCACTTCGCGGATGACATAGGGCAGCACCGACTGCCCGCCATTGGCGAAGGTGGCATAGGCCGTGGTCAACTCCACCGGCGTGACCTCGGAGGTGCCCAGCGCCAGCGAAAAATTGGCCTGCAGGCTGGACGAGATGCCGAGGCGCTGCGCCGTGCGGACGACCTCCTTCGGCGTCACCTCCTGGATGAGCCGGGCGGCGATGGTGTTGAGCGAATGGGCGAAGGCGGTCTGCAGCGTCACCGGGCCGCGATAGCTCCGGGAATAGTTCTCCGGCTCCCAGCCCTTGATCGAGACCGGCGAATCGTCGCGGATCGTGTCCGGCGTCAGGCCTTGCTCCAGCGCGGTCAGATAGACGAAGGGCTTGAAGGACGAGCCCGGCTGACGCTTGGCGGCGGTGGCGCGGTTGAACTGGCTCTTGGTGTAGTCGCGCCCGCCGATCAAGGCGCGCAGCGCGCCGTCCGGAGCCATCGAGACGACCGCGCCCTGGCTGACGTTGAGCTTGCCGCCTTGGGCCGCCAGCGCCTCGACCAGCGTCGTCTCGGCCGAGGCCTGCAACTTCGTGTCGATCGTCGTCAGCACGGTGACATCGCCCTCGACTGCACCGATGAAGTCGTCGAGCACGTCCATGACATAGTCGGCGGCATAATTGACCGAGCCCGCGCCGCTGCGCTCGGCGGCTTCGGCCGGGGCGACCAGCGCCGTCTTGGCCGCGGCCTGCGAGATCAGGCCCTGATCGGCCATCGCCGCGATCACGAGCTGCGCCCGCTTCTCGGCGGCGTCCGGGTTGCGGTTGGGCGCGAGCCGCGAGGGCGCCTGCACGAGGCCAGCCAGCATCGCGGCCTCCGCGATCGTCACCGAGCGCGCCGATTTGTTGAAATAGCGCTGCGCCGCGGCCTCGACGCCATAGGCGCCCGAACCGAAATAGACGCGGTTCAGGTAGAGTTCGAGAATCTGGTTCTTGGAGTAGGTCCGCTCCAGCCACAGCGCCAGGATCGCCTCCTGGATCTTGCGCGCGGCGGTGCGTTCCTGGGTCAGGAACAGGTTCTTGGCGAGCTGCTGCGTCAGCGTCGAACCACCCTGCACGCCGCCGCTGCGGCGCAGATTGTTGACCACGGCGCGCGCCAGGCCGATGGGATCGATGCCGAAATGCTCGTAGAAGCGCCGGTCCTCGATCGCCACGAAGGCCTTGGGCAGATAGGGCGGCACCTCGCCGATGGTGATGGTGCGCCCGCCGGTCTCGCCGCGATTGGCGAGCAAGGTGCCGTCGGCCGCGAGGATCGCGATATTGGGCGGTCGCTTCGGCACGGTGAGCTGGTTGATCGGCGGCAATTGCGCGGCGTGATAGGCGATCAGCCCGCCCAGCCCGATGGCGCACCAGAGGCCGAGCACCATGGTCCAGTAGAACAGGCCGCCGAGCAGCGAGCGGCCTTTGCGCTTGCGCCGCCGGCCGCCACCGCCATTGCCGCCACCGCTGCGCTTGTCGCGTCGCGGGGCTTCGCGCCGCTCGTCATAACGGGCGGGCGCGCGGTTGCCGCGCCCAGGGCGATCGTCGTCGGACAGACGCATGTCGAAATCGTCGCGGCTTTCGTCGCGCCCGCGTTCGAATGACGGCTCGCGCCGTTCGCCCCGTCTCGCCTTGTCGTTCATTCCGCCCCGTTCAAGCCTGCCGGCACATTCTCAAAAAGGTAAAGCTGCCCTCGCGTCAAACAGGAGTGAAACATGGCGCTTTTAAGGGGTGGTTAAGCCTGGGGCAGACCGGGATGCGTCGCAGCGTCACGTGAACGTGAAGATGTTGCAATCATGCAAGCCTGTATCGCCGCGCGGAGAATATTGCGCCGCCTGCGACAATCTGCCTATCAAGCGCAAAATAAGCCTTCGGGTGGTGATGCCTCGATCGATTCTCCGCGGATCGACGAAGATTCAATGTCGAAATCGCAAGCTGTACAGAAAGAGAGATACATGCAGGCCCTCAACTCCCTCCAGCGCTACTCCCCCCAGATGCTCGGATTGCTGCGCATCGTCACGGCGCTGATCTTCATTGCCCATGGCACGCAGAAGCTGATCGGCTTCCCCGTGGCGCCGGCCAGCGGCCTTCCGGCCGCCTTCACGCTGTTCTGGTTCGGCGCGATCCTCGAGACGTTTGGCGGCCTGCTGCTGTTGGTCGGCTTCCTGACCCGCCCCGTCGCCTTCATCCTCGCGGGCGAGATGGCCTATGCCTACTGGATGTTCCACGCGCCCCGGAGCCTCTACCCGATCATGAACGGCGGCGACGCCGCGATCCTCTACTGCTTCATCTTCCTCTATCTCTTCGTCGCCGGCGCCGGCGCCTGGAGCGTCGATAACCGCAGCAAGGCCTGAGCTGGGCCGCAATCGGTCCCAACGATAAAAAAAGCCCGCCTTCCCCTGGGGAAGGCGGGCTTTTCGTTGCCTGGAAGTGAAATCAGACGGAGCCGGCGATCCAGCGCGACAGGTCGCTCTTGGGGGCGGCGCCGACCTTCTGCGAGGCCAGCTTGCCGTCCTTGAACAGCATCAGAGTCGGAATCGAACGGATGCCGAACTGGGCGGGGATCGCCTGGTTCTCATCGACGTTCATCTTCACGATCTTGACCTTGCCGTTCATCTCGCCGGCGATTTCCTCGAGCGCCGGGCCGATCATGCGGCAGGGACCGCACCATTCCGCCCAGAAATCCACCACGACCGGCTCGGAGGACTTCAGGACATCGGCCTCGAAGCTCGCATCGGTCACTTTGGTCGTCGCCATGGCTTGGTCGCCTTTCACAATCTGTTTGGCAGCAGCGCTGCATTCGCCGTGAAGCTATGAATGCGCAAGGCCCGGGTCAAGGCGCGGTCGCAGGCCCTTGAAGCAAGGCTAACCTGCCATTTTCGCCGGATCTGCCATTCTCGCCAGGACGGTATCGAGATCATGCGCGTCCGGTTCGAGCGTCGTCAGCGTCGCGGTGTAGATCGCCAGCGCCCGTACGCGGCGCCCGGGATAGATCGCCCCGACAAGCGCGCGATAGACAGCAAGCTGCGCCAGCGTCGTGGGTGGGATCGCGGCCGCATTCGCGGGAGGCCGCGCCGTGGTCTTGAAATCGGCGATCAGGACTTCATCCTGCGTCACGGCGAGCCGGTCTATCTGGCCCGACACCGCCCGCCGGGAACCATCCGCCAGCGCGATCGCGCCGGTGACCGGCACCTCGGCGAGCGAGCCTTCAGCGAACAGCGCGGCCAGCGCCGGTTCGCGCAGCAAGGCCAGCGCCGCCGTGACGATCCGCGCGCGCCGCTCAGTCGGCAAGCCGCCGCCGCGCGTCGCCGCCAGCGCCTGCGCGGCCGCCTCGCGCCGTGCGGCTTCGACCTCGGGCAATATCTGCAGCAGCAGATGCGCCAACCGGCCGGCGCTCGCGGCCTGGGCAAGGAAGGGGCCGTCGCCTGGTCGTTCGGCGCCGTCGGCGGCAGAGAGCGCGCTCGACGGCTTCAAGGGCGGTGCGGGCTCGTGCTCGCTCGGCGCGGGGCGGCCGAACCAGGCGGGGATCTCGATCGCGCCAGGCGCGTCCGGCGCCTTGGCGGGCTCGGCAGCGCGCGGAGCGGAAACGCGGAAGCGCTGCACCAGGCCCTGGCCATCGGGCGCGGCTATGTCCTGCAGGCCCTGTTCGGAGGCGGCGAGGCCAGCTGCGACCATCGCATACCAGCTGCCCTCGGGAGCTTCGCCCTTGGGTTGAGCTCCACAGACGATCAGGCGGTCCTCCGCCCGCGTCAGCGCGACATAAAGCAGGCGGTGATGCTCCTCGACCATCTGCTGCACGACCAGCGCCTTGGCGGCCCGCGTCGCCTCCGCATCCTCCGCGCCGGCCGGCGGCCAGAGCGGTACAGGCAGGCCGCGTGGCGGGTCGACGGCGAGGATCTTGGGCAAACGCTTGGCGCCGGGTTCGGGCGCGAGATCGGCCAGGATGACGATCTTCGCCTCCAGCCCCTTGGCGCCGTGCACGGTCATGACGCGGACCTCGCCGGCGCTGGCGGAGAGGTCGCGCTTCACATCCGCCGCCGTGCCGGAAATATGCTGCAGGAAACCGGCGAGCGAAGGACCATGGCGGCGCTCATGGTCGAGCGCCGCATTGAGGAAGGCGTCGAGCGCGTCGCCGGCCTCGGCGCCCAGATGCGCCAAAGCGAGATTGCGCCCGCCGCCGGGGCCGAGCAGCCCGGCGAAGAAGCGGAACGGCCCGGAACGCCCGGCCTCTTCCGCCAGGGCGGCCAGCTTGTGCTCGACCGCCGCATAGCGCGGCTCGTTCGCGCCGGCCTCTCGCAGCGCCTCGCGCAGCGAACCGGTACGCTCGGGCGCCATGCGCAGCAGATCGTCGTCGTCGAGTCCGATCAACGGCGTCTTCAATGCGGTCGCGAGCGTGAGGTCGTCATCAGGCAGCAGCAGCGTCCGCCCGAGCACGATCAGATCCTCGACCGCCGGGTGGTCGGCGAGCGTCAGACGGTCGCGGCCGGTGACGGGCACGCCTTCGTCCTTCAGCGCCTTGACGATCGTCTCGAACAGCGCCCCGCGCTGGCGCAGCAGGATCATCACGTCGCCGGGCGCGAAGGGGTGGCCGAGATCGTCCTGTCCGGCCCGGCTCCAGCGGCCGAGCACGCCGGCGATGCGGGAGGCCAGCTTGACGATGCCGCTGCGCCGCTCGGCCGCGTCGACCGGGGTCGTCCAGGCATCGGGCGGCTCGCCCTGGTCATTGGCGCAGAGCGGCCAGAGATCGACGCAGCCGGGGTCGTTGCGGCGCACCGTGTCATGCGTCTCGGGTCGCATAGCGCCGTCGAAGACCAGGCCGCGCGCATGGTCGGGCGCGGCGAAGACCGCATCGACGGCCTGCATGATGTCGCTGGTCGAACGGAAGGAGGTGTTGAGGCTGACCGGCTCGAAACGCTGCCCGGCTTCCGCGATGCGTCGGCCGAGCCGCTGGCGCTCGTCGCCAAAAGCCTTCGGCATCGCGCCCTGGAAGCCGTAGATCGACTGCTTCTCGTCGCCGACGACGAAGACGGTGCGTGGCTTGAGCGCGTCCTCGCCTGCGCCGAGGCCGGTGCTGAACTCCTCGGCAAGCTTGCCCAGGATCGCCCATTGCGCCTCGCTGGTGTCCTGCGCTTCGTCGAGCAGGATGTGGTCGATGCCGGCGTCGAGCTTGTAGAGCACCCAGGTCGCCTCGACGCGGGAGAGCAGCGAGCGTGTCTTGGCGATCAGGTCGTCATAATCGAGCAGTGAACGCTCGCTCTTCAGGCGCTGATAGGAGGCGAGCATCCGCGTCACCAGCAGCGCCAAGGCATGGCTGCGGTCGCGAATGGCGATGGCGTTGAGCTGGTCGCTCGCTGCGAGCACGCCGGCTGCGAGGCTTTCCAGCACCGAGAGCAGATCCGGCTCGAATTCGGATTTGCCCTTGCCGCGGATATTGGCGTTGATGCCGCCGGCCTCGGTGATGAAGCCGCGCCGGCAAAGGGCAACCGGGTCGCTGTCGCCTTGTCCGGCGAGCAGCGTGCGCAGATTCGCGGCGAAAAGCTGCCGCGTCGCGCTGCCTGCTTCGAGACCGGCGATCAGGCGCGGCAGCCCGCCCATCCCGGCGAGCGTCCGGCGGAAGGAGGCCTGCACCTCCTCGGCGGTCAGGTCGGGCGCGATGCGCAGGAAGGCCGCCATGCCGTTGCGCATCTGGCCGGCGTCTCGTGCCCGCCCTTGCGCATCGCTGAACAAGGCGCGCTGGCGCAGCGCCTCCTGCATCATCGCATCGAATGTGTCCTGCGCCGCCTGCCGGGCGAGCAGGTCGAGCGCCTTGGCTTCCGCGCCCTCCGGATCGGCTGCGACCAGCGCCAGCAAGGCGCGGCGCGCATCGCGCAGCATCTCGGCCTGGGCCAGATCATCCGCGACCTCGAAGCGCGGCGGCACATTCGCCTCGAAAGGGGCCGATTGCAGCACCCGCGTGCAGAAGGCGTGGATGGTCTCGATCTTCAGGCCGCCCGGCGTCTCCAGCGCCTGCGCGAAGAGCCGCCGCGCCGTCGCGCGCTGGCCGGAGGAGGAGGCTTTTCCGGTCAGCGCCGTGAGCAGCTCGGTCAGGCCGTCGTCGGGCATGGTCGCCCATTCCGAGAGCGCCTTGAAGATGCGGTTCGCCATATTGGCGGCCGCCGCCTTGGTATAGGTGATGCAGAGCATGCGGCCGGGCTCGACACCGTCGAGCAGCAATCGCAGCACGCGGTTGACCAGCACATAGGTCTTGCCCGAGCCGGCATTGGCCGAGACCCAGGCGCTGAGGCGCGGGTTGGCGGCGAGCGCCTGCCTTTGCTGCGTCAGCGGCGGAATCTGGGGTGCCGACCTCATGCCTCGCCCCCCTCATCCTCGCCGGCGGCGGCCGACCATTCCTTGACGCGGGCGAGCTGGTCATAGGGGCTGGCATATTTGATGTAGTCGGGCGCGCGCCGCGAGACGAAGGCTTCGCGCCCGCTGCGGAGCGCGTCGAGATGCTGCAGCAGGCGCTCCAGATGGCGCGCGGCGACATCGGCCAAAGGCTCGCCGTCGAAATCGAGCGGCTTGTCCTTGGCCCAGGCCTTCGGATCATGATGCAGCTTGAGATAGAGCACCGCCTCGACCGGCGTCGGACCGATCAGGTCGCGGAAGCCGGCGCGGGCTGCGAGCTCCGCTTCCAGCGTCAATTGCGGCGCGAAACCCTTCTCGACCTGCGCCTTGCTCGGCGGCGCGCCGGTCTTGAAGTCGATGATCCTGAGCTTCGGCTCATGCGTCACCTCGATGCGATCGGCCCGGCCGCTCAATCGCAGTTCGGCGCCGTCAGCGAGCGTGAAGGCGAAGCCCGTGCCGCGTTCGACGGCGACGCGCGCCAATGTCCCGCGCCGCCTCCCCTCCCAGGCGATGAAATGGTCCGCCGTGAGCAGGAAGCGCGGCCACCAGAAGGCGCGTACCTCCGGGGTATCAGTGAAATCCTCGAACAGCCGGTCTGCGATGGCGATCAGGCGGCCGAGCGCATCGGCCGGCAATTGCTCGGGATAGGTCTGCGCGAAGGTCGCCACGATGTCGTGCAGCAGGCTGCCGCGATCAGCGGCTGTGGGATCCTCGATCAAGGGGTCGAGCGCGTCGAGCTTCAGGATCTTGCGGGCATGGATCTGATAGGGGTCGCGATAGAGCGTCTCGACATCGGTGACGCTGAGCGAGAGCGGCTGGAGATGCCGCGCCGGCCTCGGCGCGGGCCGTCCCGTCGGCCGCACCGGCGCGGGTGCGCTGAGCTGGTCGGCGAGAGCGATCAATCGGTCACCGGCCGCGCTCGCCTGGCTCCAGAGCGTTGGTGGCGTCACCGCTTTCAGCCGCAGCCAGAAACGTGAGGCGATGGTCTCGGATTCACCGGCCTTGCGCGCCCGCGTCAGCGTCACCTGCCTTGCCATCAGCGCCTGCAAGAAGTCATGCGCGGTCTGGCCGATCCTCCGCTCTGGCTGCGACAGCTTGAGCTCGGTCCGCATTGGCCGGTTGATGAAGGAATCCGTCTTCGTCTCCGGCGGCCAGACCAGCTCGTTCAGCCCGCCAAGTACGATATGGTCGGCTTCGAGCAGGCGGGCTTCGAGCAGACCCCAGATCTTGACGCGCGGATGGCCGCCGCCTGACCGCCTGACCACGCGCTCCGCCAGCAGCCCGTCGAGGATCGCGATGAAGTCCTGTGCCCGCCCGCCTGCGGGCATGTCGGCTTCCGCACCGGTGAGATCGTCGAAGAGCCCGGCCAGCGCCTCGCCGTCGGCGCCCGTGAAGGCGAGCGTGTGTCCGTCCGGGCCGCAGGCAAATGCCTCGATCGCGGATTTCGCCGCGGCGGCCGTGGCGGCAAGCGAGGCGTCCGGTGCCTGCAAGGTGTCGGTCAGCGGGCCGAGTGCTGCACAGAGCGTATCGAGAAGCTGAGCGGCAGCGGCCTGATCCTCGGGCTTGAGCCGTCGGCGCGGGCCCGGCGCGTGCGATTCCAGCTTGAGCTCCGCCAGGCCGGCCAGGGCGACGCGTAGACCGTCCAGCCCCTTGGCCACCGAGACGCCGCGCCAACTGCCGATCTCCAGCGTAGCCGCCCCACGCGCGACGGCCTCGGGCGTCAGCCCCAACCGGCAGAGCGGATGCGCCAGCAGGGCGACCAGGCTCGCCGGGCTCGCCTGCGTCAAAGCGGCTTCCAGGATCAATCGCAGCAGCGCGCCGGCCGGCCAGCGCGCCAACGGCAGGCCGGCGGAATCGTCGATCTCGATGCCCCAGCGCCGCAGCTCGACGCCGACACGCTCGGCCAGCCCGCGATCGGGCGTGATCAAAGCCGCTTGCCGACCCGGCTCCTCGAGCGTCTCGCGCAGGGCGATTGCGACAGCCAGCGCCTCCTCGCGCTCGGCCGAGGCCTCGACGATGCGCAGATCGCGAAAACCGGCTTGCGAGCTCGCAACGCTGATGCGATCTCCCAGATCGGCCCAGGCCTCGGTCACCGAGGCTGGTAGCAGGGCCTCGCGCAGCAGGATCTCCCGGCTCGCGCGGCAGGCGTCGGGCTCTGCCAATGAGCGGACATCGGCGCGAGTGGCTTCGAGAATCTGCATGAGATGATGCAGCGCCGCCTGCGGATGCGATGGTGCAGGCTCGGTCTCGATCGCGCTCCAGGCTCTTTCCGGCAAGGCGAGATCGAGGCCCGGCAGCACGACCGCTCCGTTCGGCAGGCGCGCGATGGCCGCGAGCAGCCGCGCTGTCGCCGGGATCGTGCCGGTCGAGCCTGCGGCGATGATCGGCCCCGTCGCGCCGCCTGCGAGCAATCGCTCCCGCTCGGCCGCGAGCATGGCGTTGCGGAAGGCGGCCGGGTCGCAGGCGTCGCGCTCGGCCAGTATCGCCGGCCAGGCCTCGCCCAGGATCGCCAGGAAGCTGGCGTTGAGCTGCCAGATCTTGTCGAAGCGCGTCGCATCCAGCGTCCGCAGCCGCTCGACCGGGACGCCCTCTGTCTGCAATTGGTCGAGCAGCGCGGCGAGGTCGCCGGCAAGCCCGTAAGCCTCGGCGAGCGTGGCGGGGACGAGCGAGGGCTCGGCCGGATCGAGCTTGAGATGGCTGCGATTGGCTGATTTGCCCCAGGCGTCGACCAGCCGCGTCAAGAGCATGCGCCTGACCAGCGGGTCGATCGGCGCGACGCGCTCATCCGTCCAGGCGCCGGCGCCGATCAGGGCGGTCTCGGCCTCGTCGACATCGCCGAGCGGCACGATCCGCGGCAGCAGCAGCGGCTGGCCGCCGAGCTTGTCCGAAAGACTGGCGGCGAAGGCCCGCGCGGCCCGGCGCGTCGGCAAATAGAGCGTCGCGCGCGCCATCGCGGCGGGATCGTCGGGGTCGTGGATCCTGCCGAAGCGGCCATCCAGCATCGCCTGCGCCAGCACCTCCAGGAAGGGTGCGCCGGCGGGAATGCTGAAGAGGTTGAGTTCAGGCATCGAGCGCCTGCGCCGCCGCGAAGGCGGCTTCGGCGGGCGCGATTTCATGCGGCGCGCCGACATGCAGCCATTGCCCTTCGAGCATATGGCCGAAGAGTCGGCCCGCGGCGATGGCGCGGTCGAACAGCAGGTTGAGCGAGAACGGCCCGTCCGGGGTCCCGGCGAAGAACGGCGAGGTCAGCACGGCGACACCCGCAAAGATATAAGGGGCACTGGCGGCCTCGCCCCGCCGCGTCAACCGTCCCTCCTCGTCGCGGAAGAAATCACCCTTGCCGCCGGCCCCCACGCTGGTTTCGCGCCGGGCGAGGAGGAGCAGCATGTCCATGCGCTTCGGATCCCAGGCTTGTGCCATCGCCGCGAAGTTGGAGATGCCGGTCTCGCTCCAGAGCGAATCCGAATTGACGCTGAAGAACGGCCCGTTGCCGAGCAGCGGCAGCGCCTTCCTGGTGCCGCCTCCCGTCTCCAGCAGCGCGGCCCGCTCATCGGAGATCACGATCCGGGGGCTCGTCCTGCCCGCGACATGCGTCTCGATCTGCCCGGCGAGATGGTGGACATTGACCACCACCTCCTCGACGCCGGCCTCGGCCAGCCGATCGAGCGCATGATCGAGCATCGCCTTGCCGCCGATCCTGATCAGCGGCTTGGGCAGCGTATCGGTGATCGGCCGCATACGCTGGCCCAGCCCGGCTGCCAGAACCATGGCCCGGCGGATTGGTGGCGATGCGGCTTGCGTCACGCGAATCTCCTGAGCGGGGCGAATCTGCGCGATCCATAGCGCGTCATGGCTGGGCTTGTCCCGACCATGACGACGCAAGCCGAATTCAGTTCGCCGCAAACAGCTTCGGCAGATGCGCCTGATACCAGCCCTTGAGCTCTTCGAGCGCGGGATGCTCGAGATTGCGGCGCAGATAGGCTTCGATGCGCGGGAGGTGCTCGAGATAGGCGGGCTTGCCGTCGCGCCGGTCGAGCCGGGCGAAGATGCCGGCGATCTTGGTGTTGCGTTGCGCGCCGAGGATCGCATAGGCGCGGGCGAAGCCGGCGAGGTCGAAAGCGGGATCGTCGCCGCGCCGCGCCGCGCCATAGGCCGCGAGCAGTCTGAGTTCCAGGGCGGCTGGCACGTCGACGCGCGCATCCTGGCCCAATGAGACGAGGTCATAGGCTGGGTGGCCGAGCACCGCGTCCTGGAAATCGATCAATCCGAGCTGGGCAAGCCCCTGGCGCTTCGGCAGCCAGATCAGGTTGGGCGAATGGAAATCCCGCAAGGTCCAGGTCGAGGGCGCTTCCAGGATCTCGTCGAAGAGCCGGCCCCAGATTCGCCCGAACTCGGCCTGGGTCACCGCCGGCAGCGTCACGCCGGCGATATGGGGCGCATACCATTCCAGGATCAGCTCGGTCTCGATCGCCAGCGCGCCGCGGTCATAATCGGGCACGATATGGTCGCGGCCCTCAGTGACGGGCAGGATCGTCGGCAAGGTATGGCGGTGCAAATCGGCGAGCAGGCGGGCCGCGGCCTCGTAGCGCTCCGGGATCGGGCCATCCGCGTCGAGCACGCCCTCCTCGCCGAGATCCTCGATCAGCAGCAGTCCGGTCGAGAGATCCTGGGCCAGGATTTCCGGCGCGGAATAGCCCAGCGAATGCAGGCCGCGGTCCATCGCCACGAAGGCGTCGATGGTCTCGGCCAGATGCGCGATGGCGCTGTAGGCCTTGCCTTGCCGGATGGCAGGTCCGTCCGGACGCGGCGGCGAGATCATCAGGATCGCGCTTTCGCCATTGCTGCGCATCAAGCGCTCATAGGCGCGGCTGGAGGCATCGCCCTGCATGAAGTCACGTTGCGCGTCGCCCCAGCCGGCATCGTCGAGCATATGCCGCGTGGCGATCGCGATGCTCAGCCGCTGCCGCCAGAGCACGCCGCCGGCAAGCGTCGCGATGCGGCCCGTCTCGGGGTTTCCCGGATCGACGTCGAGCACGATGTCGAGCCGGCGTCCGGCGGGCAGCCGCGTTCCGGCGCGGTCGGGCCACTCGACCAGGGTGACGATGCGCTCGAGATCCTCGATCAGCCCGATATCGTCGAGCTCGTCGGATGAACGGACGCGGTAGAGATCGGCATGGAGCACGGTGCCGCGCGGCGTGTCGTAGCTCTGCACCAGGGTGAAGGTCGGGCTCGGCGCTTCCAGCGCCGGATCGCCGGCGAGTTCGCGCAGGATCGCCCGCGCCAATGCCGATTTCCCGGCGCCGAGATGGCCCGATAGCGCGACGATGTCGCCCGGCTTCAGGATGGCGGCGAGGTCGGCCGCCAGCCGCGCGGTTGCCGCCTCATCGACCAGCAGGAGCCGATGCGCGCCGCCTTTCGCCAACTCGTCGCTCATTCCGCCGCATCCGAAAGCGGCACGCCCTCGGACGGGAACACGGCGGTCACCCGCGTGCCGCGCCCCGGCGCCGAATCGAGCTCGACGCGCCCGCCATGCAGTTCGACGATCGAGCGCACGATCGAGAGGCCCAGGCCGACGCCGCGATGGTTGGAGCCGAGCGAATGGCTCTCGAAGCGGTCGAACACCTTCTCCTTCACCTCGGCGGGGATGCCGCGGCCCTGATCGCTGACGGTGATGCGGACATGGCCGCCGCTGCGCTCTGCGCCGACCGTAATGGTCTGGCCCGGCGAGGAGAAGCCGATCGCATTCGAGATCAGGTTGAACAGCACCTGGCGCAGCCGCTTGCCGTCGGCGCGCAACGGCCCTGTGTGCGGAGCGATCTCGACCTGCAGCTTCATCTTGCTGTCGGTCAATCGGTCGTGCAGCCCTGCCGCCGCCTCGGCGATGGTCTCGGCGACGTCGACCTCGTTCAGCTCCAGCGTCAGCGCGCCGTTGTCGATCGTGGCGAGATCCAGAATGTCGTTGATGATCGCAAGCAGCGCGCCCGAGGAGCGCACGATATGGGAGGTGTAGTCGCGCTGCTTCTCGTTCAGCGCGCCGATCGCCTCCGTTCCCAGCAACTGTGCGAAGCCGATGATGTTGGTCAATGGCGAGCGCAGCTCATAGGAGACGTGGTGAACGAAGTCCTCGCGCAGGCGAGAAACCTTCTCCAGCGCTTCGTTCTTCTCGGTCAGGGCGCGTTCGACGTTCACGCTCGCGGTCACGTCGGCAAACGAGATCAGGGTCGCGCCGTCCGGCAGCGGCGCCGCGGCGCAGTCGAGCACCGAGCCGTCGCGCCGTTCCATCCGGCAGCCATAATCCTCGCGCGCGTCGCGCACGCCGGTGATGACGCTGTGCAGCTCGCTCCAGACCTCGTCCTGCGGAAAGAGCGGCCGGCACAGCCTGACGATCTCGTCGATATGGGGTGCGGCGCCGGCAATGTCGGGCTGAATCCGCCAGGCCTGGGCGAAGGCTGGGTTGGAGAGCTTGAGCCGCCCGTCCGAGCCGAACACGGCGACGCCCTCGCGCAGCGAATCCAGCGTCTCGCGCTGGGTGCGGGAAAGCGCGTTGAAGCGCGATTCCAGCGTGAAGCGCTCGGTCACGTCGTCGAGCAGATAGGTCACGCCGCCTTGCGGATTGGGGCTGGCGACGACATGGATCGTGCGCCCGTCGGGCAGATACCACCAATCCTCGATGGCGCGTGTCGCGGTATAGGCGGCCTGCACGCTGGCTTTCCAGCTGCGGTAGTCGCCGAGTTCAGGCAGGCGGCGCTCGGCCCGGAGCCGGTCGAGGATCTCGCTGTCGCTGGGCTGGCCGTCGAGGAAGCCGGCATCGAGTGACCAGAGCGTGTCGAAACCGGAGTTGCGGTAGACCAGGTGCTGCGTGGCGTCGAACACCGCGACCGCCGTCTTCAAACGGTCCAGCGTGCGCACATGGGCGTCCATCTGGCGCTGCAGATCGGTCCGCACGGCCTCCAATTCACTCATATCGGTCGCGATGCCGGCAAAGCCCACAGGCGTCGGCAGTTCGAGGATGTCGAGCGTCCGGCGTTGCCCGGCGACGACGGCCGGCGCCCGCACCGAGAAGACGCGCCCCTCGCGCCTTGCCTTGGCCGCGGCTTCGCGCTCGCCCCGGTCGAGCAGCTCGAGGCCGCTCTTGGTCGCCTCCAGGCCGTCAGTGGCCTCCACGGCGCGCGCATAGGCGGCGTTGCACCAGGTCAGGCGTCCGTCCGTTGTGCGCGTCCAGGCCGGCTGCTGCAGGCCCGCCAGCAAGGCGATCAGGGCGGAATGATCGGAAGAGAGGCGCTCCAGATCGCCGCGCAAGGTCATGACCTGCGCACGTTCGCCGGTGACCTCGCGGAAGCGGATCACCGCGCGCCCAGCGACGGGACGGCCCTCGACATCGATATAGGGGCCGGTCTTGGCGCGCAGCGTGAAGCCGAAGGCCTCGCCGCGCTCTTTCAGCGCATCCGTGGCGAGCTCCAGTTTCTTGGCTTCGACCGGGGGGGCCCAGGCGCCATAGGCGAGCGCCAGTGTCGCGCCCGGCGCGCCGAGGAAGCCGCTGTCGCCTTCGAAGATCGGCTGGGCGTCGCGCCCGCTCCAGCTGACCACGACCTGCGGGTCGGCGGCGAGCAAGGCGGCAAGGCGGTCCTGATGGCCACGCGCGGCTTCGAGCTCGCCCGCCATCTCGGTTTCACGGCGGTGCCAGCGTGCCCGTTCGCGCACATAGATCAGCGAGGTCGTCGCGGCGAAAACGGTGAGGCCGATGAGCAGGAGCGACAGGCTTCCCGTGCTCAGCGTCTCCGTGCGCAGCGGGGTAAGCCAGTCGGCCTGGGCGAATGTCGCGGTCGGTGCCTGCGCGACAGCGAGGCCGGGAAGAACCGCGTGGCTGCGCCAACCGCCGCCGCTTCGTTTCTGTCGCCTCGACCGTCTCATCCTGCGTCCGTTATCGTTGAAGGCGGCGGGTAGCCTGCCTGGCCACCCAAGCACGCTTCAGAATCGGGCTTGAGGCCGGTCGCTACGCCGTCCTCCTGGACCCGACGCAACGCCTGCCACCACGCCAACCACATCAGAGCGTCGATCCGGCCCACGCAAAGGGCGAGCCCGAATCAGCCCCACTCTAATCGTCCGTAGACTCCGGCAGGAAGTGCTTAATGGATGGTAAATCGGGCGAATTTCGAAATCGCGCCACAGATCTCCAACAATCGTCAATCAGTAGACGATAGATCGCATCGAGTTACTATTAGTAGTAGTTTTGGTGAAGCGCGCGCCTCTTCCAAAAAAGAAAAAGGCCCGGCGATTGTGCCGGGCCTGATCCGATTTTGCCGATACCGACTGTCAGTAGCGGTAGAGTTCCGGCTTGAACGGGCCCGTCGGCGCCAGGCCGAGATACTTGGCCTGGGCGTCATTGAGCACGGTGAGCTTGGCTCCGACCTTGGCCAGATGCAGCGCCGCGACCTTCTCGTCGAGATGCTTGGGCAGGGTGTAGACCTTGTTCTCGTATTTGGCGTGGTGGTTCCAGAGCTCGACCTGGGCCAGCGTCTGGTTCGAGAACGAGCAGGACATCACGAAGGAGGGGTGCCCGGTCGCGTTGCCGAGGTTCACCAGGCGGCCTTCCGAGAGCAGGATGATGCGCTTGCCGTCGGGGAACTCGACCTCGTCGACCTGCGGCTTGACGTTGTCCCATTTGAAGTTCTTCAGGCCGGCGACCTGAATCTCCGAGTCGAAATGGCCGATATTGCAGACGATGGCGCGGTGCTTCATCGCGCGCATGTGGTCGACGGTGATCACGTCGAGATTGCCGGTGGCGGTCACGAAGATGTCGGCGCGCGGAGCGGCCTCTTCCATGGTGACGACCTCATAGCCCTCCATCGCCGCCTGCAGCGCGCAGATCGGGTCGATTTCGGTGACGAGCACGCGGCAGCCGGCCTGGCGCAGCGAGGCGGACGAGCCCTTGCCGACGTCGCCATAGCCGCAGACGACCGCGACCTTGCCCGACATCATCACGTCGGTGCCGCGGCGGATGGCGTCGACCAGCGACTCGCGGCAGCCATAGAGATTGTCGAACTTCGACTTGGTGACGGAGTCGTTGACGTTGATCGCCGGGAACGGCATGCGGCCGGCCTTGGCCAGCTCGTAGAGGCGGTGCACGCCGGTGGTGGTCTCTTCCGAGACGCCCTTGATCGCGGCGCGCGTCTTGGTGAACCAGCCGGGATTGGCCTTGAGCTCGCGCTTGATCAGCTTGAAGAAGATGGTCTCTTCCTCATTGCCCGGCTTGTCCAGGAACTCGGCCTTGCCGGCTTCGGCCTCGGCGCCGAGGATGATCAGCATGGTCAGGTCGCCGCCATCGTCCAGGATCATGTTGGGCGTGCCGCCGTCGCCCCAGGTCGCGGTCTTGAGGACGTATTCCCAATACTCTTCCAGCGTCTCGCCCTTGATGGCGAAGACGGGGGTGCCGGTCGCGGCAATCGCGGCGGCGGCATGGTCCTGGGTCGAGAAGATGTTGCAGGACGACCAGCGCACATCGGCGCCGAGTTCCTTCAGGGTCTCGATCAGCACGGCGGTCTGGATGGTCATGTGCAGGCAGCCGGCGATGCGCGCGCCCTTGAGCGGGTTCTTGCCCTTGTGCTCGGCGCGGATCGCCATCAGGCCCGGCATCTCGTCCTGGGCCATGTTGATTTCCTTGCGGCCGTATTCCGCGAGGCTGATGTCCTTGACGATGTAATCGGTCTTCGACACGGGGCTGCTCCACTGCTGGTTCTGGAATGACGGGCGGGTCTTTAGCAGCGTGGGCGGCAGAGCGCAATCAAAGATATAAAGATGTCTTTATGTCCTTGATCCGTTCGAGGGCGAGAGTCGGCAGCGCAAGGTCGATCCTGTTGGCCGGCGCTTTGCCGGGCCAGAGCATTTTCGAGCGAAGTGGACACCGGTTCGCGCAAAGAAAATGCGATATAACAAGGAGCTAGAGCGTTTCAGCGATTCGGAAGAAACGCGGAAACGCTCTAGGAGGAGACAGCAGATTTTGCGCGCCGCTTGCGACGCCACTTCGGAGACAGGCCTTGTCCATCGACGCCGCAGCCTTTCAGCCCTGCCCCTTGCTCGACGCCGCCGTCATCGCCCGCGAGGCCTTCACCGTCTCGATCCTTGATGCCCTGCGCGCCCGGAGCTTGGACGGGCCGGGCGTGACCCGAACCTCCTACATGGCGGGCGAACAGGCAGCCCATGATCTGATCGCCGATCTGGCGCGCGGGCTGGGCCTAGCGATCTCGGTCGATGCGGCGGGCAATCTGTCGGCGCGCTTCGCCGGCAGGCATCCGGAGCGTCCGGCCTGGATCACCGGTTCGCATCTGGACTCGGTGCGCCAGGGCGGCAATTTCGACGGAGCGGCCGGGGTCATCGCCGGATTGGTCGCGATCGCGGCGATGATCGACGCCAGGCTCCAACCGGATTGCGACATCGTTCTGATGGCGTTCAGGGCGGAGGAGAGCAGCGCCTGGTTCGTCGGGCGCCATGGCGGCCATTTCGGCAGCCGCGCCGCGCTTGGCCTGCTCTGGGAGGGCGAACTCGACAGCGCGACCCATGTCACAACCGGCCGTTCGCTGCGCACGATGATCAACGAGGCCGGTTTCGATGCGGCCCGCATCCAGGCCGGACCACCGATCCTGAACCCGACCGATATCGCGGGCTATATCGAACTGCATATCGAGCAGGGGCCGATTCTGGAGAACCGCGCGCTTCCCGTCGGCATCGTCACCGGCATCCGCGGCGCCTATCGCGCCCGCACGGCCAGGGCGCTCGGTGCCTACTCGCATTCCGGGGCGGTTCCGCATGAGTACCGCCAGGACGCCGTCTTCGCGACGGCCGATCTGGTGATGGCGCTGGACGGCGAATGGAGCCGCCGCCGCGCGGCGGGGGAGGATCTCGTGGTCACGGTCGGGAAATTCTCGACCGAGGCGGAATTGCACTCGATCACCAAGGTGCCCGGCCAGGTCGATTTCGCTATCGACATCCGCAGCCAGGACGTGGCGGTGCTCGATGGCATGGAAGCTTTTCTGCGCGCGAGCGCCCGTGACATCGCGGCCCGGCGCGGCGTCTCCTTCGGGCTCGACCCGTTCGACCGGTCGACGCCCGCCTTGATGGATGCCGGGCTGGTCGCGGCGCTTCAGGCCAGCGCGAGCGGATTGTCGATCCCGTTCCTGACGATGGCGAGCGGCGGCGGGCATGACGCCCAGGATTTCGCCGATGCCGGCATTCCCGCCGCGATGCTCTTCGTGCGCAACGACAAGGGCAGCCACAATCCGGCCGAGGCCATGGCGATCGCCGATTTCATGCAGGCGACGCGCGTGCTGGCGAATGTCCTGTGCGCGATGACGATGCCTGGATCGGCCCAGGCATGCCCGCTCGGTTGATGGCGAGCTACTCGCCCTCGCCGAACTTGTCGGCCACCAGCGCTTCCAGCGCCTTCAGCGCCTGTTCCGCCTCGCGCCCCTTCGCCACCACGGTGATGGTCGAGCCGATGCCGGCTCCCAGCGTCAGGATGCCCATGATCGAGGTCGCACCGACCGTCTCGCCGCAGCGGGTCACGGTGATGTCGGCGTCGAAATTCGAGGCGCATTGCACGAATTTCGCCGTGGCGCGGGCGTGCAGCCCCTTCTTGTTGACGATCGGCAATTCGCAATAGAGCGCGCCGGCCGGGATCACGGGCTCGGGGCAGTCGCAATCCTCGTCGTCTTGCCGCTCGTCCACCTGGCTGCTCGTCTTCATCTGGTCAGCGCCTATTTGCCGGCCAGAACGCGGCTGGCGACGGTGATGTATTTCCGTCCGGCATCCTGCGCGCTGGTCACGGCCTCGTCGAGGCTCTTTTCCTCGCGCACGCTGGCGAGCTTGATCAGCATCGGCAGGTTGACGCCGGCGACGACGTCGATGCGGCCGGGCTCCATCACCGAGATGGCGAGATTCGAGGGCGTGCCGCCGAACATGTCGGTCAGCACGATGACGCCCCGGCCGGTTTCGACCTCCTCGACGGCTGCGATGATATCGCGGCGTCGACCCTCCATGTCGTCATCGGGGGCGATGGCGATGGTGGCGAGGTTTTTCTGGGGGCCGACGACGTGTTCGAGCGCGGCGCGGAATTCCGTCGCCAAATGCCCATGCGTCACGAGGACGAGTCCGATCATTCACTATGGCGCCTGGAGAGCGCGCGTGGCGCCCGGACAAGGTCGCGGTTTATGCGGCAGGTGCGAGATATGCGCAAGCCGGCGCGCTTAAAACTTGTCGAAATCCCGACTTAAGGCTGATCCAGAAACAGTTTTAAGGCTGCCAGGACCAGCCTTTCATCGCCGGAACGGCCCGCCAGCCTGAGGCGCGGCAGGTCGATGCCCGCCAAACGGTCGATCAGATCTTCCGGTTCAGGCATCCGCGCCGGTTCCTCCGCGAGCAGATCGACGATCAGCCGGACCTGGACCGCCGGCAGATGGGGCTCTGGCGTCAGGCCGAGCCCGCGCCGCTCGACGAGCCCTTCCAGCGGCGCGACCGGGCGGGCGAGCAGGCGGCCGGCATGGCCGGCGATCTCGGTGCGATCATCGGCCACCAGCCTGGCGAAGGACCCTGCTTGCGTGGCAGTCGCAATCAGCGCCAGCGCCAGCGTCGATTTGCCAGAACCGGACGGGCCGCGGATGAGAATGCCGGCCTCGCCGATCGCGATGGTGCTGGCATGGATGCGGCTGGCAGGGCTGCCGCTGGATTGCTCGCTCGTCACACTCATCTGCTTCAGGCCGCCAGCGGCACGGCCGGCAGCCGGACGATGAAGCGGGCGCCGATGCGCGGCTGCTCGCCGTCGCCATCAGCCGGGCCGAGGCGGTTCTCGGCCCGGATCGAGCCGCGATGAGCCTCGACGATCTGGCGCGAGATCGAAAGGCCCAGGCCGGAGTTCTGGCCGAAACCCTCATTGGGCCGGTCGGTGTAGAAGCGCTCGAAGACGCGTTCCAGCGCATGTGGCTCGATGCCTGGGCCGTCATCCTCGACGGTGATCAGCACGTCGGCCCCTTCGCGCGACAGCGTGACGCGCACCGGCTTGTCGGCCGGCGAGAAGGAGCGGGCATTGTCGATCAGGTTGACCAGAACCTGGCCCAGCCGTGAATCATGGCCCATCACCAGGAAGCCGTCGCGCCCGCCCGGCCGCTGGCCGCGCCGCTCGGTCTTGAGCTCGATGCCGGCGCGCGCCTCATGGCGGGTCTCGTTCTGCACCGAGACGACCGCATCGAGGACCTGCCCGATATCGACCGGGGCGGCGTCGTTGCGGGCGAGTTCGGCGTCGAGCCGCGAGGCGTCGGAAATATCCGAGATCAGGCGGTCGAGCCGGCGCACATCATGCTGGATCACCGCGAGCAGCCGGCCGCGCGACTCGTTGGATTTGGCGCGCGGCAGCGTCTCGACGGCGCTGCGCAGCGAGGTCAGCGGATTCTTCAGCTCATGAGCGACATCGGCGGCAAAACTCTCGATCGCCTCGATCCGGCTGTAGAGCGCCTTGGTCATCTCCCGCAGCGACCCCGAGAGATGGCCGATCTCGTCATGCCGGCCGGCGAAATCGGGAATCTGCTCGCGCGATTTGACGCCCTTGCGCACGCGCTGCGCCGCCTCGGCGAGCTTGCGGATCGGCTCCGCGATGGTGCCGGCGAGCAGCACCGAGAGCACGATCATCACGCCGGCGGCCACCGTGAAGACCTGGAGGATCGCGTAGCGCTCGGAGGCGATGATGGCGTCGATGTCGCCGCCCTGCGTCGAGAGCAGCAGCACGCCCTTCAGCGCACGGAAGCGCTGTACCGGCACGGCGACGGAGACGATGGTCTGCCCGCGCGTGTTGACGCGCACGACGCTGGCCGGGGTGCCGTTCAGCGCGCGCGCCACCTCGGGATAGGACTTGCCGTTGGCGTTCTCGAAATCGTCATAGGTGGGAACGTCGGCCCGGCCGAGCCGGTTGCGCAGCATGTTCCAGGTGCGCTCGAGCAAGGGTGTCTCGTCGGGCTCGCCGACGCGCGGCAGATCGAGCCGGAGCACGTCGCCGCGCGAATAGAGATTGCGCGAATCCAGCGTCAGCAGCCCGTCCTTGTCGTAGACCCGCGCCCGCGTCTTGGTCGGTGTCACCAGCCGGCGCAGCAGCGGCGCGACCTTTTCGGGGTTGATCGAGAAATCGAGCGGGTCCTCCGGGATGCCGGCGCTCTCGCCCGCCTGCAACTGGAGCAGCTTGTCGGGGTCGATGGTGATGGTGTCGGTCTCGACCGTCGCCGAGGCCGAGATCGCACCGGCGATGATCTCGCCTTGCGTCAGCAGGCTCTGCACCCGCGATTCGATCAGCCCCTCGCGGAACTGGTTGAGATAGAGGAAGCCGAGCAGCAGCGCGACGAGCCCTGCCAGGTTGAGGACGACGATACGCCGCGTCAGGCTGGAGGCGGCGCGGGAGGAGATGGCGCGCAGGCTGCGCCGGCCGAACACGGCCAGACGCTTGCGCAGCATGGGCGCGAAGCGCTGCGTGCGGATTACAATCCTGCGTTCGTCATCGACCGTCGCCATAGGCCTCAAGCGCCCTGTATTTTCCTGAGCAGCCTACAGTCCATAACAGCCTCTAGTCCAAGGCCACCATCTTCGGGAGCGTTTCGGGGGAATCGCGCCGCGAGGAACGGTTCAGTATGCGCTGCCGCTGCGAAGTGGCGCATCGGTCGAGACGCCGCTTCGCGGTTCTCCGGGATGAGGGCTGAAAACCGCGTCCCCCGATGCTCAGCTTTCCTTGAATCGATAACCGACGCCGTACAAGGTCTCGATCATGTCGAAATCGACATCGACCTGATTGAACTTCTTGCGCAGGCGCTTGATGTGGCTGTCGATGGTGCGGTCGTCGACATAGACCTCGTCGTCATAGGCTGCGTCCATCAGCGCGTTGCGGCTCTTCACCACGCCCGGGCGCTGCGCCAGCGATTGCAGGATCAGGAACTCGGTCACGGTCAGCGTCACCGGCTCGTTCTTCCAGGTGCAGGTGTGGCGCTCCGGGTCCATGCGCAGCAGGCCGCGCTCCAGCGCCTTGGCGTCCTCCGGGCGGGCCGGGGCGCCGACATCCTTGGCGCCGGCGCGGCGCAGGATCGCCTTGACGCGCTCGACCAGGAGCCGCTGCGAGAAGGGTTTGCGGATGAAGTCGTCCGCGCCCATCTTCAGCCCGAAGAGCTCGTCGATCTCCTCGTCCTTCGAGGTCAGGAAGATCACCGGCAGGTCGGATTTCTGGCGCAACCGGCGCAGCAGCTCCATCCCGTCCATGCGCGGCATCTTGATGTCGAAGATCGCCAGGTCCGGTGGGTTCTGCTTCAGCCCATCGAGCGCCGAGGCGCCGTCGGTATAGGTCATGATCCGGTAGCCCTCGGCTTCGAGCGCGATGGACACCGAAGTCAGGATGTTGCGGTCGTCATCGACCAGCGCAATTGTTGGCATAAGTTTTACGTCTCTTGGCCGCGTTGCAATAAATGGGTCCACTCTCGCGAGAGAGCGGCCAAACCGTGGCTGCAATCTAGCGATGGCGTGACAGTTCCGCTACCGTCATCAGAATAAGGCGGGAAAGGCGAAGAGGTTCCGTGGTGCAAGACCCCGTCAGGCTGGATCAAGACCCCGTCAGGCGGAATGAAAACCCCGTCAGGTCGGATCAAGACCCGGTCAGGTCGAATAACGAGCCGGTCAAACCGAGCGAGAACCCTGCCCGAACGACCAATCCAATCAGGCCGACCGATGAGACGGCGCGTGGATTGGCACGAAATCTCTTGCGTAGCGCGCGCTTCGGCTCACTCGCGACCTTGGGTCAGGACGGCCACCCTGCCGCGACATTGACGAGCCTTGCCACCGACAGCGACGGCACGCCATTGATCCTGGTCTCGGCGCTCTCAGCCCATACCGGCAACCTGATCGCCGATCCGCGCGCCTCGCTCCTGATCGCGCCGGGCGGCAAGGGCGATCCGCTGGCCCATGCCCGCATCACGCTCAAGCTCAGGGCGCGGCGCATCGCGCGGGAGACGGAGGAGGGCCTGCGCATCCGCCGCCGCTTCCTGGCGCGCCAGCCCAAGGCCGCACTTTATGCCGATTTCGGCGATTTCTCGTTCTTTGCGCTCGGTATCGAGGCTGCGAGCCTGAATGGCGGCTTCGGCAAGGCCTATGAATTGGGGCCGGCGGATATCCTGAGCGAATCGACCCGGGCGCAGGCCCTGGCCGAGATCGAGGAGGGCGCGGTCGCGCATATGAATGCCGACCATGCCGAGGCGCTCAAGCTCTATGCGCGGGTGCTGCTCGGAGCGCGCGACGGGGCTTGGCGGGCGACCGGGCTCGATCCGGACGGGCTCGATCTCGCGCTCGGCGATGCCGTGCTGCGGCTCGGATTTCCCGCTTCCGTGGATGGTCCGGCGAGCTTGCGGACGATGTTGGCGGAGCTTGCTGCAAAGGCTCGTTCCGAGACCTGAACGGGGTTTACCATTTCGGGTCATTTTAAACGTTTTAAAGGATTTTCTTCGGTTGAGGGCCTTTTCGACGGGTTGAGCCGGCGTCATCATGGGCCTAAAGAGCCTGCCACTAAAATTTTAAAGCCTGCCTCGTCTGCGCAACTGCGCGACGATCTCTGAATCGCGTATCTTTAAAACAGCGCTTTTGCCTTGAATGGCATGCCTCGGGAGTATCCAGTGGAAACCATTGGTCAGTTCAACGCAGCTCACGGCGCCGAGATATTCGGCTTCCGCAAGCTGAAATCCCTGTCCTGGAACCTGCAGGCGCCGCAGCTCTACGAGCAGGCCCTGAAACGCGGCGAAGCCGGGCTGGCCGCAGGTGGCGCGCTCTGCGCCGACACCGGCACGCATACCGGGCGCTCGCCCAAGGACAAGTTCGTCGTGCGCGACGCCACGACCGAAGGCACGGTCTGGTGGGAGAACAACGGCGCGATGTCGCCGGAGCATTTCGAGGCGCTGCTGGCCGATTTCCTCAAGCATGCCGAGGGCAAGGAGCTCTTCGCGCAGGATCTCTATGGCGGCGCCGACCCGGTGCACCGCGTCAAGGCGCGCGTCTTCACCGAATTCGCCTGGCATTCGCTGTTCATCCGCAACCTCTTGATCCGCCCCGAGCTCGAGGAGCTCGCCGGCTACGTGCCGGAGCTGACCATCGTCGATCTGCCGAGCTTCAAGGCCGATCCCAAGCGCCATGGTTGCCGCAGCGAGACCGTGATCGCGATCGATTTCACCCGCAAGATCGTGCTGATCGGCGGCTCGGCCTATGCCGGCGAGATGAAGAAGTCGGTCTTCACCTATCTGAACTACACGCTGCCGGCCAAGGGCGTCGTGCCGATGCATTGCTCGGCCAATGTCGGCTCCAAGGACGATTCGGCGATCTTCTTCGGCCTGTCCGGCACCGGCAAGACCACGCTTTCGGCCGATCCCGACCGCACGCTGATCGGCGATGACGAGCATGGCTGGTCGAAGAACGGCATCTTCAATTTCGAGGGCGGCTGCTACGCCAAGACGATCAAGCTCTCGGCCGAGGCCGAGCCGCAGATCTTCGCCGCGTCCCAGCGTTTCGGCACGGTGCTGGAAAATGTCGTGCTCGACCCCTTCACCCGCGTCGTCGATTTCGACGATCAGAGCAAGACCGAGAACACCCGCTCGGCCTATCCGCTCGACTTCATCCCCAACGCCTCACGCACCGGCCGCGCCGGCGTGCCGAAGAACATCGTTATGCTGACGGCGGACGCCTTCGGCGTGATGCCGCCGATCGCCAAGCTGACGCCGGCGGAGGCGATGTACCACTTCCTCTCCGGCTACACCGCCAAGGTCGCCGGCACCGAGCGCGGCCTCACCGGCGTCGAGCCGGAATTCTCGACCTGCTTCGGCTCGCCCTTCCTGCCGCGCCACCCCTCGGAATACGCCAATCTGCTGCGTGATTTCATTGCCAAGCACCATGTCGATTGCTGGCTGGTCAACACCGGCTGGACCGGCGGTAAATACGGCGTCGGCCGGCGCATGCCGATCCGCGTCACCCGCCGCCTGCTGACCTCGGCGCTGGACGGCTCGCTCAACCGCGCCGATTTCCGCCGCGACCCCTATTTCGGCTTCGCGGTGCCGACCTCGGTGCCCGGCGTCGAGCCGCACATCCTCTATCCGGTCAAGACCTGGCAGGATAAGGCCGAATTCGCCGAGACGGCCAAGCGGCTGGTCGGGATGTTCCGCGAGAACTTCAAGCGCTTCGAGGGCCATGTCGACGATGCGGTCAAGGCCGCGGCGCCGGTGAATTCCTTGGCGGCGTGAGCGCCTCCGGCTTCATCTGTGATATGGGAAGGCGGCGATGAGCCGCCTTCTTCTTGTCACTGCCCAACTCCTGACCACACTGATCGTCCTCAGTGCGACGGCATGGGGCTCGGGCCTCCTGCTGTTTCGCCTGAGCGGTACGCTCGCGACGCTGGCCGCCATCGGCTTCGGCCTTGCCGGTCTTGCTGGTGCGATCGGGATCTGGACCGGCGCGGCGCGCCTGACCCTCTCCTTCGCGGTGCTGTTCCTCGGCCTGCTCGGCTGGTGGAACGGCTTGGCGCCGTCGCACGACCGGGACTGGATTCCCGAACTCGCCAAGCTGCCGCAGATCACGCGCGAGGGTGAGACGATCACCGTCGGCAACCTGCGCGATTTCCGCTGGCGCACGGAAGCCGATTACGACCAGCGCTGGGAGACGCGCAGCTACGATCTCACCAGGATCGAGGGCGCGGACCTGTTCCTGTCCTATTGGTCGGGCGAGGCGATCGCCCATCTCCTGGTCAGCTTCACCTTCAAGGATTCGGTGCCGCTGACCTTCTCGATCGAGGTCAGGCGCGAGAAGGGCGAGGAGTGGTCCTCGCTCGCCGGCTTCTTCCGCACCTATGAGATGGCCTATGTCGCCGCCGATGAGCGCGACATCGTCGGCCTGCGCAGCCATGCCCGCAAGGAGGATGTCCGCCTGTTCCGGCTGGCCGCCACGCCGAGCCAGGCTCGCGACGTGCTCCTGGCCTATGTCGCCGACGTCAACCGGCTGGCTTCGAGTCCGCGCTGGTACAATACGCTGACCACGAACTGCACGACGGTGGTCTACCATCTCGTCGGCTCTGTCGCGCCGGGCTGGACTTTTTCGCTGCCGCTCGATCCCCGCGTGCTGCTCTCGGGTTATCTGCCGGGTTATCTGCAGCGCATCGGCGCGGTCAGGACCGACATTCCGCTCGACGAACTGGTTCGGCAGGGGCGGATCAGCGAGCGGGCGCGGACCCTGTCGCTCGACGATCCGGAGTTTTCGAAAAAGATCCGCGAAGGCGTGCCGGCCGGGCGGCCATAGGCCTGGAGCATTTTCGAGCGAAGTGGACACCGGTTCGCGTGAAGAAAATGCGATAAACAAAGAGATAGAGTATTTCCGCGCTTCGGAGAAACGCGGAAATACTCGAGAGGCGCGCCGTCATGCTCGGGTGTGACCCGAGCATCTCTTGCCGGAGTTTCCCACGGTTTGCGCGGAGTTTGCCCTTGGGACGATCGGAGATCGGACCCGAGGGCTGCGCCTGAGAACGACGGAAAGAGGTCTCACCTGTTCTGGAAGTCGGGCTTCCGCTTCTCGATGAAGGCCGCCATGCCCTCCTTCTGGTCCTGCGTCGCGAAGAGCGAGGAGAACACCCGGCGCTCGAAGCGCAGGCCTTCGCTCAGCGTGGCCTCGAAGGCGCGGTTGACGGCCTCCTTCGCCATCACCACCGAAGGAAGCGACTTGGCAGCGATACTGTCGGCCGCCTTCATCGTCTCGGCCATGAGATCGGCCAACGGCACGATGCGGGCGACGAGGCCGGCGCGCTCGGCCTCGTTCACGTCCATCATCCGCCCGGTCAGGATGAGATCCATGGCTTTCGACTTGCCGATCGCCCTGGTCAGGCGCTGCGTGCCGCCGGCTCCGGGAATGACCCCGAGATTGATCTCGGGCTGGCCGAATTTGGCGTTGTCGGCGGCGATGATGAAGTCGCACATCATGGCGAGCTCGCAGCCACCGCCGAGCGCAAAGCCCGCAACCGCCGCGATGATCGGCTTGTGGCGCTGGCCGATGCGGTCCCAATCCGCGAATTTGTCGTCGAGATAGGTCCCGGGGAAGGTCCGGCCCTGCATCTCCTTGATGTCGGCGCCGGCGGCAAAGGCCTTCTCCGAGCCGGTCAAGACGATGCAGCCGATATTGCCGTCCTTCTCGAAGCCGTCGATGGCCGCGTTGACCTCATCGATAAGCTGGCCGTTCAGCGCGTTCAGCGCCTGCGGCCGGTTCAGCGTGACGACGCCGACCTTGCCCTTCACCTCGACGAGAATGGTCTCATAAGCCATGGCGGCCTCCCGGATGCTTCGTTGGGCCACGTTTAGCGGGCGGGAGGAGCGCGGTCCATGCGAGGGAGCGCACGCCGAGATGGGCGCTCCCGTGACCAGGCCTTGCCGTCGCGGGCCCGATCACCTTCACTCGTTCCATCTTGCACTTGTCCCGTCTTGCAGGAGGAGGGCGCCCCATGACCGAGCCCGTTACCGGCCGCTGCTTCTGCGGCTCCATACGCTTCCGCTTCAATCAGCCGCCGGTGGCCAAGCGAGCCTGCTGGTGCCGCGACTGCCAGTATCTCTCGGCCGGCAACGCCTCGATCAACCTGATCTTCCCGCTCGCGAGCCGCGAACTGGAGGGCGAGGTCCGCGACTATGTCAGCCTCTCCGACGGCGGCAACACGATGCGCCGCAGCTTCTGCCCGCATTGCGGCACGCCATTGTTCAGCGCCTCGTCATCGCGACCGGAGATGGTCGTGGTGCGCGCCGGTGCGCTCGACGACCGCGAGCTCGGCAAGCCAGAGGGTTTCATCTGGACCGCGTCTGCACCGTCCTGGGGCCTGACCGACACCGATGTGCCGTCCTGTCCGAACCAGCCGCCTCCGGTTGCCGCCCGCTGATCAGCGCGGTGGCTGGCAGCTTTCGCAATAGAAGGTCGAGCGGCCCGACTGCACCAGCCGCCTGACCATGGAACCGCAACCCGGCGTCACGCAGACCTCGCCCTCGCGGTCATAGACCCGAAACCGATGCTGGAAATAGCCGAGCGAGCCATCGGCATGGGCGAAGTCGCGCAAAGTCGAGCCGCCGGAGATGATCGCCTCTTCCAGCACCTCGCGGATGATCTGGGCCAGCGCATGCGCCACCGGGCGCGGACGGCCCGTTGCGGTCGCGATCGAACCGGCCTCGGCTTCGGGGTGGAGCCCGGCACGGAACAGCGCCTCGCAGACATAGATGTTGCCCAGCCCCGCGACGAGGCGCTGGTCGAGCAGGGCCGCCTTCAGCGGCGCGAATTTCCCCGCGAAAAGCTTCGCCAGCGTCTCGCCGGAGAGTTCGTTCCCCAGCGGCTCGATGCCCATGCCGGCGAAATGTCTGGAGGCGGCGAGATCGGCGCGCGGCACGAGATCCATGAAGCCGAAGCGGCGGACATCATTATAGGTGACACGCGCGCCGGAGCCGAGATGGAAGACGACATGGTCGTGCTGCAGGTGCCGGCCGATCTCGTTGTAATAGGCGCCGGGCTCGGTCGGCGGCGTGCCAGGCGCCTCCACCACGAAGCGCCCGCTCATGCCCAGATGCATGATCAGCGCCTGGCCGTCATCGAGATCGACGATCAGATATTTGGCGCGCCGCGACAGGGCCTCGACCTTGCGGCCGGTCAGGCGTGCGACGAAGCGATCGGGCAGGGGGAAACGCAGATCGGGCCGGTTCTGCTCGACGCGCGCGAAAACCTGCCCCAGCATGGCGGGCTCCAGCCCACGACGAACGGTTTCGACCTCGGGAAGTTCGGGCATTCCAGTCCACTCTCAAGCCTGCGTCGAGACGGGCCGCGACAAGCCCCGCTCGTTTCGCTATTCATCGCCTCACCAGAACACAAGAGCAGCCCGCGCCGTGACAGCAGCCTCCGACACCACTCATTTCGGCTTTGAGACCGTGCCGCTCGTCGAGAAGCAGGCCAAGGTCGACGACGTCTTCCACAAGGTCGCCAGCCGCTACGATCTGATGAACGATCTGATGTCGGCGGGCCTGCACCGGCTCTGGAAGGATGCGCTGATCACGACGCTGAAGCCAGCGAAGGACCGGCCTTTCCACCATCTCGACGTGGCCGGCGGCACCGGCGACGTCGCCTTCCAGGTGCTCGCGGCCGGCGGGCCGCAGACCGATGTCACCGTGCTCGACATCAATGCTGAGATGCTGAGCGTTGGCCGCGACCGGGCGCAGAAGCGTTTTCCCGATGACGATCGCATCCGCTTCGTCCAGGGCAATGCCGAGGCGCTCGGCCTGCCCGACAACCATTTCGACGCCTATACGATCGCCTTCGGCATCCGGAACGTGCCGCGCATCGACAAGGCGCTGTCCGAGGCTTTTCGCGTGCTCAAGCGCGGCGGGCGGTTCCTCTGCCTCGAATTCAGCCATGTCGACGTGCCGCTGCTCGACAAGGTCTACGAGGCCTATTCCTTCAATGTCATCCCGCCGATGGGGCGGATGGTGACGGGCGAGGCCGAGCCCTACCAGTATCTCGTCGAATCGATCCGCAAATTCCCCAAACCCCAGGCCTTCGCCGGCATGATCGAGGATGCCGGCTTCCGGCGGGCGAAGTTCACGCCGATGACCGGCGGGGTCGTGGCGCTGCATTCCGGCTGGAAGCTGTGAGGATGCAGCTCCCGTCATGGTCGGCCTTGTGCCGGCCATCCACGTCTTGCGACGCGGATTCTTGCGACGCGGCTGAAGGGAAGACGTGGGTGCTCGGGACAAGCCCGAGCCCGACGTCGAGGTTCGCGCGCGCATGATCACCGCCATCGCCCATCTCGCCCGTTCCGCGCGGGTCGGCTTCGTGCTGGCCCGCGAAGGCGCGCTGGCCCTCGTCGATCCCTCGGTCCTGCCGCCTTTGGCGCGCGCGGCGATCCGGCTCGGGCGCTTGATCGAACGCAAGGGCGCCGGCTCCTCGGCGACGCGGCTCGCAGCGGCGCTGACGCGGCTTGGACCGTCCTATGTCAAATTTGGCCAGTTCCTGGCGACACGGCCCGATGTCGTCGGCATGAAGATCGCCGAGGATCTCTCGGCCCTGCAGGATCGGATGGCCCCGTTCCCGATGGAACAGGCGCGCGCCGCGATCGAGGCCGCCCATGGCCAGCCGGTCGAGGCGATCTTCGCCGAATTCGGGCCGCCCGTCGCCGCCGCCTCGATCGCGCAGGTGCATCGCGCCCGGCTGAAGGATGGCTCGGAGGTCGCGGTCAAGGTGCTGCGGCCCGGCATCCGCGACCGTTTCCACCGCGACCTCGCCGCGATGCGCTTCGGCGCGGAGATGGCCGAACGCCGCTCCGCCGAGGCGCGCCGCCTGCGCATGTCGGGCGTGGTCGAGACGTTGGCGCGCTCGGTGACGATGGAGATGGATCTCAGGCTGGAGGCCGCCGCCCTCTCCGAATTTGCCGAGAACACCAAGGACGATGCCGATTTCCGCGTGCCGACGCCGGATTGGCAGCTCACCGCGCGCGAAATGCTGGTCGATGAATGGATCGACGGCATCCGGCTCTCCGACATCGAAGGGTTGCGGGCCGCCGGACATGATCTCCAGGTGCTCAGCCGCACCGTCATCCAGTCCTTCCTGAAGCATGCGATCCGCGACGGCTTCTTCCATGCCGACATGCATCCGGGGAATCTGTTCGTCGACTCGGCAGGGCGGCTGGTCGCCGTGGATGGCGGCATCATGGGCCGGCTTGGACTGAAGGAACGGCGCTTCCTTGCCGAGATCCTGCTCGGCTTCATCACCCGCGACTATACCCGCGTGGCGGAAGTGCATTTCGAGGCCGGCTATGTGCCGGGCCACCACGCCGTCGCGGATTTCGCCCAGGCGATCCGTGCGGTCGGCGAGCCGATCCACGACAAGAGCGCCGACCAGATCTCGATGGCGAAGGTCCTGACCCTGCTCTTCGAGATCACCGGCCTGTTCGACATGGTGACGCGCACCGAACTCGTGATGCTGCAGAAGACCATGGTGGTGGTCGAAGGGGTGGCGCGCACGCTCGATCCGCATCTCGACATGTGGACGACGGCCGAGCCCGTGGTGCGCGACTGGATTACTCGCAATCTCGGGCCGCTGGGCAAGATCGAGGATGTCGGGCGCGGGGCGCGCTCGCTCGCCTTCAGCCTCGCCAGCCTGCCCGAGACGGTCGGCCGGGCCGAGCGCGTGCTCGGCCAGCTCGAAAACGCCTCGCGGCACGGCTTCACGCTGGATGAGCGCAGCATCGAGGCGATCGGCCGGGCCGAAGCCCAGCGCAACCGCTGGGGCAATTGGGCGCTCTGGTTGATCGCGGCCCTGATCGCCTATGCGGTGCTGGGGTAGGGCCTACCGCAGGCCCAGCCGTCGCCGTCATGCTCGGGCTTGTCCCGAGCGCCCACGACTTGTCTTCATCGAGCGTCTTGGCTTCATCGAGGTCACCAGACGTGGATGGCCGGCACAAGGCCGACCATGACGGAGAGGCGGAGCAGATCGCTTAGGCCGACACACAGGCCTGCGCCGGCTCGGCGCTGATCATCCAATGCGTGCCGAAACGATCCTGCAGCATGCCGAAGCGCGGCGCCCAGAAGGTCTCCTCCAGCGGCATCTTGATGCGCGCGCCCTCGGACAGCGCTGCGAAGATGCGCTCGGCTTCGGCGATCTCCTTGACGCTGACGCAAACCGAGACGCTCTGCATCGGTCCCTCGCTGCGATCAGGCGGAGCGTCTGACGCCATCAGCATCTGCCCGCCGTCGAGCTGGAGGCAGGCATGCATGATCTTGGGAACCCAGTCGGGGGCGACCTGGCCCTCGGCCGGCGTGCCTTTGTGGCTCATCATGGCGATGATCTTGCCACTGAGGATCTTTTCATAGGCGGTGAAGGCTTCCTCGCAATTGCCGGGGAAGAAGAGATAGGGGGCGATCTTCATGAGACCTGTCCTCGCATCGTGAGGGGATAAGGCCGGGCTCACCCGGTCCGGCGGTAATGGGCGGTCATGAACTCGGTCCAGCCGCCGTTTCCATCGGGCACGGACGAGGTCAGGATGCGGTGATCGGGGCTGACGATGGTCATGATGTCGCGATAGGCCGAGAGCGAGCCGTCACCGCTCATGCTGGGCCCCTCGCTGTCCAGCAACAGGGCCGTTCCGGTTTCGTCGAGGGCTCCGTCATAGAGCCATTGATGCGTCATCATCGAACCGATGAAGCTGCCGACGAAGCGGCCCTTGGCCGGGTCGAAGCCGAGCGTCATCAATGTCCTCCCGGTGCTGCCGTCGGGCATCTCGCCCTGGCCTTCGCCGAGCGTCCAGAGCCCGCCCAGCGATCGCACGCTTTCCTTGCCCTTGAACTTCTGGCGTGGCTGGTCGGGGCCCATGGAGCAATCCATTTCCGAGCTCCACTCGCCGACGAGCTCCGCGAGCCACTCATGCTCTTTCTGGGGTTCTGCTTTCATAGGGTGCCTCCTCTCCAGTTTTTTGGCTTGGGTTTTTGGCTTGGGTTTTCTCGATTTGCGGTCAGGCGGGGCGCTCGGCCTGCGCCTTGAGGCTGGCGAGGCCGGCCTCGAAATCGCCGCCGACCATCCGGTCCATGTTGAAGAAGACATGGATGATCTTGGCGAAGAACGGGGTCGGCCCCGTCATCGTCCAGGTCACATTCGTTGCAGGACCTTGCGGCTGCAGCGCGAATACGGCGGCGTTATGGGCCTCGAAGGGCTTGATGAAGTCGAGCTTGAGCCCGACCTTGCTCGACGGCTCGGCCGTGACGATTTCCATGCTGCCTTCGCCGACATTCTTGTCGCCGGCCCAGGCATAGATCGCCCCCTTGCCGGTCTCGGCCCCGCTGAAGCTGCGCTTCAGGTTGGGATCCTTCTTCTCCCAGGGCGACCAGGCGCCCCAGGCCCTGAAATCCGCGATCAGCGGGTAGATGCGCTCGGGCGGCGCATTGATGGCGATGGCGCGCTGGACCTGGAAGGTGTCGGGCTTCATCGCGGCGAGGATCAGCACCACGACGATGCCGGTGGCGAGGATCGCCAGCAGGCTGAGCAGAACGGTCTTGAGCATAGGTTTTCCTCGTTTGACGCCGCCACGCGGCTCCTGCGCTTTGCTTCAACGTGTTTTCTTCACGCGAGCCGATGCACGCTTCGTTCGAAACCGCGTTACGGTTGAACGTCCTTTGCCGGCGCTGCCTGTATCTCGCGCAGCACCTCTTCCAATCGTCCCAGGCTCTGGTCCCAAAAACGGCTGTAGTGTTCCAGCCATTCCGAAACCTCGCGCAACGGGCCGGGATCGAGCCGGCAGGGCCGCCATTGCGCTTCGCGGCCGCGTGTGATCAGCCCGACCCGTTCCAGTACCTTGAGATGCTTGGAGACGGCCGGCAGGCTCATCGCGAAGGGCTCGGCCAGCTCCGTCACCGAGGTCTCGCCCAGCGACAGCCGCGCCAGGATGGCGCGCCGCGTCGGGTCGGCAAGGGCGGACAGGGTGAGGCTGAGCGGGTCGCTCGACATTGAATTAAACCGATGAGTTAATTAACTTGATGGTTCAGTAATGCCGTGCTGCCTCGCTGTCAAGCGGGCAGCGCCAGATCCTGGCCGGCCTGCATTGGACACGCCCCTGTTGTCAGCAGGGCAGCGGCGCAGCTAGAAGCTCGATCGAACGAGAGGTACGTTCGCTCCATGACATTCGAGACCGCCGCCACGCCAGACGCCGCCGTCGACCGGCTGGAGCTGCTCTATGCGGACGCGAAGGCGGCGTTGCGCGGCGACCTGCAGCGTTTCTTCGATACGGGCGAGGCGCCGACGCCAGACGAGCGCGCGCGCTATCGCTACCCGCTGCTGCGCGTCACCTACGAGCCCTCGAAGCTGCCCGCCGCGACGCGGCGCGGTTTTGCCAAATTCGCAGCGCCCGGCATCTATTCGACCACGGTGACGCAGCCGGCCGAATTCCGCACCTATCTGCTCGACCAATTGCAGCCGCTCGTCGGGGAATATGGCGCGACGATCGAGACCGGCGTGAGCCATCAGGAGATCCCCTACCCCTATGCGCTCGAAGGCGGCGATGAGCTCGGGCGTGGCAAGGTCACCGCCGCCGAGCTCGCGCGGCATTTCCCGACGCCGCTGCTCTCGCTGGTCGGCGACGAGATCGCCGACGGCACCTTCGACATCGTCGAGGGCGAGCCGCGGCCGCTCTCGCTGTTCGATGCGGTGCGGGTCGACTACTCGCTGCGGCGGCTGGTGCACTACACCGGCACCGATTGGCGCGCCGTGCAGCCCTGGGTGCTGCTGACCAACTACCACCGCTATGTCGACCAGTTCGTGCGGCTGGCGCTGGCCGAGATCGAAGCCGGCACGGCCGAGACCCTGGTGACGCCGGGCGGTGTCCGGATCGAGCGCGACGGCATCGATGTTTCGGCGGCCGAGCGGGTGATGTCGGCGCCCTGGCATCGCTTCCAGATGCCGGCCTATCATTTGATCCGCAGCAAGGGCGACGGCGTGACGCTGGTCAATATCGGCGTCGGCCCCTCCAATGCCAAGAACATCACCGACCATCTCGCGGTGCTCAGGCCCAATTGCTGGCTGATGGTCGGCCATTGCGGCGGCCTGCGCCAGACGCAGATCATCGGCGACTATGTCCTGGCCCATGCCTATCTCAGGCAGGACGGCATCCTTGACGAGCTGGTGCCGCCCGACATCCCGATCCCGGCCCTGGCCGAAGTCCAGGTCGCCTTGCAGCAGGCGGCGGCCGAAGTCACGGGCGAGCGCGGCGACCGCTTGAAGAACCGCCTGCGCACCGGCACCGTCGTGACGCAGGACGACCGCAACTGGGAACTGCGTTGGACCAAGGAGCGCCGCCGCATCAACCTCTCTCGCGCCATCGCGGTCGACATGGAATCGGGCACGATCGCCGCGCAAGGCTACCGCCTGCGCGTGCCCTACGGCACCTTGCTCTGCGTCTCCGACAAGCCTCTGCATGGCGAGATCAAATTGCCCGGCGCGGCGAACGCCTTCTATGAGCGCGCCGTCGGCGAGCATCTCAAGATCGGGCTCGCGGCGCTGGAGAAGCTCAAGGAAGCGGGCTCGACCATCCACTCGCGCAAGCTCAGGAGCTTCGACGAGCCGCCGTTTCGGTGAGGGAGACCAGCCGTCGTTCTCGGGCGTAGCCCTGAGAACCTCTGGCAAGAGATGCTTGGGTCTGCGCCCGAGCATGACGCCAAGGCGCCCCGCCCCATGACAGCCCCGCCCACTGGATGCTAGGTGAAGGGCATCCCGGCTCAGGAACCTCCGCCCTTGTCCGCATCCCGCTCCGTTCTCCTGATCATCGGCGGCGGCATCGCCGCCTATAAATGCCTGGAGCTGATCCGGCGCTTGAAGGATCACGGCATCGCCTCGCGCTGCATCCTGACCAAGGCGGGTGAGGAGTTCGTCACGCCGCTCTCCGTCTCGTCGCTGGCCGGCGAGCGCTGCTTCAGCGATCTGTTCTCGCTGACCGACGAGGCCGATATCGGCCATATCGCGCTGTCGCGCTCGACCGACCTGATCGTCGTCGCGCCCGCGACCGCCGATCTCATCGCCAAGATGGCGACGGGGCTCGCCAATGACCTGGCCTCGACCGCGCTGCTCGCCACCGACAAGCGCATCCTGATCGCGCCCGCGATGAATCCCAGGATGTGGGAGCATCCGGCGACGCGGCGCAACATGGCGCAGCTCGAAAAGGATGGCGTGCTCGTCGTCGGGCCCAATTCCGGCGCCATGGCCGAGCGCGGCGAGAACGGGCCGGGCCGCATGGCCGAACCGCTCGAGATCCTGGCCGCGATCGAGCGCGCTTTGGGCGGCGACATGGCGGCACAACCGCGTGCGATCGGCTTCCTCGGGCGCACGCCGGGAGGCACGGCCATCGCGCAGAAGCCGCTCGCCGGGAAGCATGTGCTCGTCACCTCGGGCCCGACGCATGAGCCGATCGACCCGGTGCGCTACATCGCCAACCGCTCTTCGGGCAAGCAGGGTCACGCGATCGCGGCCGCGGCCGCGGCCGCTGGCGCCAGCGTGACGCTGATTTCCGGCCCCGTCGGCCTGCCCGACCCCGACGGCGTCACTACGATCCATGTCGAATCCGCCCGCGAGATGCTGGCGGCGACGGAGGCGGCGCTACCCGCCGACATCGCGGTCTTCGCGGCAGCCGTCGCCGATTGGCGCGTCGCGGACGCAGCGCCGGAGAAGATGAAGAAGGGCACCAGTGGGACGCCGGCCCTGGCGCTGGTCGAGAACCCCGACATCCTGGCGACCGTCGCTCACCGCAAGACCGGCCGGCCGGCGCTCGTCGTCGGCTTCGCGGCGGAGACCGAAAACGTCATCGACTATGCCCGCGCCAAGCTCGCCAAGAAGGGCTGCGACCTGATCGTCGCCAATGATGTCGGCGGCACCGGCGTGATGGGCGGCGATTCCAACACCGTCCATCTCGTCACCCGCGACGGCGTCGAGACCTGGCCGACCCTCGCGAAGGAGGAGGTCGCGAGCCGCCTGATCGCGCATCTCGCCGGGCTGACGGGCATCTCGAAGGCGGGAGCCTAGGCATGGTCACGATCCCCGTACGCCGCGTCGGGCATGGCGCCGAGCTGCCGTTGCCAGTCTATGAAAGCGCGGGCGCCGCCGGGCTCGATCTGCGCGCTGCACTGGAAGAGGGGGGCATGCTCGTCATGGCTCCCGGCGAGCGCATCGCGGTTCCCACCGGCCTTGCCCTGCAATTGCCGGCCGGCTTCGAGGCGCAGGTGCGGCCGCGCTCGGGCTTAGCCTTCCGGAACGGCATCACGGTGCTGAATTCGCCGGGCACGGTCGACAGCGATTTTCGCGGTGAGGTCACGGCCATCCTGATCAATCTGGGCCAGGAGCCTTTCACGATCCGTCGTGGCGACCGCATCGCGCAATTGGTGATCGCGCCGGTCACGCAGGCCCAACTCGTCGAGACGACGGTTCTGGACGAAACCGCGCGCGGCGGCGGCGGCTTCGGCTCGACCGGCGTCTCGGACACGCCCAAATCGGACACCGGCAAGGGAGCTGTCGCGTGAACCTGCTCTCGCGCCGCAGCCTGCTCGCCATCGCGGCGGTCGTCGATATCGCCTTGCATGCGCGGCCCTCGCCGGTCGCGGCCAAAATGCTGGCGGCGCGGCATGATCTGCCGCCGCGCCATCTCGAGACGCTGCTGCAGGCGCTGGTCCGGGTCGGCATCCTGAAGGGCGTGCGCGGCCCGCGCGGCGGCTATGAGCTGGCGCGCGAGCGCCGTCGGATCACGGCCGGCGAGATCGCACGCGCGGCGATGCAGGAGGCTGGCGAGGACGGACTCGGGCCCTTGCCGCAATCGCGCCTGATCGACCTCGTGGTCGGCCCGCAGGTGGAACGAGCCTCGCAGGCCTTTCTCTCGACACTGGATGGAGTCACTGTCGAGGAGCTGTGCCAGCAGGCGGAGCGAGAAGCTGCCTTTGACGGGGCCAGCGCGACCACTGATTTCACAATCTGAATTTGTATATATTGTCTATCATCGACATGGACTGTGAATTGAATTAGCGTCGCCATCAATCACGATCATTCCCAGGAGGATCCCATGACCGAGGCAGTGCGCACGCTCCACCCCGCTCCGAGCAAGGCTCCAGGCCGCGGCCGGGTCTATGAGTCGATCACCGACACCATCGGCGACACCCCCTTGGTCAAGCTCAACCGCTTGCCGGCCGAGCGCGGCGTCAAGGCGACGATCCTGGCCAAGCTCGAATTCTTCAACCCGATCTCCAGCGTCAAGGACCGCATCGGCGTCAACATGGTCGATGCGCTGGAAGCCTCCGGTGCGTTGAAGCCGGGCGGCACGCTGATCGAGCCGACCTCGGGCAATACCGGCATCGCGCTCGCCTTTGTCGCCGCCGCGCGCGGCTATCGCCTGATCCTGGTGATGCCGGAGACGATGTCGCTGGAGCGCCGCAAGATGCTGGCGCTGCTCGGCGCCGAGCTCGTGCTGACGCCCGGCCCCGGTGGCATGCGCGGCGCTGTCGCCCGGGCCGAGGAGCTCAAGGCGGAAATTCCGGGCTCGATCATCCCGCAGCAATTCGAGAACCCGCATAATCCGGAAATCCATCGCAAGACGACCGCCGAGGAGATCTGGAACGACACTGACGGCAAGGTCGACATCTTCATCTCCGGCGTCGGCACGGGCGGCACCATCACCGGCGTCGGCCAGGTGCTCAAGGCGCGCAAACCCGGCGTGAAGATCATCGCGGTCGAGCCCGAGGATTCGCCGGTGCTGTCGGGCGGCGCGCCCGGCCCGCACAAGATCCAGGGCATCGGCGCCGGCTTCGTGCCGGGCATCCTTGACCGCTCGGTGATCGACGAGGTCGTCACCGTCGGCAATCAGACCTCCTTCGAGACGGCGCGCGCGCTTGCCAAGAGCGAGGGCATTCCCGCCGGCATCTCGTCGGGGGCAGCGGTGGCTGCGGCGCTCGAAGTCGGTGCGCGGCCGGAGAACGCCGGCAAGACCATCGTCGTGATCATCCCGTCCTTCGCCGAGCGTTATATTTCGAGCGCCTTGTTCGAGGGCCTGTGACGCCGGCCTCGATTCAGATCGTCCGCGTCGGCGCTGCGCTGCCGGACGGTTTCGAGGCCTTGCGGCAAGAGGCGGCCGGGGAGGATTACGCCTTCCTCGACCGGCTGACCGATGAGATTGCGCGCGGCGACTATGCCGGCGATGGCGACCTGCCTGTGCTCTTCGCAGCCTTTGCGGAGGGTGAATTGGCGGGGCTGGGCGGCCTCACGCCCGACCCTTACGATCCGGAACCGGATCTCGCCCGGCTGCGCCATGTCTATGTGCGGCCCGCTTGGCGCCGCCATGGCGTCGGGCGCGCCATCGCCGCGGCCCTGATCCAGCAGGGTTTTGCCGTGGCGGCGCGACTCTCCCTGCGCGCGGCCGACGACCGCGCCGCGGCCTTCTGGGATGCGGAAGGTTTCCGGCGCGATCTCAGCGGCGCAACGCGCACACATCTGCTGGAGCGTTAGAGCATTTTCGAGCGAAGTGGACCCCGGTTCGCGTGAAGAAAATGCGGTAAAACAAGGAGGTAGAGTATTTCCGCGATTCAGAGAAACGCGGAAATACTCTAGAGCCCGCCCAGCCTGTTAGCGGCGCAGCACGAGCCTGTTGCCCCAGGGATCGGCGATCGAGGGTCCCTTGGCATCCTCGCTGCCGCCGGCAGCCAGGATGTGCTGGCGCATCGCCTCGAAATCCCCGGCCTCGCGAGCCACCAATTCGAAGAAACCGAGCCCCGCTTCGCCCTCGCCGCGTGCGCCGGCGCCACGGCTGTTCCAGATGTTGCCGGCGATATGGTGGTGATAACCGCCGCTGGAGAGGAAGCTCGCGCCGGGATAGCGCACCATCAGCTCGAAGCCGAGCTTGCCGGCGTAGAAGGCCTCGGCCTCAGCCGTATCGCCGACGCGCAGATGGATATGGCCCATGCGCGTGCCGCTGGGCATGCCGGCATAGGGGCCAGCCTGGGCCTCGTTCAGCAGCGCCTGCAGATCGAGCCGCTCGGTCGCCATCTTGATCGCACCGTCGCGGCGCGGCCAGTCGGCGCGCGGGCGGTCGCGGTAGATCTCGATGCCGTTGCCCTCGGGATCCGACAGATAGAGCGCCTCGCTGACGAGATGGTCGGAGGCGCCTTCGAGCTTGATGCCCGCATTGGCGGCATGGCCCACCCAATCGGCCAGAGCGCCGCGCGAGGGCAGCAGGATGGCGAGGTGGAACAGCCCTGCCGGCGAGGTCGGGCGCGCCGCCCCTTCCTCCAGCCGCACCAGAACCTCGCCGTCGACGCCGAGCGTGGCGAGGCCGGGCTCCTGATGGATCAAGGCGAGGCCGATCGCGTCGCGGTAGAACGCCGTCAGCTTCGCCAGGTCGTGAACATGCAGCGCCACCGCGCCGATATGGAAGGGCGCATCCAGCGCTTCGAGCCGGACGGGCGAGGGGAATCTGGAATCCTGGACCGCGAGCATGGCAGCCTCCGAAAATGAGCCGGCCTTTACTGGCCGCGTGACCCGGAAGATGGCGATCTTCGCCCGCCTTGTCGCCCCTGGCGGTGGCAAGCTCATGATTGCAGCCGCGCAATCGCGGCAGGGTTCAGGACATAGGGCTCAGGGCTTGGTCGGGTCGCGCCGGTCGATCGCGAAATGCTGGAACCACGGCGCTTCCACCCCGCCGATCAGCGAGGCGAGCAGGCGCGAGGCGACGAAGCTGAAGGTGATGCCGTTGCCACCATAGCCATAGGCGGCGAGCATGCGCGCCTGCCCGGGCACCCGCCCGATCAAGGGCAACCCGTCCGAAGTCTGCCCGAAGGCGCCTGACCAGGCATGGCCAAGCGTCGCTTCGGCCTGCGGCAGGAGAGCCTTGAGCTTGCCGAGCAAGGCTTTCGTCTTCTGTGGCCCCAGCCGCTCGCGCAGCTCGGGATCCTCGGTCTTCTCATCCTCGCCGCCGAGCACGATGCGACCATCGGTCGTCGTGCGGCAGTAGATATAGTCCTGCGAAGCCTCCCAGATGAGCGCTGGGCCGGGCCAGAGCGCCGCCGGTGGCTGCGGCAGGGTTGCGATCGCCCAACTCGAGGCGGTTCGGTGCAGGTCGCTCGTCACGCAAGCGGGCATCACATAGCCCGTCGCGAGCACGACATGGCCGGCCTCAATGGTCCGGCCGCCAGCGAGCGTGACCGCGGCCGCTTGCGAGCTGCTCTCGAAGGCAACCGCCTCGTCCCGGATCAGGCGCGCGCCGCGCCCAGTGGCTCGCGCCAGCAAGGCGTGGCACAGGCTGAGCGGATCGGCCTCGGCGGAGCCCGGCGAGACGAGCGCGGCCGCCCGGTCGAAGCCGAAGGCGCCGAGCAGCGTCGCGTGGTCGAGCAGAGCGCCGGGAAGCCCGGCCCGCTCGCGCAGGATATGCTCGTCCCGAAGCTCGCGGGGGCCGACTTCGCCCGCCGCGAGATAGACCGTATCGCGTGGGATGAAGGCCGAGCCGAGTTCCAGCCGCGCGACCAATTCGCCCAGGCCGATAACGGCGCGGAAGCTGCGGCGATAGACATCGGCGGCGCGGTCGAAGCCGTAAAGCTCCGCCAGCCGGCGCAGCGGCAGGTCGATCTCCCATTGCAGCATGGCGGTGCTGGCAGCCGTGCTGCCGAAACCCTCCCGCTCGCGGTCGATCACGACGACCCTGTGGCCGAAGGCGGTGAGATGCTCCGCCACCATCGCGCCGGTAATGCCGCCGCCGACGATCGCGACATCGCACTGGATATCGGCCTCCAGCTCTTCGCTGGCTGGACGCGCCGGGCCGGCGAGCCATGGGCCGCGACCGCTGCGCAGATCGTCCTGGCGGGTGGTGTCGGGATCGAGCATCCGCCTCAATCCGCCGTCGGTTCGCCGACCGAATCGGCCATGGTCGCGCCGCGCTGGCCCAGCGGCTTTGGGTTGCCCATGGTGGTGTCGTGGGCGGTCTGGTGTTCGAGCTCGGCGTTGAACTCGGCCCCGGCGAGCACGATCACCGCCGAGAGCCAGAGCCAGGTCATGAACACCACGACCGTCGCAAGCGACCCATAGGTCGCAGTGTAGTTGCCGAGCGTTCCGACATACCAGGAAAAGGCCCAGGACGCTGCGGCCCAGAGCAAGGCCGCGCCGACCGCACCGGGCATCACCCAGGCGAAGCGCGCCGCGCGCCGGCTCGGGCCGATCCAGTAGAGACAGGCGATGGAGAGCATCGCGACGATGAGGAAGAACGGCCAGCGCACCAGGCGCAACAGCCGTTCCAGCTCATAGGCGAAGGGGAACAGCGCGGTCACGACAGGCACGGAGGCGATGACGATCAGCGCCGCCGCCAGCAGCACCACGCCGCTGATCGTCGTCATCAGCGACAGGGCGTTGAGTTTGAGGAAGCTGCGCTTCTCGCGCTCGCGATAGATGATGTTGAGGGCATCGAAAATCGCCTTCACGGCGGCGTTCGCGCTCCAGAAGGCGACGAGGACGCTGATCAGGACGGTGAACGACAGGGCCGAGGCGCTCTGCCCGGCAAGCCGCATGGCCTGCTCATGGATCAGGTCGCGGGCGGCCTGGGGGAAGACGACGGTGAGGCCGTCGAGCTGCTCGGCGATGGTCGAGGGATCGGTGAAGGAGCGGTAGATCGTCACCAGCAGCGAGAGCGCCGGCACCAGCGACAGCAAGGTGTAGAAGGCGACCGCTCCGGCCAGCGAGGCCAGGCGGTTGTCGGCGACATTGCTGAAAAAGCGCAGCAGCACGTCCTTCCAGCCGAGCCAGGTCATCTCCAGCGGCGAGGAGGCTGTGCGCCCGCGCGCGGCCTCCCGCGAGGCGCGTGCGAAGCGCCGCGACGCTGCGCCATAGGCATAGCCCAGAGCCACGGCCGCGCTGGCCAATCCGGCAATGCGTTTCAGGAAGGCCATCGGCTGATCGTCTCCACCGCCATGACGACAGCATAGCTGCAACAACGCAGCGCAACGCTTGTTCCGTATCAGCGCCGATGCGGCGGCTTAGGTGATTGTTAACCTTAACGCTTTCTTCTGTTCAAGGACCGGCGCGCGTGACGAACGCGCGGAAAGGCTCGGATGCTCCGGAAGGGCCGCACTGCAAGGTGCGGCGCCAGAGCCCTGAGTCCCAGATGTCGTTTGAGAGTTGAGATCGTGATGAGAACGCCGCTGAAATCCGCGCTGGCCGCCCTACTGATCCTGACCGGCGGCGCCGCCATGGCTGCCGACCTGTCCTCGGGCAAGCAATTGCCGCCCGCGCCGGCTTTGCCCAGCTTCTACTCCTGGACCGGCTTTTATCTCGGCGCGCAAGGCGGCTATTCCTGGGGTTCGGACAAGATCAGGCAGCTCTCCGCCACCGGGCTGGGCTATGCCGGCGCCTTCCGTGATACGCCCGGAAGCGCGCTCGGCGGCGGGCAGGCCGGCTTGAATGTCCAGTTCGACTCGATCGTGCTCGGCCTCGAAGGCGATCTCGAAGCCTTGCAGGAGCGCGGCAGCTTCGGTCTCGGACGCAGCCAGCGCGAATGGCAGGCCTCGCTGCGCGGCCGCATCGGCTACGCCTTCGACACCGTGATGATCTACGGCACGGGCGGCGCGGCCTTCACCGAATTCAATCTCCGGTCCTACGATCCCATCTCCGGCCTCGGCGGCAGCACGCAGGTTTCCAGGGCTGGCTGGACGCTCGGCGGCGGCGTCAACTACGCCTTGACCAGCAACCTCATCCTGGGCGCGGAATACCGCTACACCGATTACGGCAAGTTCGACCCCGCTGCCCGGAACACCGCGCTGGGCCTCGCCGGCGAGCAGGAGGCGAAGACGCACACCGTGCGGGCGAGCCTCGCCTACAAATTCTGAGCGGATGCTGGCGGCGGTTCTGCGCGCCAGTCCCCGTCATTGCGAGCGAAGCGAAGCAATCCAGCTTCAGGCGCACTCCTGGATTGCTTCGCTTCGCTCGCAATGACGATGGGAACGGGCCAGAAGCGCTCTAGAAACCCGTACGCTGCCTAATCGCGGCGGCGAGCGTGCCGTCGTCGAGATAGTCGAGCTCGCCGCCGACCGGCACGCCATGGGCGAGCTTGGTCACCTTGACCGGCAGATGGGCCAGAAGGTCGGTGACGAAATGCGCCGTGGTCTGGCCGTCGACCGTGGCGTTGAGCGCCAGGATGATTTCCTTGACCGCCGGATCGGAGGCGCGCGCCACCAGCGCCTCGAGCGTCAGATGCTCGGGCCTGACGCCGTCCAGCGCCGACAGGATCCCGCCGAGCACATGGTAACGCCCCTGGACCGCGCCCGAGCGCTCCAGCGCCCAGAGATCGGCGATATCGGCGACCACCACGATCTGCCCGTCGTCGCGGCGCGGGTCGCGGCAGAGCGAGCATGGGTCGGAGGTGTCGATATTGCCGCAGCTCGAGCAGACGACGATGCGCTCGCGGGCGACCGCCATGGCTTCCGAGAGCGGGCCGAGCAATTGCTCGCGCTTCTTGACGAGATGCAGCGCCGCGCGCCGGGCCGAACGCGGCCCCAGCCCCGGCAATTTGGCCAGGAGCTGGATCAGGCGCTCGATTTCGGGGCCGGCGATGGCGCGGGACATGGGGGGCCTTGAGGCTCGCGTCATGGTCGGCCTTGAGCCGACCAACTCTTCATCCAGAGGCATTCCTGCACGAGATGCTCGGGTCAAGCCCGAGCATGACGGCGGAAACTCAGAACAGCTTCATGCCGGGCGGGATCGGCAGGCCCTTGGTGATCTCGGCCATGCGCTCCTGCATCACCCGCTCGGAGCGGTTGCGCGCATCGCTGCAGGCGGCGACGATCAGGTCTTCCAGGATCTCGCGCTCATCGGCGAGCATCAAGGCGGGGTCGATCTTCACCGCCTTGACCGCGCCCTTGGCCGTCATGGTGACGCTCACCATGCCGCCGCCGGCCGCGCCCTCGACTTCGATCGTGTCGAGCTCGGCCTGAACATCGGCCATCTTCTGCTGCATCTGCTGTGCCTGCTTCATCAGGCCCATCATGTCGCGCATGGTCGCTTCTCCCGTAGTCCCTGACTGCCTCTGGAAACCGGATACTGGAAAATCAGAAATCGATGCCGTCGAAATCCGGCTCGCTATCGTCGAAGAGCGGCTCGGCCTCAGGCAGATAATCATCCTCGGAGGACGTCGCGGCAGCTGTTTCGGAGGCGGCGGCGCGCGGATCGCGGACATCGACGATGCGCGCGCCCGGAAAGCGCTCGAGCACCGCCCTGACCGCCGGATGCGAGGCCGCGTCGCTCTCGCGCCGGTCCTTCTCGGCCTCGGCCTGCTCGCGCAGGGTCGCGCCGCCCTCGGCGGTGACGACTGCCACCATCCAGGTCTGGCCGGTCCATTCCTTGAGCTTGCGCGAAAGATCGGTGGCAAGCGTGCGCGATGCGCCCGAGGTCACCGAGAACTCGATCCGGCCCGGCTCGAAGCGCACCGGGCGGACATCGCGCTCCAGCGCGATCTTGAGCGTGATGTCGCGATGCTGCGAGGCGAGCGCCACGACATCCTCCAGCGAAGCCACCTGCACGAGCGGCTGGGCCATGGCGCGCGGGGCGGCCACGGCAGCCGGCATCGGGTTGGCGCTGGCGAGCACCGGCCGCGCGGCCAGCGCCGTGTTGCCGCCGCCCGAGGGCGGGCGCGGCGTGGAGGAGGGCGCGCCATTGCCGCCCGACATGGCTCCGGAGCCGTCGCGCAGCATCCGCAGGGCTTCATCCGGCGTCGGCAGGTCGGCGGCATGGGCGAGGCGCACCAGCACCATCTCGGCCGCCATCACCGGCCTGTCGGCCTGCTTCACCTCGCTGATGCCCTTGAGCAGCAATTGCCAGGTTCGGGCCAGCACGCGGATCGACAGGCGCTGGGCGAAATCGCCGCCGCGCAGGCGCTCGGCCTGGTTCAGCGTGTTGTCCTTCAGCGCTTCGGGCACGAGCTTGAGGCGCGTCACCAGATGGGTGAATTCGGCGAGATCGGTCAGCACCACGACCGGATCGGCGCCGGCGTCATACTGCGCCCGAAGTTCGCCGAGCGCGGCGGCGATGTCGCCCTTCATCACCACCTCGAACAGGTCGATGATGCGAGCCCGGTCGGCGAGGCCGAGCATGGAGCGGACATCGTCGAGCATGATCGCGCCCGCCGCATGGGCGATGGCCTGATCGAGGATCGAGAGCGAATCGCGCACCGAGCCCTCGGCCGCGCGCGCAATCGCCGCCAGCGCCTCGTCATCGGCCTCGACACCTTCGGCCTTGCAGATGCCCGAGAGGTGCGACACCAGCAGGCTCGCATCGACGCGGCGCAGGTCGAAGCGCTGGCAGCGCGACAGCACGGTCACTGGAACCTTACGGATCTCGGTCGTCGCGAAGATGAAGCGCGCATGCGGCGGCGGCTCCTCCAGCGTCTTCAGGAAGGCGTTGAAGGCACCGGCCGAGAGCATGTGCACCTCGTCGATGATGTAGACCTTGTAACGGGCCGAGACCGGCGCGTAGCGCACCGCGTCGTTGATCTGGCGAACATTGTCGACGCCGTTATTGGAGGCGGCGTCGATCTCCATCACATCGATATGCCGGCCCTCGATGATGTCCTTGCAGTGGATGCCGAAACGGGTGAGGTCGGTCGTGGGCGCGCCGCCGCCATCCTCGGTCTGGTAGTTCAGCGCGCGCGCCAGAATGCGGGCGGTCGTGGTCTTGCCGACGCCGCGCACGCCGGTCAGCATCCAGGCCTGGGGAATGCGGCCGGCGCTGAAGGCGTTGGTGAGCGTGCGCACCATTGCGTCCTGGCCGATCAGGTCGCCGAAATGGGCGGGGCGGTATTTGCGGGCCAGCACGCGGTAAGGCGTCGGCGCGGCCGGAGCAGGCGCCGGCTCGAAGCCGGCAAAGCCAGGTTCGTCTGAGAAGGCGGCGTCGGTCTCGTCGGTCATCAGACTGCTTTCGCCAATCGCGAGGCGACGGTCAACGCTTAGTGACGGTCAAGGCCTGGTCTTGTCGCGGATGGCCTGAAGGGCGTCGCACATGTCGCAATCGCGCCGCCAGGCCGCATGCCGATCGCGCGCATGAGGTGGGAGGCTGGACGAAGACCCGTTCGGTCTCGTTAGGGCTGCTTCCTTCCGGACCTGACCCGGTTGGCGAGTGAGACGTCCCTCGCCAACCTCCCGGGCGCTATATCGGGGATGTCGCGCCCGAGCGCAAGCCTGCCCGTCGCTGTTCTCGGCTCAAGCCGGCCTGGGGCTATTGACCGCGTGCCCTTCGCCAAGGACGAAGGGTCGCAGGCCGGCGCGTTCGAACCGGGCATGCGGCCGGGCATTCGGCATTGACTTGGACGGAGCCATCCGCCATAAGCCCGCCACTTGCGCAGCCTTGTAGGCGGCGCAGAACCTTTTGCATGACAGGCTCGCATGGTCACGCTTCCCGAGGGAAGCCGCGACTGCCGGGCTGACAAGGCCCCGGAGACGGATCGTGAAGAGAACTTATCAACCCAGCAAGCTGGTTCGCAAGCGCCGCCACGGCTACCGCGCCCGCATGGCGACTGCCGGCGGCCGCAAGGTCATCGCAGCCCGCCGCGCCCACGGCCGCAAGAAGCTTTCGGCCTGAGCTGCCGGCGCGTGAGCCTCGCGCGCCTTCTTGTCTGGAAGACTGGCCAATCGCCATGCGCCTCGCCCGTCTGACCCAACGCAAGCAATTCCTGGCGGCGGCCGAGCACGGCCGCCGTTTTCGTTCGTCGGTGCTCACGGTGCAGGTGCGCGACGCTGCCGAGGAGGCGGGCCGCGATGGCTTGCGCCTCGGGCTGACCGCCTCACGCAAGGTCGGCAACGCCGTCAAGCGCAACCGTATCCGCCGCCGCCTGCGTGCCGCCGCCGCGCTCGCGCTCGGCGCCCAGGCCGGGCGGCCCTGCGATGTCGTGATCATCGCGCGCACTGAAACGCTGAGCGCCGGCTTCGAGGCCCTGGTCGCCGATCTCTCGATCGCGCTCGACCGTGCCCGGCCGGCCAGGCCCCGTCCGGCCAAATCCCCTGCGGCCAAGCCCATTGCGGCCACCGGCCGCAAGCCCCCGCAAGACACGCAGCGCGCGCCCGATAGCGGCAGCGCGCCGGCCAAACCTTAAGCCCCGTCGGGCGTCAGCGAGATTTGTTTCCGATCATGATGAAAGAAGACAACCGCAACCTGCTTCTGGCGATCGCGCTCTCCGTGGTCGTGCTGCTCGGCTGGCAGTTCTTCTACGGCGTGCCGCAGATGGAGAAGCAGAAGCAGGTCGCCCAGCAGAACCAGCAGGCGCAATCCACGCCGGCCGGCTCGCCCGCCACGACGCCTGCCCCCTCGACCGTGCCCGGCCAGCCTGCCGGTACGGCCGCTCCGGGCGCTGTCCCCGCGACACTGGCCTCCGAGACCCGTGAGCAGGCGCTCGCCCGCAGCCCGCGCGTCCGCATCGAGACGGCCAAGATCGCCGGTTCGATCGCGCTCACCGGCGCGCGCATCGACGACGTCTCGCTCAAGGCCTATCGCGAGACGGTCGATCCCAACAGCGCCATCATCGTGCTGCTCTCGCCGCTCGGCGGGCCCAACGCCTATTATTCCGATTTCGGCTGGGTGGCCGCTCCCGGCACCGCCGTGTCGCTGCCCAACGCCACGACCCTGTGGACCGCCGATGGGCAGGTGCTGCGGTCCGGCACGCCGCTGACGCTGTCCTGGGACAATGGCCAGGGGCTGCTGTTCAAGCGTGTCATCACCATCGACGACAACGCCATGTTCACGATCAACGATCAGGTCGAGAACAAGGGCGGCGCGCCCGTCTCGCTTTTCCCCTATGGCCAGGTCGTGCGCCAGGGCAAGCCGGTGACGCTGGGCTACTACGTCCTGCATGAGGGCCTGATCGGCAATCTCGGCGAGCAGGGCCTGCAGGAATACACCTACGACAAGATCGACAAGGAGCCGCTGCTCTCGCCCGGCGCCAACGGCAAGGTCTGGAAGGACGCCGTCGGCGGCTTCGTCGGCATCACCGACAAATATTGGGCCGCAGCGGTCGCCCCCGATCAGACGCGCAAATATGAGGGCCGCTATTCCTCGGTCCAGACCGGGTCGCAGCGCACTTATCAGGCCGATTTTCTCGGCGAGGCCGTCACCGTCGCGCCGGGCGCGAGCGCGGCGAGCCAGGCGCATCTCTTCGCCGGAGCCAAGGAAGTCGCGGCGATCGATGGCTATGAGAAGAACCTCGGCATCAAGCGTTTCGAATTGCTGATCGACTGGGGCTGGTTCTACTTCATCACCAAGCCGATGTTTTTCGTGATGGACTGGATCTACAAGCATGTCGGCAATTTCGGCATCGCGATCCTGGGCGTCACGCTGCTGCTGAAGGGCCTGTTCTTCCCGCTCGCCAGCAAATCCTACGCCTCGATGGCGAAGATGAAGGCCGTGCAGCCGGAAATGGTCGCGATCCGCGAGCGCTATGCGGACGACAAGATGAAGCAGCAGCAGGCGCTGATGGAGCTGTACAAGACGCAGAAGATCAACCCGATCGCCGGCTGCTGGCCGGTGCTGCTGCAGATCCCGGTGTTCTTCGCGCTCTACAAGATCCTGTTCATTACCATCGAGATGCGGCATGCGCCGTTCTTCGGCTGGATCAAGGATCTGGCCGCGCCGGATCCGACCTCGATCGTCAACCTGTTCGGACTCCTGCCCTTCGCCTCGCCGGCCTTCCTGCATATCGGCGCCTGGCCGATCTTCATGGGCATCACGATGTTCATCCAGATGAAGATGAACCCGGAGCCGCCGGACCCGGTGCAGAAGATGATGTTCACCTGGATGCCGGTGTTCTTCACCTTCCTGCTCGGCTCGTTCCCGGCCGGCCTGGTGATCTATTGGAGCTGGAACAACCTGCTCTCGGTGACCCAGCAGGGCTACATCATGAAAAAGAACGGCGCCAAGATCGAGCTGTTCGACAACATCAAGGGCCTGTTCGGCAAGAAGCCACCGGCGGCGGCCACCACTGCGGTCGCGGCTCCCGCCAAGCCGGCCAACAGCAACAAGAAGTAAGGCGGCGACCACTCCGCCACCGCTCCAGATACCGTCATCCCGGTCGACCTACGGCCTCCGGGATGACGAGGAGGTCGCGATGCCCCTCCCCGATCCCCTGACCCGCCATCCCATTCCCGGCTGGAAAGGCACGGCCTTTCTCAAGGCGATCGTCGACAATCCGCTGATCGAGGTCGGCGACTACAGCTATTACGACGACTCGCGCGGGCCCGAGCATTTCGTCGCGCGCTGCGTGCGCTATCACTTCGACTTCATCGGCGACCGCTTGATCATCGGCAAATTCGTCGCCATCGCCCAGGCCGCGCAATTCATCATGAACGGCGCCAACCATCCGATGGGCGGCTTCTCGACCTTTCCCTTCGGCATGTTCGGCTTCGAGAACGCGCCCGACTATAGCCGTGAAAACACCGGCTTTCGCGGCGACACGCGTATCGGCAACGATGTCTGGATCGGCCGCGAGGCCGTGATCATGCCCGGCGTCACCATCGGTGACGGCGCCATCATCGGCACGCGGGCGCAGGTCGCGCGCGACGTGCCGCCCTATGCCGTCGTCGTCGGCAATCCCGGACGCGTCGTGAAGATGCGCTTTGAGCCCGAGATCGCGGCGCAGCTGCTCGCAATCCGCTGGTGGGACTGGGAAGCAGATAAGATCGCGCGCAACATCGGCGTGATCGCGTCGGCGGACATCGACGCGCTGCGCGCCGCCGTGTAGGCAGAGACGATGACGACAAGCCTGACCACGCCTTATGGCGACGACGAGATCGAAAACGCGCGCAAGCTGTTCGAGGGCCCCTGGGACTTCGTCTGGGCCTCGACCCATGTCGACGACCTGCCGCCCATGGTCGGCCAGGAGATCGCCTTCGCCGGGCGCTCCAATGTCGGCAAGTCGAGCCTAATCAACGCGGTCACCCGCCGCAACGCGCTGGCGCGGACCTCGCATACGCCCGGGCGCACCCAGCAGCTCAATTTCTTCCGCCAGGTCGGCGCCGATGAGCGCCTGACCATCGTCGACATGCCAGGCTATGGCTATGCCGCCGTCGGCCGGGCCAAGGTCGCGGCCTGGACCAATCTGATCCATGAATATCTGCGCGGGCGCTCCAACCTGATGCGCGTCTATGTCCTGATCGACGCCCGGCACGGCATCAAGGATGTCGACGGCGCGGTGCTGGAAACGCTCGACAAGGCCGCCGTCTCCTACCAGGTCGTGCTGACCAAGGGCGACGCGCTCAAGAAAGCCGATCAGCAGTTCATGATCGAGGCGACCTATGACGAGATCAAGCGCCGCCCGGCCGCCTTCCCCGAGGTGCTGCTGACCTCCAGCGAGAGCGGTCTCGGCATCCCGGAATTGCGGGCGGCCGTGGGGCGCGTGCTGGCGGAGCGCGAGTGAGCGGCGCTCACGACCGGCAACCGGATCTATAGATACGGCAGTCGAAAGCCTGGTTCGATGCGCGGTGAGCGGAAAGGCCTGGACGATGAGAGGATCGCGACCGACCCGCCTGCCTGCCCCTTTCCTCAAAAGGGTCTGGCTGGACGAGGAGAAGGTCGCCGATCCCTCGCTTTATCCGTTCTGCCTGCCTTTTCTGGCGCGGGGTTTCGAGCTCGGCTTCGACCGCGCGATCACGATCATCGTTGGTGAGAACGGGACCGGGAAGTCCACTCTTCTGGAGGGGATCGCGGCACTGGCGGGTTATGATGAGGCAGGTGGCGGCAAGGGCTATCGTCCGGTCGATCATTCCATTGCGATCGAGGCGATGGGCGGCGCGCTCGGCCCGGCCTTGCGAGCGAGCTGGCTGCCGAAGATCACGAATGGCTGGTTTTTCCGGGCCGAGAGCTTCTTTTCGGTGGCCCGCTATCTGGACGAGGCCGCGATCGGCTCTGGGCCGCCGCCGGACTTTCTGTCTCATTCCCATGGCGAGGGCTTTCTGCGCTTCTTCGAGGAGCGCTGCGTGCGGCAGGGCTTCTTCATCTTCGACGAGCCGGAATCCGCGCTGTCGCCGGCACGCCAGATGACATTCCTCAAGCTGCTACAGCGGATCGAGCGGGCGGGGCATACGCAGGTGATCATGGCCACCCATTCCCCCATGTTGATGGCGTTTCCCGGCGCGCGCCTGCTCGGCTTGTCGAAATACGGGCTGGAACCCATCGCACTTGAGGACACCGCCCATTTCCGGATCATGCGCGAGTTCTGTGCCGACCCGGCCGGCTTCGTCGAACTCGCGATCGAGGACTGAGATGACCGCCACAAAGATCCATCTCATCCTCGCCGCCCTGATGGGCCTTGCCGGCGTCGCCTTGCTGGCGGCGGCAGCTCATGTCACCGGCACGCAGAATGTTGGGACCGCTGGGCAGATCCTGCTCTTCCACGCCCCTGCCGTGATCGGCGCGACCGCGGCCCGCAAGGCTGGTTTCCTGACCGATTTCGTGGCGCGGCTGGCGGTCTCGGCGCTGATCCTGGGTGCGGCCCTGTTCGCGGCCGACCTGACGCGGCGAGGCTTTTTCAACGAGGGTCTGTTCCCGCGCGCCGCGCCCATCGGCGGCTGGTTCATGCTCGGTGGCTGGCTCGGGCTGGCCGTGGCCGCAGCACTTGCGCCACGCAACTGAGACCGTCGAAAACCGGTTTCCACTTTTCGGCATGATGCTCTAGAAGGCGCACCGGCGCGGCTGTCTTGCGCGCGCTCGCGGAGCCTGTTCGATGATCAACCCCGCCCTTCTGACACCGTCGCAATCGGCCGACCTGCTGGTCGTCGCACTGCCGCATATGCAGCGCTACGACCAAGAGGTCGTGGTGATCAAATATGGCGGAAACGCCATGGGCGACGCTGCCACGGCGGAGGATTTCGCCGAGGACATCGTGCTGCTCGAGCAGTCGGGCGTGAAGCCCGTGGTCTGCCATGGCGGCGGGCCGCAGATCGCGCGCATGCTGACCAAGCTCGGCATCAAGTCGGAATTCAAGCAGGGCCTGCGCGTCACCGACCAGGCGACGGTCGAGATCGTCGAGATGGTCCTGGCCGGCTCGGTCAACAAGGAGATCGTCGGCTACATCTCGCGCGAGGGCGGCAAGGCGATCGGGTTGTGCGGCAAGGACGGCAACATGGTCACCGCCCGCAAGGTGACGCGCACCATCGTCGATCCGGATTCGAAGATCGAGGAGGTCCTTGATCTCGGCTTCGTCGGCGAGCCCGACAAGGTCGACACCACGGTGCTCGACGCCGTGCTGAAGGCCGAGCTCATCCCGGTGCTCGCGCCGGTCTGCTCGGCAGCCGACGGCCAGACCTACAATGTCAACGCCGACACCTTCGCGGGCGCGATCGCGGGCGCGCTCAACGCCAAGCGCCTGCTGCTCCTGACCGACGTGCCCGGCGTCCTGAACAAGGACAAGCAGCTCATCCCGGAGCTGACGGTCGAGGAATGCCGCAGGCTGATCGCCGACGGCACGATCTCGGGCGGCATGATCCCGAAGATCGAGACCTGCATCTACGCGCTGGAAAAGGGCGTCGAGGCGGTCGTCATCCTCGACGGCAAGGTGCCGCATGCGGCGCTGATCGAGCTCTTCACCGATACCGGCTCGGGCACGATCATCCGGCGGTAATCCGCACCTCTCCATCCGTCATTGCGAGGAGCATGGCGACGAAGCAATCCAGGGCCGCAGCGCGCAGCCAGCTGGATTGCTCCGCTGCGCTCGCAATGACGGCGTGGAGCCTGCCCCGTGCTTAAACCTTAGCAGAGGACTTGCATGTCAGGCTGGGCGCTCCACATTCCTGAGTCCCCATGAACACGCACGCCTCACCTCCCGCCTCCGTGCCGCCGCTGCCCGCGGAGGCCTTCGCGCATGTCGACCACTGGGTCTTCGACCTCGACAACACGCTGTATTCGCATGAAGCGAAGGTCTGGCCGCAGGTCAACGAGCGCATCACGCTGTTCCTGCTCGAACTCTTCGGCCTCGATGGCCTCTCGTCGCATGCGCTGCGCCGCTACTATTACGAGCGCTACGGCACGACCCTGAAGGGGCTGATGGAGGAGCATGACGTCGATCCCGACGACTTCCTCGATTTCGCCCACCAGATCGATTTGACGCTGCTCGATCCCGATCCGGCGCTGGGGGATGCGATCGCGGCCCTGCCCGGGCGCAAGCTGATCCTGACCAACGGCTCGCGCGGCCATGCCGAGAACGTCGCCGGTAAGCTCGGCATCCTGCATCATTTCGAGGACATCTTCGATATCGTCCAGGCCGGCTTCCTGCCCAAGCCCGAGCGGGCGACCTATGAGAACTTCCTCGCCAAGCATGCGGTCGATCCCGGGCGGGCCGCGATGTTCGAGGATATCGAGAAGAACCTCGTCGTTCCCAGCGCGCTGGGCATGAAGACCGTGCTGATCATTCCGCGCACGCCCGACCCCTTCCGCGAGGTCTGGGAGCAGGCCGCAATCGAGGCCGGACATGTGCACTATGTCACGGACGACCTGACCCGCTTCCTTGCGCCGCTCGGGCGAGCGGGCGGCGCGGCAGGCCAAGGCGCCTGAGCCTGGACCGAAACGGCTTCTAGAGCGTTTTCGAGCGAAGTGGATACCGGTTCGCGTGAAGAAAACGCGTTAAAGCAATGCTCTACCGGAAGCGCAGGTTCTCGCGCGACAGCTGGTCGATGCTGCTGCAGCCCATCAGCTTCATCCCGCGCTCGATTTCGGTGCGCATCGCGCCAAGCGCGCGCTCGACGCCCGGCTGGCCTGCCGCGGCCAGCGGATAGAGATAATAGCGCCCGAGGCCGACGGCCTTGGCACCGAGCGACAGCGCCTTCAGCACATGCGTGCCGCGCTGCACGCCGCCATCCATGATCACGTCGATCCGATCCCCGACCGCATCGACGATCTCGGCGAGCTGGTCGAAGGCCGCCCGCGAGCCGTCGAGCTGGCGCCCGCCATGGTTCGAGAGGACGATGCCGGTGCAGCCGATATCGACGGCCCTCCTGGCGTCGGCGACCGACATCACGCCCTTCAGGCAGAACTGCCCCGACCAGAGCTTGACCATCTCCGCGACATCGTCCCAGCTCATCGTCGGGTCGAGCATCTCGGTGAAATAGCGGCTGATCGACATGGCGCCCCCGCCCATGTCGACATGGGCGTCGAGCTGCGGCAGCCTGAAGCGCTCATGCGTCAGATAGTTCAGGGCCCAGCTCGGCTTCAGCGCAAACTGCAGCATGCCGGCAAGCGTCAGCTTGAACGGAATCGAGAAGCCGGTGCGCAGATCGCGCTCGCGGTTGCCGCCCGTAATGCTGTCGACGGTCAGCATCATCACCTCGACCCCGGCGTCCCTGGCGCGCTGCATCATGGCGCGGTTCAGGCCGCGATCCCTGTGGAAGTAGAACTGGTAGACCTGCGGCGTGTCGTGACGCTTGCGCAGCTCCTCGAGGCTGGTCGTCCCCAGGGAGGACACGCCGAACATGGTGCCGTATTTCGCGGCCGCCGCCGCGACGGCGCGCTCGCCCTCATGGTGGAACAGGCGTTGCAGCGCCGTCGGCGAGCAATAGACCGGCATCGCCAGCTTCTGGCCCATGACGGTGACCGACATATCGACTTGCCCGACGCCGCGCAGGACGTTGGGAACCAGATCGCAACGTTCGAAGCTCTCACTGTTTCGGCGGTGGGTTACCTCATCATCGGCTGCGCCGTCGATATAGTCGAAGATCGGCCCCGGCAGTCGCCGCTTCGCCATCGCCCGGAAATCGTGGAAATTGTGGCAGTCGCCCAGGCGCATCGCTTTTGTCTCGAAGTCGGATTGTCTGCTGAGGAGAGGTCGCGACCTTGGCCGAGATTTCCAGGCTTGGCCAGCCGGCAGCCTGCGGCGGCCGGGCGAATGCCTTTGGAGAAAAATCGTTGCGACAACGCCTCTGTGGAGGCAGATCGTTCGTCTTTACGGACCAGTTTTGATCTGTTATCGCTTTCGTCCGTTATAACGAACGAGGCAGTGATCATGACCGGACAAGACAAGGGGGCAACCCTGCACCCCGAAACGCGGCTGGTCCATGCCGGCACCTTGCGCTCGCAATTCGGCGAGACCTCCGAGGCGCTGTTCCTGACGCAAGGCCATGTCTATGACAGCGCCGAGCAGTGCGAGGCGCGGTTCCTGAACAAGGATCCGGGCTTCCAATATGCCCGCTTCTCCAACCCGACCGTGACCATGCTGGAGCAGCGCATGGCCGCGTTCGAGGGCGCCGAGGCCTGCCGCGCGACCGCGACCGGCATGGCCGCCGTCACCGCGGCGGTGATGGGGCTGGTGCGCGCCGGCGACCATGTCGTGGCGGCACAGGCGCTGTTCGGCTCCTGTCGCTATGTCGTCGAGGAGCATCTGCCGCGTTACGGCGTCGCCTCGACGCTGGTGAACGGGCCCGACATCGAGGCCTGGCGCAAGGCGGTCAGGCCCAACACCAAGGTGTTCTTCCTCGAGAGCCCCTCCAATCCGACGCTGGAAGTGATCGACATCGCGGCGGTGGCCGCGATCGCTAGGGAAGTCGGCGCCAGGCTCATCGTCGACAACGTCTTCGCGACGCCGCTCTTCCAGCGGCCGCTGGAGCTGGGCGCGGACATCGTGGTCTATTCCGCCACCAAGCACATCGACGGCCAGGGACGCTGTCTCGGCGGGCTGCTGCTCGCTTCCGAAGAGCTCATCCAGACCGAGATCCAGACCTATCTGCGCCAGACCGGCCCGGCGATGTCGCCCTTCAATGCCTGGGTGATGCTGAAGGCGCTGGAGACCTTGCCGCTGCGCGTGCAGCGGCAGGCGCAGAGCGCATCGATCATCGCCGACTGGCTGGCAGGCCAGGAGAAGCTGTCCAAGGTCATCTTCCCCGGCCACAAGAACCATCCCCAGGCTGCGACCATCGCCAAGCAGATGAGCGGCCCCTCGACGCTGATCGCCTTCGAGGTCGCCAGCGGCAAGGATGCGGCCTTCCGCCTGCTCAACGCGATGAAGCTGATCCGCATCTCCAACAATCTCGGCGACGCCAAGAGCCTGATCGTCCATCCGGCCACCACGACGCATCAGCGCTTCACGCCCGAGGTGCGGGCGTCGATGGGCGTGACCGATGGGATGATCCGGCTCTCGATCGGGCTCGAACATCCCGACGACCTGATCGCGGATATCAAGCAGGCGCTGGCGACGGTCTGAAAACCGCAGTCATCCCGTGTCTGCGCCGCGGCATGAAATGCCGCGGCGCAGACACGGGACCGTCATCAGGAATAGGCGTCCTACGATCCCGCATCTGCGCAGCAGCACTGCGTGCTGCGGCGCGTGCGGGATGACACGCCTCACGCCGCGCGCTTCAACCCGACCTGGCCCCAGATCGCGGTGAGCGCGCCGACGAGATGGTCGATATCGGCGTCGGAATGCATCGGCGAGGGCGTGATGCGCAGGCGCTCCGTGCCGCGCGGCACGGTCGGATAATTGATCGGCTGGACATAGATGTCGAAGCGCTCGAGCAATTCGTCGCTGATCCGCTTGCACAGCACGGCATCGCCGACCATCACCGGCACGATATGGCTGGGATTGGGCAGATGCGGGATGCCCGCAATGTCGAGCCGGGCGCGGACGGCGGCGACGCGCTCCTGCTGGCCCTGACGCTCGGCCTGGCTGCGCTTGAGGTGGCGGATCGAGGCCAGCGCACCGGCAGCCAAGGCCGGCGGCAATGAGGTCGAGAAGATGAAGCCCGAGGCGAAGCTGCGGATGAAGTCGCAGGTCGCGGTGGAAGCGGCGATATAGCCGCCCATGATGCCGAAGCCCTTGGCAAGCGTGCCCTCGATCACGGTCAGGCGATGGCTCAAGCCCTCGCGCTCGCTGACGCCGCCGCCGCGCGGGCCGTAGAGCCCGACCGCGTGGACCTCGTCGATATAGGTCATGGCGCCGAACTCGTCGGCAATGTCGCAGAACGCCGCGATCGGCGCGATGTCGCCATCCATCGAATAGACCGACTCGAAGGCGATCAGCTTGGGCCGGCCAGGGTCGATCGTCTTCAGCTTGCGGCGCAGATCCTCGGGATCGTTATGGGCGAAGACGTGCTTCTCGGCGCGCGAATGGCGGATGCCCTCGATCATCGAGGCGTGGTTCAGCGCGTCCGTCAGCACGACGCAGCCGGGCAGGCGGGATGCGAGCGTCGAGAGCGAAGCCCAGTTCGACATATAGCCGGAGTTGAACAGCAGGGCTGATTCCTTGCCGTGCAGGTCGGCAAGCTCGCGCTCCAGCAGCACATGATGGTGATTGGTGCCGGCGATGTTGCGCGTACCGCCGGCGCCGGCGCCGCAGCCATCGAGCGCGCCATGCATCGCGGCGAGCACATCGGGATGCTGGCCCATGCCGAGATAGTCGTTCGAGCACCAGACGGTGACGTCGCGCGGGCCCTTCGCGCCGTGATAGGTCGCGCGCGGAAAATGCCCGGCATGGCGTTCGAGATCGGCGAAGACCCGGTAGCGGCCTTCCCTGTGGAGCCCATCGAGCTCCGCGCGGAAGAAGTTCTCGTAGTCCATCGCAAGCCTCCTGACGGCCTACCTCCTACGCAAACCGGCGCAAGCGGGAAATGGCACGCGGTGTCGCGGGGGAAATGCCCCCAGCGCGCCTCAAGCCTCCCGGCGCGCGAGATCCAGCAACGTCTCCAATAGCACGCGGATCGCGATACCGGCATCGGCCTCGGTCATGTTCTCCAGCGGCGAGTGGCTGATGCCCTTCTCGTTGCGAACGAACAGCATCGCAGCCGGGCAGAGTTTCGCCATCGTCATGGCGTCATGGCCGGCCCCCGATGGCAACCGCCGTGCGCTCAGATTGGCGCCCGTGCGGGCAATGCCTGCCGCGAAAGCCTCCTGCAGGGCCTCATCCATCGGCACGGCCTCGGCCTTGGCGTAGGGCGTCAACGCCATCGTCACGCCCCGGCGCGCCGCGATCTCGGCGAAGCGGGCGCGGATATCGGCTTCCACCAGCGCGAGCGTCTCGTTCGAGGGGCTGCGGAAATCGATCGTGAAATCGACGGCTCCGGGCACGACATTGGTGGCGCCCGGGTCGGGCCGCAGCGCGCCGACCGTGCCGACCGCCTGGTCATGGGCCGCCGCGATCGCCTCCAGCGCCAGCACCATCTCGGCGCTGGCGGCGAGCGCGTCCTTGCGCAGGCTCATCGGCACCGTGCCGGCATGGCCGGCCTCGCCGGTGACGCGGATGCGTGCGCGGCTCTGCGCGTTGATCGCGGTGACGATGCCGACCGCCTCGTTCTCGGCTTCCAGCACCGGGCCCTGCTCGATATGGACCTCGAGATAGGCCTTCACTGCGCCGGGCTTGCGCGCGAGCTTGGCGATGGCGGAGGGATCGCCGCCGAAGGCGACGAGCGCGTCGGCAAGCCGCGTCCCATCGGAATCGCGCGCCTCGAGCGAGGCCGGATCATGATCGCCGGCGAGCGCCGAGGAGGTCGAGAGATGGGTGGGGAAGCGGACATTCTCCTCGTCGCCGAAGGCCACGACCTCGAGCGCGAAGGGCAGGACGATGCCTGCATCCCGCAAGGCCTGCGCCGCCAGGATGCCGGCGACGACGCCGAGATTGCCGTCGAAGCGCCCGCCATCCTTCACCGTGTCGATATGCGAGCCGATCATCACCGCCGGCAGGCCGGGCGTCGCGCCCTCGCGGCGGCCCTGCACGGAGCCGGCAGCATCGATGAAGGCGGTCAGGCCGGCCACCTCCATGGCGCCCTTGGTCCACTCCGCCGCCTGCCTGTGGGCCGGCGAGAGATAAAGCCGCGTCAGCTTGCCCGGCTCGTCGGTGAAACGGTTGAGGCCGGCAAGCGCAGCAAAGGCGCGGGCGCCGAGTACCGCGGCGGAGGGAAGCATCTGAGTCATGGCACCGAGCTTAGTAAGTCGCCCGCCCGCCCGAAAGGTCGAAAACGCCGCCGGTGGTGAAGCTGTTCTCGGCCGAGGCGAGGAAGGCGACCATGGCGGCGACTTCATCGGGCAGCAGGAAGCGCCCGCGCGGGATCTTGGCGAGCATGTAGCCGATATGCTCCTCGCTCATCTGGTCGAAGATGCGGGTGCGGGCGGCGGCCGGGGTGATGCAGTTCACCGCGATGTCCTGCGTCGCCAGTTCCTTGCCGAGCGACTTCGTCAGCGCGATCACCGCCGCCTTCGAAGCGGAGTAGGCCGAGGCGTTGGGATTGCCTTCCTTGCCGGCGATCGAGGCGACCAGGACGAGGCGGCCGTAATTGCGCTTGATCATCCCTGGGATCACCGCCTGGCAGCAATGCAGCGTGCCGTCGACATTGAGGCGCATGACGCGGGCCCATTCCTCCAGCGGGTATTCCCAGGTCTTGAGATTGGGGCCGGCGATGCCGGCACTGGTGACGAGGATGTCGACGCTGCCATGCCTGGCCTCCAGCGCGTCGCTCGCCGCCTTCACGGCGGCCGCATCCGTCACGTCGATGGCGAGGCCCGTCGCCTCGCCGCCGATCTCGGCCGCGGCCTTGCGCGCGAGATCGCCGTCGAGATCCCAGATCGCGACCTTGGCGCCGCTGGCGGCGAAACGCTCGGCGACGGCGCGGCCGATGCCCTGGGCTCCGCCGGTGACGATGGCGACGCGGTTGCTTAAATCGATTTGATTCATCTTCGGCCCCTGGCTCGGTGGTGCCGCAACCTAGAGCAGGATGCGAAAAACTGGGAACCGGTTTTTCACATCCTGCTCGTGCATGATCGCCGAGGCTGTGAACCCGTCCCAGCGCAAGGCGCCGCCTGCCGGAGGCGCGGGTTTGGCTGGAGCAGAGGCAAGCCAGGAACGCGCCGTTACCCGGGGCACATTAAAACGCGATGCCAAACGATAGATTTCAGTAACCATATCGGTAATCGTCGAGCTGGCAGGCGGCCGTGCCAAAATGAAGCGTGCGCTCCGGAAAGGGCAGGTTACTCAACGCCAAGTTGTAATTGCGCGAGCGACGTCTCGACAACGTGCCGGATCGAAACAGACCTTCGATTTAGGGAGCTTTTCGATTAACCCGGTAGCTACAATTGCAGGAAGAAGCCGTTCACCCTCCCGTTTGGTTCAACTTGACCCCTCGCCCCTATCGGCGCTGACGTAAGCTCCAGTTCAATCGAGCAAGACGTAAACCCGTGGTCGCCACTCTATCCCTCGATCTTGCGACCCAAGCGGACGCTCCGGCCAAGCCGGGCTTCGCCACGCGCGATATTGGCGGCGTCGGGATCGCGGTGCTGACGCGCACTGAGGCGCTTGCTGAAGTCAGCGACGCGATGGCCAATCGGCGGCATCTCAAGCTCGCCTTCTGCAACGCCCATCTCGTCAACCTGGCGGCGCATGACCAGGCGCTGCGCCGGGAGCTTGCGGGCTTCCTGGTCCTTGCAGATGGGATCGGCGTCGATCTCGGCGGCTGGCTGCTGCATGGCGCCTCGTTCCCGGCCAATCTCAACGGCACGGACTTCATCCCCGGCCTGCTCGCGACGGAAAAGCGGCGGCTGCGCGTCGCCCTGCTCGGCGGACGCCCCGGCGTCGCCGCCCGCGCCTCCGTGCGCCTGTCCCTGCAATATCCCGAGCATCGCTTCAGCGTGCTCAGCCACGGCTATTTTGCTCCCGGCGAGGAGGCCGCGCTGCTGGCGAAACTGGAGGCCACGCCGCCCGATCTGCTTCTGGTCGCCTTCGGCAATCCACGGCAGGAACGCTGGATCTCGCAGAAGCTCGGGCCGCAGCATTGTTCGGCCGCGGCTGGCGTCGGTGCCCTGTTCGATTTCCTGGCCGGCGAGGTTTCGCGCGCACCCGAGGTGTTCCGCCAATTGAGGCTGGAATGGCTCTTCCGACTCTGGCTGGAACCCAGCCGGCTCTGGCGCCGTTACGTGCTCGGCAATCCGGTCTTTGTCCTGCGCATGCTGCGCGCCCGGTTGTTCGGTCGTCGATCCACGCGATGAAACCGAGCTACGCCATCGCCACGCCGAGCTATGCCGGCGACATCGAGCGCTGCCGGCTGCTCTGCGCCAGCATCGACCGCTTCGTCACCGGTCACGCGATGCATTACCTGCTGGTCGAGGACAAGGACGTCGCGCTGTTCAAGCCGCTGGCGGGCCCGCGCCGGCAGGTGATTGCCGAATCCGCGCTGTTACCATCCTGGCTCAAATCCCGGCCCGATCCGCTCGCGCTCGGCCGGCGGCGGATCTGGACCGGTTTTCGCGCGCTGCGGCGCGGTGTCCCGCCCTTGCGCGGCTGGCACGCTCAGCAATTGCGGAAATTCGCCCTGCCGCTGGTCAGCGGTGAAGACGTGATCCTCTTCGCCGATTCCGACATGCTGTTCCTGCGGCCGTTCGATGTGGCCCATCTCGGCAAGGACCAGGCAGTCCGGCTCTATGTGAAGCCCGCCGGCATCACCGCGGAGATGAGCGAGCATGTCGCCTGGTGCGAGATGGCGGCGCGGCTGCTCGGATTGCCCCAGCCGACGATGCCCAGCCCCGACTACATCAACAATCTGGTGAGCTGGCGCAGCGACAATGTCCGGGCGCTGCTGGCGCGTATCGAGCAGATCAACGGTCGCGACTGGGTCAGCGCGATCGCCTCCCAGCGGCAATTCTCCGAATACATGATCTATGGCTACTTCGTGGAGCGCGTGCTCGGCCTCGAGGCCGCGGGCCACACCCCGGACGGCTTTGAACTCTGCAAGGTCTATTGGGGTGGCGATGCCGGCGGGCTTGCGAGCCTGCGCTCCTTCGAGGATGTCCTCGACGAGGGTCAGGTTGCGGTCGGCGTGCAATCCTTCATCGGCCAGCCGGTCGAGCGATTGAAGGCGCTGTTCGAGGCGCAGTAGCCAGCAGCCGGTAGGTCACGGCCGCCGACAGGATGTAGACCAGCCCGAAGACGGCGTTGAGCCAGAGCGCCCAGGCATCGCCGGCGGAAAAGCGCGTCATCACCCAGGAGACCAGCGCGGCTTTCAGCGCCGTAACCGCGCAGAGCAGCGCGATGCGCGAGCCGGTGAGCTCCCGAGCATAGAGCAATTCGGCATGGTATTCGACGAGATTGCGGAAGGCGGGCACCAGCAGCATCGGCAGGAAGAGATAGGCCGCCTCCGAGACGTTGCGGCCGAGCGCTCCGGGAAACGGCTTCAACAGCAGGATGATGGCGGCAAGACCCGCGACCGAGATCAGCGCGATGCCGAACTCGATCAGCGCCCGCCGCCCGAGCCCGCCGCCAAGGCCGCGCTCCTGCATGATCTTCTGCACCAGCATCTGGTTGAAGCTGCGCACCGGCATCGCGGTCAGATCGACGACGCGCATCGCGATGGCGTAGAGCCCGGCCGTGCGCTCTCCGGCGAGCGCCAGCACCAGGAGCTTGTCCAGCTCGGCCTGGACATAGAAGACGATCTCGGCGGCGCTGGCGTAGAGCGCGTCGGCCATGCGGCGCGGATAAAGCCGATGCGCAAGGCGCCAGCGCAGTTTCGGCAGGAAGAATGCGAGCGCGAGCAGCGCCGTCGCCAGCGTCGCGGCGAGATAGGCCCAGGCCCAGATGGCGAGGCTGGCATGGCCGTAAAGATAGAACAGGATGGCGGCCAGCGTCCGCAGCGACGAGCCGACAATGACGAGCAGCGCCGCCTCGCGGAAGCGCCGCAGCCCGTTATTGACGATGGCGACGACCTCGACCAGCCGCCAGCCGACGATTTCGGCGCCGATGATCAGGGCGAAGGGCAGGAGCGCGAGCCGGTCGGCGAACAGGGCCGCGTAGACGCCTGCCGCAGCCAGCAGGATGACCGGGACGGAGAGGCAGGCAAGCCCGGCGAAGCCGGCGAGATAGGCCCCGAGCAATCGCGGCTTGACGGTGGCGACGCGATAGACCGGCGAGACGAATCCGAAGGCCAGCAAGCGCGACAGGATCAGGCCGCTGGCGGAGGCGGTCGCGAACAAACCGAATTCGCCGAGAGTCAACGTATTCGCAACGATGAGGAAGTAGACAAGGGAGATGACGAGCCGACCTGCCGAGCCGCTCAGGATCGTGAGGTAGGTCAAGATGGTGGAGCGGTCAGGCGACATGGAACCCGTTGAAGCAGCGATGGCTGGCTCGGCTCGTGCCTGCGCTTTGCCGAATCTCCCGTCTTCCTTAGCCGAGAGGCGTTGAGCGACCCTAAACGAAACGGAACTGTGCCGCGCGATGAACGAGCCCGCCCCGCCCCGATATGACGCGCCCTTGACGCGGCGCGACGCGCTGCTCGCCGGCGCCGGGTTGGTCGCGGCCGGGCTCACGGCTTCGCGCGCCGCGGCGCAGCGCGCGCCAATTCCGTTCGGTTCGGCGGCGCAGATCGAGACCTTTCGCGAGGACCCGCTCTATCGCGACGCCTTGAAGCGCTATTGCGACGTGATCGTGCCGATGAACGACCTGAAATGGGAGGCGCTGCGGCACGACCGGTCGAGGTTCGACTTCTCGGGCGCCGACGAGCTCGTCGCCTTCGCGCAGGGCAACGGCCAGGCCCTGCGCGGCCATGCCCTGCTCTGGGGCGAGGCCTTGCCGCCCTGGGCCAAGGCGATGACCAGCCGCGCCGAGGCGGAGCGCGAATTGATCCGTCATATCGAGGTGGTGGTCGACCGCTATAAGGGCCGGATCGCGACCTGGGATGTGGTCAACGAGGTGATCAAGTTCGAACCGACGCCGGGCGAACCCATGCGCGACACGATCTGGCAGCGCCTGCTCGGCCCCGAGCATGTCGAGATCGCCTTCCGCACCGCCGCGCGCGTCGACCCCAAGGCGCGCCTCGTGCTCAACGACTTCAATTTCGAGGAACCCAACGCCGGCGTCGTCGCGCGCCGGCAGATCGCGCTCGATCTCGTCCGCCGGCTCAAGGACAAGGGCATTCCCATCCACGGCATCGGCATGCAGGCGCATCTCTATGCCGAGAATCCGATCGACACCCACGGCCTGCAGCTCTTCGTCGAGGCGCTCGGCAAGCTCGAGGTCGATGTCGAGGTCACCGAGCTTGATGTGATCGACTGGAAGCTGCCGGCCGACGCCGCGACGCGCGACCGCGCCGCCGCCAGCCTGGTCTCGACCTATCTCAACGCCGTCACCACGGCTCGCCCGCCCAGGGCGATCGTGACCTGGGGGCTGAGCGACCGCTATTCCTGGATTCACGAGACCTTTCCGCGGCGGGACACGGCGAAGGCGCGGCCCTTGCCGCTGGACGCCGACTACAAGCCGAAACTGATGATGAACGTGCTCAACCGCTATCGACGGAGCGCGGGTTGATGCCTGGCCGGATGCATGCCTGCGGAGCGGCGATCAGCGCCGTCGACGCTCAGGCAGGAATGACAGAGTGAAGCGTGGTATAATGTTCACCACCACCGAAACGGCAGCGGAAGAGCCGGTCGAAAAGCGGCCGGAGCGCCGCAAGCAGACGCAGGCCCCGGCTGCGGGCACGCCCGACGCGCTCGCGCGCCTGACCGATCCGGCCTGGCTCGCCGCCACGCTCTGGAACCGCAAGGGGCTGATCATCCTCTCGGCGCTGCTGGGCCTCGTTCTCGCCGGGCTGGCGAGCCTGATGCTGCCGCCGAAATACATCTCGACGGCGCAGCTCTTCATCGACCCGCGCGACCTGCGCGTGCTCCAGAACGAGGTCTCGCCGAACGCCGTCAGCGGGGATCCGACCTCGATCACCGGCTATCTCGAAAGCCAGGCGCGCGTCATCGCCTCGGACAGCATCAAATCGCGCGTCGTCGAGAGCGAAGGGCTCGACAAGGATCCCGAATTCGGCGGCGAGGCCAGCAAGTCCGGGCTGATGCGCATCCTGTCCGAGTTTCTGCCGAGCAGCGGCGCACCGGCGCATGAAGGCATGCTCTACGCGCTGGCGGCGCTCGACAAGAGCGTCGCCGTCCGGCGCGGCGAGCGCACCTTCGTCATCGACATCTCCGTGACGTCCAAGGAGGCCGCGAAGGCCGCGCGCATCGCCAATGCCTTGGCCAACGCCTATCTCGACGACCAGGCCTCGGTCAGGGCCGATGCCGCGCAGCGCGCCACCGGTGCCCTCACCGGCCGCCTGGAGGAATTGCGCAACCGCCTGCGTACCGCCGAGGACAAGGCGGAGAAATACAAGGAAGCCAACAACATCGTCGGCTTCGGCGGCAAATCGATGACCGAGGAGCAGCTCGCGCTGAACAACGCCCAGCTTGTGGCGCTGCGCACGCGGGCAACCGAGGCCAAGGCGAAATATGATCAGACGCTGGCAACACGCGCCGCCAGCATCGAGGCCGGCGCGGTGCCCGAGGCGGTGGCCTCCAACACCATGACGGCGCTGCGCTCGCAGCTCGGCGCGGCACTGAACAAGGAGGCCGATCTGCTCGCCTCCCTGGGCGCACGCCACCCGGCGCTCGCCTCGGCGCAGGCGCAGGTGCGCGATGCGCGCCGGCAGATCGCAGAGGAGCTCGCCCGCATCGGCCGCGCCGCCAAGGTCGAGTACGACCGCGCCGTCGAAGCCGAGCGCCAGATCTCCCAGCGGGTCGACCAGCTGACCAAGACGCAATATGCCGCGAGCCGCGCCTCGGTCGAGCTGCGCGAGCTCGAGCGCGAGGTCGAATCCTCCCGCGTCGTCTACGACGCCTTCCTGCGGCGCGCGCGCGAAACCGGCGAGCTCGCCGGCATCGACACCACCAATGCCCGTATCATCAGCCAGGCCATGCCGCCGCTGGAGAAGAGCGGCATCACGCGGCGGACCATCGCGATGCTCGGCGGCATCGGCGGCGGCGGCGTGGGCGCCATGCTCGCGATCGGACTGGCTCTGATGGCCGGCGGCCCGCTTCCGGCTCCCGCCGCGCAGCCCGCGGCCGGGTTCAGCCTCTGGCGGCGCCGGACGCGCCTGCCGGCGCAGGCAGAGCCGGATGCGCCTGCCGTCGAAGCAAGCCCGCCCGAAGATCTCGCTCCCGCTCCTGTTCCGGACACGATTCCGGCCGCGCCAGCCCCCCAGCCCGCCGGCGCGAAGACGGGCTGGCGGCGCTTCACCACCATCCAGGGCGGGCAGGCCGAGCGCCTTCCCGAGATCGTCCAGGCAACTGCGGCTCCCTTGCTCGCCACGCTGCCGGCCGTCAGGCACCGGCGCTGGCGACGCAATGAGGACGAGCCGCGCTCGGTCTTCCAGTCCAAGGCGCATCTCGTGGATGTGCTCGACAAGCCCAACGCCGCCTTCGCCAAGGCGATCAGGACAGCCGGGATGGCGCTGGCCAAGGAGGGCGCCCCCAGTGCCAGGCGCCGCGTCCTGGTGCTCGGGCTGCGCTCCAATGCCGGCGCCTCGACGCTGGCGCTCAATCTCGCGCTCGATGCGGCGCAGGAGGGCCTGCCTGCACTGCTGGTCGATGCCGGCCTCGGCGAGAACAGCCTGACCAAGGTGTTCGCGGGGGAGGCGCAAACCGGCCTTCATGAGATCGCGACGGGGGCGGCCGGTCTCGTGCGCGCCGCCTTGCAGGACGAAGGCACGGGGCTGTTCTTCCTGCCGCGCGTCGGGCGCGTCGATCTCGTCACCGCTGAGCAGATCAGCGACGGCTTCTTCGCCGCGGCGCGGCGTTTCGGACCCATCGTGATCGACGGCGCGGCGCTGGGCAGCGACGCCCTGTCGCAACGCTTCGCGGACGCCGTCGACGACATCATCCTCGTCATCCGCAAGGGCGAGGTCGCCGCCGGCGATCTGGCGCAGGCCAATGACGCGCTTGGCCCCAACGCCGCCAAGATCCGCGGCTTCGTCGTCAACGAAGCCTGATGAGCGCGACCGGCATCGAGGCGCGTGCGGCGCCGGCCGCGGCCGGGAGCGAGGCCGGTCACAATCTGCGCGGCTTCATCTTCGTCGCGGCCTTCCTGCTCGTCTGGGTCTCGACCGGCCCGTTCAAGGGCAGCTACGAGGTTCCCAACGAGGACACCGCGAACGTCGTCAATCAGCTCAGCTTCTCGCTGATCGCCGTGCTCGGCATCGTCAGCGCCGCCCTCTCGGGCGGCCGGGCGGCACAGGCCTATCTCAGGCCGAGCTGGATCCTGCTGATCACCTGGATGACGATCGGCGTGATCCAGTCGGCTAATCCCGACGTCTCGATGCGCGCCTTCCGCTTTACGCTGGTGGTGCTGGTGATCGCCGGTTCGATCATGCTGCTGCCCCAGGGCCGGCGCCATTTCGCCAGCCTCATCGGCACGGCGTCATTGATCGTGGTGCTGATCTGCTATGCCGGCCTCGTGATCTACCCCGATATCGCCGTCCATTCGGCCGGGGATGCGCTCGAACCCGAGCATGCCGGGGCCTGGCGCGGCCTGTTCGACCACAAGAACATCGCCGGCGCGATGATGGTGGTTTTCGTGCTGATCGGCATCTTCGTGATGACGACATCGCCGCGCCTGGGCTGGGCGCTCGCCGGGCTCGCGACGGTCTTCCTGTTCTTCACCGGCTCCAAGACTTCGATGGGGCTCGGGCCCTTCGTCGTGCTGGTCGGGCTCGCCTGTGCGCGGATCAGGAGCCTGTGGCTGCGCGCGCTGCTGGCGCTCGGCCCGCTCGCTCTGCTGCTCACGGCAACCATCGGCTCCGTGCTGTTCAAGCCGATCGACACCGCCCTGCAGGCGCTCAGCCCCGGCCAGACCTTCACCGGCCGCACCGAGATCTGGAAATTCGCGCTCGACCGGCTCTGGAACCGGCCGATCCTCGGCTATGGCTTCGAGGGCTTCTGGCGCAGCGACTATGTCATGTTCGCCGATATCGGCGAAGGCGAGACCGGCATCGCCCAGGGCATGGTCCATGGCCATAGCGGCTATGTCGACCTCGCCATCGGGCTCGGCATTCCCGGAATGATGCTCGCCCTGATCGTCCTGATCCTGCTGCCGCTGCGCGACCATCACCGCGTCCTGCCCAAGCCGGAGAACAAGGCGCTGGCCGAACTCTTCTTCCGGATCTGGCTGTTCTGCGTCTATTCGGCCTGCCTGGAGAGCTTCTTCTTCCGCCGCGCCGACCCGGTCTGGTTCGCGCTCCTGGTCTCGGTGATCGGGCTGAGGTTGACCTCGAAATACCGGGTCACGGCCTAATTCTTCTCCGGCTTGCGGTACTGCTCGTTGGCGACGCCGAATTCGGACATCAGACGACCCAGCGCCACTTGCGCGTGATAGAGCCCGATCAGGACCGAATGCGTGCGCAGGGCCAAGGCGAGCCCGCGAAAGGGTGATGCCGCCAGCAACGCCAGCGATTTCATCAGCACCGTGAGCCGTCCCGCCAGGCCCGGCTGCTGGCGCCGCGCGATCTGCGCCGAGAGCGCGCCATTGCGGAAAGCGCGCGCCGCGATCCAGTCGGATTCGCTGCGCCTCGCCGGCATGGTCTCGGTTTGAGCCGCCTCCTGCACCCACCAGAAGTGGAAGCCCGCCGCCTTGGCGCGCGAGAAGAAATCGCTGTCGCCGCCGCCGGTGAAATCGAAGCTCTCGTCAAGGAAGGGGAAACCCAGCCGCTCCAGCACCCGCCGCCGGATCAGGTAGTTGGCGCTGGAATAGAGGATCGGGATCGGGCCGGTGACGCTGTAATGCGAGCGGAACACCGGATGCGCCTTCAGCCAGGCGCGCGAGGTATCCTCGAAAGCCGGCGTGACCGAGCCGCCGAAGAGCTCGGCTGGAGCCGTCTCCGCCGCGCGCAGGAAGGCGTCGAGCCAGCCGGGCTCGGCCTGCTCGTCGTCATCGATGCCGAGCAGCTGTTCCAGCGCCGGAAACCGCGTCAGGGCGCAGCGCCAGGCGGCGTTATAGGCCTTGCAGTTGCCCTGGCGCGGCTCGACGATGACAAGGCCCTTGAACAGGCCGGCTTCCAGCAGCGCCTTGGCGCGGGTGGCGCCGGCGCGTTCGATGCCTTCGTTCTCGACGACGATGACGGCGAAGTCGCGCCCGCCCTGCTGCGCGGCCAGCGAGCGCAAGGTCGCCTCCAGCATGTCGGGCCGCTTGAAGGTCGGCACGCAGACGACGCTTTCGACGCCGCGCAAGGCCTCCTCCGGCGAGCGTGCGACGATCGTGAAGGTCTCAGTCGCGTCGAAGCCCGTCGCCGCGAGCGGCACTGCGGCGATGGCATCGAAGATCGGGTCATTCTCGGTCGGGGCCATGGCGCACAAGTGGTTTGATTCCGACATTTGCTCCCCGTTCTATATCGAGTTCGGAGCAAATGTCGGAATCACCAAAACCGCTAGCAAATCTTTGGTTTTCTAGTGGAACTTATGAATTTGACATTTGCCGCGCGGCCGATATCGGGCGGGTCGCAAATGTCAAATTCGTTCCACTAGACTGCATGAGGGCGCTTAAGGTTCCGTGTGCGCGATCGGCGCGGAACCGGGGCCAAGTGCCAGAAAGCCAAGCACCAGAAAACATTGACGATGGCGCTCGGTTGGACTTGACCCTGCGATAGGATCTGCGTCTCTCTCGCGGCCTCCACTGCCAAAGGGCCGCCCGTCTTGCGCCTCGCCTTCCTGACCTCGTTGATTCCGGTCGCCCGGCCCGACACCGGTTTCGAGATCGCCAATGCCGCGATCCTCGACGCGCTGCGCGCCGCCGGTCATGAGGTCACGGCGATCGGCTTCCTGCGGCCGGGCGAGGTTCCAGCCGTTCCCGAAGGCGCGGTCGTGATCGACGCCATCGACATCGAGAACGCCGCCGTGCCGGCGCGGCGCAAGCTGCAATGGATAGCGGCCGCCCTGGCGAAGGGCCTGCCGGTCGCTTGCGCGAAGCTCCGGCTGGCCGGTGAGGGCCGCCTGATCGAAGCGGTGCGGGCGCATGGACCGTTCGACGCGCTCATCCTGAATTCGGTGATGCTGCCCGGCGCCTTCCCGGAATTGCTCAGCCTGGGTCCTTGCGTGCTGGTCGAGCACAATATCGAGCATGTCTCGGCGCGGCAGAGTGCATCGCACAGCGCCAACCCGCTGCTGCGCTGGCTCTTCGCTCGCGAGGCAAGGCAGCTGGAGCGCATCGAACGCCGGCTCTGGGACGAGGCGCGCTTCGTCTGGACCCTGGCCGAGGCGGATCGCGCCGCGCTCGGCCCGGCATATCAGGCGAAGTCGGCGGCGCTACCGCTGGTCTCGGGCTCCGCCCGCAAACCTGCCGTCGAGGCGACGGAGCCCGCGCCCGCCTACGATATCGGCCTGATCGGAACCTGGACCTGGGCGCCGAATTTCATCGGCCTCGACTGGTTCCTGCGCGAGATCTGCCCGCTGCTGCCATCCGATATCACGGTTGCTGTCGCCGGCCGGCTGTCGGGCGAGATGCCGGTCCTGCCGCCGCAGGTCACGCTTGTCGGCAGGGTGCCCGATGCCGACGATTTCCTGCGGTCCTGCCGGATTGTGGCGCTGTCGAGCCGCGCCGGCACGGGCGTGCAATTGAAGACGATCGAGGCGATGCAACTCGGCCTGCCCGCCGTGGCGACGACATTGTCCTGCCGGGGCTTTTCGCAGATGCCGGCGAATTTCAGCGTCGCCGATACGCCGCAGGCCTTCGCGCAGGCGCTGATTGCGCGCCTTGGCGCCATCCGCGCCGGCGACCGGCAGCGCCTGGACGGAGCCGCTTTCATGGCTGGCCAATGCGCAGCACTGGCGGCGGGGCTGGCGCAAGGGCTTGCCGCTGCGAATGGCCTATAGCGAGTGGCGAGTAGAGCGAAAGGAGCAGCGACAGCCAATCTCCATTCGCTACTCGCCATTCGCCACTCGCCCATCAGCCGTTTTGGGCTTGCCGATGATGACGCCGAAAAGCGGGCCGGCGCAGACCATCACCAGGAAGACGCGGATGATGTGGTGAGCCGCCACGAAGGCGACCTCGGTGTGCAGCGCCAGCGCGATCAGGCTCATCTCGGCGAGGCCGCCCGGCGAATAGGCCAGGATCAACGGCACATGGCCATGAACCGAGACCAGCGCGACCAGCCAGGCGAAGGACAAGGTCAGCGCCAGCAGGAGCACGGTCGAGCCGACCGAGAGCACGAGCACGCGCAGGATGATGCGTGGCGGCGTGCCGACGAAACGGCAGCCGATGGTGACGCCGAGCACGAGCTGCGCCGCGTTGACGATCTCGAAAGGCGGAACCGCGTTGCTCAGCCCCGCCAGATGCACCGCGGCGCTGACCAGCATCGGCCCGAGCAGGAATTTTGCCGGCAATCTCAGCCAGTGCCCGACGACGATGCCGGCCAGCCCGCAGGCCAGCAAGGTGAGCTCGGCGAAAAGCGGCGTCTGCTGGAATGACGGCCCCGCGACCCGCGTGCCGCCGAGAGGAACGCCGCCGATCCACTGCACGATGAAGGGCAGTGTCATCACCACCAGCAGGATGCGGGCGGAGTGGATCAGTGCGATGATGCGGGCGTCGCCGCCCTTTTCCTCGCCGACCGTGACCATCTCGACCAGCCCGCCCGGCATGCCGGCGAAGAAGGCGGTGACCGGGTCGAACCCCGCGAATTTGCGGAAATAGCCGACGCAGGCGAAGCCGCAGGCGCACATGAACAGCACGAGGCCGGCAATGGTCGGCAGCCAGTTGGGGATCTGGCCGATCACCTCCGGCTTGAAGCCGGCGCCGAGCATGACACCGATCACCATGGTCATCGGCGGGCGGATCACCGGCGGCGCGGCGACGGGCAGGCGCAGCAGGGCCGCGATCGTGCAGAACACCATCGAGCCCAGCATCCAGGGCAGCGGCAGCCGCCCCTGCACGAAGAGCCAGGCGCCGACACCGCCAAGGACCAGCGCCAATGCGAAACGCCGATAGGGGAAGCGCCCCGGCGCGAGCGCACGAAGCCCCCCCGACAGACTCGACAGCAGATCCCTCATGCGTCCGACTTTAAATCCCGGAAAATGTGACGCGGGCGCCCGCCCGCGGAAGATCGAGGCCTCCTACACGCCTTTGCACTGATGTGACAGACCGAGGCCGGAATGCCGCCCTTGCCGCCACCACGCATCGACCGGCTCGCCCTACACAACCCAGGCATGTGTCCGGGCCTCTGGCGGAAGATGCCCGTTTCATCAATGGTTTCGCATCGGGGATGGAAACGAGCCGCGCGCTAAAAAGTGCGGCCGATGGCTGGGGCGATGAGCGAAGAGCGACTGACCGGGCGGCAGGACCGTTCGGGTTTCGATGACGACGCCTCAGACGCCTCGTTCCGTCCGTTGCATGCCGACGAGCCGCCTGCGGAGGCGGCTCCACCCATCGTTCTCAGTTCGATATCCAAAATCGCCGCGCCCGCGCGGCGCGGCTGGGTCGCCCGGCTGCGACATGGCCTCGCCCGCCGCTGGCTCTCCGCCAGCCCCAATCTGCGCGGCTCGGTCTATATGCTGTCGTCGCTCCTGGTCTACGCCGTCATGGTCGGCGCGATGAAGCATGTCGGGGCCGCGATCCCGCTGATCGAGATCCTGATGATCCGCCAGATCATCATGAGCCTGGTCATCGTCGCGATCGCGGGCTCGGCGCTGCCGCTGCTGATGCGAACGACCCGCCCGGGGCTTCAGATCACGCGCGGCCTCATTACGCTCGCCTCGATGCTGTGCGGCTTCTCGGCGGTCATCCATATTCCGCTGGCGCAAGCGACCGCGATCGGCTTCAGCCAGGTCTTCTTCGTCACCATCGCCGCCGTGCTCGTGCTGAAGGAAAAGGTGGATTCGCGGCGCTGGATCGCCACCATCATCGGCTTCGCCGGTGTGATGATCATGCTCGATCCTTCCGCAGGCGGGCTCAACATCTATGCCTTGGCCTCGATCGCCGGTGCGCTCTTCGGCGCCGGCGTCACCGTCAGCGTGCGCATGCTGGCGGCGACCGAGCGCACCGAGACCATCCTGCTCTATCAAGGCGTCGTGCTGATGGCGGTGCTGGCCGTGCCGTGCTGGTGGTTCTGGACGCAGCCGAGCCCGGAGCAGTGGTTCTGGCTCGTCCTGCTCAGCCTGTTCGGCACCGCGGGACAATGGCTGCTCACGCGGGCCTATCAGGTTGGCGAGGCGGCCGCGCTCGCGCCGCTCGACTTCACCCGGCTGATCCTGTCCTGCTTCACCGGCTTCGTGTTCTTCGCCGAAATCCCGGCATTGACCACCGGGATCGGCGCCGCCATCGTCATCGGCGCGACGCTCTACACCATCCGCAAGAATGCCAGGCCAGCGCTCACCACCGGCGCGGGCCCTTGAGCTGAAACCTCCCCTTGGAAAGGCCGCCCGTGACCCATCATCTGCTCGAGGCCGGCCTTTCGACCTGCCATTGGGGCTTCTTCGACGCCGCGCTCAAGCCTGTGCTGACGATCGCGAGCGGCGACAGCGTCACGATCCGCACCGTCACCGGCCCGGCCGAGGCGCAGCCGAAATCCGGCTTCCATGTCCTGCCCGAAATCCACGAGATCCATGCCAAGGCCGACCGCTCGGTGCCCGGCCATATCCTGACCGGCCCGGTCGCGGTGAAGGGCGCCAAGCCCGGCCAGGTGCTGGAGGTGCGCATCCGCGAGGTGAAGCTGCGCACCGACTGGGGCTACACCATGATCAAGCCGCTCTCGGGCACGCTGCCCGACGAGTTCGACGCGCATAAATTGATCCATATCGGGCTCGATGCGAAAACCAATCTGGCGCATCTGCCTTGGGGCATGGAATTGCCGCTGGCGCCCTTCTTCGGCGTGATGGGCACGGCGCCGCCCGCGCATTGGGGCCGATTGACCTCGCTCATACCGCGCGCCTTCGGCGGCAATCTCGACAATAAGGAGCTGGTTGCGGGTTCGACGCTCTATCTGCCTGTTTTCGTCGAGGGCGGGCTGTTTTCCTGCGGCGACGGCCATGGCGCGCAGGGCGATGGCGAGGTCTGTGTCACCGCGATCGAGACCGCGCTCGAAGGCACCTTCGAGTTCATCCTGCGCGAGGACCTGTCCTTCACGACGCCTCGGGCGGAGACGCCGACCCACCACATCACCATGGGCATCGATCCCGATCTGGACATCTGCGCCCAGAAGGCGCTGCGCGAGATGATCGCGCTGATCGTCGCGCGCACGAAGCTCGCGCGCGAGGAGGCCTATATGCTGTGCAGCCTCGCTGCCGATCTGCGCGTGACCCAGACGGTCAACGGCTCCAAGGGCGTGCATTGCATGCTGGCGAAGAGCCTGGTGGCGTAAGCCGAAGCAATCCAGGGAACGTCGGGCGCTACGGTCTGGATTGCCTCTCGCGGGCCCGAGCGGCTATGAATCGACGCACGCGACCCTCTGCGTGCGCCGAGCTGCCGTCGGAGGCCCCATGCGCATCGAGAACGATCCAAAACTCGACTTCCGCGATGTGCTGATCAGGCCCAAGCGCTCGACGCTGGGCAGTCGCGCCCATGTCGACGTCAACCGCAGCTTCCGTTTCGCCCATACCGGTACGGAATGGAGCGGCTTTCCGCTGATCGCGGCGAATATGGACGTGGTCGGGACCATGGCGATGGCGCGCGCGCTGCTGAAGCATGGCGCCATGGTCGCGCTGCACAAGCATTACGGTGCCGACGAGCTCATCGCCTTCTTCAAGGAGCCGCAATCCGCCAACGCCTTCTATTCGCTGGGCACCACCGAGAGCGACCATGACAAGCTCAAGGCCGTCCATGCGAAGGCGCCGATCAGCAAGATCTGCCTCGATGTCGCCAATGGCTACACCGAGAAATTCGTCGATACGGTCAAGGCGACGCGCGCCGCCTTTCCCGATGCTGCGATCATGGCCGGCAATGTCGTCACCGGCGACATGACGGAAGCGCTGATCCTGGCCGGCGCCGACATCGTCAAGGTCGGCATCGGGCCGGGCTCGGTCTGCACCACGCGCAAGATGACCGGCGTCGGCTATCCGCAGCTCTCGGCCATCATCGAATGCGCCGATGCGGCCCATGGGCTGAAGGGCCTGGTCTGCGGCGATGGCGGCTGCACCGTGCCGGGCGACCTCGCAAAAGCCTATGGCGCCGGCGCCGATTTCGTCATGCTGGGCGGCATGCTCGCCGGCCATGACGAATGCGAAGGCGAGATCCGCTATGAGGAGCGCGATGGCGAGAAAGTCGCCGTCGGCATGACCTTCTACGGCATGTCCTCGGACACGGCGATGAAGCGCTATGCCGGCGGCGTCGCCACATACCGCGCCTCCGAGGGCAAGACCGTCGAGGTGCCCTATCGCGGCCCGGTCGAAGGCACGCTGTCGGAATTGATGGGCGGGGTGCGCTCGGCGATGACCTATATCGGCGCGGTCAGGCTGAAGGAAATGCCCAAGCGCACCACCTTCATCATGGTCGGCAGCCAGTTGAACACGGTGTTCGGAGGGTGATGGGCGGCCTGGTTAGCGCTTGCAAGCCGGCCTGAACCCCGCTTTATCGTCGCCCATGACGAGGACGCCGAGCGGTGGGGCGATATTGTGACGCAAGGCGACACTGCCTCCGCACCATTGTCGCTTGCGGCGCTGGGCTGGACGGATTTCTTTGCAGATCAATGCGAACCGGATGACGCCGGCCTCCGGCCTGCGCGCATCGACACTGTGCACCGCGCCCGCATGAGCGCAATCACGGCGGATGGGCCGATCAGGCTCGAACTGCCGGTCCATACCAATACAGGTGACTTCACGGTGGGAGACTGGGTTCTGGTGGAGCCCGGCACGCATCTGCTCCGGCGCAGGCTGGAGCGCGCGACGGTGTTGGCGCGGCGCACCGAGGGCAGCAAGACACCACAGCTTGCCGGGGCCAATATCGACACGCTGTTCATCGTCACCTCCTGCAATGCTGATTTCAACGTCGCGCGCCTGGAGCGCTATCTTGCGCTGGCCAATGAGAGCGGCGCTGATCCCGTCCTCCTGCTGACCAAGGCCGATCTCGTGCCGGACGTGCAGCCCTATCTCGACCAGGCCGCCGCCCTGCAACGCGGGCTGGCTGTTGCAATCGTCAATCCGCGCAGCCCTGACGCGGCGGCTGCGCTCGCGCCCTGGTGTGGGCAGGGCCGCACGCTCGCGCTGGTTGGTTCGTCCGGCGTCGGCAAATCGACGCTTGTCAACGCGCTCGCCGGCATCATCGAGGGCGAGCCGCAGCAGACCGGCGACATCCGCGCCCACGACGCCAAGGGGCGCCACACCACGACGTCGCGCTCGCTGCATGCGATTGCCGGCGGCGGCTGGGTGATCGACACGCCGGGCATGCGCACGCTCCATGTCAGCGATGCGGCGTCTGGTCTCGAAACGCTGTTCGCCGAGATCACGGAACTGAGCCCGCTCTGCCGTTTCCGCGACTGCACCCACGAGCACGAACCCGGCTGCGCGGTTCAGGAAGCCGTCGCCAAGGGCGTGATCGACCCTGAGCGTCTGGCACGCTGGCGCAAGCTCGGCCTGGAGAACAGGGCAAAGACGCCGGAGGTGAAGGGGCCGAGGGGGAAAAGGCGGTAGGCGGCGTCGCCAAACACCGCGCCTTCGAGGACAAGACCGTCGCGGTGCCCTGTCGCGGCCCGGTCGCAGGCACGACCTCGGAGTTGATGGGCGCGGTGCGCTCGGCCTAGTCAGAGGAGCCGCTCTCGAGCCGTAGCAGACTTCTAGGAACTTGTGGAACGCGGTGCTCTACGGCGGACAACCGCCATCATGGAATGAAAGGTAACGTCGGATTCAGCGTAAGTTGGCAGTATCCTGTTCGGGGTTAGAAAATGAATTGGTTTGGTCTTACAGTAACAGTTTTGATATATGGGATTTTAGCGGTACCGGTAATAGTTTTTGCCGTATATTTTATTGCGACCAAACGATTTTTAAGAGCGATGGGTTACGGTCTTTTTTTTGGTATTTTGGATTTTATCGCGCTCCTAGGGGTCATGTTCGGGCTAGGAAATAAGCTTTGAGGAGCAGGCTTCCTGTAGGTCGTGCACCTAATAGGTTTGCAGGCGGTGCAGCGGGCAGCTCTGGCAGATCCTCATCTGGTAAGGTGCGTTATGGAACGCCCAGGGCGGGCTGTTCAATGGCAACTCCACCCGAAGCCATCGTCGCCCCCGCTACCACTCTCGCCGCGTCTGTTGCATAGTCGCGTCTTCAACGCAGAAAGCCGCTCACGGCTTCGGGGAGAGCGACAATCATGAAGACGACAATTCTAGCCGCGGCAGTGCTGGCCGCAGGGGCTTCGTTTGCCAATGCCCAGCAACTGGCGCCGAGCCCGACGCTCGATGCGATCAAGGCGCGCGGCAACATCGAATGCGGCGTGCATCTCGGCCTGCCCGGCTTCTCCTTCGCCAATGACAAGGGCGAATGGACCGGGCTGGATGTCGATTACTGCAAGGCGCTGGCGGCGGCCGTGCTCGGCGATGCGACCAAGGTCAAGTTCACCCCGACCTCGGTGCAGCAGCGCTGGCCGATCCTGCAATCGGGCCAGGTCGACGTGCTCGCGCGCAATTCGACCATCACCTTCTCGCGCAATGCGACGCTCGGCCTCAACTTCCAGGGCATCAATTTCTACGAGGGCCAGACCTTCATCGTTCGCAAGAAGGCCAACGCCAAGACGGCGGCCGATCTCGACGGCGCCTCGGTCTGCGTCGCCGCCGGCTCGACCGAGGAGAAGAACGCCGCCGACTGGTTCCGCGAGCGCAACCTCAAGGTCACCATCACCAATTTCCAGAAGAATGACGACGCCATCACGGCTTATGATTCCGGCCGCTGCGACGCCTACACCGCCGGCGTCGGCGCGCTCGCCGGCCAGCGCGTCAAGCTCAAGGTGCCCGATGATCACGTCATCCTGACCCAGCCGATCTCGAACGACCCGCAGGGGCCGGTGACGCGCTGGGGCGATGAGCGCTGGCAGTTGATCGTGCGCTGGGTGCTGAACGGCACCATCGCCGCCGAGGCGCTCGGCGTCACCTCCGCCAATGTCGACGAGATGAAGGCCAATTCCAAGAACACCGAAGTCCGCCGCCTGCTCGGCGCGGAAGGCGGCTTCGGCGCGATGATGGGGCTGCCCGACGACTGGATGTACAAGGTCATCAAGCAGGTCGGGAATTATGGCGAGAGCTTCGAGCGCACCGTCGGCCAGGGCTCGACGCTGAAGCTGGAGCGCGGCCAGAACCAGCTCTGGACCAAGGGCGGCCTGCTGTTCACCCCGCCGTTCCAGTGAGAGCGGAGCGGTTCTGCCGCTCCTAGCTGGATTCATGAACATGCGCCGTCGTCCCGGACAAGCCGCGTAGCGGCGCCGATCCGGGACCCATGCCTGAACTGTTCCGGCATGGGTCCCGGGTCTACGCTTCACTGCGCCCGGGACGACTCGGCGCTTCACGAAGAGAGCATGCGAGCCGAGACACAGTGACCAGAGCCCTCGCCCTCATCAACGACAAGCGCGTGCGCGACTGGATCTACCAGCTCGCGCTCATCGTCGGGCTTGTCGCCCTGACCATCTATTTCGTGCGCAATGCCTCGCAGAACATGGTCAAGGCCGGCATCGCCTCGGGCTTCGATTTCCTCTGGCGCAGCTCCGGCATCGACGTTCCCTTCGTGCTGACGAGCTATACCCAGGCCGACAACATCCTTGGCCTGTTCTGGGCCGGCGTCGCCAACACCATGCTGGTGACGGTGATCGCGATCGTGCTGGCGACGCTGCTCGGCTTCGTGCTCGGCATCGCAAGGCTGTCGTCGCATTGGCTGCTCTCGACGCTGGCTGGGGCCTATATCGAGTTCGTCCGCAACATCCCGCTGCTGTTCTTCGTGCTGTTCTGGTATTTCGGCGTGATCGCCGCGCTGCCGGCGCCGCGCGACAGCCTGAGCGTCTTCGGCATCGCCTTCCTCAACAATCGCGGGCTGACGATCCCTCTGCCGGATGCGCCCGCCAATTTCCGCTGGGCCTTGGCTGCGATCCTGCTGGCCTGGCTGGCGCAGTGGCTGGTCGCGTTCTGGGCGCGCAGGCGCAAGGAGCGCACCGGCCGCGATGCGCCTGTCGTCGCCATCGGTCTCGTGCTGGTCATCCTGCTTCCCGTCCTCGCCATCACCTGGGCGAGCCTGGCGACGCGCTGGGACATCCCCATCCTGCGCGGCTTCAACTATCGCGGCGGCTTCGTGGTGATCCCGGAATTCGTCGCGCTGCTGGCGGCGCTGGTGACCTACACGGCGGGCTTCATCGCCGAGATCGTGCGCGGCGGCATCCAGGCCGTGCCGCATGGCCAGACCGAAGCCGCCTCGGCGCTTGGCCTGCGACGCGGGCAGATCCTGCGCTTCGTCACCATCCCCCAGGCGCTGCGGGTGATGATGCCGCCGATGACGAACCAGTATCTCAACGTGCTGAAGAACTCCTCCTTCGGCGCGGCCATCGCCTATCCCGACGTGGTCAGCCTGTTCATGGGTTCGGCGCTGAACAACACCGGCCAGGCGATCGAGATCATCGCCATGACGCTGGCGGTCTATCTCGTCATCGGGCTCGCCGTCTCGGCCCTGATGAACTGGTACAATGCCAGGATCGCGCTGGTGACGCGATGAGTGAAACCACCCTTCCGCTCTGGCGCAAGCGCCTGTTCGGCACGCCCGCGACGGCTCTCGGCACGCTCGTCATCGCGTTCTGCATCGCCTGGATTGCGGTGCCGTTCCTGCGCTGGGCCTTGATCGATGCGAATTGGGCGGGCACGTCGCGCAGCGACTGCACGGCCGGCGGCGCCTGCTGGGTCTTCATCCGCGCCCGTTTCGGCCAGTTCATGTACGGGCTCTACCCGACCGACCAGCGCTGGCGCGTCGATCTGACCGGCATCCTGTTCCTGCTCTCGGTCGTGGCCATCGTCTTCGCGCCCAAGCGCCTGCAATTGCGGCTCGGCCTGTTCTCTCTCGTCATCCTGCCGCCGCTCGGCATCTGGCTCCTGGCCGGAGGCTTGGGCCTCAGGCCGGTCGAGACGCGCGAATGGGGCGGGCTGATGCTGACCCTGTTCATCTCGGTCTATTCCAGCCTGATCGCGATCCCGCTCGGCATCCTGTTCGCGCTCGGGCGGCAATCCGAGCTCAAGGTCATCCGCCTCGTCAGCATCCTGTTCATCGAATTCTGGCGCGGCGTGCCGATCATCGCGGTGATCTTCCTGGCCTCGCTCCTGCTGCCATTGATCCTGCCGAGCGGCGTCGGCATCGACAGGCTGGCGCGCGCGGTGATCGGGCTTGGCCTCGTCATCGCCGCCTATATGGCGGAAGCGGTGCGCGGCGGCCTGCAGGCGCTGCCTTCGGGCCAGCGCGAGGCGGCGACAGCGCTCGGTCTGACCTATTGGAAGGCGACCGGGCTGATCATCCTGCCGCAGGCGCTGCGCATCTCGCTGCCGGCGATGACGAACGAGTTCATCGCGCTGGTGAAGAACACCACCTTGGTGCTGGTGGTCTCGATCCTCGATCTGCTCGGCATCGCGCAAGCCTCGCTCGCCGACCCGGCCTGGGTCGGCATGAACATGGAGGCTTATGTCTTCTCCGGCAGTATCTACTGGCTGATCTGCTACGGCCTGTCGCGCTGGAGCCGGGCGCTGGAGCGTCGCGGCAGGCAGATGCAACGCTGAAGCCTGCACGGCCCGTCTTCATCGGGCCGCCAGGTTCGGAGCGCAAGAATTCGGAGCGCAAGAATTCGGCGCGTATGAAGCCTGGCTCGTATGCGCTTCAGCGGCCGTCGGAGGGGCGGCCGCTGAAGGTCTTTCTCGCCTGGATCAGGCCAGGTCGAAGCGGTCGAGGTTCATCACCTTGGTCCAGGCCGCGACGAAGTCCTTGACGAACTTCTCCTTGGCGTCGGCGCTGGCATAGACCTCGGCCAAGGCGCGCAGCACCGAGTTCGAACCGAAGACGAGGTCGGCGCGGGTGCCGGTCCATTTCGGAGCGCCGGTCTTGCGGTCGGTGCCCTCGAACACGTCCTTGGCCTCGGAGGCGGCCTTCCACTGCGTCCCCATATCGAGCAGGTTGACGAAGAAGTCGTTGGTCAGCGCGCCGGGCCGGTCGGTCAGGACGCCATGGGTGGCCCCGCCGACATTGATGTTGATCGCACGCAGGCCGCCGATCAGCACGGTCAATTCGGGCGCGGTCAGCGTCAGCAACTGCGCCTTGTCGATCAGCACCGCCTCGGCAGGGACCTTGAGCGCCGCATTCTGGTAGTTGCGGAAGCCGTCCGCGGCCGGCTCCATGACCTCGAAGGAATGGATGTCGGTCTGCGCCTGCGAGGCGTCGGTGCGGCCGGGCGCAAACGGCACGGTCACATCGTGGCCCGCAGCCTTCGCCGCCTGCTCGACGCCGGTATTGCCGGCGAGCACGATCAGGTCGGCCAGCGAGATCGTCTTGCCGCCGCTTGCTTCCCGGTTGAAGGCGATCTGGATGTCCTCGAGCGCCCTGAGCACCCTAGCGAGCTGCGAGGGCTGGTTGACCTCCCAGTCCTTCTGCGGAGCCAGGCGCAGGCGCGCGCCATTGGCGCCGCCGCGCTTGTCGCCGCCACGGAAGGTCGAGGCCGAGGCCCAGGCCGTGCCGACGAGTTCCGATACCGTCAGGCCCGAGGCCGCGACCTTGGCCTTGAGCGCGGCGACATCGGCGTCATTGACCAGGGGATGATCGACGGCGGGAACCGGATCCTGCCAGGTCAGCTCTTCCCGCGGCACTTCCGGCCCGAGATAGCGCGAACGCGGGCCGAGATCGCGATGGGTCAGCTTGAACCAGGCGCGGGCGAAGGCCTCGGCGAAGGCCTGCGGGTTGTTCAGGAAGCGGCGCGAGATCTTCTCATAGGCCGGGTCGAAGCGCAGCGACAAGTCCGTCGTCAGCATGGTCGGCTTGTGCTTCTTCGACGGATCATGGGCGTCGGGGATGACCGCCTCGGCGTCCTTGGCTTCCCACTGGATCGCGCCGGCGGGGCTGCGCGTCTGCACCCATTCGAACTTGAACAGGTTCTCGAAAAAGAAATTGCTCCACTGCGCCGGCGTCTGCGTCCAGGTGACCTCGATGCCGCTGGTGATGGTGTCGCCGCCTCGGCCGGAGCCAAAGCGGTTGTGCCAGCCCAAGCCCTGCGCTTCCAGATCCGTGGCTTCAGGATCGGGGCCGACATTATCGGCCGGGGCGGCGCCGTGGGTCTTGCCGAAGGTGTGGCCGCCCGCGATCAGGGCCACGGTCTCCTCGTCGTCCATCGCCATGCGGGCGAAGGTGTCGCGAATGTCCCTGGCGGCCAGCAATGGGTCGGGATTGCCGTCCGGGCCTTCCGGATTCACGTAGATCAGGCCCATCTGCGCTGCGGCGAGCGGGTTTTCGAGGTTGCGCGAATGCACCTTGCCGTCGGCGTCATCGTCCGACACCAGCACGGCTTCGTCGGCAGGCTTCGCCACGCCTTCCGAACCGTGAGCATAACGCACATCGCCACCGAGCCAGGTGGTCTCACGGCCCCAGTAGACATCCTGGTCGGGTTCCCAGGTGTCGGCACGGCCAGCGGCGAAGCCGAAAGTACGGAAGCCCATGGTCTCGAGCGCGACGTTGCCGGCGAGGATCATCAGGTCCGCCCAGGAAATCCGCTGGCCGTATTTCTGCTTGATCGGCCAGAGCAGGCGGCGCGCCTTGTCGAGGCTGACATTGTCCGGCCAGCTGTTGAGCGGGGCGAAGCGCTGCTGGCCGCGGCCGCCGCCGCCCCGGCCGTCGGCGAGGCGATAGGTGCCGGCGCTATGCCAGGCCATGCGAATGAACAACGGGCCGTAATGGCCGAAATCGGCGGGCCACCAGTCCTGCGAGTCGGTCATCAGCTTGCGCAGGTCGTTCTTCAGCTCCTCATAGGCGAGCTTGCCGAATTCCTGGCGGTAGTCGAAGGCCTGGTCCAGCGGGTCGGATTTCGACGAGTGCTGGTTCAGCAGATCGACGCGCAGCTGATTGGGCCACCAGTCGCGGCTCTGGGTGCCGCTGGCGCCGTGAGCGACCGGGCATTTTCCCGCGCCCGCTTCAGTCTTCGCATTCATGCTTCTCTCCAGTTCACGTTACGCCGGTTGCGCGGTTCTCTCGACAAGCAGATCGGTGCTCAGGCATGCGATCCGGTGGCCTGATGGACGAGTGAGGGTCGGACGCGCGGAACGCCGCTGAGAGCCTCTTAGCAAAGGAGTTTCATTATATTAATTCCGATTTTCTGATTGTAGCGATAAGCTGAGATTATGACGAACCTGACACTGAAGCAGCTGCGCTATTTCGAGGCGCTGACACGCCACGGTCACTTCGGACGCGCGGCGGAGAGCTGCGCCATCTCCCAGCCGGCCCTCTCGATGCAGATCAAGGCCTTCGAGGAAGAGCTCGGCGCCGAGCTCTTCGAGAGAGACAGGCGTCAGCTTCGCTTGACGAGCTTCGGTGAAGAGATCGCCCTGCGCAGCAAAAACATCCTGCGTTCGCTCGAGGAGCTGGAAGACTATGCGCGCAGCTCCCGCGGCGGGCTGGTCGCGCGGCTGCGCATCGGCGTGATACCGACGATCGCGCCCTATCTGCTGCCGAGCCTCATCGGCGAGCTGAACCGTCTCTATGACGGCCTTGACCTGCATGTGAGGGAGACGCTGACGCCGAAGCTCGTTCAGGAACTGAATGAAGGTCGGCTCGACATGGCGATCGTCGCCTTGCCGGTATCGGAGCCTTCATTGACCGAAACCACCCTCTTCACGGAAAGCTTCGTCCTGGTCCGGCCGCGCGAGGACGAGGGCAAGCCCGCTCCCAACCCCGAAGCGCTGCGCGAAATGCGTTTGCTGCTGCTGGAAGAAGGGCACTGCTTTCGCGAGCAAGCCCTGTCGTTCTGCAACAAGAACCCGCGTGCGGTGCAGTCGCGCGATCTGCTGGATGCAAGCTCGCTGTCGACACTGGTGCAGATGGTCGATGCGGGTCTGGGGGTCACCTTGATCCCGGAAATGGCCGTGGCGGTCGAGACACGCTCGGCCTCGGTATCCGTCACACGCTTCAAGCCACCCCAGCCATCGCGCACGATCGGCATGGTCTGGCGCAAGACGAGCCCGCTCTCCAAGCAGTTTTCGCAGATTTCCGAAGCTGTGCGCCTGTCGGCCGGGGCCGCTCGGTCATAGGGCCTGCAAACGCGGAAACGCGCCGTCATCCCGGGCAAGCCGCGTTAGCGGGCAGATCCGGGATGACGGCGCGTTTCCGAGCAGAAGCAGCATGGTCTAGAGGCGCTCAGCCGAAGAAGCCGAGCGCCTGATTGCGATCGAGCCCTCAGCCCCGTCCGGCCATTTTGCTGCGGTCGCGCCTGCGATCCGCCGCCGGCTGGTAGGCGATGCGCGAGTGGTAGGTGCAATAGGGCATGCCGGTCTGCGAACGGCCGCCGCAGAAGCGGAATTCCGGCGTCGTCGGATCGCCCATTGGCCAGCGGCACATATATTCGCGCAGGTCCATGATGGTGACGCGTTCGGAGAACGGCACCACCACATCCTCGGAGAGGACCGTCTCCTGCTCGGCTTCAGCGTCCGCCTCGGCGGCATATTGCGGAGCCAGAGCGTTGTTGCCGCGCGTCATGCCGGCATGAGCGCCAGCCATCGGATGGCTCGGCGAGCGGGTCGGCGCCTTGCGCGGCGTGCTGGCGCGCGGCGTGCTCGCCGCGGCCGGGTTCTTGGCCCGTCCGGACAGGCCGAGACGGTGGACTTTTCCGATCACGGCATTGCGCGTGACGCTGCCGAGCTCACCCGCGATCTGGCTGGCGCTCAGGCCGTCGCTCCAGAGCTTCTTGAGAAGCTCGACGCGTTCTTCCGTCCATGCTCCGGCTTCGTTCATCGGCTTCACCTATCGTCTCCGCCCAGCCCCTTTCGGGTCCAGGCTAGGGTGGCTCATGACGGAATCCATGACCGGCAGCGTCCGTTGCTCAACGGAAGCTGTTAAACCCGGAACTGACGGTACAGGGGACGCCGCACGAGATGTCGTATCTGACTGACGAGACCATACAAGATGGCGGGACTCGGCGACAAGAGTCCGCGAATCGGAAAACGGCTTTTCCCCAGGCCATTCGTGAATGTCTCGTCAAGTGAATCCATTCGGCAACGCTGACGTTGCGGCATGAATCCATTTGCGGCGCAATTGACAGCGCCCAACCGCTTTTGCATAGTCAGCCCTGTCGAGCCGCCCCTTTGGGCGGCGCTTATGTTTTTGACGGATCAGGGTCCTCCTGCGATGCGGATGACGGCGCGACGAGAGATCGGGAACTGGCTGCGACGATAACGTCGCCGTCGGGTCGCATGAGGCTGGCAAGATGCCGGCTCGCGCCCAGATTGTCGTTCAAGCTCAGCGCCCTTCCGTTCTCAACCGCCCCGTCGCGAGGACCGTCTCCATGTCATCCGCCGTTCCTGTTTCCACTGCCCCGTCCGTATTGTTGCCGACCTATGCCCGCGCCCCCGTCGCCTTCGAGCGCGGCGAAGGCGCCTGGGCGATCACCAGTGACGGCACGCGCTATCTCGATTTCGGCGCCGGCATCGCCGTCAATTCGCTCGGCCACGCCCATCCGCATCTGGTCAAGGCCCTGACCGAGCAAGCGGGCAAGATCTGGCACACCTCCAACCTCTACACGATGCCCGATGGGGAGAAGCTGGCGCGCCGGCTCTGCGAGGCGACCTTCGCGGAGCGCGTCTTCTTCACCAATTCAGGCGCCGAGGCGAATGAGTGCGCCATCAAGATGGCGCGGAAGTACCATGCGGCGAAGGGCCATCCCGAGCGCTATCGCATCATCACCTTCGAGGGCGCCTTCCACGGCCGGACGCTGGCGACCATCGCCGCCGGCGGCCAGCAGAAATACATCGACGGTTTCGGCCCCAAGGTCGACGGCTTCGACCAGGTGCCGTTCGACGATGAGGCCGCGCTGAAGGCCGCGATTACGCCCGAGACCGCAGCCCTGATGATCGAGCCGATCCAGGGCGAGGGCGGCCTGCGCTCGGTGCCGCCGCGCATGCTGCGGCAGCTGCGCGAGCTCTGCGACGAGCACGGGCTGATGCTGATCTTCGACGAGATCCAGACCGGCGTCGGCCGCACCGGCAAGTTCTTCTCTTATGAGCATGCCGGTGTGGCGCCCGACATCATGTCGATCGCCAAGGGCATCGGCGGCGGCTTCCCGATGGGCGCGTGCCTGGCGACTGAAGAGGCGGCCTCGGGCATGACGCTCGGCACGCATGGCACGACTTTTGGCGGCAACCCGCTCGCCATGGCGGTCGGAAACGCCGTGCTCGATGTCATTCTCGGCGATGGCTTCATCGAAAAGGTCGCACAGACCAGCCTGCGGTTGCGCCAGTCGCTGGCCCAGCTCAAGGACCAGCATCCCGACGTGATCGAGGAGATTCGCGGGGAGGGGCTGATGCTCGGGCTGAAGCTCGTTACGCCGAACACCGATTTCGTCGCGGAGGCCCGGGCGGCCGGCCTGCTCGTCGTCGCCGCCGGCGACAATGTCGTGCGCCTGCTGCCGCCCTTGATCATCAGCGATGCCGAGGTCTCCGAGGCCGTCTCGCGGCTCGATCAGGCGGCGCGCGGCGTCGAGGCGACGCTGAAGCGCCCCGCCGCCGAATAAGTACCTCTCTTTCGATGACCCACGACCTGCCATGACCCACGACCTGAAGGAAGCGCCCGTGACGCGCCATTTCCTCGACATCTCCGATTTCTCGACCAAGGAATTGCGCGCCATCCTGCGCGCCGGCGAAGAGATCAAGGCGCGCCGGCGCACCCCTGATGCAGCCGGAGATCGCCTGCTCGAAGGCAAGGTCATCGCGATGATCTTCGAGCAGCCCTCCCTGCGCACCCGCGTCTCCTTCGATGTCGGCATCCGCGAACTCGGCGGCTCGCCGATGATGGTGACCGGCCAGGAGATCGAACTCGGCGAGCGCGAGACCATCGCCGACACCGCCCGCGTGCTCTCGCGCTATGTCGACGCGATCATGATCCGCATGCTCGACCATGACGCCGTGGTCGAAATGTCGAAATACGCTACCGTGCCGGTGATCAACGGGCTGACCAAGCGCCAGCATCCCTGCCAGGTCATGGCCGACGTCATGACCTTCGAGGAGCGCAAGGGCCCGATCAAGGGCAAGCGCATCGCCTGGACCGGCGACACCAACAATGTCCTGACCTCCTGGGTCCATGCCGCCGGCCGGCTCGACTTCGAGCTGGCCATCGCCACGCCCGAGGAATTGGCGCCGCCACCGGCACTGCTCGACTGGGCTCGCGACCAGGGCGCCAGGGTGAAGCTGACGACGCGGCCGGAAGCGGCGGTCGAGGGCGCCGATTGCGTCATCACCGATTGCTGGGTCTCGATGGGCGACGAGGAAGGCACGCGCCACAATCTGCTGCGGCCCTACCAGGTCGATGACCGCCTGCTCGACCGCGCCGAGAAGGATGCGATCTTCATGCATTGCCTGCCGGCGAGCCGCGGCGAGGAGGTCACCGATTCCGTGATGGACGGGCCGCAATCGGCTGTGTTCGACGAGGCTGAGAACCGCCTGCACGCGCAGAAGGGCATCCTGGCCTGGTGCTTCGGCGGAGTCTCCGCCTGATGGCGGCTGAGGATCTGGGGGCAGGCGTCGCCGTGCTCGACGACCGGGTGGTGCCGTTCACCGTGCCCGACCTCGACGTGCGCGGCCGCGTCGTGCGGCTCGGCCCCTCGATCGACACCATTCTCGGCCGGCACGATTATCCCGAGCCGGTTTCGCGCGTGCTCGGCGAGGCCGCGGCGCTGACCGTGCTGCTCGGGACGGCGTTGAAATTCGAGGGCCGCTTCCAGCTCCAGACCAAGAGCGACGGGCCGATCTCGATGATGGTCGTCGATTTCAACGCGCCCGACACCTATCGCGCCGTCGCGCATATCGACGAGGCCAAGCTGGAGCAGGCCGTGGCCTCGGGCAGTCTGAGCACCGGCGACCTGCTCGGCGAAGGCCATCTCGCCATGACGGTCGACCAGGGCTCGCAGACCACGCGCTATCAGGGCGTCGTCACGCTGAACCGGCAGAGCCTGGAAGAGGCGGCGCATCAGTATTTCCGCCAGTCGGAGCAGATTCCCAGCCGCATCCGGCTCGGCGTCGGCAGCGTCGTCACCGGCGCGGGCCGGGAATGGCGCGCCGGCGGATTGCTCGTGCAGTTCATGCCGCATTCGCCCGATCGGCTGCGCGCGGCCGACCTGCATCCCGGCGATGCGCCTGAAGGCCATGAGATCCTGACCAACACCGACCCGGATGGCATCAGCGACGATTCCTGGGCCGAGGCGCGCTCGCTGGTCGAGACGGTCGAGGACCATGAATTGCTCGACCCGATGCTGGAGAGCGAGCGCCTGCTCTACCGGCTGTTCCATGAGCGCGGTGCGCGCGTCTTCGAGCCGGTCGCGGTGCAGGAGGCCTGCCGCTGCTCACGCGAGCGCGTGCTCGGCATGCTGCGCGGCTTTTCAGCCGAGGACCGCAAAGCGATGGTGGCCGATGACGGCACGCTCGGCGTGACCTGCGAATTCTGCTCGCGGCGCTATACCTTTGAGGCGTCGGAAGTCGAGGCAGGGCCGCCGGCGGCGGAGTAAGCGCTGGAACCGCGACGGAGAACCCCTCTCCTGCATCGAAGTCGGGTCTACCCGACTTCGACACTCTGAGTGCTGAACTCGGGCAGGCCCGAGTTCAGTGAGAGGGGCAGGGGTGAGGTGTCGGCCCCTGGACCAGTTACGTGGAAACCTCACAGCGAAGCAGCGGTGAGGGCACTGCTACAGCGTCAAACGGCCTACCCCTCACCCTGCCCTCTCCCACCAATCTCGGGCTTGCCCGAGATTGGCAGCTAGAGTGGCCCAAGTCGGAAACATCCGACTTGGGGTGGAGAGGGTTCCCCGCGCCTCTGCTTCAGACGGACGACCCCGTCAGATCCGGCATTCCGCCAGCAGCCTGCGCATGAAAGCCTCGCCGGCGGCGAACTGCTCCAGCGTGATGAACTCGTCGGGCTGATGGGCCTGGTCGATCGAACCAGGGCCGCAGACGATGGTGGGCAGGCCGGCGCGCTGGAAATGGCCGGCCTCGGTGGCATAGGCGACCGCGATGGTGCTGTTGCGGCCGGCGAGCCGCATCACCAGCGTCTCGGCTTCCGATCCCGGATCGGGCGCGAGGCCGGGCACGTCCGAGCTCATCACCGTCTCGATCGTCGCCGAGGGCGCGGTCTTGCGCATCCGGACGAGAACCTCGTCCGAGAGGGTCTTGAAGCGCGCCGGAGCCTCCTCCGGATCCGAGCCCGGCAAGGTGCGCACCTCCCAGGACAGGTCGCAGCGATCGGCCAGGATGTTGCGGGCGATGCCGCCATGGAATTTTCCGACATGGACGGTGTCGTAGGGCGGGTCGAAGCGTCCGCTCGGGTCGAGCCTGCCTTCCCGCTCATCGGCCATCGCCACCAGCCCGGCCGCCAGACGCGTGCCGGCATGGACGGCGCTGGCGCCCAGATGCGGTTTCGACGAATGCGCCGCAACACCGGTGACCGTGGTGAAGAAGGTGCGGATGCCCTTATGCGCGTCGGCGAGGTCGAGCGAGGTCGGCTCGCCGACGATGACGGCGCGCGGCCGCGGCAGGTCCTTACCCATCCGCGCGATGCCGTCGACGACGCCAAGGCACGTGACCTCCTCGTCATAGGAGAAGAACAGATGGATCGGCGTCTTGAGATCGGCGGCGAGGAAATCCGGCACCAGCGCCAGCGCCAGCGCAATGAAGCCCTTCATGTCGACGGCGCCGCGGCCATAGGCCCGGCCGCCCTCGACATGCAGCGTGAACGGATCGCGGCTCCAAGCCTGGCCCTCGACCGGTACGACGTCGGTATGGCCCGAGAGCAGGACGCCGCCGCGATCCTGCGGGCCGATGGTGGCGAAGAGCGCCGCCTTGTCCCCGGTCGCATTGGGGATGCGTATGGAGGCAACGCCCCAGCCGGCGAGGTAGTCCTCGACGAAGGCGATCAGATCGAGATTGGATTTATGGCTGACCGTATCGAAGGCGACGAGGCGGGCGAGCATGTCGAGCGGCGCGTAGCGTTGCCCGGTCGGCTGGGGGGAAGCAGTCAATGCAGAACCTTCTTCACATAGGGCGAATCGAGCGGAAAGAGCGGCACGACCACATCGAAGATCGCGCCGTCCTCGCCGAGCATGGCATAAAAGCCGCTCATCGAGCCGTCCGGCGTCATCAAGGGGCAGCCGGAGGTATAGCTGAAGCTCTCGCCCGGCCGCAGCACCGGCTGCTGGCCGATGACGCCGTCGCCGCGCACCTCATGAACCTCGCCACGGCCATCGGTGATGAACCAGTGCCGGGTCATCAATTGCACGGTCTGAAGCGACAGATTCACGATCTCGATGGAATAGGCCCAGAAATAGCGGCGCTGCTCATGCGAGGATTCCCCCTCCATGAATTTCGGCGCGGCGGTCACGCGCACGCCATGCGTCTCCGCTTGATACATCGTGACGGCTCCCTCGATGGCGCGGGCGCCGCGCGGCCCGATCGTGGCCGGCGGGCGAGGCCGAGGCTTCTGTTATGAACCGGGCAACGGCGGCGTCAATCCTGACGTGGCCGAACAGGCAAGCGCAAGCCCGGATGCTCGCCCAAGGAGCGGTTCACAGCACCGGCAGCCAGGCCGGGCGATACCGATCCAAGACCCGGCTGGCGCGTTCAAGCGCCGATTTGCCGCGTCGAGACGCCCAAACAGCCAAGACACCCAAACAGCACTGTGGATGGCCGCGCCGAAAACGCGGAATACGCCGCGTTTTCACTGTAAGCTTCAGCCAAGCCCTTCATCGGACATCTGAGTATGAATTACGGAATTTGGCCTTCGCAGACAATTCGCTCGGCGATCGCGGACGGGACCATACGCGCGAGTTCGCCGATCCATGAGGATCTGATCCAGCCTGCGAGCCTCGATCTGCGCCTCGGCGCCACCGCGTTCAGGGTCCCGACCAGCTTCCTGCCGGGCAAGGGCAAAGCGGTTTCGGAGAGGCTCAAGGATCTCGCGACGCATGAGGTCGACCTGTCCAAGCCGCAGGTGCTCGAGCGCAATTGCGTCCACATCATCCCGCTGCAGGAGCGCGTCTCGCTGGGGGCGGATACGAGCGCCCGTGCCAATCCCAAGAGCTCGTCAGGCCGCCTCGACATCTTCGTCCGGTTGATCGCCGATGGCGGCACGTCCTTCGACGAGATCCCGGCGGGCTATGACGGGCCGCTCTATGCGGAGGTCGTGCCGCGCTCGTTTCCGATCATCGCGCGCGCCGGCGACACGCTGAGCCAGTTGCGCTTCCGCCACCACGCCGCCGACGCAGCGCAGCCTGCGAACCGGTCGATCTCCGTCTCCATCGACCTGGAGGGCGCCGCGGCCGACGGGGTCATCGCCTACCGGGCCCGCAAGACCACCGGCCTGATCGACCTGCAAAAGGTCGGAGAATACGATCGGAACGATTTCTGGGAGCCGATCAAATGCCGCCCGGGCCGGCGCGAGCTCGTCCTGGTCCCGGACGAATTCTACATCATGGCCTCGCTCGAAGACATCGTCATCAATGAAAACGAGGCGGCCGAGATGGTCGCCTACGACACGGCGGTCGGAGAGGTACGGGTGCATTATGCCGGCTTCCTGGACCCGTTCTTCGGCCGGGTCACCGATTCCTCCGGCAAGAGCAAGATCGTCCTCGAGATCCGGAGCCACGACGTTCCGTTCATGCTCGACCATGGCCAGAGGGTCGGCACGATCGTCTTCGAGAACATGATCGAGCGCCCCGACAAGCTCTATGGGCAGTCGATCAAGTCGAACTATCAGGGCCAGGGGCTGAAGCTCGCGAAGCAGTTCTTCTAAAGCCGGATGATTTCCGATGGGATCACGCAGCGATCCCATCGGAAATCTGAATGCGTCTCTTATCTAAGCGTGAGAGCAGTTCCTCCACGCGCACCAGCTTCCGCTTCGCTCGAAGCCGCTTCCATCGGACGCCCGCTGATATTTCCCGTGGGCAGAGCTGCCCACGAAGGAACGGGCAATCGCCTCACAGAAACCCGATCGAGATCCACGGGATGAAGGTGATCAGCAGCAGGCCCAGGAAGAGCCAGGCCAGGTAGATCCAGATGCGGCGCATGCCGGCGTCGGGTGGCACGTCGCCGATGATGCAGGCGGCGTAGTAGCAAAGCCCGAAGGGCGGCGCGAACAGCCCCAGCCCCATCGCGAGGATGACGACCATGCTGTAATGCACCTCGTGGATGCCGAACTGCTTGGCGATGGGGAACAGCAGCGGCCCGAACAGGACGATCGCCGGAATGCCTTCCAGCACGCTGCCGAGCACGATGAAGGCGATCACCGAGATCAGCAGGAAGCCATTGGCGCCGCCCGGCACGCCGGCCATGCGGGCCGCGAGCTCATGCGAGAAGCCCGACTGGGCAAGCGCCCAGGCCATGGCGCTGGCGGCGCCGACGATGAACAGGATCGCGCCCGAAAGCGAGGCCGTCTGCACCAGCATCGGCAAGGCGTTCCGCCAGACCAAGCCGCCGCGATAGATCAGGAGGCCGAGCACGAGGCTGTAGGCGATGCCGATGGTCGAGACCTCCGTGGCGGTCGCGACGCCCTCGACCACGGCGCTGCGGATCAGGAAGGGCAGGATCAGCGCCGGGATCGCGATCCAGAGCGTCTTGGCCACGAGCGACATCGGCGCCCGCTCGATCTTGACGCTGGCATCCTCCTCTTTTCCGGCGCGATAGCGCGCCACCAGCGCCAGCACGAAGGCGAGCACCAGGGCCGGCAGGATGCCCGCCGTGAACAGCGCCGCGATCGAGACGCCGGTGACCGAGGCGATCGCGATCAGCACGATCGAGGGCGGGATGGTCTCGCTCATCGCGCCGGAGGCGGCAAGCAGCGAGACGAGCTCGCCATCCTTCATGCCGCGCTTGCGCATCTCCGGAAACAGCACCGGGGCGATCGCCGCCATGTCTGCGGTCTTCGAGCCCGAAATGCCCGAGACCAGCAGCATCGCTCCCAGCATGACATAGGACATGCCGCCCCGGACATGGCCGAGCACCGAGGCGAGAAACGCGACCATGACGCGCGCCATGCCGGTCGCCTCGACCAGTTGCCCGAGCAAGACGAACAGCGGCACCGCGAGCAGGATCAGCGAGCTCATGCCCTCGTCGATGCGCCCGACCACGACCAGCAGCGGCGTCCGCGTCGTGATCAGCAGGAAGGCCGCCGTCGCCAGGCAGAAGGAAAAGGCGATCGGCACGCCCGCCATGACGGCAAGCCCGAGCAGCCCGACGAAGAAGATCAGCAGGTTCCAGTTGCCGAGCCCCTTCAGCGAGGGGCCGATGAGATAAAGCGCTCCGGCGATCAGCGCATACAGCGCCGCGACCGAGAGCACATCGCGCCATGAATGCCGCGCCAGGCTCAGGAGCACGCTGACCAGCGCGATCAGGCAGCCCACTGGAATGGCGGCGGCGCGGATGGTGCCGGGCCAGCCGAGCGCAGGCGTCTCAACGAAGGACTGATCCTCCATATACTCCCAGGTCGGATGCAGGATCAGGGCAAGGAAGATCGCCACGCCCCCGGCGGCGAGCGTCGCCGCCCAGGCCTCGGCGCGCGGCGAGAGGAACGAGACAAAGAAGGTCAATCGCATATGCGAGGCGCGTTGGACGGCGATGGCGCTGCCCAGCATGGCGAGCCAGAGGAACAGGATCGAGGCCAATTCGTCCGACCAGATCAGCGGCTGGTGGAAGGTGCGGGCGAGAATGCCGAGGAACAGGATCACCACCTCGGCGACGACGACCGCCGCGGCAGGGATTTCGACGAGCAGCCGCAAGCCGCGCTCGATCCTCCCGATCAACCCGGAGCCGCGCCCCGGGTTGAGTGCGACCATGCCGGGATCGCCGATTGCCGCGCTCATGCCAGCGCCCCGACCACGGCCTCGAGCGCCTTCCAGTTGTCCTCGCCGAACTTGCCGCGCCACTCCTTGTAGAAGCCAGCCGCGCTGAGGCCCTTGCGGAACGCCTCCTTGTCGGCCGTCTCGAAGGTCAGGCCCTTGGCAATGAGCTGGTCCTTCAGCGTGGTGTTGAGCTTGGTCGTGTCGTCGCGTTGCTCCAGCGCGGCGCGGTCGAGTTCGCGCTTGACGATCGCCTTCAGATCATCGGGCAGGGCGTTCACCGAGCGCCGATTGCCGAGGATGAAGAACGGATCCCAGATGTGGTTGGTCTCGGAAACGTATTTCTGGACCTCGTAGATCTTGCCGGCCTCGATGGTGACGAGCCCGTTTTCCTGACCATCGACGAGGCGGGTCTGCAGCGCCGTGTAGAGTTCGTTGAAGTTGATCGAGGTCGGGCTGGCGCCGAGGGATTTGAACAGCGACGTGAAGATCGGCGAGACCGGCACGCGGATGCGATAGCCGGCGAGGTCTGCCGGCGTCCTGATCGGCTTGGCCGAGGAGGTGATCTGCCGGAAGGTGTTGTCGGCCGGTTTGGCGACGACGAGCGCGCCGGTCTTCTCGATCTGCGTGGCGATCAGTTTGCCGAGATCGCCATCCATCGCCTTCCAGACCTGGCCGTAATCGGCGAAGGCGAAGCCGACATTGGCGATGCCCGCCAGCGGCGCGACGGTGGAGAGCACCGAGCCTGCGATGTTGAGGAAATCGACGCCGCCGCTCCTGATCTGCGTCAGCAGATCGGTGTCGGAACCGAGCTGCGAGGCGGGGAAGAAGCGGATCTCCATCCGGCCGCCGCTCGCCTCCTTGATGCGCAGCGCCGCCTCGCCGAGCCGGGTGTTGATCGGCTGCGTCAGGGATTGTCCGGTCGCGAGCTTGTATTCGAATTCGGCGGCGCGCGCCGGCCGGGTGCGGATGGCGACCAGCGGGATGGCGACCGCACCAGCAAGGAGGCTGCGCCGGGACAGCGTCGCGGATGGCGACGATGCGGGCGTGGATGAAGGCTTCTGATGATCTGGCATGGACGGTCCTCCTGAATTTTGTCTCCAACGTCGCTGATGCGCGTCGGTATTCTGTTCGAGTCTGGCTGCGCCTGGCCTGAAAGCCGCGTCCCGACTGAGCGCCGGTCGCGCCAGGCGGCGCGCATGGCGGCGCCGGCATCATCCCGCGGCGGGATATGCGCGGGTTTGGCTATGGCGGGGGCTGTTGGAGCGGTCCTCTTCCTTGGGCGGTCCGACCTTTGGCCGGTATCCAGCGTTCCTGACGCCTCTCTGAATGGAGGCTTTCCCTTCTGGCGCCGACCTTGCGGCCGTCTCCAGCAGCGTCAGCCTAGATTGCTGGCCACCGCGCACAATTGAGTTATATTTCGCGTCCTTTTAGCTGGCCTTAAAGGTTCGCGATGCAGATCCCGTTCCGCTCGATCATCGTCTTCCATGCGGTGGCGCGCGCCGGCAGCGTCTCGCGCGCCGCTGAGGAACTGCGCGTCACGCCGTCTGCCGTCAGCCAGCAGATCCAGGCGCTGGAGCTGCATCTGGGAACGGCGCTGACCCTGAAGGTCGGCCGTAACATCACGCTGACCGAAGCCGGCGAGCGCTATTTCCAGATGGTCGGGCGCGAGATCGAGCATATCGCCGATGTGACGCAGCATGTGCGCGGCATCCGCTCGGCCACGACCCTGACGGTGCGGGCCGCGCCCAGCGTCTCCAGCAAATGGCTCCTGCCGCGCCTCCACAGCTTCGTCGACGCCAATCCGGATATCGAATTGCGGCTCGACGGCACCAATGAGCCGACCGATTTCAGCAAGGAGAACGTCGATATCGAGATCAGGCACGGCGAAGGCGTCTGGCCCGGCCTGTTCATCGAGGGGCTCGGCAAGGAGCGCTTCTTTCCGCTCTGCTCGCCCTCGCTGCTGGCGCCAGCCAGCCTCAACGCCGCGGATCTGCCCGAGCAGCGCCTGATCCACTCCGTCAAATCGCAGATGCAATGGCCGCGCTGGTTTGCCGAGGCCGGCGTCGAGCCGGAGCGGCGCTGGCATCGCGTCCTCTTCGACCGCAGCCATATGGCGATCGATGCAGCCGCCAGCGGCATGGGCATCGCGCTCGAAAGCGAATTGCTCGCCTGGCGCGAGCTTGCCGACGGCTCCCTGATCCGCCCGGTCCGCGATGCCCCCGAGGTCATGGTCGCGACGCAATGGATCGTCTGCCCGCACAACCATCTCCGGCACCGCAAGACCCGCACCTTCCTCGACTGGCTCCGGGCCGAGCGGGATCGTTCGCAGCTGCAGCACACGGAGGCCGCGACAGTTTAGCCGTTCTACATCGTTGGCGCAGATAATCTGAATTGCCCCGATGCCGGCCGCTCCCTAACCTTCTGATCGAAGCAAGGCGGGGCAGATTGGCCTCCAGTCGCGACAACCCGCCGCTCGACAGGGAAACGCAATGACCAAAGAGGATGTCGCCCCAAGCCTGGCGACGGCCCTGGCGGCTGTCTGCGCCTCTCCCGGCCGAGCCTTCGCGACGCTTTTCCCGAAGACCGCTCTCCATCCGCCTTTGAGCCCGGCGCGGTTGAATCCGCTTTCCTAGAGGACACGTCATGAATCTGCATCGCATGCTGCTGGAGCGCCAGGCCGCGGGTAAGCCGGTCACCGTCGGACTGATCGGAGCGGGCAAGTTCGGCCTGATGTTCCTGTCGCAGGCCCGCTCGACCGACGGCATGCATCTCGTTGGCGTTGCCGATCTGAACACCGCCCGCGCCCGCTCGCAGCTCAAGCTCGGCTGCTGGCCCGAGCAGCAATATGCCGCGACCTCTGTCGACGACGCGCTCAAGAACGGCAGCACGATCGTGACCGACAATGCCGAGGCACTGATCACGCATCCCGGCGTCGAGGTGATCATCGAGGCGACGGGCGATCCCGGCGCGGGCATCCGCTTCGCGCTCAAGGCGATCGAGCACGGCAAGCACATCATCATGGTCAATGTCGAGGCCGACGCTGTCGCCGGGCCGCTCCTGGCGCGCAAGGCGAAGCAGGCCGGCGTGGTCTATTCGCTCGCCTGGGGTGACCAGCCGGCCCTGATCGCCGATCATGTCGACTGGGCCCGCGCCGCCGGGTTCAAGGTGGTCTCCGCCGGCAAGGGCACCCGCTACCACCCGACCTATCACCAGTCGACGCCTGAGACGGTCTGGGACATCCTCGACAAATACATGAAGATCAAGGATCGCAACTCGATCAATCCGAAGATGTTCAACTCCTTCGTCGACGGCACCAAGTCGGGCATCGAGATGACGGCGGTCTGCAACGCCACGGGGCTGCATTCACAGGCCGACGGCCTGTCCTTCCCGCCGGCGACGCGCTTCGAGCATGCCGAGATCTGCAAGCCCAAGGCGGATGGCGGCGTATTGGAGCGCAAAGGCGTCACCGAGGTCACCTCCTCGGTCTATCGCGACGGCAGCGACGTACCGCACTCGCTGGTCATGGGCACCTATGTCGTCTTCGAGAGCGACAGCGCCTATAGCGAGGAGTGCTTCCGCGAATACAGCATGCTGCCCGACAAGACCGGCAAATACGCCTCGCTCTATCGCCCGATCCATATGATCGGCCTGGAGCTCGGCATTTCGGTCGCCTCAGCCGCGCTGCGCAAGGAATCGACGGGCGCTCCGATCTGCTTCAACTCCGACGTCGTCGCCACCGCCAAGCGCAAGCTCGCGCCCGGCGAGATGCTCGATGGCGAAGGCGGCTTCTGCGTCTGGGGCAAGCAGACCCCGGCCGACGCCTCGCTGAAGGAGGGCTATCTGCCGCTGGGCCTGGCTCACAACGTCAAGCTGAAGACCGAGATCGCCGAGGGCCAGCGGATCAAATGGGACGATGTCGTCTACGATCCCGATAGCCAGGCGGTCCGCGTCCGCCGCGAGATGGAGGCGGCTTTCCGCCAGCCCAACGCCGTGTGACGGCCAGAGCACGATACGAAAGTAGGAACCGGCTTTTCGCATCGTGCTCTAGTGCGGTTTTCGACCTGACTGAACCGTCATTGCGAGCGCAGCGAAGCAATCCAGGAGCGGCAGAGCTCTACGTCCTCCTGGATTGCTTCGTCGCTTCGCTTCTCGCAATGACGGGTCCGTGTTTCGCTCAAGCCGAAAACGGCCCTACCGGAGAGTGCAGCGGGCGCTAACCCTGCACAACGCCGGGCCCTGTCGAGAGACAGGGCCCGGTCTGCATGTGATCAGCGGCCGTGGTCGAACGCCTCGTCGATGATCTCGCAGCCCATGCGCACCAGGGCCTCGTCCGCATAGGCCGAGCGGTCCCATGTGCCCTCCGCGATGCTTTCGCGCGTCTTGAGCTCCTTGGCGAGCTTGCCCTTGGCGCGTTCGAGGATGGCCTGCGCCTCACGCGGCGGAACGATCAGGACGCCGTCACCGTCGCCGAGCACGATATCGCCGGGATTGACGACGACACCGCCACAGGAGATCGGCACGTTGATCTCGCCCGGCCCGTTGCGATGCGGGCCGCGAGGGGTGGCGCCGCGCGCATAGACGGGAAAATCCAGCTCGCGGATGGCGTCGACATCGCGCATCGCGCCATCGATCACGAGGCCGGCGAGGCCGCGCTTGCGCGCCCAGAGCACCATGTTCTCGCCGGCGAGCGCCGTCGTCAGATCGCCGCCATCCTCGACGATCACGACATCCCCCGGCGCGGCCATGTCGAGCGCCTTGTGGACCAGGAGGTTGCAGCCCGGCCGGGCCCGCACCGTGAAGGCACAGCCCGCCATCAGCGCCCGGTTCCACGGCCGGATCGCGGCATCCAGACAGAACAGCCGGTTCATCTCGTCGGCGATATTGGCGACCGGGATCACGGCCAGTGCTCGGACCAGGCCCGGATCGGGGCGATTGATCCTTCGGAAAATCCGGAAGCCGACATTGCTCATGGCGTGTACGTGTCCAGTTTCGACGGGGTATGAAGCGAAACGGCTGAGATCTCAGCCGAAACCATAAAGTTCTGCGGGATTGTCGACGAGGATGCGCGTCCGCACCACCTCCGCGCCGGACCAGCCGTCGAGGAGATCGAGCAGGACGGCATCATCCGGTTTGTGCCCGGCAGGCTCGGTGACATGCGGCCAGTCGCTGCCCCAGACCAGTCGTTCGGGCGCGAGATCAATGAAGGCGCGCGCAATCGCGCTGGCGTCAGGGTAATCCGGCGCGCCGGCTTGCGTATTGAGATAGGCGCCGGCGAGCTTGACCCAGGCCCGGCCGGCCGCGAGCAGGTCGCCGATCACCGCGAAGGCTGCGTGCTCCGGTCCCAGTGACGGCGGCAGCCTGCCCATATGGTCGAAGACGATCGGGCATGGCAGGCGCTTGAGCAGGGCCGCATGCGCGACGATCTGGTCGCCCATCATGTGAAGCTGCGCGTGCCAGCCGAGATCGGCGATGCGCCGGGCCAAGGGCTCGATCATCTCGATGGTCGTGACGGTGTCGGCCGGGTTCCAGACGCTGAAGCGCAGACCGCGCACGCCGCCTGCGTCGAGCCGCTTCAGTTCGTCATCGCTGGCGCCAGGATCGAGCACGCCGATGCCGCGACCGGCCCCATCGAAGCGGTGCAAGGCGTCGAGCAGGCAAGCATGGTCCTTGCGATGGAACTTGGACTGCACGACCACCGCCCGCTGCGTGCCCAGACGCGCCTGCAGCAGCCGGTAGTCGTCAAACGTCATGCCGGACGGCTTCGCCGCATCCGGGCTCGGAAAGCGCGGATCCAGGATATGGCAATGCGCGTCGCAAGCACCCGCCGGCACGGCGGAGCGAGGCGCCGCCATGCCAGCAGAGTTGGGGACCGGACCATCATCCGCCATCGGCGGCTCCTTCGCGCGAGGCTCTGAACTCTTGGAATCGATCACGTCGCATTCGGACGGTTCCGTCCGAATGCGACGTGATTTGGGGCCTTCAATCGATCTTGATGTTGCGGGATTTGACGGTGGCGGCCGTGCGGCCGATCTCGTCATCCAGGAAGCGCGCGAAGGCGTCGGGTTTGTTGCCGACCGGCTCGAGTCCGAGCTTTTCGAGCTTCGCCTTGATCTCCGGATTGGCCACCGCGGCGACGATTTCGCGCGAGAGCCGCTCGACGATGGCGGGCGACGTGCCCTTCGGCGCGAACAGCCCGTTCCATTCCTGTGTCTCGAAATCCTTGAGGCCGCTTTCAATCAGCGTGGGAACCTCGGGCAGCAATGGCGAGCGCTTCGGGGAGCCGATGGCGAGCGCCTGCACGGAACCCGAGGTGACCTGGCCGAGCGTGGAAGCCGTATTGCCGAAATAGAGCGAGACGCGGTCGCCGATGATGTCGTTGAGCGCCGGCGCGCCGCCGCGATAGGGCACATGCACGATGTTGAGGCCGGCAGCGTGGTTCAGCGCCTCGCCGGCCAGATGGGACGCCGAGCCCGCGCCGGCCGAGGCGTAGCTCGCCTTTTCCGGGTTCTTGCGGGCGTAGTCGAGCAGCTCCGCGACCGTCTTGTAGGGCGCCTTGGGGCTGGCGACGAGGATATTGGGTGCGATCACGACGAGCGAGACCGGAATGAAATCCGCCTTGGGGTCGAAGGGCAATTTGCGCAGGGTCGGATTGGCGGCGAAGGCCGAGGCATCGAAGAGCAGCGTGTAACCGTCGGCCTGGGCCTTGGCGACGAAATCGGCGCCGATCACGCCGCCGCCGCCCGGACGGTTCTCGATCACGATCTGCTGGCCGAGCGTCTGGCTCATCTGCTGGCCGACGATGCGGGCGGTGCTGTCCGCGCCGCCACCGGCCGCATAGGGCACGACCATCTTGATCGGCCGGTCCGGGTATTGCGCGAGCGTCGGCAACGGCGACAACGCAAACAGTACCGCGGCGATACGGAGCAGCGTCTGGCTCATTTATGGATGTCCTTCCTGGATCTGCATGGTCTGGCACTATCGATGAGGCTGGGATCAGCCGCCGTGGAGCACACCGGCCTGCGCCAGCTCCGCCACGGCGTCCTCGGTCAGGCCGAGCCCGGCCAGGATCTCGCGGTTGTGCTCGCCCAGGCGTGGCGCCCGAGTACGGATCGAGCCCGGCGTGTCGGTCAGGCGCGGCACGACATGGTGCATCGGCAGCTGGCCCATCTCCGCATCGGGGTAGTCGGCAATCAGCTCGCGCGCGATCACATGCGGATCGGCCATGATCTGCGGCGTATCGTAGATCGGCCCGATCGTGACCTCGGCCTTCTCGAAGAAGGCGACGTTCTCGGCCTGGCTTCGCTGCGCAATGAAGGCGCCGATGATGGCGTCCAGCTCCTCGACATGGCGCAATCTGTCGGCGTTGGTGCGGAAGCGCGGGTCCTCGATCAAGTCCGGCCGGCCGATCGCGCGGAAGAGCCGTTCGGTCATCTTCTGGATCGAGCCGGACAGGCTGACATAGGCGCCGTCGCTGCAGCGATAGGCGTTGCGCGGGGCGGAGTTGGTCGAGCGGCTGCCGGTGCGCGGCTTGACCTTGCCGGTCAGGCGGTAATTCGCGGCTTGCGGGCTCAGGATCGCGAAAAGCGGGTCCAGCAGCGGCAGATCGACGACCTGGCCCTTGCCGCCATTGATCTCGACCTCGCGCAACGCGATCATCGCCGCCGAGACGCCATAGAGCCCGGCGATGCCGTCAGCAAGATACATCGGCGGCAGCACGGGCTCACGATCGCCGAAGCCGTTGATCGCGGCGAAGCCCGAGGCGCCCTCGATGACCGTGCCGAAGCCGGGGCGCTGCGCATAAGGCCCGTCCTGCCCCCAACCGGAGATGCGGATGATGACGAGGCTGGGATTGATCGCGAGCAGCGCTTGCGGCGAGAGCCCCATCTTCTCCAGCACGCCGGGCCGGAAGCTCTCGATCAGGATCTGGGCGCTCGGGACGAGGTCGCGGATCAGCGCGCAGGCGCGCGGGTCGCGCAGGTTGAGGCACAGGCTCTTCTTGTTTCGCGCATAGACCTTCCAATGTGTCTCGATGCCTTCGGTCTTCCAGGCACGCAGCGTGTCGCCCTCGGGCGGCTCGACCTTGATCACCTCGGCGCCGAAATCGCCGAGCACCTGGGTCAGCACATTGCCGGCGAAGAGACGCGACAGATCGAGGATGCGGATGCCGTCGAGGCTGCCTTTCGCGGCCGGCTCGTAATCGCGGCGATGAAGTTCGCTCATGTCTCAGATGTCCGGATTGGTCTGCGCGCGCTCGGCCGCATCGGCCAAGGCGACGATGGCGCGGGCGCGGATCAGAAAGGGCGCGTCGATCATCTGGCCATCGACCAGATAGGCGCCGACGCCCTTGGCTTGCGCGTCCTCGGCTGCCGCCAGGATCGTCCGGGCGCGGGCGATTTCGGTGGCCGTGGGCATGAAGGCCTCATTGGCGATCGCGATCTGGCTGGGATGGATGCAGCTCTTGCCGGCGAAGCCATGGCGCCGGGCCGCCGCGCACTCCATGCGATATCCGTCGGGGTCATTGACCCCGCCGAAGGCGCCGTCATAGGCCGCAACGCCCGCTTCGGCGGCGGCGAGGCGGACGGCAACGCGGATATGCGCCAACGCCGCCTCGTCGCGCCGGTCGATCCCGGTCGGTTCGAGCAGGTCGGCATAGCCGATCTGAAGCCCGGCGACACGGGGATGGGCGGTTGCGAGCTCGGCCGCCCGGCGCAAGGCCTTCGGCGTCTCGATATTGACCAGCAGTCCGGTGGGTTGGGCACGACCAGCCGCGGTATCGAGCGTGTCGAGCAGCTGAGCAGCCTGCCGCACCGTCTCGGCATCCTCGACCATCGGCAGGTTGACGAGGTGCACGCTGGGCATGACCACCGCCGCCATATCCGCCTGGAAATGCCGGGTGCCCAGCGCATTGACGCGCACGACGACGGTCTTGCCGCGCGCAGCTTCGGGAGCGCGCAGGAACGCCGCGAGCTGGGCCCGGGCCTCGTCCTTGCGCTCCTCGGCGACGGCGTCCTCCAGATCGAAGGACAGCGAATCCGCCGCTGACGCAGCCGCCTTGGCGAAGAGCTCCGGCCGCGAGCCGGGGACGAAGAGCTTGCTGCGCATCAGCATGGCGATGATCCCTTGTTCAAAGCGGGTCCCTTGTTCAAAGCGCCTCGGGGCCGTTCTGGAAGATCATGATCGCCTCCGGCGGGATGCGGACCAGCACCTCGGGTGAGCTCACCGCCCGGCTGGTCTGGACACGCAGCCGGAAGCCTTGCCCCGCCATCTCGTGCTCATGGACCGAGCCGAGATAGGAGCTGTGCGTGATCCGCGCGCCCAACACATTCGCGCCGGGAGCATCGGTCAGTTCGATGCGCTCGGGCCTGATGGCCAGGACGAGCTTGCCGCTGACCGCCTCGGGGCAGGAACTGGCGACGAGCTGCGTGCCGTCGCCGAGGCGCAATTGCGCCTGCCCGGCGGAGCGGCCGACAAGCTCCGCCTCGATGAAGTTCGCCGAGCCGATGAAGTCGGCGACGAAGGCATTGGCCGGGCGCTCATAGATATCGGTCGGCGTGCCCAGTTGCTGGATCTTGCCCATGCTCATCACCGCGATGCGGTCGGACACTGCGAGCGCCTCAGACTGGTCGTGAGTGACGTAGATCGTCGTGACGTTGAGGCGCTCCTGCAATTCGCGCAGCCAGATTCGGGCCCGCTCGCGCAATTTGGCGTCGAGATTGGACAAGGGCTCGTCCAGCAGCAGCAGGCGCGGCCGGTAGACCAAAGCGCGCGCCAGCGCGACGCGCTGCTGCTGGCCGCCGGAAAGCTCGAAAGGGTAACGCTCGGCGTATTTGCCCATCTCGACGAGATCGAGCGCCTCCTTGATCCGGCTGTCGCGCTCAGCGCGCCCGACCTTGCGCAGCTCCAGCGGGAAGGAGAGGTTCTGCGCCACCGTCTTGTGCGGCCAGAGCGCATAGCTCTGGAAGACGAGGCCGATATTGCGCGCCTCCGGCGGCACGGCGATGCCCTTGGCGCCGTCGAAGAAGACCTTGTCGCCGATACGGATCGTGCCGGAGGTCGCTTCATTCAGGCCCGAGATCGCAAACAATGTCGTCGATTTGCCGCAGCCGGAGGGGCCGAGCAGCGTCAGGAACTCGCCCGAGGGGACCGTGAGCGAGATGTCGTCGACGGCATTGACGTCGCCATAGGCGATGGTGAGACGGTCGAGAACGAGATCAGCCATAGATTTTGGCTCCCAGGACGCGGCGTGCGACGAGCACGAAGATGGCGGTGATGACGACCTGGATGGTCGCGAGAGCCGAGACGGGGCCGTTATCGCCCTGGGCCCAGAGCTGCAGCATCGTCGTGCCGATGATCTCGGAGCCGGGCTGGAACAGGAAGACGGCCGTCACATACTCCTTGAAGAAGTGGATGAAGAGCAGCGCGAAGGTCGAGAACAGCGCCGGCTTGAGCAGCGGTGCGATGATACGCGTCACCGTCGTCCACCAGTCGGCGCCGGAGATGCGCGCGCCGCGGTCGAGCTCGTCGCCGATCTGGGCCAGCGCCGGCGCGATCGTGCCGAAGCCCACCGGGATGTAGCGCACCATGAAGGCCAGGATCAGGATCCAGATCGTGCCGCGGATCGCATCGAGCCCCGGCACCCAGATCACCGCGTAGAAGAATCCAAGGCCGGCGATGATGCCGGGCAGCGAGCGCGGGAACAGCGCGATGTATTCCAGCGGGCGCGCGCCCTTGAACTCGGAGCGGCGCGAGACCAGCGTGATGATCGCGACCAGAACGGTGCCGATGACGCCGCCGATCAGCGAGATCAGCACCGAATTGCCGATCGAGCGCATATAGTTCGGCGTCTGCAGGATCAGGTCGAAATTCTTCGTCGTCAGCAGCGTCCAGAACGGCACGAGCGGGGTCAGGAAGCTGACGCTCGCACGCATCAGCGTGCCCGCGAAGACGAGGACGATGGTGAAGAAGACATAGGCGAACACCGCGGCGAAGACGATCCAGCGCCAGCGGCCGAGATCGAGGAGAGCGGGCCGGCTCGCCTTGCCGCGCACGGTGACGAAGCGGTTGCTGCCGACCATGAGGCGGCCCTGGAGCCAGACCAGGAAGGCGACGATCGCCAGCAGGATGAGCGCAGCGGCGCCGACGATGCCGTAATCGGGCTGGACGGCGGCGTTGATGCCCTTGTCATAGAGGAAGCTGGTGATGGTCTCGATCTTGTTGGGGGCGCCGAACAGGAGCGGGATCGAGAGCATTTCGATCGCGACGACGAAGTTCAGCACGGTCGAATAGATCAGGGCCGGGCGCATCATCGGCACGGTCACACTCCACAGCGCCCGGAACGGACCGGCGCCGACCGAACGCGCCGCCGCCTCGAGCTGCGCATCCGCCTTGCTGACGGCGCCCAGGCACATGAGATAGGCGAGCGGTGCCTGCGACAGCCCGGCGACGACGCCCATGCCGGAGAGGGAATAGAGATCCCACGGCGTCACGCCGGTCCAGCTCCGTACCGCCAGCGTGACGTAGCCCGAGGGGCCGTACATGGTGAGCCAGCCGAAGGCGATGACGAGATGGCTGACGAAGAGCGGCCAGACCAGGACCTCGCCGAGCCAGCCTCGGCCCGGCAGGTTGGTGCGCCCGATCACGACTGCAGCCAGCGCCCCGAAGACCTGGGCGAAGATGGTCGAGAGAACCGCGAAGATCACCGTGTTGAGCGCGATCTCGCCGATGCCGGCTTCAGTGACCAGGCGGCCGAAATTCGCCGCGGTCAGCGCAGCCGAGGCGTCATAGAGCGGCTTGTTCAGAAAGGCCTGCATCGCGATCGGCGCGATCGGCCCGATGACGAGCAGCGTCGTCAGCGCGGCGACGCTCCAGAAGATCAGGCGCGAACGGTCGAAGCCCGTTCGCTCGAGGGCGGCATCCATGATGAGGCGAACCTTGTGATCGGCGGATCTTGGGATCGAGGGTGGCCGCAGCCGCCGGGGCTGCTGCGGCGTGCGGACGGCCTCAGCGGCCTTGCATGGCGGCGTTCCATTTCTCGACGAAGGGTTTCGCCTGCTCGATCAGCGCCTTGTCGAAGCCGACGACGATCATGTTCTTCTCGCCGACCTTCTCGGCGATGCCCTGATAGGTGTAGCGGACCTCGCTTTCCGCCACGTCCTCGCGATAGGGCACGAGACCGCCCTTGCCGAGCAGGGTCTGGCCCTTGTTGCTGAGCAGGAAATCGAGAAACAGCTTGGCGGAATTGATGTTGGCCGCCTGCTTGGGAATGCCCATGCCGCGCAGCATCACCGGCGTGCCGTCATCGGGGAAGGCGAAGCCGAGGATCTTGCCGCCCGGCTCGTCGAGGCGCGGGAAGATGGTGATGCCGGAGACCGCGATGCCGACGACATATTCGCCGGCCGCGATCTTCTCGTTCATCGGCCCGCCCGAGACCTCGCCGCGGATCATCGGCCCGATCGCGCGCAAGGCCGTCCAGCCGGCATCGCCCTTCTCGTGCAAGGTCTGCCACCAGGCCGCGAGGCCGAAGGAGTTGCGCGCCGCGTCATAGGTGGTGATCCGGCCCTTATAGGTTCCGGGATCGGCGGCGGCCATCTTGGCGAGCGAGGTAAGGCCGGTCGGCCGCTGGCCCTCCTTCAGAAGCGCCGTGTTGTAGGTCAGCACCAGCGGGTCGGACGAGGCCACGAACACGCCGGGATAGGGCTTGCCGAAGGCTGGCACCTTCTCGGCCTCGGGACTCCTGTAGTCGAGCATGCGCCCGTCCAGGCCATAGGCGGCCCAGCGGTCATTGGCGCCGGAGATCAGCAGATCGGCCGTGCGCGCGCCGCTGCCGGCCTCGGCCTCCCAGCGCGAATGCACGGTGCCGGAGCCAAGATCGAGCGTCTCGACCTTGATCCAGGGATAGCTCTGGCGGAAGCCGTCCAGCACCGGCTTCCAGTTGTTGTTCGCCATGTTGGAATAGATGACGAGCCCGTTCTCCTTGCGCGACGCCTCGATCGTCGCGCCGTAATCGGCGGGATAATAGCTCGGCGTGGCAGGCGCCTGCGCCGAGCCGATGCCGGGCGCGGCCACCAGCGCGGCGGCAGCGAGCAAACTAGTCAGAAGGCCCTTGATCACGGTCGTTTCTCCCTGGGTTTTTCGCAAAGAACGCCGAGCGCTTCGCAAGCTCGTGGCTTGCCTGCGCGGCGGCGGCGATGGTCAGCGCCTTCAGGCGCTCTTGGTCTTGCGCGATCCGCTCACGCGGTCCCGAGATGTTGAGGGCGGCGACGACCCTGCCGTCCTGCGACAGGATCGGCGCCGCGATTCCGGCTGCGCCTTCGACGACGCCCTTGAGATTGACGAAGGCGCCGTCGCGCCTGGTGGCTTCGACATGCGCCCTCACGGCTACTGCCGTCGCCTCATCGAGCCCGGCGAGATAGGCCTCGCGCTCAGCCTGGCTCATTCCGGTCAAAAGGACGATGCCGCTGGCGACTTCGTGCAGGGTGCGCGCATGCGAGATATCCCGGTCGTAGCGGATCTCGCGCAGGGGCAGGAGCTTGTTGAGGTAACGGACCTTGCCTTCGGTCAGGATGGCGATGAAACCCGACTCGCGGGCCGCATTGACGGCCTCGCGCAGGACGGGCTCGACGACCCGCAGGATCGTGCCCCAGCCCTGCTGCCCGGCAGAAGGCTCGCCCGGCAGGCGGATGAGCACATAAAGCCCGTCGGGCTGCCGCAGCACATAGCCGGCCGAAACCAGCGAGCGCAGCAGCAGCAGCGCGCTGCTCTTGGGCACCGCCATCGCCTGCGTGATCTCGGCAAGCGTCGCCGGCTCGTAGCGGCGCGCCAGCCATTCGATGAATTCGAGGATGCGCTCAGCGCCTCGCCCACTCATCCGTCGCCTCATCCCATCGTTCAGTATTTTGAACGCGTTTTATTTTATGAATGAGCCATAGCGCCTGGGCGCCTGGGCTGTCAAACCGCAGGGCTGAGCACAGGGCCGCCTCGGCGCGAGCCCGCAGCGAGATCGACCGAGGTGATGATTGTGTTCGTGGGTGGATTGAGAGCATCGCCCTCTACGAGCGATGCCTGACGGCGGCCTTCGGCTTCGCCTCAGCTCAGGGTCAGCAGATCCGGCGTCTTCGCCTCGACAAGCCCGGACCAGTCGGCGCCGATCCGAGCGCTGACCTCGGATGCGAGCGCTTCGGGACGGCCGCGGCTCTCTGCCCCCTCCTCGATCCAATAGGCGATCAGCTTGCTGCGGCTGTCCTGGAATACGGGCATCTTGCGGGCCCGCTGGCGGATCGCACGGATGGCCGTCTGCTCGCCCGATCCCCAGAGATAGCCGCAGCCCTCCGGCAGGGGAATCTGCTGGAAAACCTCCGCCAGCCTGCTGGCGCGCAGGCCGTTGCCGGAGCCATGCAGCCAGGTCACCAGGGCCCGGGGATGAGGCGGCAGAGCCTGCTCATGCGCCTCATCCGCGACTTCGATGACGACGCGGCTGGCGATAGCGTCGGGCGTCTCCTCGATGAGCCGCGCCAGGGCCGGCAAGCCGGTCGCGTCGGCCAGCAGCACTTGCCAGCGGACATCCGGAGGCGGCTGATACAGGCCGCGCGGACTATTGATGACGATGCGGTGCCCGGGCGGAGCAGCCTGCGCCCATTCGCTGGCCAGACCGCCCTCATGCACGACGAAATCGATGTCGAGCTCGCGCGCAGCCGCATCGAACCGGCGCACGGTGTAGGTGGAGTAGCGGACCGGCGGCTTGCCTTCCGGATAGGTCCAGCGCCCCTCGCCATCGATGATGGGGAGCACCGTTTCGCCCGTCGCCTCGTCGGGGAAGAACAGGCGGACATATTCGTCCCCGATCCCGGTGGAGCGAAATGCAGCGAGGCCCTCTCCCGCGAATGTCAGCCGCACCATGCCCGGCGTCAGGAGCTGGCGCCGCGCGACTGCTACTTCGTGAAACATCTGCTGCGTCATCGATCGTTCCAAGCCTGCCGGCGGCAAGGACGTATCTGCCCTTGGATCGCCAGGGCCTGTCTCTTAAGTCGTCGTGCGCGGGTTGAAAACCATCAGGCAAGATTATCTCATTGGTGTATTTCTAAACTATACATGGCGGAGCGAGAGGAAGCGGTCTGAAATGGATCGTATTCTACCGTTTTCGCTCGTGCGGGACGATATGCCATGGCCGCAAGTCCGGACGATGTCGAGAGTCTGCACATCTCCTAGCATCGTCAGCTCCTATCCGGGGCGGCAAGTGACGCACTAGACGAGACGTTCCGTCTCGCTTAGCCTTGGCTCATGACCTCCGCCGCCATCACCGCTCCCCGCCGCTCGGCGCAGTCCCATGAGGCCGTGCTTGCGGCTGCGGCCGACATCGCCGGCCGGCGCGGCTACAGCCATACAGGGATCGAGGACATCGCCGCGCAAGCCGGCGTCGGCAAGCAGACGATCTACCGCTGGTGGCCCAACAAGGCCGCGCTCTTCATCGAGGTCTATGGCAGGCTCGTCCCCGCCGGCCTCGGGGCCGAGAATGCGGGCAGCCTGGCCAGCGATCTGACGAGGCTCCTGCAGCGATTATCGGAGCTTTATGCGGACACGCCCGCCGGCAACATCCTCTCGGGGCTGATCGCCGAGGCCCAGACCGATCCCAGCCTCGCCAGCCAGTTGCACGATGCCTATGTCGCGCCGCGCCGGGAGATTCTGCGCTCCATCCTGAAGCGGGCCGCTGATCGCGGGGAAATCGCCTTTCCCGACAATGCGGACTTCGCCATCGACCTGTTCTCGGGCGCCGTCTGGTTCCGGATCCTGCTCGGCACGCGCCGCCTGGACCCGACATTCATACAACAGCTCGTCGATGCGCTGCTGCGCATGGTCCAGGGGGCTCAGCCTGCCCCAGCGATGCCTGCGGACATCCAGGCGAAGGATTGATCGGGGAGGGTTTCTGCCATGGCGCGCATCGATCCACTCAATGTGGCTCATTACTGGCGGGACCAGCGCTGGGATGGCCTGAGCCTGATGCGCGCCGACTTCCAGACACAGCACTATGCCCCGCATCGCCACGAGGCTTTCGTCATTGCCGCGACCGAGTTCGGCGGCTCCGTCTTCCGCAGCAGGGGGCTTGTCGAGCAGGCGAGCGCCTCGACCCTGCTGGCCTTCAACCCCGCCGAGCCGCATTCGGGCGGAATGGGAGCAAGCCGGAGATGGCGCTACCGCTCGCTCTATCTGGAGCAAGCCGCGATCGACGCGGTGGCGCGGGGGCTCGGCATCCAAGCGGTGCCCTATTTCACCCGGAACCTGTTTCCCGATCTCGACCTCATCTCGCGCTTCCTCCTGTTGCACGGTGTGCTCCAGGATGGGCGCGACGCGCTCCAGGCCAATGAGCTGATGATCTCGACCTTCGCGCTGCTGTTCGCGCGCCATGGCAGCGGCGGCGGCCGCATCGAGCCCGCGCCGCGCGATCGCGCCCGGCTGAAGATCGCCCTCGACATGATACGGGCGAGGCTGAACGAGGCTCCTTCGCTCTCCGATCTCAGCCAGGCGCTGGCGCTGACCCAGTATCAGGTCATCAGCCTGTTCAAGCGGACGACGGGGCTGACGCCCCATGCCTATGTCACGCAGCTTCGCCTGGACGTGGCTTGCCGCCGCCTCGCCCAGGGCGCAGGTATCGCCGATGTCGCGGTCGATTGCGGCTTCTACGATCAAAGCGCCCTGACCAGGCACTTCAAGCGCTGCTACGGCCTGACCCCACTGCAATTCGCCACCGCCGCCCGCAGCTGAATCGGCCGGGAGGTTCGCCCCCCGGCCTTTGATCAATCAGCCTTCGCGACCGGCCCGGGCCGGTGTCAGGATCGGATCGGGCGTCCCACGGCTTTCGGATGCTCCGCGCGGGCGGCCATGCAGCGCCAGGATGATCGCGGCGCTGAACGCCACCGCCGCGGTCACATACCAGGCCGGCGACAGGCCGTTGCCGGTCCTGGCGATGAGCCAGGTGGCGATGAACGGCGCAAAGCCGCCGAATATCGTGACGGCGAGATTGTAGGCGATCGAGGTCCCCGTCGAACGGATCTCCGCCGGACATATTTCCGCGATCGCGGCCGGCGCGGTGCCGGTGAAGGCCGCGATCAAGGTCGCGAAAACGATCTGGAAGGCGAGCAGCGACCATAGCGTCGGCGACGCGCTGAGGAGCGCGAGCAAGGGATAGGTCAAGACGACGATGGCCAGCGCCGGACCGACCAGAAGCGGGCGGCGGCCGATGCGGTCCGACAAAGCTCCGAAGACCGGCGCCAGCACGAGCAGCACGACCAGGCTGACCGCGTTGGCCAGGAAGGTCGTGCTCTGCGGCAGGTGAAGCTGGCGCACCGCATAGGTCGGCATGTAGATCAGGAAGAAATAGGTGCAGACGGTCCAGGTGATCGTGATGCCGAAACCCGTGGCGATGCTGCGTTTATGGAAGCGCAGCGCCTCGCTCAGCGGCGAACCGGGCAATTTGGCGGCGGCTTGCGTGAACTCCTCGGCTTCCTCGGTCTGCGCGCGGATATAGAAGCCGACGGGGCCGATCAGCAGGCCGAGCAGGAAAGGGATGCGCCAGCCCCAGCTCTCCAACGCCTCCTGGGAGAGCAGGCCGGTGATGGCCGCGCCCAGGAGCGAGCCGAGCAGCAAGGCACAGGCCTGGCTGGCCTGCTGCCAGCTCGCGAAGAAGCCGCGGCGGCCGGGTGGCGCGTGCTCGACGAGAAAAGCCGTCGCGGCGCCGATCTCGCCCCCGGCCGAGAAGCCCTGGATCAGGCGCGCGAGCACGATGATGGCGGGAGCCCAGGCGCCGATGCTGGCATAGGTCGGCGCGAAACCGATCATGGCGGTGCCCAGCGCCATCAGCAGGATCGTCACCGACAGCGCGAATTTGCGCCCTTTGCTATCGGCCATGCTGCCGAGCACGATGGCGCCGACGGGCCGCATGAAGAAGCCGACGCCGAAGGTCGCGACCGTGAGAAGCAGCGACACCGTCTCGTCGCCGGCGGGAAAGAAAAGCCTGGAGATGATGATCGCGAAGAAGCCATAGACCGCGAAATCATAGGTCTCGAGCATATTGCCGATCGTCGCCGCGACGATGGCGCGACGGGATTTGGCGCGCATGGGCGCCGAGATTGGCCCGGACGGCCCGAGGCCTGCTTGCATCTGTTCTGCCGACATGAAGATCCCCTTGTTTTTGTGTTGCCTTAAGCTGTTTTTGGGTTGCCTCAGGCCTCGGCCCATTGCGTCGCGCGGGCGAGGAAGCGGGTGGCTTCCTCCAGCTGTTCCGCCGCGATCCATTCATCCGCCTGATGCGCCTGCTCGATCGAGCCCGGGCCGCAGACCACGGTTGGGATGCCCGCCGCCTGGAAGAAGCCGGCCTCGGTTCCAAAGGGCAGCTCCATCAGCGGCAAGCTCGCGCCGAGCTCCTGCGCGATCGCGAGCGCCGGATTGTCCGGCTCCGGCCGCAATGGCGGGATCGTCACGGTTTCCCGGGTTTCAGGCGGCAGGCCCGGCGGCGCCGCGCGGCGCACGAACTCGTCGGTGACGGTCCTCAACGCGGCGATGTTGGCGCTCGCAGCCGGCCTTATCTCCCAGAGGACCTCGCAGCGGCCCGGCACGATGTTGATGCCGGTGCCGCCGGAGATCTGGCCGACATTGAACGTCGTCCGGTCGACACCCTCGGCGTCTTGCGCCCCGTGCCCGTCGAGAAGGCCGACGAAACGCGCCGCGGCCGCGATGGCGCTCACCCCCTTGCCGGGATTGCCGGAATGCACGGCATGGCCGTGGAAAACCGTCCGGAATCCGAGATAGCCGCGATGGCGATCGCCGATACGCATGCTGGTGGGTTCGCCGACCACGACGAGGGCCGGCCTGGACAGGTTCGCGACGAGATCGGCGACGAGCCCCGGCACACCGAAGCAGCCGATCTCCTCGTCATAGCTCAAGGCCAGATGGACCGGGCGCTTCAATCGCGCCTGGCCCCATTGCGGCGCGAAAGCCAGGCAGCAGGCGACGAAGCCCTTCATGTCGGTCGCGCCGCGCCCGTAGAAGCGGCCGTCGCACTGCCTCAGCTCGAAAGGGTTGCTGCTCCAGCTCTGGCCGTCGACTGGCACCGTGTCGGTATGGGCGGAGAGCACGATCCCACCCGGCACATCCGGACCGAAACTGGCGAGCAGATTGGCCTTGGCGCCGCCGCTGTCATGCGTGAGCCGGACTTTGGCGCCGGCGGTTTCGAGCAAAGCCGTCGCCCAGCCCACGAGCGCCAGATTGGAGTTGCGGGAGGTCGTGTCGAAGGCGACGAGGCGATGGAGCAGGGCGGCAGGCGTCATCGGATCGCTCATGCCGCCCGCGCCCTGGCCGATGTCAGGCGCCCTCCGGACAGGGTGCAGCCGGAGCCCAAGAGCTTCATCGAGGCCAAGAGCTTCGTAGCGGGCCTCAGCCTATCGAGTTCGCGATGGTGGAATCTGTGCGCCATGCCCTGCCAGCCATTTCGAATGTGCCGGGCAGCGTGATGCGGAGGCGCCTGATGCTATTGGCGAAAATCGAGGGTTTCAGAAAAGAAGCGCCGCCTCGCCATCGCCCTGGCGAACCGGCGATGCCGCTTTGCCAGGCAGTGGCCGCGTGAATCGCGATCGTGCATTGGCGCTTATTGGGAGATGACTCGGGCCGGCGATCCCGCTATGGAGGCAGATGTCGGCGGCAGGCACATGCCCGCGAACCGGCATGCGGGCGTAGTTCAGTGGTAGAACGTCAGCTTCCCAAGCTGAATGTCGTCGGTTCGATCCCGATCGCCCGCTCCAAAAAACGTTTTGACAACAATATGTTAGAACGCCGGCTTCGCGACCCGGGCCGCGGAATCCATCCTCTCCGGCATGGTTTGGCTGGGAACGCCCACGAGCATTTTCAATCGTTCAGGAATTTGCCCTCGTGCCGCGCGGGCATCTCACCCGGTGCGTTCGGCGATGGCGGTCCCTGCCGCCCAGCCTGATGACCACGCCCATTGGAAATTGTAGCCACCGAGCCAGCCGGTGACGTCGACCACTTCACCGATGAAGTACAGGCCGTCGACCGTGCTTGCTTCCATCGTCCGTGAGTTCAGACCGGACGTATCGACGCCACCGAGCGTCACCTCCGCTGTCCGGTATCCTTCCGATCCGATGGGCATGACCTCCCAGCCTTGAATGGTGGACGCGATCGCGGCGAGCTTCTTGTCGCTGGCGTCGCCGATGGGCCCCGCCCAACCATGGGCATCGGCGAGATAAGAGGCCAATCGCTTCGGCAGAATATCACCAAGCGTATTGGCGATGCTTCTGCGGCCGTTGTCCTGTCTGGACGCGCGCAAACCGGCGAACACGTCCTGCCTGGGCAGGAACGCGATCCTGATCGGTGCTTTCTCGCGCCAATAGGACGAAATCTGCAGGATCGCCGGGCCGGAAAGCCCGCGATGCGTGAACAGCAGCGCCTCGTCGAATGTGGTCTTGCCGCACGAGACCCGCGCATCTGCAGCGACGCCGGCCATCTCGCGAAACCCGGCAAGAACGTCTTCACCGAATGTCAGCGGCACCAGGGCTGGGCGCGTCTCCGTCACCGCCAAACCAAACTGGCCGGCGATCTGGTAGCCAAGGCTGGATGCTCCCATTTTCGGGATGGATTTTCCTCCGGACGCAACGACAAACTGCCGGCACCGAATTTTGGCGGCCCCCTCACCGCCAAGCACGATCGCAAAGCCGTCATCGCTCCGCTCCAGGTTTTCCAATGTGGTTCTGAGGCGCAATTCGCAGGCCGCGCGCGCCATCTCATCCATCAGCATTGCGATGATATCCTTGGCGGACTCATCGCAGAAGAGCTGCCCGAGCGCTTTCTCGTGATAGGCAATGCCGTGTTTTTCGACCAACGCCACGAAATCATGCTGCGTGTATCGGCCCAGCGCAGATTTGGCGAAATGCGGATTATTCGACAAAAAATTGCGCGCGCTTGTTCCGATATTGGTGAAGTTGCAGCGGCCCCCGCCGGAAATGCGGATTTTTTCGCCGGGCGCTTTGGCATGATCGACGATGAGAACACGCCCGCCGCGCGCTGCGGCATGGATCGCGCACATCATTCCAGCAGCACCGGCACCCAGGATGACAGTGTCGAAACGCTCAATCGACATCGAATGCTGCTAGCCCCAGAAGAGCCCTGACGGGCCATTGCGCAGCGTCTCGGATGGCATCGCACTACGCTTAAGCTTCGGGTAGATGATCGGCGACCGTCCATCAACAGATGAGACTGCGATCTCGAGTCTTGTCGCGACCCGGCGATCCTGTAGGCCAATCCGTCGATGAACGCGGGCGAGGACGTTCAACGGCTTGGCGCCGCTTTCCAGGCTGAATGTTGTCGGTTCGATCCCGATCGGCTGGTCCATTTCCCGTATCTCACGCGAGTTCGCTCCGCTCATCGCTCCGATGGGGCGGCCTGACCGGCCGGCGGGCAGTCGCCCTTGCGAACCCTTCGGGTTCGACTTCGCTCCGGTGAAGCGCTCCAATCCGCCCCAAACGCTCATGACCTGCGTCACGGAGGCCGCTTCCGGCCACGGCCGCGCGGGGGTATGAGTTGGCCCATGACGCAAGCGCAGGACGATCCGCAGCAGGATACGGCCCCGCCGTCGCGAGCGGGCATCCTGCTGCTCGCCGGCGGCGCGCTCGGCCTGCTTTTGACCGGGCTCTTGCTCTGGTGGCGCGAAGGCGACCGGCTTTTCACCGACGGCCTCATCGCCGCCCTCGTCGCCTGCTTCTGAACCCCATCCAAACGCCCTGAAACCGGATCGCCCGCCGTGCAACGCCGCCTCATCCTGCCCCTGATCGTCTTTCTTCTGGGGGCGCTCGCGCTCGCCGCGGCCGCGATCATCACCTTTTCGCCGACACGACAGAACCAGACGGGAACGGCGAGCGTCGGCGGGCCGTTCTCGCTGACGACGCCTGACGGCAAGACATTGACCGACAAGGAACTGCGCGGCGCGCCCTTCCTGGTCTTCTTCGGCTTCACCCATTGCCCCGACATCTGCCCGACCAAGCTGTTTGAGATCTCGGAGATGCTGCGCGCCGCCGGTCCCAAGGGCGAGAAGCTGCGCGCGCTGTTCATCAGCGTCGATCCCGCGCGCGACACGCCGGAGACCTTGAAGAGCTATCTCGGCAGCTTCGATCCGCGCATCGTTGGACTGACCGGCGACCAGGCGGCGATCGACGCCACGGTCAAGGCCTACCGCGCCTATGCCAAGAAGGTCCCGCTCAAGGATGGCGACTACACCATGGACCACACTGCGCTGGTCTATCTGATGGGCAAGGACGGCAGCTTCATCGGCGCCTTCAACAGCGAGCGGCCGCCGGCGGAGGCCGCGGCGGAGTGGCTGCGGCATCTCTAGGCAGGCACCGCCGCGCCAGGCTAGGGCGGTCTTGGCTGCCGATTTCAAATGACGGATCGACAGGGAACCCGAATCGGCGCGCCGGCTCACACTAGGCCGGCAGCTTGTTCATGAGTTCCAGCTGAGCCAGATGCTCCTTGATATGGCCGCGAATCAGCATCGCGATCGAGCGGTGGGTCTGATTCTTGCCGTTGGTCAGATAGACCTCCTGAATCTGCAGAAGCCGCTGGTGCCCTTCGACCTGCCCTTTCACATAGGCCTTGTCGAACTCCGGACCGGTCGGCATCGCCTTCAGAATCTCGACCATGGCTTTCGCCTCGGCACTCAAGGGGGGAGGAGCGGTCTCCGACATGCCGGTGGCGGCCTTGACCACCGATGCCACCACGTCCTGCTCCGCCGCCTCGAACTGGGCAAATCGCCGGACATTCGTATCGACAGCCTTGGTGGCAGCCGCGCGGCTTGCCTCCAGCGACGTCGCGCTCGCTTCCAGCGTTTCCGCCGCATGTTTCTGTTCAGGCGACATCCCGGCCGGCGCGCTTTGTCCAAATGCTGCCGAGGGGAGAGCAGAAACCATCGCTGCTTGCAGAAATGACCGGCGGTCCATGGAACTCTCCCCAGATGAGCTAAAACTCAAAAGGGGTGAACTTCCGTCAGCGCTGAATGTTCATTTACGCGCGAAGCTTGGCAGCTGCGGATTATGAGCCTGCCCGAACCCACATCAACTGGTGAGGCTGCCTGATTGCGACAGGTGCCGCCCCAGCCACCATTGGGAGGGGACGGACCGGGGCGGCAAGGCTGCGCAAACGCGACGCCCGATCGTTAGACGCGGCAGACCGGGAACAGGTTCACAAGCCACGCCACATTCTGGATTGGAGGTCGCTCGAACCAACCATGCCGAGCATCGCGGCCGCACAGACTGCTGCCTTAAACGTGCCCGCATCGATGTAGTCTTTCGACATAAGGCTGCCTTCGAGGGTCGGGAGGATGCCGGGCGAAACTCCTGAACCGAACGTTGTCGAACATGCTGCTCGCCATGCTGACACTGATGATGAAAGCCGTCAGACGCCGGCGGGCGCGCTCCAACCGGCGGCGCAGGCGTTAGGGCGTTTTCGAGCGAAGTGGCGCCGGCTCTCATCAAAAAGCGAGGGCGGGATCAATGCGAATAACCGGCTCCTACTTTTTCGCATCCTGCTCTCGCCGCAGCCAGGCACCCGCCGTGAAGACGGCGTTGGCCCGGGATTTGCGCCTTACGCCCGGCGAGGCTTCTTAAGGCTTGGGTAACCATGAAGCATCACTTTTGAGCGGATAGAGGCCACCCCCGACGCAGAGCCACCTTGGGAGTGAAGTCATGGACGCCTTTACGATGGTCATCATGGCCTGCGTGTCGGGGGAGCCGACATGCATGGCGACGCGAATCAGCGAGATGGGCTTCACCAGCGTCGAAGCCTGCGAAGCCCGGATCGACGACATCACGCGTGCCATGACCAAACAGCTCGCCACTCACCAGGAATTCAAAGGTCGCCAAGTGACCTATGACGTCTCCTGCCTGGACAGGGCGCAGCTCCGGCAAAAGCTCGGTGTTGCGCAGGCTGATACTTAGCGGCGGTCGTAGGGCGCGGCGTGCCGGCTGATTCGCCTGTAACCGTCACCAATCTTCATCGGTCGCGGGTAAAGGTTGGGATCAGTGTGGCCTTTCAAAGGTGCATCGCCCCCTCATGGCCACGGCGTTGCCGACTCCGGCGCGTCTCCTGTCAAACTGAGGTTCTGGACGAAGATCACGCGCGAAAGGCTGAAGACACGCACGAAGTTCGCTTGCGGCTCCCACCAAGGCTCCACGATGGTGCCCCAGTAGTTCATGGTTACGTGCGGCATTCGCAGCAGCTTGGCCCGGACAAACAGCTCCTCCAGCGCCCGCTGCTGTTGCGCCGTGCCAAACAGCTGGAGATGCAGGGAGGGCGGGCTCCGCGTCTCCCAGTTCGTCGTTTGGCCCCAACCCATTGCCCCTTCACCAAACCGGCTGGCGAGCCGCAAGCTCTCAGAAGCGGGCTCGAACCCGACGCTGACCCGCATTTGCCTCAATGCACTTTGCTGGTCCGCGCCCAGTCTCCCCGAAAACCGGACCTTAATGTCTGCGGGGTGGCCGGGGTCATCCATGTCACAGCGAGTGTTCATAGCGTCTAGGCCGACGAAGCCTTGCACCACATGGTTCTTGCGCGAGAACTCGTCCCATAGGTCTGAGGTCCACTCCCCGGGCAGGGTGGGAGGTGGCGTGTCCTTCTTGCTCCAGAATCCCAAGGCGCCCCCCAACAGCGACTACCGCATGCACTATGGAGGTCCTTTTGTGACCGCCCCGTACGAACCGCACAAGACGCTCAGCCACCTCCCGAGTGGTTATGGCGAAAGCTCGGTGTCGCGCAGGTCGATGCCTAGCCGCAGCGACGGGGCGCGGCACGCCGACCGATTTGCCGGAAACCGTCGCCAGTTTCATCGGTCTGGGGACAAAGGCTGGGATCGCCCGGAAAGGCGGTCGGCCGTCAGCGCGGCTAGCATGAGAATGGCAACCTGATCCCGCAGTATCGTGCGGACGAAGCCACAGGCCTCCAGCGCCCTCGGTTTGACTTGGACTCCGTCGGAAGCAGCGGGATGCTGGACGTCGCGACGTTGCATGAGGCCCTCGGAAAAAAAACGTCTGGAGCCTGGATCGCGGAGAACGTTCGTAAGCTGGGCGACCGGGGAAAGGGCTTACTCGCATCGTCGCGTGAGCATATCGCAGTCCGTTCTATGCGCTTCCTTAACGGATTTACGGTTTTGATCAGTCTCGAATACTTGCGACCAAGGAGAGACCCAGGAGGGTCAGAATGGATGCGACTGCCCTAGCGCGGGATCCCGCGCCGACGACCATTTCCTCGCATATTGCTGAGAACATCGATCGCGTACTCTCAAGCATTCGCAGTTATCTAAAGATGGATGTTGCGTTCGTCTCCGAGTTTTTGGGGCAAAACCGCATTTTTCGTAACGTTGACTGCGCCGACCGCGAAGCGCCGTATCGCGTTGGTGACGTCATCCCGATGGCGGCCGGCTATTGCCGTCATATCGCTAGCGGACAGTTGCCAGAGCTAATTCCCGACACGCGAGAGATCGAGTTTGCGTGGACGATCCCCGAAACCACCTCAATTCCAATTGGGTCCCATCTGAGCGTTCCGATTCAACTCGACGGAGGCAGGACTTTTGGGACGTTCTGCTGCTTCAGCCATTTGCCTAACCCGCTCCTCGATAAGCGCGACCTCGAATTATTGCGTACTTTCGGCCGAATGCTGGCAAATGACCTGACGGCGGATCTCAAGCTCGAAGCAGAACGACGCACGACCGCCAACAGGATCGGCTCAGCGATTGAGCTTGGTGATCCGCAAATCGTCTTTCAGCCAATTATACGCCTCGATGACCAGGCGGTTGTCGGTGTCGAGTGTCTTGCGCGTTTCGCCAGCGACCGCAATCTGTCGCCAGACCTTTGGTTCGCGGATGCATATAAGGTCGGTTTGGGCCATCAGCTGGAACTCCTGGCGGTCCGAAAGGCGCTGGCGTGCAGCTCAGATCTCCCGGCTGATCTAACGGTCAGCGTGAACATTTCGCCCGCTACGCTGATTACCGGAGACGTGCTGGATGCTCTCCGCGGCTTCGATCATCGACGGCTCATCATAGAAGTCACGGAACATGTTCCGATCGATAACTATGATCCCATCCTACTGGCGATAGCTCCAATTCGAGCATCCGGGGTCCGCGTCGCAATCGACGATGCCGGCGCAGGCTACTCGAGCCTGCGGCATATCCTCGCTATGCGTCCAGATATCATCAAGTTCGACATCAGCCTGACGCGGGGCGTCGATACCGACCCGGTTCGCCAAGCCATGGCAGCGGCACTCTCTGAATTTGCGCAGCGCACTCGAACAAGTGTTGTGGCGGAAGGGGTCGAGACCGAAGGCGAATTTCGGACCTTACGCGATCTGAAATTCGATAAGGGCCAAGGATATTATTTCGGCCGCCCGCAAGAACTTCCCGATTTCCTCCGCGGCTTCGCCGGAAAATTGGCGGCCGATCGCTGAGCTAACGTCGGAGCGAGAGCCCTTAATATTCCATTAAATCTCATTGTGTTTGACTTGAACCGCTGTTCCGCGTTTTCCTCGAGGCCCAACATGGCCGCGCCAGTACTTGACGCTTCTCGCGAGCAAAATCGTCTCGATGTGCTCGCGCGCTATGACGTACTCGACACCCCCAACGAAGAGACATTCGACCGCGTCACACGGCTGGTTCGGCGAACGCTCAATGTCTCGATGGCAACGGTCACCTTTCTTGATGGCCACCGCCAGTGGTTCAAGTCACGCACAGGCGTCACCGAGTGCGAAGGCGATCGGCAAAGCGCATTGTGCAATCTGACCATCCGCCAACCCACCCCGCTCGTTGTCCAGGATGCGCGCTCCGATCCGCGTTTCGCAAATAACCCGCTGGTCGTCGGCGCACCTCATTTGCGCTTCTATTTGGGCGTTCCACTGAGCGTGGACGGACAGAACATCGGCACACTTTGCGCGATGGACACCGTTCCCCGGCAAGTCGACGCCGAGGACATCGTGACTCTAAAAGACCTGGCCCAGATCGTGATGAACGAAATGGAATTGAGGCATGTTGCAGCGACAGATAGCCTGACCGGCGCACGCTCCCGAAGATCCTTTCGGGACGAAGCAACTCGGATCCTGGCGCTCGCTGCTCGTCATCGCCATGAAGCCGGCTGCATCACTTTCGATCTCGATCATTTTAAGGGGATCAATGACCGCTATGGCCATGCCATCGGCGATGCCGTACTCGGCGGAAGTGTCGAAGTGTGCCGAAAACTCCTGCGCCAAACCGACTTGCTTGGTCGGCTGGGTGGCGAGGAGTTCGCAATTCTGCTCCCCCATACCGATAAAGCGGCAACGATGAACGTGGCTGAGAAATTGCGTGAGGGAATAGCCTCGCAGCAATTCGAAGGCGTCGACGCGGCTTTCAATGTGACTGCCAGCTTCGGGGTTGCCAGCTTCGGCCCAGCCTTCGCCGATGTGGACGCAATCTTGAAGGCCGCTGATGAAGCGCTTTATGCAGCGAAAGCAACCGGGCGAAATCGCTGCGTCGTGAGCCAGAACGCCGAAAGTGCCAGTTGGTCACTGGGCAGACGCGTTCTTAAGGCGGGGCAAATCGTTTTCAACGGTGGACGCTCGGTGATCAACTGCACAGTCCGGCGCCTCTCAGAACACGGGGCAAACCTGGCTGTGCTTAGTACCGCAGGCGTCCCTGATCGTTTCAAATTGGCCATTGAAGTCGATTCTTTTTCGCGAGCCTGCCAGATCGCTCGGAAGGCAGATTCGGAGATCGATGTCCAATTTGCTTGAGTAAATCGCCGGGGCCTTCCGCGCAGGCGGGCACAGCCAACCAGGCCCAGCGGACATCAGCCCAGGCGCCGGCAACCCGGTCGCAGTTCGGTGCGCCGTCCTATGCGGGCAGCGCCATGGACGGATGATCTGAAGCAGGAGTGCGCGCTCGAAAGCACGGAAGCTTTCGTGGCCTTCGTGAATGATCTGCGGTGCGCTGAAAATCGATTGCCCATCCCGCAGGGCAGCTCCCCAGCAAGGACAAGCGACTTGGGCAAGCTAGCGAAGGAGGCGCGGCCTGCTCGGGCTCGCCAGCAGCAAAGCCACCCGGCTCGGACGAATCAGTCTGACGACAGGCGCCGAACGAATTTCAGAGGCTTGTCCAAAAGCGTCCGCAGTAATCCACGCCGACGCGCCTCGATCCAGTGCGCGGAGTAGGACCGAGAAAACGGCACCGCCGAGTTCTCTATCTCTGACAGATGTTTAGGAAGGAAGAAATGGTGGAGCCAGGCGGAATCGAACCGCCGACCTCTTGAATGCCATTCAAGCGCTCTCCCAACTGAGCTATGGCCCCACGCTAGCCGGCTGATTTGGGGGTCAGCCGGGATATTCCCGGGCGGTCATGCCTCACCTTTGCGGTGATCGACCGTCCCGTCCTTGTCGCCGCTGCGAGCGGCGAAGCGCTCTATAGGCGGGAGTGCCGGAAGACTCAAGCGCTGAATGTCGCCTAATCGTCATTCTTTCACAGTGCCTGCCCAGAGGCATTCTTTCACAGCGCCCGCCCAGAGGCATTCTTGCACAGCGCCCGCCCAGAGGGCGGAATCCTCAGACGTCCTCGTCGCCCTCGATGTCGCCATCGATCAGGTCGGCGACGTCGTCATCGCCTTCCTCGTCTTCCTCAAGGAAGGTGTCGTCCTCGGGGGCGATGTCGTCGTCCTCGACTTCGATATCGTCCTCGCTGGTGACGACAGCCTCCTTCTCGGTGGCTTCCGCATCGGCCTCGTCGAGCGAGACGAGTTCGACTGCGCCGTCGGCGACCTCGACCTCATCCTCGTCATCGGCGGGCTTGGCGGCAACGGCCGCCGCCTTCGCCTGGGGCTCGAACATCGAACGCGGGAAGGTCTGCCCGGTATAGGGCGAGACGATCGGATCCTTGTTCAGGTCGTAGAATTTGCGGCCCGTTGTCGGGCAAACGCGCTTAGTTCCAAGTTCCGGTTTCGCCACTGCGTCGGACCTTCAATCATGCATGTTCTGAAAAGCAGGCGCGTCCGTTAGTCGGGGCAGGCGGCCCTGTCAAATGTTGATTTCGCCCCGAGGGGCGCGTGACGCCTGGCTAAGGGTCATGCTAGGCAGCCCGCGCTTCCCCCAGACCAGCCGGCAGAGACCAAAGTGGCCCACGCGCAGCCCCCGATCCCCGTCACCGCACGCAGCAGGGGCCCACTTGCGGGACGCGTGCGCGTGCCCGGCGACAAGTCGATCTCGCACCGCTCGCTCATCTTCGGCCTGCTCGCGATCGGCGAGACGAGGATCAGCGGCCTGCTCGAGGGCGAGGACGTGATGCGCACGGCCGATGCCGCGCGCGCGCTCGGCGCGATCGTCCATCACGACAGGCCGGGCAGCTGGCGCGTCCGCGGCGTCGGCGTCGGTGGCTTGCGCGAACCCGGCGGCGTGCTCGATTTCGGCAATGCCGGCACCGGCTCGCGCTTGATGATGGGCGTCTGCGGCGCCCATCCGATCACCACGGTTTTCGATGGCGACGCCTCGCTGCGCAAGCGCCCGATGCGGCGCATCCTCGACCCGCTCGAACTGATGGGCACGACGATCGTCGCGCAGGAGGAGGGCGGGCGCGTGCCGCTGACCCTGCGCGGGCCGAAGGAGGCCGTGCCGATCACCTATCGCACGCCGGTCGCCTCGGCGCAGGTCAAGTCGGCCGTGCTGCTGGCTGGCCTGGCCGCGCCCGGCGAGACCACAGTGATCGAAACCGAGGCGACGCGCGACCATACCGAAAAGATGCTGAGGCATTTCGGCGCGGATGTCGCGGTTTCGCCGGATGGCGCGCATGGACGGCGCATCGTGCTCAAGGGCCAGCCCGAATTGCAGGCCGCGTCGATCGTGGTGCCGGCAGACCCCTCCTCGGCCGCCTTTCCGCTGGTCGCGGCCCTGATCGTGCCGGGCTCGGACATCCTGATCGAGAGCGTGATGACCAATCCGCTGCGCAGCGGGCTTTTGACCACGTTGCGCGAGATGGGCGCGGATATCAGCGTCGAGGGCGAGGCGAATGAGGGTGGCGAGGCGGTCGCGACGCTGCGCGTGCGGGCCGGCGCCCTGAAGGGCGTTACGGTTCCGCCCGAGCGCGCGCCCGCGATGATCGACGAATATCCGGTGCTGGCGGTCGCGGCCTCCTTCGCCACGGGCACGACACGGATGCGCGGCCTGCAGGAATTGCGCGTCAAGGAATCCGATCGCCTGGCCGCCGTCGAGGCCGGGCTGAAGGCAGCCGGCGTCACCTGCGCGATCGAAGGCGATGATCTTATCGTCGAGGGCCGTGGCGGCGAGGTCGCAGGCGGCGGCCTGGTCGCGACCCATCTCGACCACCGCATCGCCATGAGCTTCCTGGTGATGGGGCTGGCGACGCGGCAACCGATGACGGTCGATGACGGCGCGATGATCGCGACGAGCTTTCCGAGCTTCGTCGCCCTGATGAACGGGCTTGGAGGCGACATCGCATGAGCCGCAACAATGGGCGGGAGCGGCTTGTCATCGCGGTCGACGGTCCCGCCGCCTCCGGCAAGGGCACGCTGGCGCGCCGGCTCGCCGCGCATTACGGCCTGCCCTATCTCGATACCGGACTGCTCTACCGCATGGTCGCCAGGGCCGTGCTCGATGCAGGCCACGACATCCAGGATGCGGACGCCGCAGCGGCGATCGTCGCGAGCTTCGATGAAGCCGCCTTTCCCGAGGACAGCCTGCGCGGGCGCGAGATCGGCGAGGCCGCCTCCGTCGTCGCGGCGATGCCGGCCGTGCGCAGCGGCTTGATCGCGCGCCAGCGCCGCTTCGCCGGGCAAGCCGGCGGCGCTGTGCTGGACGGGCGCGATATCGGCACGGTGATCTGCCCGGAGGCGCGCGCGAAACTCTTCGTCACCGCCACGCCCGAAGTGCGCGCCGCGCGCCGCCATCGCGAGCTGACGGGACGCGGCGAGCCTGCCACTTTCGAAGGCATCCTGGCCGATATCCGCCGGCGCGACGCGCGCGATTCCGGCCGCAGCGACGCTCCCCTCAAATTGGCGGAGGACGCCGTCCTGCTCGACACCTCGGCTCTGACCATCGAGGAAGCGGCCGCAGCCGCTATCGGCATCGTCGATGCCCGTCGTGCCAATCCAAGTCACGAGAATGCTATAATAAGCGACTGAGCCTGCCCAGCTTTCGCCCTTGGCGGGAATCGAAACCGGGCGCACACTGCCGTTACGATAGGATGACGGAGGTGGCGATGCGGCGTTGGCTGTTCGGTCTCTTGAGTCTCACGGCAGCGAGCCTGCTGACCGGCACGGCGCCCAGGGCGCAGCAAGCCGCCGCTCCTGCTGAGGAGGTCGATGTCGCGCTCGTCCTGGCGCTCGATGTGTCCTATTCAATGGATATCGACGAGCTCGCCTTGCAGCGAAACGGCTATATCGAGGCCTTCCGCTCGAAAGAGCTGCATAACGCCATCGCCAAGGGGGCGATCGGCAAGATCGCCGTGACCTATTTCGAATGGGCCGGCGGCGACTTCCAGCACATCGTCAAATCCTGGACCATCATCGACACGCCGCAATCGGCGCTGGCCTTCGCCGAGGAGCTGGGCGAGGCGCCGACGCGGCGCGGCCGGCGCACCTCGATCTCGGGGGCGATCGACCTCGGCATGGCACTTCTGGAAAAGTCCAACGTCACGGCGATGCGCCGGGTCATCGATATCTCCGGCGACGGCGCCAACAATGACGGGCGCCCCGTCACCGCCGCGCGCGATGCAGCCGCCGCCAAGGGCATCAACATCAACGGCCTGCCGATCATGCTGAAGCAGGCGAGCTATTTCGATATCGACAACCTCGACGTCTACTACAAGGACTGCGTGGTCACCGGCATCGGCGCCTTCGTGATCCCGATTCGCGAGCGCCATCAATTCGTCGATGCGACGCGGACCAAGCTGGTGCGCGAGATCGCCGAGATGCCGCGTGATGGCGAAGCGCTCGTCCAGAAGGCGCAGTCGACCAGCCAGAACCCAAGCTGCCTGGCGGGCGAGCGGCAATGGCGCGACCGGATGGGGAATTGAACAGCGACACGCAGGGATTCTGCTTCTTCGTCATGACCGGGCTTGTCCCGACCATCCACGTCTTCGCTGATCCAGGCTAGTGCTCAAGACAGGGATACTCGCCACAAGGGCGAGCATGACGGCAGAGCCTCAGGTCCCGCGCGGCTTCGCCCTCGTCGTCGGCGGCGCGGCGGCGGGATCGTCCGGCCAGGGGTGGCGTGGGTAGCGGCCCTTCATCTCGGACTTCACGGCCGACCATGAGCCGCGCCAGAAGCCCGGCAGATCGCGAGTGATCTGGATCGGCTTGTGCCCCGGCGAGAGCAATTCCAGCACCAGCGGCACGCGGCCCCCGGCCAGCGCAGGGTGGAGGCCAAGCCCAAAGAGCTCCTGCACCCGCACCGAGATCGTCGGGCCGGCCTCGGCGGCATAGTCGACCGCGAGGTTGGAGCCCGTCGGCGCGGTAAAATGCGTCGGGGCCTCGCTGTCGAGCCGGCGTTTCAGATCCCAGGGCAAAAGTTCGGTCAGCGCCGCATCGAGATCGGAGGCCTGGATCGCCGCAAGCGAGGCGCGTCCCGGAAGATGCGGCGCGAGCCATGTCGCGACATCGGGCCCAAGCCCCTCATCCGTCAGGTCGGGCCAGGGATTGTCGCCGCCCGAGGACGCCGTCGCCTTGCGCAGGAAGTCGACGCGCTCGCGCAATTGCATTTGCGCCTTCGTCCAGGGCAGGAGCCCGATGCCGAGCGTTGCGATACCCCCGGCCAGCGCCGTGGCGTTGTCCAGGGACGCGTCGACCGGCAATGGCCGTTCCGCCAGCAGCAGCGCGCCATAGCGCCTGATGGCGCGGACCCGCAGCGCGCGCGCGGCCCGCTCGAACGTGACCTCGCTGCGCTCCTCGATCGTGAAAGGCGCGAGCCCCTCGCCCGCGAGCCAGAGGATGTCCGCCTCCGTGATCACTACCGCCGCCATGATACGCGCCTGCTGGGCGGCTCCGGTCATCTCCGCCACCACGAGCCAGGGCTCGCGCGCCAGCCGCTGGGAGGGCTCCAGCGCCGCGCCGCGGCCATTGGCGAGCAGATACGGGCCGGAGCCCGCGCTGCGTGCCCTGGCGATGCGGTCTGGATAGGCCAGCGCCAGCAGGAGGCCCAGCGACAGCGCCAGCTCCCGTAGTTTCGGACGCGCCTTCTCCGCGCTGCGCGCCCAGCCTTCGGCCAGCCGGCGCATATCGGCGGCGCGGCCGCCGCGCTCGCGACCGAGCCGCTCCAGGCGCTCGGCAAGATCGATCGCATCGCCGCCCAGCCCGCGCTCGACCAGCAGTGCGGCAAGCGCGGCCGCCGGGCTCGCCTGGCCGAAGCCCGCAGCGGCCACGACCATGCGCGCCAGCCGGGGCGGCAGCGGCAGCGCCTGCAGCGCCTTGCCCTCCGGCGTGATGCGGCCATCGCCATCGAGCGCGTGCAGCGTCGTCAGCAGGGCGCGCGCCTCCTTCAGGGCCGGTGCGGGCGGCATATCGAGGAAGGCGAGGCTCGTCGGGTCGGTCACACCCCAGGCGGCGCAATCGAGCAGCAGGGGGGCCAGGTCGGCGGAGAGGATTTCGGGCCGTGCGAAAGCCTCCAGCGCGCCGGTGCCGGCCTCCTCCCAGAGGCGGTAGCAGATGCCGGGCTCGGTGCGCCCGGCGCGGCCGCGACGTTGGTCTGCCGCCGCGCGGCTGACGCGGCGCGTCTCCAATCGGGTCACGCCGATATCGGGCTCATAGACCGGCACGCGGGCAAGGCCTGAATCGATCACCACGCGCACGCCCTCGATCGTCAGCGAGGTCTCGGCGATGGCGGTCGCCAGCACGACCTTGCGGCGGCCCTTGGGCGCAGGCAGCACGGCGCGATCCTGCTCGGCCTGGTCGAGCGCGCCATAGAGCGGCGCGATCTCGACGGAAGCCTCGCGGATGCGTTCGCGCAGGCGCTCCTCGACACGACGAATCTCGCCCTGGCCGGGCAGGAAGACGAGCAGCGAGCCGGCCTGCTCGTTCAGCGCCAGAAGCACGGCCTCCGTGACCTGATCCTCGATGCGCTTCAGCGGATCGCGGCCGCGATAGCGCGTCTCGACAGGGAAGGCCCGTCCCTGGCTCTCGATCACGGGCGCTTCGCCGAGCAATCGCGCGACGCGCGCGCCATCGAGCGTCGCCGACATCACCAGGATGCGCAGATCCTCGCGCAGGCCCGCTTGTGCATCGAGCGCCAGCGCCAGGCCGAAATCGGCATCGAGCGAGCGCTCGTGGAATTCGTCGAAGAGCACGGCCGCGACGCCGTCGAGCCCGGGATCGTCGAGGATCATCCGGGCGAAGACGCCTTCGGTGACGACCTCGATGCGGGTCTTCGGGCCGATCTTGGAGCCGAGCCGGACGCGCAGGCCGACCGTCTCGCCAACGCGCTCGCCCAGCGTCTGCGCCATGCGGTTGGCCGCGCCGCGCGCCGCCAGGCGGCGCGGCTCCAACAGGATCAGCTTGCCGCCCTTCGCCCAGGGCTCGTCGAGCAAGGCGAGCGGCACGCGCGTGGTCTTGCCCGCGCCGGGGGGCGCGACGAGGACGGCGTTGGGGCGCCCCCGCAGCGAGGCTGCGAGCTTGTCCAGGACGGCATCGATGGGGAGCTTCGTGTCGAAGGCGCGCATGACGTCTCGCCTGTGGCGCGACGGGAGGCGAAGCGCAAGCCTTTGAGCGGAATACGGCGCCCGAGTTTCCAACGGGGCCTCGTGTTCAATCGGGGATGTATGCTGCAGGAAAGGATTGCCCAGGGCCGGCCGAATCCGACAGGATCGCGCCATCAGCCCGGCGCCGCGCGCGTCCCGTCTTCGCGAGATCAGATGCAAGAAATCAGATGTATGTGAGCCTCATTCGTCGCGGCTTCCTGTGGTTCATCGGCGCGCTGGCGCTGGGCGGCTCGTCCCGCGCCGACGAACCGAAACCTGCGCCATCCCAACCGAATCCCGCCCCTGTGATCTCCGTCAGGCCGCGCCATGTCCTGTGTTTTCTCGGCCGCGCGCATGATCTGGCGCGGCTGTCGGAGGCCGCCCGCAACGCGATCGGCACTGTCGCCAAGGGCTTCAGCGTCGACACGGATTATTCCCAGGATGAGGCGGATGACCGGATGGAGCGTTCATTTGCGGTATGCTGGGATCGCGTGCAGCCCAAGGCCTGGACGGCCTCGGACGAACGCGCTGTCGCGGAGCATGGTTCGGTGCTCTATGTGATGGGGCCGCCAATGACGGCCGAGACGGCCGTCGAGACCTCCGCCACCGCCTTGCTGCTGGTGCAGCAACTCATCCAGGCCGGAGCGGTGGCCGTCAAAGGGGAAAGCGCCGGGATCGCCCATGGGCTGGCGCGCTGGCAGGAGCTGGCGGCCCAGGCGCAAGCGGCGCGCCAGGCCGTGCGCGAAGCCGGCGACAGCCTGGCGCTCGGCCGGATCTGCCGCCTGGCCTTCGCAAAACGCCCGCTGGAGGCCAAGGGCTATCTGGAAAGTGTCGGCTTTCACCTCGTCGGGCTGCCGGAGGTCTATGCGCCGAAGTCGCTGGGCAGCGAACGGGCGGTCGTCGCGCTCATGGACGAGGTCGCCGACGAGATCGCAAGGCGCGGGCTTGAGGCGACATTGCGCGAGCGCAAGGCAAGCCGGTCCTTCGCATCGACCTATGACGAGGACGAATTCAAGTTCAACCCCTATGGGATCGTGAGGCTTCAGCCGTAATCTCGAACAGAAACGGCCCGTCTTAGCCTCAGGCCGCCTGCTTCAGCCCGACCTCGAAAGGCGACAGCGCGACCGTGCCAGTGCGCACCGTGACCAGGGTGTTGGCCGGCAGCGCCTGCCAGCAATCGCGCGCGGCATCGACCGGTTCTGAGGCGATGATGACGCTGTCGCCGCGGTCGCAGAGATAGAGCGTCGGCGGCTTGGGGTCGGAGGACCAGCGCACCGCATGGACGCTGTCGCCATCGGCAAGCGCCGCGGCGCAGCGCAAGGGCTCGCGGATGCCGGCCTGCTGCATCAGGGCGAGCGCTTCGCCCAGCGCCCAGGCCAGCGCTTCGCCAGGTGTCATGCCCTCGGCCATGCCGGCCAGGGTGAGCAGGAAGATCGCCTCGGAATCGGTCGTGCCGACGCGGTCGCCATAGAGTGCGTCGGGAATCAGGCTCTCCAGCTTGCGGCGGATCAGGCCGTAGCCGCCGATCTGGCCGTTATGCATGAAGAGGTGGTGGCCATGGGCGAAGGGGTGGCAATTGGCTCGCGTCGTCGCGGTGCCCGTCGCGGCGCGGACATGGGCGAAGAAGAGGCGCGAGCGGACCTGGCGCGCGATCGAGAGCAGGTTTTCATCCGCCCAGGCGGGCCTGACCTCGCGGTAAAGCCCCGGCTCGCGCCTGTCGCCATACCAGCCGACGCCGAACCCGTCGCCATTCGTACCGGTCTTGGTTTCCTCGGCATGGAGCGATTGGTGGATCAGCGAATGGCAGGGCGCCGCGACGAGATCCTCAAGAAAGACGGGCGCGCCTGAATAAGCAAGGAAACGGCACATGATCGGTCCCGAATCGGCCGCGGCCGGGATGCCGCTAGGAGGAGATTATTCTACAGGAATGAATGCCGGCATAACAATCGACCAATGCGGGTCATTCCGCACGCGCTGCGGCGCGCAGTGCCGCTGCGCAGATGCGCAACCGCGAGACGCGAAGTCGCCTCGTCCCGACGACGGTCCCGTGCCTGCACCGCATCACGCTGCGCTGCGGCGCGCAGGGGATGATGACGGGCTACTCGCCGCAGCTGAAATCGAGCGTCGCGCTCTTGGCGCTGCGGCCGACCTTGACCTCGATATCGAGCGGCGCACAGGTCGCGTTGTCGAGCAGGAAGGCCTTGTGGATGCGCCCACTCTCGCCGAACAGGAAACCGCCATAGACGCGCCGCAGCAGGGTCTTTTCGCCGGTCTTGGCCCGCTGCTTGACCGTGATGGAGGCAAGGTCGCGGGCGATCTTGTCGGAGGATCTGGTGTTCTTCGCGCCGGTGAACACCAATGTCACCAGAACCGCGTCTGCCGGCTCGCCGGCATCGCCCTCGCCGATGACCGTGTTGTGCAGTGCCCTATTGGCGCCGATGAGATTATCCGAGAGCTTGCCGGAGCGTTCGAGGAAGATCTGGGCCCTGATCTCGGCGACCGAGACCTGGGCGAAGACCGGATTGGCCAGGGCCGGGACGAAGATAAGGGCCAGAAGAACTGGCAGAAGCGCGCGCATCCTGGAAATCCCCTTGCCATCTCTCGTTGCGTCACCCGGGCCTATACTGATTTGGCCCCAGGTTGCTAGGCTTTCGCTCCTCGTCTAACCAGCTACAGTCCACAACAGCCTCTGGGCTCGGCGATGATGACAACCACGCGAAAAGCGGGCGGGGAATGGCCTTAGTGAGCTTTCTGAGACGAACCGGCGCGGTGCTCGCGCTATGCCTGGTCTCCAGCGCAGCGCTGGCCGCAGGCGATATCGGCGGCGCGACGATGGGAGCGGTCTGGGCGCTGCCCTTCGCCGGCATGCTGCTCTCGATCGCGCTCGGTCCCGTGCTGTTCCCGCATTTCTGGGAGCTGAACTACGGCAAGTTCGCAGCGTTCTGGTCGGTGCTGGTGCTGGCGCCGCTGGTCCTGTCGCGCGGTTTCGACCCGGCGCTGGGCGCGCTCCTGCATATGGGGCTGCTCGATTATATCCCCTTCATCATCCTGCTCTTTGCCCTGTTCACGATCGCCGGCGGCATCCTGATCATGGGCAATCTGCACGGCACGCCCGCGACCAACACGGTTCTTCTGGCGATCGGCACGCTGATGGCGAGCTTCGTCGGCACCACGGGCGCCTCGATCATCATGATCCGCCCGATCCTGCGCGCCAATGATGCGCGGCGCCACAATGTCCATGTCGTCGTGTTCTTCATCTTCCTGGTCTCGAATATCGGCGGCTCGCTGACGCCACTCGGCGACCCGCCGCTGTTCCTCGGCTTCCTGCGCGGGGTGAGCTTCTTCTGGACGACCACGCATCTGCTTCCGGAGACCGGCTTTGCCGTCATCGTGCTGCTCGCCCTGTTCTATGGGCTCGACAGCTGGTTCTACCGCAAGGAGGAGGGCCTGCCGCAGCTCAAGGACCCGACACCGGACCGCGACATCAAGCTCTATGGCAAGGTCAACATCGCCCTGCTCGGCGGCGTCATCCTCGCCATCCTGATGTCGGCGAGCTGGAAGCCGGGCGTCGCCTTCACCGTGCACGGCATCGCGGTGGAATGGCAGAACCTGGCGCGCGACCTCATCCTGCTCGCGCTGGCGGGGCTTTCGCTGAAGCTGACGCCGGGTCCGGTGCGCGCCGGCAATGAATTCAGCTGGGGGCCGATCAAGGAGGTCGCCAAACTCTTCGCCGGTATCTTCATCTGCATCATCCCGGTGCTGGCGATGCTGCAGGCGGGCCGCAACGGAGCCTTCGCGCCGCTGGTCGCGCTGGTCAGCCATGCCGATGGCGCGCCCAACAACATCGCCTATTTCTGGCTGACCGGGGCGCTGTCCTCCTTCCTCGACAATGCGCCGACCTATCTCGTCTTCTTCGAGCTCGCCGGCGGCGATCCGCAAAAGCTGATGACGACGGGTGCATTGACGCTGACGGCGATCTCGGCCGGCGCGGTCTTCATGGGCGCCAACAGCTATATCGGCAACGCGCCGAACTTCATGGTCTATGCCATCGCCAAGGACCGGAAGGTCGCGATGCCGAGCTTCTTCGGCTACATGCTCTGGTCGGGCACGATTCTGATCCCGCTGTTTCTGGTGCAGACGCTGATTTTCTTCAGGTGAAGCGGCGATCTCGCCATGCTCGGGCTTGACCCGAGCGGCTCATACAGGGGGCGCTCGGTTCCCCACGGCTTGCGCGTCGATCAACGCCACGCATGGCTGATGTCACCGTCTCTGACTTGAAGCGGGACTGCCTGTGCTGGCAGATAGGGTTGAGACGATCACGCCCCAGGACACAGCTTCCATGACCGATGCAGCCGCCAGCAAGCCCTCCCCGCCGACCTATGCCGATGTCGAGGCGGCAGCGCTGCGCATCAAGGGCGTCGCCCATCATACCCCGGTTCTGACCTCGGCCACCGCCAACAGGCGCACTGACGCCAGCCTGGTCTTCAAGGCCGAGAACCTGCAACGCATGGGCGCCTTCAAGTTCCGCGGCGGCTATAATGCGATCGCGGCATTGTCGCCGGAGCAGAAGCGTGCCGGCGTCGTGACCTATTCCTCGGGCAATCACGCCCAGGCGATCGCGCTGGCGGGCAAGCTGCTCGGCGTGCCCACCACGATCATCATGCCGGAGGATGCGCCGGTGGCGAAGGTCGAGGCGACGCAGGCCTATGGCGGCGAGATCGTGCGCTATGACCGCTACAGCCAGGACCGCCTCGTGATCGGCGGCCAGCTCGCGGCCGAGCGCGGCCTGACCGTGATCCCGCCCTATGACCACCCTCATGTCATCGCCGGGCAGGGCACCGCGACCAAGGAGCTGATCGAGGATGCCGGCCCCCTCGACATCCTGCTGGTCTGCCTGGGCGGCGGCGGCCTGCTGGCTGGGGCGGCCCTGGCCGCCAAGGCGCTGAATCCGGGCTGCCGCGTCTTCGGCGTCGAGCCCGAGGCCGGCAATGACGGGCAGCAATCCTTCCGCTCCGGCAAGATCGTCAAGATCGCGGTGCCCAAGACGATCGCCGACGGGGCGCAGACCGCCTTCCTGGGCGATCTCACCTTCCCGATCATCCAGGCCCTGGTCGAGGACATCGTCACCGTCAGCGACGCCGCGCTGATCGATGCGATGCGCTTCTTCGCCGAGCGGATGAAGCTCGTGGTCGAGCCGACCGGATGCCTGGCCGCCGCCGCCGCATTCACCGGCGCGGTGCCGGTCGCGGGCAAGCGCGTCGGCGTGATCTTGAGCGGTGGCAACGTCGATCTGGCGAGCTTTGCCCGTTTCATCGCGCCGGCCGGTTAGATCACGTCGCATTCGGACGGAATCGTCCGAATGCGAAAGAACGTGTTCGACTCTAAAACCTGCGGCCACGCGCCATTCCGGCGTTGACGCCGGGCGCGGCAGCGACTATACGCCTGCCTCTCGCGACGGTCCGCGCAAGCAACGGCCGCCGCCCACGCATTTTCCATCACGGTCGCGGTCCGACCCCGCCAGGCACATAGCCTGAGGCGAACGGACGCGATGAGAACGAGGACGTTTCGATGGCCAATACGACGTCGGCCAAGAAGGCCACGCGCAAGATCGCGCGTCGCACCGAGGTCAATAAGGCGCGCCGCTCGCGCATGCGCACCTTCCTGCGCAAGGTCGAGGAGGCGATCGCCTCCGGCGACAAGAGCGCCGCTGCCGATGCTCTGAAGGCGGCCCAGCCCGAGATCATGCGGGCTGCTCAGAAGGGCATCGTTCACAAGAATACGGCGTCCCGGAAGGTCTCGCGCCTGGCGCATCGGGTTGGCGCTCTCGCCTCCTGATTTTCGCCATTCCGCAGAGCGGATTTTCGACTGAAAAACCCGGCCGTGAGGCCGGGTTTTTTCGTTGGCTGCAAACCTGGCTGTGACCCGGCTGCTACATTGTGCGAATGATTGATTCGCATCGCTTGTCAGCACGATTCTGCAATCTTTCCACGGCTTTGCGGGGTTGACTCCGGGGGCGCTCTGAGGGCGCAAAATCGGCCTCTCCGGCAGTTTTGACCGCGCAGCGAAAGCGCTTATTTTTCATGAGTTTAGCGGGCAAAGGATTTGGCCCTCGGGATTCCCTCCGACTCTCCTCGGGTGGATGGCACATTTGGAAAAAAAAGATTCGCTCTCGAAGGCATAGGGCATCCGTAAAGAAAATCTTAAGTTCCACAACCAATTGCACGGTGAATGCCGGTAGGTCAGACTACCCCTTTCGGGCCTCGACTCTCGGAAGCCGGCTGAAGGGGATGTTGATCCCTTTCGAGAGCGCCCTGTAAGGTCATTTTCATCGCCGGGCGGACAGCAATGGCCACCGGGGATTTCCGAAGAAATAATAGCGTTTTGGCTCGCGACCTAGGGGGGTTGGAGGATGCGGCTCTTTGTCTTGTCAGGTTGAGATGAAGTGCGGCTGCGTCTCTCCGCGGGCTATCCAGGCGTAATCGACAGAAGCGAAGGCAGGTCCCCTGCGAGCGCGCAGCGTTCGCGGAAGGCCTGATCTATCGACCGGACCAGTAGCGCCGGCGAGGCTGCCGCATTGCGGCGGTTCTCGCTCAAGCGCGCCAATTTTTTAAAGAATGGGGCAACACACATGTTTGAACGGCAGGAGACGGTGGAAGCGATCGAGGCAGTGGCGTCGCCGCTTCCTTTGGTTGCGACCACGATCACGGAGACGATCGCCCCCCTGCAGGGTTCGCTCGGGGAGGCCTGGGACCGAGTTCGCCGCCGCCTGCGTGCGGAGCTTGGCGAGGACGTGTTCTCGAGCTGGTTCGCCCGTGTCGAGATCGGCGGGCTCGTCGACAGCGTCGCCTATCTCACCGTGCCGACCCGTTTCCTGAAGAGCTGGCTCGAGGCGCATTACGCCGAGCGTCTTCAGGTCAATTGCCAGGCAGAACTGGGCGCCGTGAATGGCGTCATCCTGTCCGTCCGCCAGGTCTCGCGTGACAGTGCGCCGGCCCCGGTGCGAGAGATGGTCGCCGCGCGTCCGCGCTCTGCCGTGGCTGCGCCTGCGGCCGCTTCCGCCGAGATCCGCCATGGTGAGGCCGCGACGCCGTGCGAGCGCGACATCGTCGACGCTTGCGGCACGGTGCTCGACCGGCGCCTGACCTTCGAGAACTTCATCGTCGGCAAGTCGAACCAGCTCGCTTTCGCGGCTGCCGAGCGTATCGCTGCGGCTCCTGCCGGATCGACGCCCTATAACCCGCTCTACCTTCATGCCGGCGTCGGCCTGGGCAAGACGCATCTGCTGCAGGCAATCGCCCAGGAAGCGCGCCGCCAGGGCAAGCGCGTCGCCTATTTCACCGCCGACCGCTTCATGTACGGCTTCGTCGCCGCGCTGAAGTCGCAGACCGCGCTCGCCTTCAAGGAGAAGCTGCGCGGCATCGACCTGCTCGTGGTCGATGATGTCCAGTTCATCCAGGGCAAGTCGATCCAGCAGGAGTTCGGCCATACGATCAATGCGCTGATCGACGCCGGCAAGCAGATCGTCGTGGCCGGTGACAGGCTCGCCAACGACCTCGAGGCGCTGGACGAGCGCATCCGCTCGCGCCTGGGCGGCGGACTCGTCGTCGAGGTCGGCGATCTCGACGAGACGCTGCGCGGCAAGATTCTGGGCGGCCGATTGGCGGCGCTGCACGCCGCCCATCCGAATTTCCACGTCAATCCCGATGTCGTCGCCTATGTCGCTTGCGTCGTCGCCACCAATGGCCGCGATCTCGACGGTGCCGCCAACCGCTTGCTTGCCCATGCCACGCTGTCTGGCCAGGCGGTCACCCTGGAGACGGCCGAGGCCGCGATCCGCGATCTGGTGCGCACCCGCGAGCCGCGCCGCGTCAAGATCGAGGACATCCAAAAGCTGGTCGCGACGCGCTACAATGTCAGCCGGGCCGATATCCTGTCGGAGCGGCGGACGGCGGCGGTGGTGAAGCCGCGCCAGATCGCGATGTATCTCTCCAAGGCGCTGACTCCGCGCTCCCTGCCTGAGATCGGCCGCCGTTTCGGCGGGCGCGACCACACCACGGTGCTGCATGCGGTGCGCAAGATCGAGAAGGCGATCACCGAGGATCGCATGCTCCATGACGAGGTCGATCTCTTGAAGCGCATGCTGCAGGAGTGAGCGGCGGGCGTTGAAGCCCCTCTGCCCGTTTTGATTGTGATTGCCGGCGCGCCTGCCCTTGCGCCGGTGGCGCGCCTCCGGCAATGTCGCGGGCCATTCCGCCGCCCGCGCTTCCTTGGCCCGGGCGCAATCACGCCAGAAGACTAAGAGATATGAAGGTCACGGTCGAACGTTCCACGCTGCTGAAGTCGCTGGGCCACGTGCATCGCGTGGTGGAGCGCCGCAACACGATCCCGATCCTGTCGAACTTGCTGCTCAGCGGAGCGGAGGCCGGCCTGAGGCTCAAGGCGACCGACCTCGATATAGAGGTCGTGGAAACAATCGCCGCCGATGTCGCCGAGCCCGGCGCGACGACCGTTCCGGCCCATACGCTGTACGATATCGTCCGCAAGCTGCCCGACGGCGCACAGGTCTCGCTTGAGACGACTGGCGAGACCGGGCTGACCTTGCGCTCGGGCCGCTCGCGCTTCCAGCTCCAGACCTTGCCGGAAAGCGACTTCCCGGACATCACAGCCGGCGAGATGGCGCATCGCTTCGTGCTTCCGGCCGGTGAGTTCAAGCGCCTGATCGACAAGACGCAGTTCGCGATCTCGACCGAGGAGACGCGCTATTATCTGAACGGCATCTATCTCCACACGCTCGATGTCGAGGGCCGCAGCCTGTTGCGCGCGGTCGCCACTGACGGCCACCGCCTTGCCCGCGTCGACACCGCAGCACCTGCGGGCGCCGCCGGCATGCCCGGCGTCATCATCCCGCGCAAGGCCGTCTCCGAAATCCAGAAGCTGCTGGAGGATGGCGAGACCGAAGTGGCGATCGAATTATCCGCAACCAAGATCCGCGTCGCGACCCAGGCCGTGGTGCTGACCTCGAAGCTGATCGACGGCACTTTCCCCGATTATCAGCGCGTCATTCCCAGCGGCAACGACAAGCGATTGACCGTCGACAAGGGCGATTTCGCAGCCTCGGTCGACCGTGTCTCGACGATATCCTCCGAGCGCGGCCGGGCCGTGAAGCTCTCCATGGCCGATGGCCGCATGACGCTCTCGGTCACCAATCCCGATTCCGGCTCGGCGACCGAGGAGATCGAGGTCGACTATGATGCGAGCCCGCTCGATATCGGCTTCAATGCCCGCTATCTCATGGATATCGCCGCCCAGCTCGATGGCGACACCGCCCTGCTCAAGCTGGCCGACCCCGGCTCGCCGACCGTGATCCAGGATCGCGAAGGCGCGTCTGCGCTCTATGTGCTGATGCCGATGCGGGTTTAGGCAGCGTTCAGTGCCGTGACCGCCGTCGCGCGCCTGATCCTCCAGGATTTCCGTTCCTATGAGGCCCTCGATCTGACGATCGAGGGCCAAATCGTTGCGCTTGTCGGCGAGAACGGAGCGGGCAAGACCAATCTGCTGGAGGCGCTTTCGCTGTTCGCGCCCGGGCGCGGCCTGCGCCGCGTCGACCTTGCCGACATGGCGCGCCAGGGCGGACCGAGCTCCTTTGCCGTCTCGATCGCGCTCGCCGATGACGGGCCGCGCCTGGGCATGGGGCTGAGCGAGCGCGATGGCGATGGTAAGCGCAGCCGCCTCTCGCGCATCGACGGTGTGCCGGTCGGCTCGGCGTTGGCCTTCAGCGAGCATTTGCGCCTGGTCTGGCTGACGCCGGATGTCGACGGGCTGTTCAGGGGCGCGGCCGGCGATCGCCGCCGCTTCCTCGACCGGCTGGTGCTGGCGGTCGACCCGACGCATGCGACCCGCTCGAACGCGCTGGAGCGCGCCTTGCGCTCGCGCAACCGCATCCTCGAGGAAACGCCGCATCAGACGCAATGGCTCGACGCCGTCGAGCGCGAGGTCGCCGAGCTCGGCGTCGCGGTCGCGGCCGCCCGCGCCGAGACGGTGGCGCGATTGAGCGCGATCATCGCGGAAACCCGCGACGACGCCTCGCCCTTCCCCCATGCGGCGCTGGCGCTGGCGGGCGAGCTCGACACGCTGGTGGCACAGCTTCCGGCGCTCGACGCGGAGGACGCCTACCGGGCCCTGCTGCGCCAGGGCCGGGCTCGCGATCGTGCCGCCGGGCGAACGCTGATCGGGCCGCAGGCCTCGGATCTCGAAGTCCGCCATGCGCCCAAGGACATACCCGCCGAGCTGGGGTCCACCGGTGAGCAGAAGGCGCTCCTGATCGGCCTCGTGCTCGCCCATGCCAGGCTGGTCGCGGCGATGAGCGGCATCACCCCGCTCGTCCTGCTGGACGAGATCGCCGCCCATCTCGATCCGCGCCGGCGGGCGGCGCTCTACGACGCCTTGCTCGCGCTCGGCTGCCAGGTCTGGATGACCGGGGCGGATCCAGCGCTGTTCGCTGACCTGCCGGATGGTTCCCAGCAGATCAAGGTCGAGGCCGGCCGGGCGCTGCCCATGGTGTGATCGAGACCAGAAATGCCAAGTGTGATCGACGTGGTGGTGATTGCGCTTTGGGGGCGTTCCTCGCCTACAGGACGCGCACGTTTCGACTATAGACGCGGAAATACTCAACTGAGCTGTCTGTGGATACGGAAAAGCCATCGTCATGCTGGCTGGGGCCGCGCCTCATGGTTGATGGGCGGTTAACCATTCGGTGCTAGTGTCATCGCCCATGCAGCCATCCCCGAACATGTTCTCTGCGTCGGAGAAGGAGATCGCGAGCCGCCTGCTCGCGCTCCTCGCGCCGTATTTCGATGCCTCGATCGAGAAGCTCTACAGTTCGACCTTCGGCCGCGACAAGCTTAACCAGGACCGCCAGCTCCATCGTGACGAGCAGGCCAAATACCGCCTGCTTTTCGCCCTGCAATTCGATGCCGATTACGTTGCCGCCAAGCGGCGCATCGTCAGCCGGGCCAACCAGCACGACATCACCTTGGCGGACTATCCGCTGTTCTTCCTCGAGGATTTCTCGAACTTCCTGTCGGTCATTTTCTCGCGCTGGAAGCGGCGCTGGGGGCCGGTCGACGAAGCGCTACGCGTGTTCTGCAAATTGATGCTGACCGACATTGCCTACTCGATCGCCCGTTTCGACGAGGCAATCGACCTGCAGACGGGCGAGCGCCTCAAGCTGGTCGAACAGGCCTTTCGGAGCGGCATCGCCGAGCGCATCTCGGCGATCGAGGTCAGCATGGGCGACATTTCCGGGTTCTCCAGCGAGCTGTCGGCCAAGGCCGGTGAAACCCTGTCGGCGGTGGCCGAGACCCAGCGCAAGCCCGAGCAGGTCGCGGCCTCCGTGGCCGAGATCGTCTCCGCCACGCGTGCCTTCGGCGCGTCCTGCGCCGAGATCACGGTCGAGACCGCAACGTCCAGCCGGGCAGCGGACGAGGCCGGGGCGGGCTGCGAGGGGATTGCCAGCAATGTCGCCATGCTCCGGCAAGCCAATGGCCGTATCGGCAACGTGGTCGAACTGATCCGTAATCTCGCGGCGCAAACCAATCTGCTGGCGCTCAATGCCACCATCGAGGCCGCGCGCGCGGGCGAGGCCGGGCGCGGCTTTGCGGTTGTGGCCGCCGAGGTGAAATCCCTCGCGACGGCGACCAACAGCGCCACGGAGACCATTCGTCAGGGCATCGACGAAGTGGTCAATGCGAGTCTCGCCATCGATGAAGCCGTTGCCCAGCTCGGCAGCACCATGCAGGCGATGCAGGCCAGCGCTCGCCTTGTGGCCGAATCCGCAGCCGGTCAGGCCGGGCGCATCGAAGCCATCGCCGCCCAGGCCGAAGCCTCGTCGCTTGGGGTCGATGCAATCGCCCGCCATGCGACGCTGGTCGAGGGGCTCGCCGGAGAGGCTGCGGCGCTCGCTTACCACACTGACGAACGCATCAAGGCAACCTCCCGGCTGGCGCAGGAACTCGAAAGCTCGATTGCCGTCTTCCTCGGCGAGGTTGCGCAGGTGCGCGCCGACCGGCATCACGCGGTCGTTCGCGAAGCGGTCTGATCGATCAGGCCACGCAATGCGATGGGACGGGATGCGGCAAGGCTGCTAACCTTGCGGCAGCATCACGATAAGCGGTCGCATGCCATGGATTTTTCGAGCCTTCTGATTTTCGCCGGCGTTTATTTCCTTGCCGTCGCTTCGCCGGGGCCAAGCATCGCGGCGCTGGTGGCGCGCTCGCTGGCCACCGGCTTTCGCCGCTCGCTGCCCTTCGCCGCCGGCATCGTCGCGGGCGACCTGATCTGGCTCTCGCTGACCGCGCTCGGGCTCGCCGTGCTGATGCAGAGCTTCCACGGGCTGTTCGTCGCGATCAAATATGCCGGCTGCGCCTATCTGCTCTATCTCGCCTTGCGGCTCTGGGCCGCGCCCACGGGAGCGTTGAAGCAGGCTCCGGCGGCGCGCGGGGAAGGCTGGCGCCTGTTCCTGGGCGGAATCGCGCTGACGATGGGCAATCCCAAGGTCATCGTCTTCTTCCTGTCGATCCTGCCGCTGGTCGTCGACCTCTCCGCCCTGACGCCGCTCGCCTTCGCCGAGATCGCCACGTTGATCACGCTGATCATCGGCTCGACCCTGATCGCCTATGCCTATGCGGCCGATCGGGCGCGGCGGCTGGTGGCGAGCCCGCGCGCTCTGCGCCGGATCAACCGATTGACGGGCGGCGTCATGGCGGGAGCGGCTGCTGCCATCGCCATGCGCAGCTGAGCGGCCATGCTGCTGCTGGCGGCGGGCCTGCTCGATCTCGGCTTCGCGCTGTTCCATGCGGCGTTCTGGCGGCTCTTCGGCTGGCCGGAACGACTCGCGCCATCGGGCGGGCTGAACAGCGCGATCACCCAAACGCTCAATGTGATGCTGAGCTTCGTCTTCGTCGTCTATGGCGCGGCGTTGATCTGGCAGGCGGGAGATCCCGAGGCATCCTGGCTGCTGCCCCTCGCGGGTGGCTTGTTCTGGTTGCTGCGATTGGCGCTCCAGTGCCTCTGGTTCGATCCGCGCCCGCTCGCCTCCGGGCTGATCACGGCGGTCTTCGCCCTGGCGGCCGCGCTTCACCTGTTGGCCGGGCTGTCCTGAGGCTGGCAATCCGCGCGGCGGTCGGGCACACCACTGATCATGCCGCAATCCCGCGAATCAGACGCCCGCGCGATCCTCAAATCCGTCTTCGGCTATGACGAATTCCGTCCCGGCCAATGGGAGGTGATCGCGGCCGCCCTTGCCGGCGAAGACGTCTTCGCGGTGATGCCGACGGGCTCGGGTAAATCGATGTGCTATCAGCTTCCGGCGCTGGTCGCGGGTGGTTTGACGCTGGTGGTCTCGCCTTTGATCGCGCTGATGCGCGACCAGGTCGGGCAATTGACGCGGGCCGGCGTCGCCGCCGCCTCGCTCAATTCGATGAACAGCGAGACCGAGGCCACTGAAGCCTGGGACAAGCTCAATGCCGGCGAATTGCGCCTGCTCTTCGTCTCGCCCGAGCGCTTGGCCGGCGAGGGACTGGTCTCGCGCCTGCGCCGGCTCGGCGTGACCCGGCTCGCCATCGACGAGGCGCATTGCGTCTCGCAATGGGGCCATGATTTCCGCCCCGAATACCGCCTGCTCGCCAAGGCGCGCGAGGCGCTGGGCGGCGTGCCGGTGACGGCCCTGACCGCAACCGCCGACCGGCAGACGCGCGAGGACATTGCCCAGCAGCTCTTCCCCAAGCCGCCGCACAGCGTCGTCCACTCCTTCGACCGCCCGAATCTGAAGCTCGCCTTCGCGCCCAAGGATCAGCCCAAGCGCCAGATCGCCGAGTTCCTGACGCGCCATCGCGGCGGCAGCGGCATCGTCTATTGCTCGTCGCGCGGGCGCACCGAACGCTTGAGCGAGGGCCTGCGCGAGAAAGGCTACAACGCGCTGCCCTATCACGCGGGCATGGAGCAGGGCCTGCGCAACCGCAATCAGGACATCTTCCTGCAGGAGGACGGCGTCGTCGTCTGCGCCACCATCGCCTTCGGCATGGGCATCAACAAGCCCGATGTCCGCTTCGTCGTCCATGCCGACATGCCGGGCTCGATCGAGAGCTATTACCAGGAGATCGGCCGTGCCGGTCGCGATGGCCTGCCGGCCGACACGCTGACCCTCTACGGCATCGAGGACATGGCGCTGCGCCGCCGCCAGATCGACGAGAAGGCGGTCGAGGACGAGCGCCGCCGGATCGAGCACAAGCGCCTGAACGCCATGATCGACCTGTGCGAATCCGCGCTGTGCCGCAGGAGCGCGCTGCTCGCCTATTTCGGCGAGGAGACGCAGAGCTGCCGCCATGGAAATGCGCCGATCCGCTGCGATCTCTGCGGCGGCGAGGCCGAATTGACCGATGCTACGCTCGATGCGCGAAAGCTGCTCTCTGCGGTGGCGCGCTCGGGCCAGCGCTTCGGCGCGGGCCATCTCGCCGACATCCTGACCGGCACCATGTCCGAGACCATCCGCCGCCAGAACCATGATGGGCTGAAGACCTTCGGTGTCGGCCAGGACAAGCCCAAGAGCGCCTGGACCGCATTGACGCGAAAGCTCTTCGCCGCCGGCGCCCTGGCCGAGGCCAGCATCGAGCATGGCGGCTTCTGCCTGACCCCGAGGGGTGAAGACATCCTGTTCGGCCGCGAGGCGATCGCGCTTCGGGCCGATCTCCATGCTGATCGCCGTACGCGTCGCGCCGGGCGCGAGGCGGCCCGCGCCGACGGGCTCGACGAGGGCACGGCCGGGCTGTTCGAGCATCTCAGGCAACTGCGCCTGTCGATCGCCCGCGAGGAGGGCGTCGCGGCCTACATCATCTTCACCGACCGCACCCTGATCGCGATGGCGCGCGAGCGGCCACTGGGGCTGGAGGCGATGCGCGCGATCGAAGGCGTCGGCGAGCGCAAGCTCACGCAATATGGCGAGGCCTTCCTGGAGGCGATCGCGGGGTTTGCGGGCTGATAACCGCCAGACTCGCGCACGCACGCGTACACGCGTGAAAAAGCCGTCATTAGCCCCTATATTGACCCATACGAATCAAGACGATCGCGGATGCCCGCGCCTCCGCCGAAGGACCACGACATGAGCGATGCTGCCCGCGACCTTGAAGATGCCGCCTATGGCGCCGATTCTATCAAGGTTCTCAAAGGCTTGGATGCGGTGCGCAAGCGCCCCGGCATGTATATCGGCGACACCGATGACGGCTCGGGCCTGCATCACATGGTCTATGAGGTGGTCGACAACGCGATCGACGAGGCGCTGGCCGGCCATGCCGACCTCGTCACCGTCACGCTGAACGCCGAGGGTTCGGTCACCGTCACCGATAATGGCCGCGGCATCCCGACAAATATCCACAGCGAGGAAGGCATCTCGGCGGCCGAGGTCATCATGACCCAGCTCCATGCCGGCGGTAAGTTCGACCAGAACTCCTACAAGGTCTCGGGCGGCCTCCACGGCGTCGGCGTCTCCGTGGTGAACGCGCTCTCGGTCTCGCTGAAGCTGCGCATCTGGCGCGGTGGCCAGGAGCATTTCATGGAGTTCCGCCATGGCGATGCGGTGGCGCCGCTCGCGGTCGTGGGGCCGGCCGGCGACAAGCGCGGCACGGAGGTGACCTTCACCCCGTCCCAAGAAACCTTCACCATGATCGAGTTCGACTACAAGACGCTCGAACATCGCCTGCGCGAGCTCGCCTTCCTGAATTCGGGCGTCCGCATCGTCCTGACCGATGCCCGCCATGCCGAGGTGGTGCGCGAGGAATTGATGTATGAGGGCGGCGTCGAGGCCTTCGTGCGCTATCTCGACCGGGCCAAGACCGCGATCATCACCAAGCCGGTGATGCTCTCGGCCGAAAAGGACGGCATCACCGTCGATGTCGCGCTGTGGTGGAACGACAGCTACCACGAGAACGTGCTCTGTTTCACCAACAACATCCCGCAGCGTGATGGCGGCACCCATCTTGCCGGCTTCCGAGCCGCGCTGACGCGCCAGATCACCGGCTATGCCGAGACCTCGGGCATCCTGAAGAAGGAAAAGGTCGCGCTCACCGGCGATGATTGCCGCGAGGGCCTGACCGCAATCGTCTCGGTCAAGGTACCAGACCCGAAATTCTCATCGCAGACCAAGGACAAGCTGGTCTCCTCGGAGGTGCGTCCCGTCGTCGAGAACGTCGTCAACCAGGCGCTCTCGACCTGGCTCGAAGAGCACCCGCCCGAGGCCAGGCTGATCGTCGGCAAGGTGGCGGAAGCCGCAGCCGCGCGTGAGGCCGCCCGCAAGGCGCGCGACCTGACCCGCCGCAAGGGCGCGCTCGACATCGCCTCGCTCCCGGGCAAGCTCGCCGACTGCCAGGAACGCGATCCAGCCAAGTCCGAGCTCTTCATCGTCGAGGGTGACTCGGCCGGTGGCTCCGCCAAGCAGGGCCGCGCCCGCGAATACCAGGCCGTGCTGCCCTTGCGCGGCAAGATCCTCAATGTCGAGCGGGCGCGCGTCGACAAGATGCTCTCCTCCGAGCAGGTCGGTACGCTGATCATTGCGCTCGGTGCCGGCATTCGCGAAGAGTTCAATATCGAGAAGCTGCGCTACCACAAGATCATCATCATGACCGACGCGGACGTGGACGGCTCCCACATTCGCACCCTGCTCTTGACCTTCTTCTACCGGCAGATGCCGGAGGTGATCGAGCGCGGGCATCTCTTCATCGCCCAGCCGCCGCTCTACAAGGCGGCGCGCGGCAAATCGCAGACCTATCTCAAGGACGAGCGCGCGCTCGAGGATTACCTCGTCGAAACCGCGCTCGACGGCGCGGTCTTCAAGACGAGCGACAGCGCCGAGCGGGCCGGCTCCGATCTGCGCAGCCTGATCGAGGAGGCGCGCGGCATCCGCTTCACCCTTGGGCAATTGCATTCGCGCTATGACCGCCGCGTCGTCGAGCAGATGGCGATCGCCGGCGCGCTCCATCCCTTCTCCGAGGACAGCGAGGCGCAGGCCAATGAAAAGGCGGCCGCCGTGGCCGCGCGCCTCGATGCGATCTCCGACGATCTTGAGCGCGGCTGGGAGGGCAAGGTCGCCGATGGCGGCTTCCTGTTCTCGCGGATGGTGCGCGGCGTGAAGCAGGTCGCCGCGATCGATGCCGGCCTGCTCGCCAGCGCGGAGGCGCGCAAGCTCGATGCGTCGAGCGCCTCGCTGCAGGAGGCCTATGCCAAGCCGGGCCTGCTCAGCCGCAAGGGCGACGACCATGCCGTCAACGGCCCGACGGACCTGTTCGACGCCGTGACCGCCATCGGCAAGAAGGGCGTCTCGCTGCAGCGCTATAAAGGCCTCGGCGAGATGAACCCGGAACAGCTCTGGGAAACCACGCTCGACCGCGAAGCCCGCTCGCTGCTGCGCGTCAAGAACGACCAGAACGACGAGGCCGACGACCTCTTCGTCAAGCTCATGGGCGACGTCGTGGAGCCGCGCCGCGAGTTCATCCAGAGCAACGCCCTGACCGCGACGGTCGATACCTGAGCTGGGCCGTCAGGGGCTGAAGCGATCGCGCTTCAGCTCCGTGTGCCGCGCGGGCCCTTGAACTGCTCGCAGAGCGTTTCGGTCGCCCGGACCAGCATCGCCGCATCGACGCCCACGGCCGTGAAGCTGGTGCCAAGCTCGATGCAGCGTGCGGCGAAGGCGTTGTCGGGCGTCAGGATGCCGGCGGGCTTGCCGCAGGCCCTGATGCGGCCGATCGCCGTCTCGATCAGCGCCTTGACCTCCGGATGGCCGGGCTGGCCGACATGGCCGAGGCTCGCCGCCAGATCGGCCGGGCCGATGAAGACGCCGTCGACGCCATCGACCGAGGCGATCGCCTCCAATTGGTCGAGCGCCTCGCCGGTCTCGATCTGCACGAGCAGGCAGAGCTCCTCATGGGCGCGCCGGCCGTAATCCGCGACGCGGCCGAAGCAGGTTGCTCGCGTCACGCCCGAAACGCCCCTGATGCCGTCGGGCGGATAGCGCATCGCCGCGACCGCGGCCCGCGCCTCCCCAGCGTTCTGGACATAGGGGATCAATAGGGTCTGCGCGCCGAAATCGAGCAATCGCTTGATCAGCACGGCGTCGTTGCTGGCTGGCCGCACCACTGCCGAGACCGGATAGGGCGCAACCGCCTGGAGCTGCGCCAGCACGGTCAGCGGATCGCCGGGCGAATGTTCGGTGTCGAGCAGGAGCCAGTCGAAGCCGGAACCCGCGACCGCCTCGGCGGCATAGCTGCCCGGCAGGCTGCACCACAGGCCGATCTGCTGGTGGCCCTCATTCAGGGCGCGCTTGAACAGATTGGGCGGGAGTTCCATGGCGAACCTCAACTGAGCGAGACGCCGATGGCGCCGAGCGGACCGTAATCGGCCTGGATGACGTCGCCGGCTGCGATGTCGACCGGCCGGGTGAAGGAGCCGGCGAGCACGATCTCGCCCTTCCTCAGCCCCGTTCCGACAGCGTGCAATTTGTTGACGAGCCAGGCAATGCCGGCGGCGGGGTGGCCCATGATCGCGGCCGAGACGCCGGATTCCTCGATGATGCCGTTCTTCGACAGCGTCGCGCCGATCCAGCGGATATCGACATCCATCGGACGGATCGGCCGTCCCCCGACCACGATCGCTCCGAAGGCGGCGTTGTCGGCGATGGTGTCGGTGATCGCGCGCGGAACCTCGGTGCGGTAATCGATGATCTCGAGCGCCGGCAGCACCATCTCGGTCGCGCGCATGACGTCGTAGATGCGCGCACCCGGGCCTTCCAGGTCCTGTCCCATGACGAAGGCGAGCTCGACCTCCAGGCGCGGCTTGATGAAGTCGCTTGCCTTGATCCGGGCGCCGTCATTGTAGAGCGCGTCGTCGAGGATGCAGCCATAGTCCGGCTCGGTCATCTTCGACGCCATCTGCATGGCGCGCGAGGTCAGGCCGATCTTGTGGCCGACCATGCGGGCGCCATTGGCGATTCGCGCCTGCGCCCAGAGACCCTGGATGCGGTAGGCGTCCTCGATCTCGATACCGGGATAGGTCTTGCTGAGCTGGGGAATCGCCTGGCGCGTGCGCTCCGCCTGGAGCAATGCGTCGGCGCCCTGTTGGCGCTCGCCTTCGGTCAGCATGGTGGTCTCCTGCGCTCTAGCTCTTTGTTTTAACGTGTTTTCTCCGCGCAAACGCTTCGCGTTTGTCGCAAGGGAACCGGTGGCCACTTCGCTCGAAGAACGCGCTAGCCGGGCCGGCTTGCGGAATGAGCGGGCGGGTTCGCTACTTGATCGGCGGGCGTGGCAGCACGGTTTCGCCGGGCTCCATCACATAGGTGTAGTCCAGCGCGTACCAGGGCGTGGCGATGCCGGCATCGGACGGGTGCGGCTCCTCATGGCGGACATAATCGCCGAGCAGGGCCCTGGTGACGCCGAACTGGACGTCGGTGTCGATATGGGGATCCTTGGGGTCGTAGACCTGCGAGATCAGGACCTTGAAGCCCGGCTTGACGATCAGCGCATGCAGATGCGCCGGGCGATAGGGATGCCGGTTCTGCGCCGCCAGCAGCCGGCCGACGACGCCGTCGGTCGGGATCGGGTAACCGACCATCTTCACGGTGCTGAACCAGAAGCGGCCATCCGCATCGGTGGTGAATTTGCCGCGCAGGTTCATCTCGGCCTGTTCGGGATCCTGATTCTCGTAAAGCCCGACCGGCGAGGCGTGCCAGACATCGACTTCGGCGCCAGCGATGGGCGCCCCGGCCCGGTCGATGACGCGGGCCGTCACCAGCAGCGGATCGCCTGGCGTATCCGAGCGGATGATCGTGCCGCCATTCGCGACATGCGGCGCGTTCAATCGCCAGAACGGGCCGAGCAGCGATTGCGAGGTTTCGGTGTTGCCGCCATCGCCATTGTTGAGCAGGCAGACCAGGGAGGAGACGCCGAGCGAGCCGGCCATCAGCACCATCTCGTTATGGCTGTCGCTGGTGAGCTTGCCGATCTCGTTCAGGAGCGCGGTCGCTTCGCGAAATTCGGCTTCGGTCAGGCGTACGTCGCGGATGAAGGCATGGAGATGGGTCACGAGCGAGGCCAGGATTTCGCGCTGCCGCGGGTTTTGCGTGCGCGCCATCACCGCCAGTGCGTCGCGCGTCACATCGTGGTGGTTCTCGATGATCATGGCGTTCTCCTTGCGCCTTTCCATCGATTAAAATCGATTATCTGTCAACTTGAGCGCGCACGAACGAGAGCAGGTGAGCAGGTGTTTGCCGAGTGCATCTCACTGGAAGTTCAGGTAACATGCTAATCTAGAACGTTAATTTCTATAACCCTGCCGCCTGTCGATGGCAAGGGCTTGGTTTCGCGGCTTTTTCGATCTCAGTGTTTGACATTGATAATCGATTATCATAGTTATCGGCGACGGTTGAACCGGCATGGCTGGGAGGGGGCAGCATGAGTTTTGTCGCCGACGAGCCGGCCGATGCATTGGCGTCGAGGGCTGGATTTGCCAGAGGTGGCAGTTCCGCTTCCGAGGAACCTGCATCCATGCCCGGCTCACCGACCCATGGTTCGAGCGACAGCAAGAACACGAAGGCATCCCGTCTGGTCGATCGGCTGCGCGAGGCGATTTTGTCGGGCGAGCTGCGCCCCGGAACCAAGATCAATCTCGACGCGGTCAGGCGCGAACTCGATGTCTCGCTGAGTCCGTTGCGCGAGGCGCTGGCCCGTTTGATCGCGGTTGGCCTCGTCGAACTGCATGACAACAAGGGCTATTCGGTCGCGCCGGTTTCGCTGAGCAATCTCGCGGAAATCACCCGGCTGCGGGTCGAGTTCGAGAGCCTCGCGCTCTCCTCGGCCATCGCCCATGGCGATCTGAGCTGGGAGAGCGATGTCATGCGTGCGCTCCACCGCCTCAACCGCACCGAGCGGGTCGCCGGCGACCCGGCGACGCTGGAAGCCTGGGAACACGCCCATCGCGACTTCCACATGACGCTGATCAGAGGCTGCGGCATGCCGCTGCTGCTGAATTTCTGCGCCATGCTGCACAATCTGAACGATCGCTATCGCCGGGTTTTTCTGGTGGCGCAGGGTGGCGATCGCAATGTCGCCGCCGAGCATAGCGAGATCGCGCAGGGCGCGGTGGCGCGCGATGGGACTTATGCCTGTGAGAAGCTGCGCGAGCATATCCTGCGCACCGGCACCAATCTGCGCGCCCGCCTGTCCGACCAGCTTCAGCCCTGAGCCGAGGGAGCCCGATCTTGATGCAGCTGTCATCCGCCTCGCTGCCACCACTCGGGATCGCGCATTTCACCACGATCGATGTCGCACCGCTCGACTTCGTCGCCCTTGCCGCGAAGGTCGGCTACGCCACGGTAGGTTTGCGGCTCCACCCGGCTTTCCCGGGCGCTCCGTTCTACGAGATCCGGCCGGGCAGCGCGCTGATGGGCTCGATGCGGGCTCTGCTCGCGAATACGGGCCTGAGCGTCCACGATATCGAATTCGTCGTCATCGACGACAGCTTCTCGCCGGTCAGCCTGGCGCCGATTCTCGAAAGCGCGGCCGAGCTTGGAGCGCAGCGGCTGAGCGTCTGCGGTGACGATCCCGAGCATGGCCGGCTTGTCGCCAACTTCGCCGGGCTCTGCGAGCTGGCGGCCGGCTTCGGCCTTGGCGTCGATCTCGAAAACATGCCCTGGCGGCAGGTGGCGACCATACAGGATGCCGCGCGGGTCGTGCTGGAGGCAGAACACGCCAATGGCGGCGTGCTCGTCGATGCGCTGCATCTCACGCGCGGCGGCGCAACCCCGGCCGAGCTGCGGGAGATGCCGCCACATCTCATCAGGAGCGCCCAGCTTTGCGATGCAGGTGCGGATCGCCCCGTATCGGTCGAGGCGATCATCCAGGAGGCGCGCGGCGGGCGGTTATTGCCGGGGCAAGGCGTCCTGCCATTGCAGAATCTGTTGGCCGGGCTCCCGGCCGATGTGACGCTCTCGGTCGAGGTGCCCAATCATGGCGTCCCGGCGCTGGAGCATGCGCAGGCCGTCTTCGATGCCGCGATGGCGGTGATCGCGGCCCGCGATCTGGCTGGATCGGCCTGAGGCGATGACGCAGGCACCCAATCATTGCCCGTCAGCGGCAGACCATCCGCAAGACGGTTTCGATGGCGCTTCGGCGGCGGCGTTCGCGCGCCTCGGGGGCCGCCATGTCATGGCCGAAGACCTGCCGGATGCTGGCTTGGTTCGAGACATTGTAGAAGCTCAGCGCGCTGATCGTCAGGTGGATGTCGATCGGGTCGAGCCCCTCCCGGAACAGGCCATCCACCCGCCCGCGTTCATAGACCTCGCGGATCATGTCGATCGCCGAGAGGTTCAGCACGCTGATCTTGGTGGAGGTCGCGAGATGGCGGCCGTGGTGAATGTTCTCGACCATGACGAGGCGGACGAAATCCGGATTGTCGGCGTGATAGTCGAAGGTGAAGCCCGTCAGCGTGGCGATCGCCTCGCGTGGCGGCAGGGCCGCGAGATCCAGGCTGCGCTCGAAGGTGCGGATGCGGGCATAGGCCTCCTCCAGCACGGCCCGGTAGAGCCCCTCCTTGTCGCCGAAATAATAATAGATCATCCGCTTGCTGTTGGAGGTCTTGGCGGCGATCTCGTCGACGCGGGCGCCGCTGAGGCCGTTCTCCACGAATTCGGCCCGCGCCACCGCGAGGATGTCGCGGCGCACGCCCTCGGGATCCTGGGTCCAGCTCGCCGATTTGCGGCGCTTTGCCGGCAGGGGCGGGGCGGTCACCATCCGATTCATCTCGCTACGTTCCAAACCAGACGCGACCCTAGCGCGCTGTGCGCCCCTGTAAATGGACCAGGCAGTTAATTTCGCTTGACCAATTGGACTATCTAGTACAATTGGAATTCAAGGATTTATCGCAGGCATGGCGCGCGCAATGCGCACCGAGCTTGAGAAACCCCGCCAAGGCGCCCGATCAGAGGCGCCGGAAATGACGATATAGTGCTCGGACCGACCCGTTCAGAAGGTTGGCCGCTCCAGGGAAAACGCCGTGAACTACACGCTCGACTTCTTGCCCGTCATCGACGGGCTGCCCAGCCTGCTGGCGGCCTGTCTCGGCACGCTCGGATTGGCCCTGGGCGGCATGATCCTCGCGATCATCATCGGGATCGGCGGCGTGATGCTGCGCGATTCCGGCATCAAGCAGGTGCGCTGGCTCGTCATCGCCTTCGTCGAGCTGATCCGCAACACGCCCTTTCTGGTCCAGATCTATTTCATCTATTTCGCCCTGCCGCTCGCCGGCATCCGGCTCGATCCGACGCCGACAGCGATCATCGCGCTCGGCATCAATGGCGGCGCCTATGCGATCGAGATCATCCGCGGCGGCGTGCAATCGATCGGCAAGGGGCAGATCGAGGCCGGTCTCGCGCTCGGCCTGCACAAGGCCCAGGTCTTCCGCCTCATCGTGCTGAAGCCGGCGCTGCGCGCGATCTACCCCTCGCTCACCAGCCAGTTCATCCTTTTGACCCTGACCACGAGCGTGGCCTCGGCGATCGCGGCCTATGAACTGACCTCGGTCGCCCAGAGGATCGAATCCGACAGCTTCCGCAGCTTCGAGGTCTATGGCGCGGTGACGCTGTTTTACCTCGTCATGTCCTGGCTCTTGATGCGGATCTTCGGGCTGATCCAGTCGCGCTATCTCAACTATCCGGTCAAGTGAGGGAGGGCGTCATGGGTCTCAACGAATTCCTCTTCCTCCTCGCCGGCCTGAAATGGACGCTGGCCCTGTCGGCCCTCGGCTTCGTCGGCGGTGGCGTTGCCGGCCTTGTCGTCGCGCTGGCGCGGACCTCGGGCATCGCCCCGCTGGAGCGTGTCGCGGCGAGCTATATCGGCCTGTTCCAGGGCACGCCGCTCCTGATGCAGCTTTTCGTGGTCTATTACGGGCTGGCGCTTGTCGGGCTGAAGCTCGATGCCTGGGTCGCGGTCGCGATCGGCTTCACGCTGCATGCCAGCGCCTATCTCGGCGAGATCTGGCGCGGCTCGATCGAGGCGGTGCCGCGCGGTCAGACCGAGGCTGCCAAGGCTTTGAGCCTGAATTACGTCTCGCGGATGAAGGACGTGATCCTGCCCCAGGCGATCCGGATTTCGCTGCCGGCAACGATCGGCTTCCTGGTGCAGTTGATCAAAGGCACCTCGCTGGCTGCCATCGTCGGCTTCACCGAGCTGGCGCGTGCCGGCAGCATCGTCTCGAACCAGATTTTCCAGCCCCTGCTCGTCTTCGGCGTCGTGGGCGCCCTCTACTTCGCCATGTGCTGGCCGCTGTCGCTCTACGGCGCCTGGCTCGAACGCCGCCTCGCCACGGCCACGCGGTGAGGCGGCCGGCACAACGCTCCGCCAATGCCTGACTCAAAATGCCTGCCCCAACAAGAAGCCAACCCAGGGAGTAAAGACCATGACTGATGTGACCCGCGCGACGCTGAACCGCCGTCACCTGCTGCTCGGCGCTTCGGTCGCTATCGCCGCGCCGGCTTTGCTGACCCGGCCCGCGCTGGCGATCACGCCGGCCGAGATCAAGAGCAAGGGCAAGCTCGTCATCGGCATCCAGGGCGACAATCCGCCCTTCGGCTTCGTCAACACCAGCGGCAAGCAGGAAGGTTTTGACGCCGATGTCGGCGAGCTCTTTGCCAAGGAGCTCGGCGTCGCCGTCGAATTCGTGCCGCTCGCCGTGGCCAACCGCATTCCCGCGCTCACCGCTGGCCGCGTCGACATCCTGTTCGCGACCATGGCGATGCTGCCGGAACGCGCCAAGGCGGTGCAGTTCTCCAAGCCTTATGTCGCGAACTACATCACGCTGGTCGCGCCGAAGGCGACCGTGGTGAAGGCCAATGCCGACATGGGCAAGCTCGTCATCGGCGTGCCGCGCGCCAGCGTCCAGGACGCGCAGATCACCAAGAACGCTCCCGAAGGCACCACGATCCGCCGCTTCGACGACGATGCCGCGACCATCCAGTCACTGCTTTCGGGCCAGGTCCAGGCCGTGGGCGGAAACATGTTCTATGTCCAGCGCCTCAATGCGCAGAAGCCTGATGGTTTCGAAGACAAACTCGAATTCACCAGGCTCTACAACGGCGCCTGCACGCGGCTCGGCGAGAAGGAGATCAATGCGGCGACGAACGCCTTCATCGACAAGATCGTCGGCAATGGCGAGCTCGCGAAGATCTACGCGAAATGGATGAAAGTGCCGCTGCCGACCTTCCCCGCCAGTCTCGAAGGCGTCTCCTTCGTCGTCAGCTGACGCCCCCTCCAGCAGCCGGAGCCCTCAGTCATGACCAGCCATGCCACGACCACGTCCGCCGCCACGGACACGCCCATGATCGTGATGGAGAGCGTCGAGAAATGGTATGGCGGGTTCAAGGCCCTGACCGGCATCAATCTCTCGGTCCGCGCAGGCGAGAAGATCGTCCTGTGCGGGCCGTCGGGGTCGGGTAAATCGACCCTGATCCGCTGCATCAACCATCTCGAAGCCTATGAGAAGGGCGCCATCCGCGTCGGCGGCATCGCGCTCGGCGAGGATTCCAGCACGATCGACGCCGTCCGCCGCGAGGTCGGCATGGTCTTCCAGAACTTCAACCTGTTTCCGCATCTGACCGTGCTGCAGAACTGCACGCTCGCCCCGATGCGAACGCTGCGCCAGAGCCGGAAGGACGCCGAAGCCAATGCGCGCCGCCTGCTCGACCGGGTCAAGATTCTGGAGCAGGCCGACAAATACCCGGCCCAGCTGTCTGGGGGCCAGCAGCAGCGCGTCGCGATTGCGCGCGCGCTCTGCATGGGTCCCAAGGTGATGCTCTTCGACGAACCGACCTCGGCGCTCGATCCCGAAATGGTCAAGGAAGTGCTCGACACCATGGTCGCGCTCGCCGAGGAGGGCATGACCATGATCTGCGTCACCCATGAGATGGGTTTCGCCCGCCAGGTCGCCGACCGCGTCATCTTCATGGCTTCAGGCGAGATCGTCGAGGAGGCCCCGCCCGAAATCTTCTTCAGCAAGCCCACCCACGCCCGCACCAAGCAGTTTCTCGGCGAGATCCTGCGTGGGCATTAGAGCATTGCGCGAAAAAGTGGGTACCGGTTTTTCGCATAGGCAATGCTCTCGACGTTTAGAATCTTGCGCGTCAGCGCCCGGAGCCGATGATGAGCCGCCTCGTCTATGTCCTGAACGGACCCAACCTCAACCTGCTCGGAAAGCGCCAGCCGCATATCTACGGCCATGTCACATTGGCCGATGTCGAAGCCGAATGCCGCAAGCTCGCAGGCGAGTTGCACCTCGACCTCCGCTTCCACCAGAGCAACCGCGAATACGAGATCATCGACTGGATCCACGCGGCGCGGGAGGAGGCTGGCGGCATCGTCATCAACCCGGCGGCCTTTACCCACACTTCGGTGGCGATCCTCGATGCGCTCAACACCTTCGATTCGCCGGTCGTCGAGGTGCACATCTCCAATGTCCATAAGCGCGAGGCGTTCCGGCACCATTCCTACGTCTCGCTGCGGGCCGATGGTGTCATCGCCGGCTTCGGTACGCAGGGCTACACGCTCGCCTTGCAGCGGGTCGCGCGATTGATCGACGAGAAGGCGGCCTGATCGGCAAGCGCCATGCCGCGACGGGCGCTATGGTCGCGACCGACTGAAGCGCCGGGATACCGCAGCGAGCCAGTGGCGGCCGGACCACAAGCTTTTTGAGGAGATGCATCATGGATGACACGGGATCGCGGCCGCTGCGAATCGGCGTCCTGGGCGCGGCGAACATCGCGCGCGCCTTCACCAGCGGAGTTGCGCCGTCAAAGACCGTGGCGGTCGCGGCTGTCGCGAGCCGCGATGCCGGCAAGGCGCAGCGCTTCGCGCAGGAATGCGGGATCCCGCGGTCGCACGGCTCCTATGAGGCGCTGTTGGCGGATCCGGAGATCGACGCGATCTACAATCCGCTGCCGAATTCACTCCATGCGGAATGGTCGATCCGCGCCATGGAGGCGGGCAAGCATGTGCTCTGCGAAAAGCCGCTGGCGATGACGGCGGTCGAGGCGCGCGCCATGTTCGCCGCCGCCCAACGGCTTGGACGCCATCTCGTCGAGGCCTATCCCTATCGCGCCCAGCCGCAGACCCTGAAGCTGCGTGATTTGCTGGCGGAAGGCGCGATCGGCAAGGTCCAACTGATCCGCTCCAGCTTCGGCGTCGCCTTTTCCGATCCGAGCAATATCCGCCTTAAGCCGGAGGTCGGTGGCGGCGCGCTGCTCGATGCCGGCAGCTATGCCGTCAGCCTGGCGCTGCTGGCCGCGGGCGAACGGCCCGAACGCGTCAGCGCCATGGCCCGCTGGAGCGAGACCGGCGTCGATCTCAGCGTCGTTGCGTCATTGGAATTCCCGAGCGGCGCGCTGGCGCAGATTTCCTGCAGCTTCGCCACGGCCTATCACCGCAATGCGCTGATCGCCGGCGATGCCGGGACGATCGAGACCAGCTATCTCAACCATCCCCCGGCTGGCGGCCCACCGATCCTGACGCTGCGGCGCGGCACGACCATTGCGGCTGTGCCGGAGATCATCGAAGTCGCGCCCGGTAACGGCTTCCTGGCCGAAGCTGAATCCTTCCAGCGCCTGGTGACCCAAGGCGTTGCGCATTGGACCGGCGCGACGCCCGCCGAATCCATCGACATCGCCCTGACCCTGGACGCGATCGGCCAGAGCGCACGTTCGGGCGCGGCCGTGACGATCACGGGATGAGAATCGGCAAAGCAAGACCATGAAAGCCTGTTCGCCATGATACGCGGCACGACCAAGCTCATCGCCCATCTCGGCTACCCGACCGAGTCCTTCAAGGCGCCGATGATCTACAATCCCTATTTCGAGCAGCACGGCATCGACGCCGTCGTCGTGCCGATGGGCTGCAAGGCGCAGGATTATGCCGCCTTTCTCAAGCCGCTGTTCAGGCTCTCCAACATTCATGGCGCGCTCGTCACCATGCCGCACAAGGTCGCGACGATCGCGCTCCTGGACGAGGTCATGACGACGGCGAAGGTCGCGGGCGCCTGCAACGCGATCCGCCTTGGTCCCGATGGGTCGCTGATCGGCGACATGTTCGACGGCGAAGGTTTTGTGCGCGGCGTCCTGCGCAAGGGTCGCACGCTCCTGGGGGCGCGCGCGCTCGTGGTCGGCGCGGGCGGCGTCGGCTCCGCCATTGCGGCCTCGCTTGCCAAGGCCGGCGTCGCCGAACTTGCTTTGTTCGACGCCTACACCCCGATGGCGGAGGGGCTCAGTGAGCGTCTGCGCACCCATTATCCCAAGCTCAAGGTCTCGGCCGGCTCCAACGACCCCGCCGGCTATGACATCGTCGTCAATGCGACGCCGCTCGGCATGAAGGAGGGCGATCCGTTGCCGGTCGATGTCGAGCGTATCGCGCCCTCGGCCTTTGTCGGCGAGGTCGTGATGAAGCAGGAGATCACGCCCTTCCTGGCGGCGGCACGCGCCCGCGGCTGCGCTTTCCAGATCGGCACCGACATGCTGTTCGAGCAGATTCCGGCCTATCTGGAATTCTTCGGATTTCCGGCGGCCACCGCAGACGAACTCCGGGCGGTTTCACGGATCAACTATTGATCCTGTCCTCGCTCTTTGGTGAGGGCCGGAGGCCTCAACTCATCGCGCTGAAAACCGACCAGCCCGTCGCTTCGGCCACGCGCTCCAGCGCCTGCGTGCCCAGCTTGGAATTGCCATTGGCGTTCAGCCCGGGCGACCAGACCGCGATCGAGGCCTTGCCGGGCGCGATCGCCAGAATCCCGCCGCCGACACCCGATTTCCCCGGCAATCCGACGCGGAAGGCGAAGTCGCCCGAGGCATCGTAATGGCCGCAGGTCAGCATCAGCGCGTTGATTCGGCGCGCCCGCTGGGCCGAGACGACGCGTGCGCCGCCGGGCTGGTAGAGCCCGCCATGCATCAGATAGCGCCCGGCCATGGCGAGCTGCCGGCACGTCATCGCGATGGCGCATTGGTGGAAATACACGCCGAGCGTCAGCTCCGGCGCGTGCTGGATATTGCCGAAGGCCTTCATATAGTTGGCGAGCGCGACATTGCGGAATCCGGTCGCCTGTTCGGCGCGCGCCACCGCCTCGTCGATGGTGATCGTGTCGTCATCGGCGAGATAGCGCACGAAGCGCAGCAATTCGCCGATCGCCACGCGCGGCTCATGGCCGGCGAGGTTGATGTCGGCGACGACCAGCGCGCCCGCATTGATGAAGGGGTTGCGCGGAATGCCCTGCTCGCGCTCGAGCTGGACGATCGAGTTGAAGGGCGTGCCGGAGGGCTCGCGGCCGACGCGACGCCAGAGCGTGTCGCCGACCTTGCCGAGCGCCTGCGTCAGCGCGAACACCTTCGAGACGCTCTGGATCGAGAAGGCCTGCTCGGCGTCGCCGGCGGCATGGACCGCGCCATCGGCCGTGACGATGCAGAGCCCGAAGCGCCTTGGGTCGATCGTGGCCAGGGGTGGAATATAGGTCGCGACTGCACCGCGATCCTCGGCTGCTGCCATATCCTGGGCGATATCGCGGACCAGTCGGGTTATGTCAGTCAAGCTTTCCATCCCCGCCGGCCCTGTGGCCCGTCCCGGCGCAACAAGCCTGAGCCGTCCGGGTGGGTCAAGCGCGCCTCTGGATGAAAGCCGTTGCGCTGCGCCTGGATCTGTCGTGATCTTCCTCGCGGGAAAACAAACCGCCGGGAGCCGATGCGATGCGGATGGCCGCGATCTCTGCCCTGATGGTGGGATTTTGTCTCACTTTGCCCGCCCTAGCGCGCCCGCTCGAACGCGAGTTGCCACCGAAACAGGCCGCTTGCTGGGAGCGAGACTACGACGCAGCCCATCTCAAGGCGCATCCGGGACAGCGCGTGGCGAGCATCCGGCTGGTCCACCTGCCCGATGCCGTGCCGCCGGAGCCGGGCGGCAGCTATGTCCAGTTCTACATCAACCTGCGCCAGCGCAATGCGGCGACAGGCTATGATTACCAGCTCGGCGGCTTCTGCCGGCCGAACGGCAAGGGCCTGCGCTGCCGGCCGGAATGGGAGGCCGGGTCCTGGCGCATCGACGCCGGCCCCGGCGGCACGCTCGACGTCCGCAGCGACGGCATCGTCGCCAACCCCAACCCCTATGATGCCGAAGAAATCGCGGACAAGGCCGTCAAGATCCCGAGCAAGCCCGACGACATGCTCTGGCGGCTCGCGCCCGCGAAAGGGTCATGTGAGTTGCAGTGACGAGGGCCGGGCTCAGGCCGTCTGGCTGGACAGCTTGATCAATCGCTCCAGCGCGGCGTCGAGGAAACCGCTGGTGCGGGCGTCGGTGATCTCGCCATCCTCGCCAAAGGCTTTGTCGGCGCCGCCGACCGCAACCATTTCGGGGATCAATAGCGCGCCGAAACCGAGCTCCAGCACGGTGCGCAACTGCGTCAAGCCGCGATAGGCGCCCAGAGCGCCCGGCGAAGCGCCGCCAAGCGCCACGACCTTGCCGGCCAGCCCGGTCGCGGGCGCTCCGGGCTTGGCGACGCTCGCCCAGTCCAGCGCATTCTTCAGCGCCGGCGCATAGCCCGCATTGTACTCCGGGCTGGCGATGAACAGGCCGGCATGGGCGTCGATCTGCGCGCGCAGGTCATGGGCCGGCTGCGGCGCGTGACCGAAACCCGTAGCATCGACCAGCGGCAAGGGATAATCCGCAAGCGAGATCAGCGTGACCTGCGCTCCCGCCGCCGTGAGCTTCTTGGCCGCCAGGGCCGCGAGCTTCGCATTGAGCGAGCCGGGGCGCGACGAGCCGGAGAAAACGAGAATCTTGGGTGCGGACATGACGGCCTCGGTCGGATCAGGACGGTCGGGAGCGACTGGCTGGAAACTATGCCGTTGCACCCGCGACGCCAAGACCGCCGAACGCGATGTCACGATTGCGCGGATGCAATGAAGCGCGCGATTATGTCCGAACGTCAGATCGTCGGGAAGGCCGGCTGCGAAGCCTTATATCCAGGCCCTATGTCGCCTGGCGATAGACCCAGACGCGCGCGGGCGGGATATTGCGCAAGACCCAATCCGAGGCGAAGGCCTTCAGCCCGGAGCCCTTGCGAGGCACGGGCGAGATCACCGAATAGGTGAACTGGATCAGGGGTGCACCCTCGACCAGCAAGGTGAAAGCATCCTTGGCGAGCGCGCTGCGCATCGCCGGCGGGCGATTGAACAGGGGCAGGCTGGAGACGACGGCGATCGCCTTCTCCTGGAGATGGCCGGCCAGCGTCGTCGAGAGCGCATAGGCGTCGCCCTCCACCACGGTCGCGCGGGGAAAGCGCTGGCGCAGCAGCGCGCAGAATTCCGGGCTGTACTCGACCAGGATAAGCCGTTCCTCGCTGATGCCGCGTTCGATCAGCGCCTCGGTCACCGGTCCGGTGCCGGGGCCGATCTCGATCACCGGCCCGGGAATGGCGGGGTCGACGAAGGACGCCATGCGCCGCGCCAGGAACGGGCTGGACGGCGTCACCGAGCCGGTGCGGCCGGGATCGTCGATCCACGACTTGATGAAACGGGCTTCGTCGCTCAGCTTCGATTTGGCTTCGCCGGCAACCCTGGACACATGGGTCTTGAACTTCTCGGCCTTCTGGCGGACCTCGCCTTCGACCTTGTAGCGAACGGCGGCAACCCTCAAACGCGCCTCGGCCATGCTGTCGACGAGGTCGGCAGCGGTCACGCGCACCTCATCCTCGATGCGCACGGCCATGCTCGACTGGCCTAGCCTTGCAGCTAGCGAGCCGGTGCGCGGGCGACGATGGGGATGAGTTTGAGACATTTGACCCCTAGTGCTGACGCAACATGCGGCAACCATGACGAAATAATGACGTTACCTGCCCGACATATAGGGTTCAAGAGCCTTGAGAGCACGAAGATCTGCCGCTCGCTGAGGCAGGAGGTGCCCTCAGATCAGCGGTCTCGGCTCGAGCTCCCGTTCGTAAAGCGAAGCCATGCGGGCGGTCAGGCGCGGATTGAGCAGGGTCAGGCGCCCGCCCGAGATCTCGAAAAGGCCGGCCCGGCGCAGCTTCGCCCATGTCTTGCTGGTGTGGACGAGCGATAACCCGAGCGCATCGGCGAGCTGCTGCTGCGAGAGCGGAAACCGGAAGCTGTTCTCGCTCACCAGGCCAAGCGCGTTGGCGCGGCGATGGAGCGAGATCAGCAGCGCCGCGATGCGCTCGGCGGCATTGCGCTGGCCGACAGAGGTCAGGTTCTCGTCGATCAGGCTCTCCTCGCGCGAGCCGAGCCAGGCGATCTCATAGGACAGGCTCGGCATCCGCACGAACAGATCCCAGACCCGCTTGCGTGGAAAGGCGCAGAGCTCGACCTCAGTCAGGGCCTCGATGCCGTGCTGGGCGGCGCTCAGCAGGGAGGCCTGCAAGCCGACGAGGTCTCCCGGCAGCAGGAAGTTCAGGATCTGGCGCCGGCCGTCGGGCAGGGATTTGTAGCGGAACGCCCAGCCGGAGAAGAGCGTGTAGAGCGCCGCGTCCTCCTGTCCGGGTTGGATGATGTCGGCGCCGGCCGGCAGCAGGCGATGCTCCATCTTCATCGCCTGGATGAAGCGCACCTCGTCGTCGGTCTTGTCCTTAAAGGCGGGCTTGAGCCGGAGCGGGCAGGCCAGGCAGGGCACGCCGATGCGGTTCTGATTCGCGCTCGTCGCCATCGTGTCGATCGATCCGTTCTTGCAATGGCTGCCGGCATACGCGTCTGGCCGAAAAGAACAACCCGGCGTCCCGTCACTTGTTCCCCGTGTTGCACGTGTTCCCGTCTTGTGCGGCGCAGCATATGTGGAGTGGCAGGGGAACTTGCGCCGCGGCAGGGCGTTCTGAATCAGCGTCCGTCATGGTGCCGTGACGATTCTGGAGTGGCCGCTGCATGTCCGACACGCCGAGTGTCCCGAAACGCTCGCGTATGAGCCGCTTCTTCGTGACCGCCTTGAAATTCTGGACGGGCAAAGCCCGGCTGCGCGCCTGGGGGCTGACGATCGTCGTGCTCGTCTTCGTCGCGGCACAGATCGCGACCGCCGTCGGAATCAATGCCTGGAACCGGCTGTTCTTCGATGCTCTCGAAAAGCGCGATGTCGCGGCGGTCTGGAGCACGGTCGCCTGGCTGCCGCTGCTCATCGCGGTCTCGGCGTTGACGCTGTCGGCGCTGGTGATCAGCCGCATGCTGCTGCAGATGCGCTGGCGTGAAAATCTGACGCGCCGCATCGCCGGCTGGTGGATCGCCGACCAGCGCTACTACCGGATGCAGTTCACCGCCAAGGAGCAGAGCGCACCGGAATATCGTATCGCGGAGGATGTCCGCCTCGCCGTCGAACCGCTGGTCGAATTTGCTATCGGCCTGATCAGCGCAGCCGTCACCGCCGCGACTTTCGCCACCATCCTCTGGCATGTCGCAGGCTCGGCCCACTTCGTGCTCGGCGGTGCGGACATCGTGATCCCGAGCTATATGGCGATCGCGGCGATCCTTTATGCGATCATCGCCTCGCTCGCCGCCTATGTTGCCGGCCGGCCGCTGGTTGGCCGCATCTCGGTGAAGAACGAAGCGGAGGCGCAGTTTCGCGCCGAGATGACAAGGCTGCGCGAGAACGCCGAGAGCATCGCGCTCATCCGCGGCGACGCCGACGAACGGACCTCCGTCGGCGAGAATTACGGCCGTGTCGTCGCGGCCTGGCTGGGCGTCATCCGCCAGCAAGGCGTCATTGCGCTGGTGCTCAACACCAATGGTGCGCTGTTTCCGATCGTGCCGCTGCTGCTGATCGCGCCGAAATATCTGTCGGGCGAGGTCACGCTGGGTGCCGTGATGCAGGTCGTTGCGGCCTTCAGCGCCGTGCAAGCGGCCCTGATCTGGTTCGTCGACAATTTCGTGCGGCTGGCCGAGTGGTTCGCCTCCGTGGCCCGCGTCGACGAGCTTCAGGAGGCGCTGGAGGCGCTCGATGTCGGCACGATCATGGAAGGCGAAACCCAGATCAGCCTCGGCGAGAGCGACGATGGCGCGATCCATATCGAGAATCTCTCGATCGCCCACAGCAATGGCCGCGTGGTCATCGCCGACGCCTCGGTGGTGATCGAATTGGGCGAGAAGGTGCTGATCGTCGGCGAAAGCGGTTCCGGCAAGAGCACGCTGATCCGCGCCTTGGCGGGGTTGTGGCCCTGGGGCTCGGGACGGATCGAGGTGCCGCGCGGCAAGTCGATCGCCTTCGTGCCGCAGAAGCCCTATCTGCCGATGGGCAGCTTCCGCACCGTGCTGCTCTATCCGCAAGCGGATGCGCCGGTTCCAGACGATGTCGTCATCGCCGCCATGAAGCGCTGCGGGCTGGCCTATCTCGCCAAGCGCCTCGATGACGAGGATCGATGGGATCAGATCCTCTCCGGCGGCGAGCGTCAGCGCGTCGCCTTCACCCGCCTCCTTATCCAGAAGCCGGATATCGTCATCATGGACGAGGCGACCTCGGCGCTGGACGAGGATAGCCAGAATACATTGCTGGGTCTGTTCGAGGACGAACTTGCCCATGTGACGGTGATCAGCGTCGGCCATCGCAGCGGTCTCGAGGAGTTCCATGACCGCAAGATCACCCTGGAGAAGCGCCTCGCCGGCGCTCATCTGAGCTCGCGGCGGCTGGGCAAGTCGCTCTGGCGGCTGTTCCGCAGCCGTGGCTCAGCTAATGACGATGCGGCTTAGTGGAGGCGGTCACGTCGATGTGACCGCCGGTCGGCGCCGCGATCGTACCGAAATGGAACTGTGAGGCGATCCTTGCGTTAACTCCTGCATAAACCGGCTGATGGTGGCTGGTTCTGGCGTTGGGAGAGACAGATGTTGAATGACAGCCTTGCCCCCATCAAACGCGCTGGCCTGTTCTTCGGCTTCATGGGCGTGGCCGTCGCCAGCCTGACATTCGGCGCGGATTGGCAGCGCCCTGACGACCAGAGCTCGAGCACGGTCGCGCAGGCCAAGATTGAGCGCCATGAGCCGGCCGATATCCGTTTCGCGTCCGTGAATTCCGGCCAGAAGGTCGTCGATCGCACCAAGCGCGCCATCGCCACCTCCCAGCAGGCCATGGCGGAGAGTGGTCCAAGGGTGATCATCCGCTGATCTGATTTATGCTCGCGGCGGGAACTGTTTTCAGGGTTGCGCGTTGACGACCCAGCGCTCCCTCGCGCGATGCACTTCGAGCCGCCTCCGGGCGGCTTGTTTTTTTGGTCGTCGCGGGGCTGGCGCGGATTTGCCGCCATATCAAGTCGCATTCGGACGATGCCGTCCGAATGCGACTTGATCGATTCTAAAAGTTTAGAGCATTGCCCCTGCGAAAAACCTGTACCCGTTTTTCGCAGGGGCAATGCTCTAGGGGGACACGATGTATCTGCGCATCCGCCACGCCACCACCTATCGCTATGCCGCCCCGGTGCAATTCGGGCCGCATCGGCTGATGCTGCGCCCGCGCGATTCCTTCGATCTGCGCGTGGTCGACACGGCCTTGTCAATCGCTCCGCGGGCGCGGCTGCGCTGGATGCACGACGCCTATGGCAATTCGGTCGCGGTCGCGATTTTTGACGCGCCGGCCAATACGCTCGATATCGTCAGCGAACTGGTGATCCAGCGCTTCGGTTCGGCCCTGCTGCGCACCGAGATCGAGAATTCCGCGGCCGTGACCGGCGTCGTCTACAGCGAAGCGGAGCGCGCCGTGCTCCAGCCTTATCTCGATCTCGCTGCCGCCGACCCTGACGGACTGCTCGACCATTGGTTGGCGGATTTTCGCGCCCGCATCGGCCATGGTTCCGGGCATCTGCTGCGCGACCTCGCCCATGCGATCTATACCGGGCTGAGTTATGCGGTGCGCTTCGACGAAGGCACGCAGCATCCCGCCGATACGCTGCGCTCACTCGCCGGCTCCTGCCGCGATTATGCCTGGCTCTTCATCGAGCTCGCCCGGCGCATGGGCTTCGCCTCGCGTTTCGTGACGGGCTATATCCATGACCGCTCGCCCGACGCGGCCGGGCTGGTCTCCAGCATCGGCCTGACCCATGCCTGGGCCGACGTCTTCATCCCCGGCGATGGCTGGGTGGAGTTCGATCCGACCAATGATCTCGTCGCCGACAGGCAGCTTCTGCGCGTCGCCGTCGCACGCGTGCCCGAGGATGCCTCGCCGGTTTCCGGCAGTTTCACCGGGGGAACGGGTTCGTTCCTCGGGCTGAGCGTCGGCGTCAATATTGAACCGATCGACAAGCCGGCCTGATGGCACGGCGTCTTGAGTGGCTGGCCCGAAAAGAAGCCACTGATTCCAACGGCTCTGCCCCAATCATCGACACGCCGTCATCCCGGGCGTAGCGAAGCGTAGACCCGGGATCCATGCCGGAGCGCAGCTTGGCTAGGCTCAGGAATGGACCTGGATCTGCGCGGCTTCGCCGCTTGTCCGAGATGACGGCGCGGGAGATATCAACCGATCGGAAGTCCCTGATATCGCTTGGTTCATTTCGAGCTGGGCTCTCAGGCGAAATGGGCGACCCTCCAGGCGCCCAGCCGCGACCCTTCCGGTGCGCCCGCCTGAACCGCCTCGATCTGGGTGACGAGGCCGGCGAAGAGCTTGGGCGGCTCGCTATGAACGATCTCGCGATCGGCCTCGATGGCGATCTCGACAGTCCCGTCGTCGATATCGGAGACGGAGATTTGGATGCTGACGGCTGGCGTGCTGCGCAGCGCACGCGACATCACGTCGACGATCAGGAAACCGAGTGGGATGATCCGGTCGACCGAGAGGGAGGCGCGCGTGGCGACGGTGCTGCTGACCCATTGGTCGCGGCGGCGCAGCAGGTTCGAGATCATCGTCACGACATCGTCGACGAAGAGGTCGACGCGCACGGGCTGCATCTCGCCATCGGCGAGCGTGAAGCGATAGGCGGCCGAGAGCACGTGAACGCGGCATTCGGCGTCGGCCAAGGCCATTCGCGCGTCGCCGCGGTAGTCGCGTTTGGTCAGGCCGATATAGCTCTGCACCACCTGCAGGCTGTTCTTCACGCGGTGATGCAGTTCGCGAACCAGGAAACGGTTGTCGTCGAGCGCCGTCTGCAGCTTGCGCTGCCTGACCTCCTGCTCCTCGACCATGACGTTGAAGGCTTCGGCGACGCTGCGGATATCGCTCGGCATGTCGTCGGCGATCACCGCGCGTGCCGTCGTCAGGGTCGAGCGTGTCCTGGCCGCCGCCTCGATGCCGCGCAGCCAGCGCACGCAATGCTTGTCGATCGCGCGCAGATAGACCACGCAGAGCAGCGCCAGCGTCAGCAGCGGCGCCAACAGCAGCACCAGAAATTGTGTCCGGGCCGCCTGCCCCAGCGCATCGTCGAAGCTGGCGACGATGTAGAAATCAGGGTCGGCGACGATGCGGGTGGCGTAGATGCGCGAGACGCCGGCGCGGCTTTGCGCTTGCGAGGGCTCCTTCGCCGCCGACGCCAGAGCTCGCGCCGGCAGCCAGGACGCGTCGTCCGGCTGCGCGGTGCCGCGCGAGACGATGATGTCGCTGTTGCGGCCGGCCAGGGCGACGACGAGCCCGGGTTCACCGTCACCGAGGTCGAAGACCTGATCCAGCAATTCGGGGTCGACCAGCAGCAGGCCTTCCCGCATCGGGCTGCCGGCATCGTCGCTTTGCGCGTAGACGGCGAGATAGCGCTTGCCGCCCAGCCTTACATGGTCGTAGCGCGCCTGGGCGAGCTCCGTCCCGGCCCAGATCTGGACCGGCGGCTTTGCCTTCAAACTTGCCGCGGCCGCGGCGAGATCGGCAGCGCTGAGCTCGGGATCGAGCGAGAAGGCGCAGGCCTCGCCGCCCTGCGGCAGGATATGGATGGCGCGATATCCGGCGACCCGAGCAAGCGTCTGGCCGCCGACCTTTCCACAATCGCTGCTCTCGCGGCCGTTCAGGGCCAATGCGGAACCGCCGGCGAGCAGCGACCGCAAGGCGCCGCGATACCAGACGCGGGTGCGCACAGCGTAGTCCTCCGCCGTGCGCATCTGGGATGTGCGGATCGCGGAGGTGACGGTCTGGTAGGTGGTGACGGCGGTGATCGCGGTCAGGCCGGCGATTGGCAGCGCTATGCCGATCAGCAGCGCCAGCAGACGCCCTCTGACGGTCTTGAAGCGCGCCAGCCGCATCAGAGGCCGACGATTTCGGAACCGACCCTTTGGATGGCGGCGGCGCTCTTGCGATCTGGCCCGAGATCGTCGAGTCCGCCGATCGAAAGCAGTTCGGCCAGCTTCGTCCGGGCGCGGTTGACCCGGCTCTTGATCGTACCGATGGCGACGCCGCAGATCTCGGCGGTTTCCTCATAGGACAGCCCGGTCGCGCCGACCATGATCAGCACTTCGCGCTGTTCCTCGGGCAGCTTGGCGAGCGCCTTGCGGAAATCGGCGAGGTCGAGATGGCTTTCTTGGTTGCCATGCGTCGCCATGCGTTCGGCATAGGTGCCCTCGCTGTCCTGCACCTCCCGCCCGCGCTTGCGGTAGAGCGAGTAATAGGTGTTGCGCAGGATCGTGAAGAGCCAGGCGCGCAGGCTTGTGCCGGGCTCGAATTTCTCCGAATTGCCCCAGGCCTTGAGCAGCGTGTCCTGCACGAGATCGTCGGCGAGCTGCATCGAGCCCGAAAGCGAGGCCGCGAAGGCGCGCAGATTCGGGATCTCCTTGATCAGCCCGTCCTTGAAATCAGCGGCGCTCATCGGACATGTCCCCGGAAGCGGCACGGGTTTCCTGAGCTTCGAGCTGGGCGAGCAGCACTAGGAATTTGTCGGGCACCGGCGCGTTGATGATATCGTCGTAATGCGCCTTCAGCGATCGCCCGATCGATTCCTGCACCCTGGGGTCGAGGACCAGTTCGACCTCGTCATTGTCTACCCCGCCGGGTTCCGTCATCGAGACGCTCGTGTTGTTCATGTCAGCCCTCGCAACGAAGGCGAGCCTGCTTTTCCAGCTGGTCTCGCATTTGATCATACCGGCCCGCCCAAGCTGGCACTCATACGGCCAGATAACAGGCTTTGCCGGAAAAGGTTCCAGGAAGAACAAAAAATAAATTGCTTGTCAGAAAGCCGCTGCAGGTGCTCATTTTCGGCTAGTTACAAGGGACCTTTGCATGTCGATCGCGAAAGAAATTGCACCGCACCTGCCCTATCTGCGCCGGTTCGCCCGGGCGCTGAGCGGGACGCAGGCGAGCGGAGACGCCTATGTCGTCGCGATGCTCGAAGCGCTCGTCGCCGATCCCTCTTCGTTCCCGCGCGGGTTCGATCCCAGGCTGGGCCTCTACCATACCTTCCTGAAGCTGTGGTCCTCGGTCAGCCTCAACGCCATCAGCACCGGCTCTGCCGAGACCGACCGGCCCTCGGCCGAGCGCAATCTCGAAGCGCTGACGCCGCGGCCGCGGCAGGCCTTCCTGCTGCGTACCGTCGAAGGTTTCTCGATCGAGGAGGTCGCCACGATCATGGGTATTTCAGCGCCCGACGCCGCCGGCCTCATCCAGGCGGCAGGTCAGGAGATCGCCGAGCAGGTTGCGACCGATGTGTTGATCATCGAGGACGAGCCGATCATCGCGCTCGACATCGAGACCATGGTGGAGGAGCTCGGCCATACCGTGACCGGCGTCGCCCGCACGCATCGCGAGGCGATCGCGCTCGTCGCCAAGAAGCGCCCCGGCCTCGTCCTCGCCGACATCCAGCTCGCCGATGGCAGCTCCGGCCTCGACGCCGTCAACGAGATCCTGTCCTCGATCGATGTGCCAGTGATCTTCATCACCGCCTATCCCGAGCGTCTGCTGACCGGTGACCGGCCGGAACCGGCCTTTCTGATCACCAAGCCGTTCCAGCCCGAGGCGGTGAAGGCTGCGATCAGCCAGGCGCTGTTCTTCGATCGCCGGGCCGGCCGCAAGGCGGCCTGAGCGGCTCTCGACGTCTACGATCCCAGGCCGGCGGCATTTCCATGTCGCCGGCTTTTTCGTTGCTCGGGCCCACCGGCATAGGCCGACCAGGAAGCATGGATGGCCCGATCAGAACGCATGAACCAGGCGGGAACCAGCGTGTCGCTCCAGCGTTACGCGCAAGGGCAGGCCGGACCAAACCGGCCGCCTTTCGGGAGGTCTTGGTCCATGGCGACGACGTTTGTTGCGGCCCTGATCACGGGCGGTTCGATGGCGTTGGTTCTGTTCGGTGGCGTCGTGTCCGCAGGCGCGCTGACGGCGGAAGCCCTGTCGCTCGCTTTGGCCGCTACCACGGTCCTGGCCGTGCTCAGCGCTGCCGCCCTCGACAGCTGAGTCCGAAGATCACAGCGCTCCGCAATGCATCCGGGACAGGAGTGTCGTCCAGGGCGGCGTGGACATATCCGTCGCTAGATCATGTCGCATTCGGACGGAAGCGTCGGAATGCGAAAAACGTGATCGATTCTAAAAGTTTAGAGCATTGCTCCTGCGAAAAACCGGTGCCCACTTTTTCGCGCAATGCTCTATGGCTGCGAAGCCTTGGCCGACTCGCCTTGGCCGCTGCGGCTGTCGCGATCTGGGCAGGCGGCGTTCATGGCGCGGAAGTTCATGCCCCGGAACTTCATGCCGCGGAAAGCATCAGCCAAAGCGGAGCAGGAATCAGGGCCTTGCCGCCACCGCGCCCGGTTGATCTGCGCCCACAGCAGCAATCGCTGCCTTCGTCGAAGCCCGCCGACCCCTCCGCGCTCCCCGCCGGCGCGAGCCCAGCGGATCCGCCGAACCCCGAGGGCGGCGCTGCCTGCCTGGCGGGACTGCGGGCACTTTACGGCACGCGCGTGCGTTCGGCCGATGCTGATGCCGCCAAATCCGAGGATGCCGCCTGCCGTGTCGAGAGCCCCGTCCTGGTCGAGGCGCTCGCGATGGGAGCCGTGCCGGTCGTCTTCGAGCCACCTGCCACCTTGAGTTGCGAGATGGCGACAAAGGCAGCCGAATTTCTCTCCGTTAGCGTCCAGCCGCTGGCGAAAGGCTATTTCGGCCGGGATCTGGTTGGCCTGCGCGTCGGGGGCGGCCACGAATGTCGGCGTCGCAACAGGGCGGCGACCGGGCCGCTGAGCGAACATGCGACAGGTCGGGCGCTCGACATCTTCGCCTTTGTCTTCGCAGGGCAGGCCGGTGGCCTGAAGCTCAGCGTCGAACGGCCCGAGGATACCGTCCAGCAGCGGTTCCTCCTAGCTGTGAGGCAGGCCGCATGCGGCGCTTTCACCACCAGCATAGGGCCGGGCGCGGATGCCGCCCATGCCAACCACCTGCATCTGGACATCCAGGCGCGCCGTTCACAGTCGACACGGTTTTGCCAATGAACCCGTGTCTCATCAGAGAGTTAGAGCATCGCCCGAAACCGGTTCCCAGGTTTGCGAATCTTGCTCGAGGAGAGATCTGGAACCCGCTGGCATCAAGCGGGAATGCGCGAGAGGAAGGCAACGTCGCAAGCGGGATGGCGCTCCTGCCTTTCGGCTGCGCTGCGCCGCACCGCAATGATCTCCAGAGCCGTCCTGGTGTCATGGCCCTGCGCGATCAGCACTTCCAGTTCCCAGAACGGCGGCGTGCGCACCTCGCCGCGCCAGGTGAGTCCCTTGGCAGACGCATCATCCTGGAGGAAGCTGATGAGCATGTGGGTTTTCCGCCTCAATGCCGAGTATAACGCAACACCTCCGACCGGGTTCCGTTTAATGAGGAACTGTGGAGTGTTTGCGGCGTTTCAGCGTCATTCGATCGTGAGGAGTTTCAATATGGCTGCCCCGCTTCCCCGGTTTCAAACTGTTGCGATCCTTGCTGCCGCGGCTGCGGGCCTGCTCGCGTTCCAGGCTCCAGCCTTCGCTCAGTCAGGCCCGCCGGCGGGGCGTCTCAACTGCAGCGTCGGCGCGGGGCTAGGTCTGGTGGTGACATCGCAACGCCCGATGGAGTGCCGCTTCACGCCGCGCCGCGGCCCGGGGCAGCGCTATATCGGCGTCGTCAGGAATTTCGGCCTCGATCTCGGCACGATCCGCAGCAGCACGATGTCCTGGCGCGTCTACGGTCCTTATGCTCGGGCCCCGCTGGGCGTGCTCGCCGGCCGCTATGGCGGAGCGACGGTGGGCGGCTCTGTAGGGACGGGCGGCTCCGGCAATCTGCTCGTCGGCGGCAATAACGGCGATGTCACCCTGCAGCCGCTTTCGCTCCAAGGCGCCCGCGGGATCAACGTGGCGATCGGCGTGACCGGATTCGAGCTGACGCTGGCCAAGTCCAGACGTCGCTAAGGTCACAGTCGCTGCGGTCGCAAATGACTGGCGCCTCCAAAGGTTCGCTACGATTCGCTAACCTTATCGCTGCAAATTTAATCGCATTTGACGATTTCCCAACATGTTCGGAGGACACTGTCGGAACATCGCAAGCACTCTGACGTTCTCTCGGCATGTTACGAGAAGAGAACAGAGGAAGGGAGGCTGGATTGATGTCCGATATCCGCATCCTGATCGTCGAAGACGACCCGTTCATCGCAATGGACATCGAAGCAGCCGTGGCGGAACAGTTTGGTGACAGTGCCGAGTTGATCATCGTCGAATCGGTTGCCGGTGCGCGTTTGGCGGCGGCGTCGCAGCTGTCCTGCGCCTTGCTCGATATCGATGTCGTCGGGGGCAAGACCTTCGATGTCGCCACCAGCCTGCTCCAGAGCGGCACGCCCTTCGCGTTCGTCTCGGGCTCGGCTCCCAACGATGTGCCCAAATCGCTGCGTGACGTGCGCTTCCTGCGCAAGCCCTTTTCCACGCGCGAGATCGCGAGCTTCGTCTCGAGCGCGATCAAGGTAGCCTGACCGTCGGCGGCAGCTCGCCGCACTCAATCCCGTTTCGGGAATGTCAGCGTGATCTTGGAGCCGGGGCGCTCGGAACCGGACGAAAGCGGCTCGCTCGTCATCGTGGCCCGCATGCTGCGCAACAGGCTGGCGATCACCGTCTGACCCAGGCCCTTGGTATCCGCTTCGACCACCGGCAGCCCGACGCCGTTATCCTCCACCGTCAGGAGAAGCGTGGTCGCTCCGTCCGCGTCACGCTCGCTGAAACGGATGACGATTCGCCCCGGCGCATTGTCGGGGAAGGCGTGCTTGATCGCGTTCGTCACGAGTTCGTTGACGATCACGACGAAGGACACCGCGTCGCGCCCAGGCAGGCGGATCGAATCCATCTCCAATACGATCTCGATCGGCCGGCCCTCGGCCGCCTTGCCGATCTCGGCGAGGAGATCCTCCATATAGGGCTGGGCGTCGATCTCGTCGGTCTCGATGTCGAGGCGCAGGCGACGTTGCCCGGCGGCGATCGCCTGGATGCGGGACTGCGCCTGGGAGAGGGCGTTGCGCACGGCCGGCTCGCGCGCCTGCCGGCTCTGGACATTGAGCAGCGCCGAGACCATTGCGAGGTTGTTGCCGACACGGTGGTTGACGTCGCGCAGCAGCGCCTCGATGCGCAGCCGCTCGTTCTCGAGCTGCTGGGTTCTCTCGCTCACGATTCGCTCGAGCTGCGCGTTGCTGGAGGCGAGCAGGGTGCTGCGGCGCTGCCGCGTGCGCAATTGCTGCCAGGCGGCGAAGGCAAGTCCGGCCAGCGCGACGACGATGCCGATACTGGCCAGAAGCCGCCTGCGCTCCTCGGCGCGATTGAGCGCGACGAGGCGGATGTTCTCGGTGAGCTGAAGCTGCTGCACGGTGCCGCGCAACGCATCCATGACCGAGAAGCCATTGCCGCCCTTCACGCGTGCGACAGCCGTATCAAGCTGGCCTGCCCGCACGAGCGCGATCGTTGAGTCGAGCTCATCCAGCTTGGCGATAGCCTCGCTGCGCGCCTTGGCGACGCGCTCGGTCTGCGCGGCATCGCCTTCAACGAGTTGCTTCAGGGCGTCGAGTTCCGGCAGGGCGGCGGCTCGGCCATTCGTGTAGGGGCCGAGATAGGCTGGATCATGGGTCAGGAGATAGCCGCGCTGTCCGGTCTCGGCGTCGCGCATATGGCCCAGGAACCGTTCGGAGCGCTCGCGAATCTCGATGGAATGCGAGACGAGTTCCGCGGTGGCGCGCGCTTGCGCGTTGATCCAGGCCGCCAGGATGACCGCCACGCCAACGACGCCGATCGCGATGATCGTCGTCGTGGCCGATCGCAGGCGGGCGCCTAGGGCGGGAATGCTGGGCAGCGCCAAGCGGCTGCGGGGCCTTACCTCAGTGGACATGGATACCGTGATACAGGACGGAATCCGCAATCCCTATGTAAAAAGACAGGGGCAGTCGAGCGCACGCCGCATTCGCCTTGGAGGGTTCTCAAGCGAAGCGGACCCCGGTTGGCGTGAAGAAAACGCGCCAGAACAAGGGGCTAGAGCCATGGCTCCAGAGCAGGACGCGAAAAAGCGGAAACCGGCTTTTCGTGTTGATTCGTCTCTCAACTCTTTGATGAGGGGCGGATTCAGATGTCAGATGGAATCACTCCGTGATCTCATCTGACATCATCCGGCTCTCGAGCGCGGCTTGCGCTGCTACGCCTCGTCCTCGTCGCCCCCGTCGCGGTTGAAGAACTGCCTGCCGATCAGGACGCCGAGGATGACGACGCTCCCGACGACGGCCGTGCGCCAGCCCATGCGCGACGATCCGAGCAGCTTGGCCGCGATCGGCGCGGCGGCCAATGCCGTGGTTGCCAACGGCCGCGACGGTCGCCGGCGATTCTTGACATAGGTCGCGACGCCCAGGCTCAGCAAGGCGGCGAGCAACAGGCCACCCGCGATCCAGAGGCTCGCCGTGATCGGGTCGTAGCGCAGCGCCAGCACGGTGTGCAGCGCGTTCAGGCCATAGCCCGCCGCGCACAGGACCAGCAGGACTGAGAAGCCGTACAGGCCGTAGATGATGACATTGCGCCTGACCGCGCCGGAGACCTCCGACGCGATGAAGCTTCCCAGCCCCCCGAGCATGGCTTATCGGGCCGACAGGAAGCCGACGAACAGGCCGACAGCCGCCGCCACTCCGAGCGCGCGCAACGGCCGCTCCTGGATCTCCTGCACGATGATGCGCTGCAGATCGGTCGCCTGTTCCTTGGCGACGTCGACCATCTTGTCGGTGTCGACGCCGACGGCGCGCAGCTTTTCGGTGACCGTTGCCGCCAAATCCTCGGCGCTGCGTGTCAGACTGGCTTCGAGTTCGCTCGTCTCACGCTTGACGCGGCGGCTGGCTTTCTGTGCGGAGGCCTTGGCGTCAGCAGCGATGTCCTCGGCGCCTGCGACGGCTTCGTCCTTGGCGCGTTTGACCGCCGAGGCCGCCTGGCGTTTCGCGGAAGTGGTGCTGGCCATGTCTGATGTCCCCCTCTCGATACTGCGAATGGATGCGATACTGCGAATGGATGGATGCGCTCCGAACGAAACCGGAGCTTGGTGACCTAACGCACGCATGGTGCGCAAGTTCCTTGTAGCCGACTAGCCGTTGCCGGCTGCCTGCTGCTCGGCGGGCACTTCCTGGGGCGAGGCCTCTGCCTGCTGCACCTTGCGGTATGTGGCAAATTCTTCCTGCGCGACCATCGCCACGAGCAGGATCGGCGTCGACAGCACGGCGCCGACCGGCCCCCAGAGCCAAAGCCAGAAGACGAAGCCGATGAAGACCAGGAATGGCGAGACGGTGAGCCTGCGCCCGACGAAAACCGGGGTCACCACATTGCCTTCGAGCAGATGCAGCACGAAATACGCCGCTGCCGGCCAGATCGCGGCGAGGAGAGACGGCGCGTCCAGCAGCGCCCCTGCAAGCAGCAGCACGGTGACGATGATCGGCCCGATGAAGGCGAGATAATTCAGCAGGAAAGCGAGCGCGCCCCAGAAGACCGGGAATGGCAGCCCCGCGAGCCAGGCGATTGCCAGAGCCAACAGGCCCATGCCGAGATTGATCAGCGTCACCAGCCCGAAATAGCGCGCGACCCGCGTCTCGATTTCCTGAAAGAAGGCGCCGGCGGATTTCCGCGCGCCACGCCCGAGGCAAAATCGCAGCGTGCGCGCCTTGAGATGGCGCCGCGTCGCCAGCCAGAAATACACTGTTGCGACGAAGATCAGCAGGCCACCCGCCGCCGTCGAAGACGACACCGCGATATCGAGCAGCGGATTGCCTTGGGAGACGTTGAGTTCCGCCCCGCTCTTGCCGGTCAGCGCAGCGGCGGCCCGCTTCAACTCGTCCATGAAGACGAAGACGCCGGCGAGCTTGGCCTGCAGCGCCGCCATCATTGCGGGCGCCCGGTCGCTCCAGCCGGCGATCGGCACGGCGAGCAGGGTGATCGCGAAGAGAATCAGGCCGACCCCGAGCAGGACCACTATGGCTGCCGCCAGATGCTGCGGCACGCCGCGACGCACCAGCCAGTCGACCAGCGGTCCCAGCACCAGGCCGAAGATGACGCCCGCCGTCACCGGCAGGGCAATGACCTTGGTCAGATAGAGCGTCGTGGTCGCCAGGATGACGAAGATGCCGATAATGGCGTAGCGGACGATAAGGTCATGCTCATAGGGCGTGACGTCGTCCTGGGTCTCCTCGATCTCGGGTTCCGCCATATAGCGCGGAAACGGTCTCCAGGCGGACGAACTGAGCATGTGACGATATCCAACGCGCAAAGCGCGCCCCCCGGCGCGTCGGATCTATAACGTGGCACTGGCAGGCAAGGTTCCTGTGGTCCAAGGTTCCTGTGGTCCAAGGTTCTTGCGGTCCAAGGTTCTTGCGGCCGAAGCGTCGGCGCCTCAATGCGCCTCGTCCCAGTTGCTGGCGGCCCGCGCGTCGACCTGCAGGGGCACGCGCAGCTGCACGGCTGGGTGCGGTGCATCCACCATGACCTGGCGGACCAGCGGCAGTGTCGCCTCGACCTGGGCGTCGGGCACCTCGAAGACGAGCTCGTCATGCACCTGCAGCAGCATGCGGGCGTCGAGCCTGGCGGCGGCAAGCGCGCCCTCCATCCGGATCATGGCGCGGCGGATGATGTCGGCAGCCGAGCCCTGGATCGGCGCGTTGATCGCCTGGCGCTCGACGAAAGCGCGTTCGGAGGGGTTCTTCGAGGCGACCGCCGGGAAATGGCAGACCCGGCCGAAGATCGTCGTGACATGGCCGTTCGCCCGCACGAAGGTCTTGGTCTGGTCCATATAGTCGCGGATGCCTGGGAAGCGTTCGAAATACTTCCGGATATAGGCGCCGGCTTCCTCGCGGCTGATGGCGAGCTGGTTGGCGAGGCCGAAGGCCGAGATCCCGTAGATGATGCCGAAATTGATCGCCTTGGCGCGGCGGCGCACCTCGCTCGGCATGCCCTGGACCGGCACGCCGAACATTTCCGAGGCCGTCATCGCATGGATGTCGATGCCGTCGGCGAAGGCCTGCCGGAGCTGCGGGATATCGGCGATATGGGCGAGCAGGCGCAGCTCGATCTGGCTGTAATCGGCCGAGATCAGCTTGTGGCCCTTTTCGGCGACGAAGGCAGTCCTGATCTTGCGGCCGGCCTCGGTGCGGATCGGGATGTTCTGCAGGTTGGGTTCGGAGGAGGAGAGCCGTCCCGTCGTCGTCGCCGCCAGCGCATAGGAGGTGTGCACCCGGTTGGTCTCCGGGTGCAGATAGGTCGGCAGCGAGTCGGTATAGGTCGATTTCAGCTTGGCGAGCTGGCGCCATTCCAGGATCTTCGAGGGCAGTGGGTGGCCCTGCTCGGCGAGCTCTTCGAGCACGCCGGCCCCGGTCGCCCATTGCCCGGTCGCGGTCTTCTTGGCGCCGGAAAGCCCCATCTTGCCGAACAGGATGTCGCCGAGCTGCTTGGGACTGCCGATCAGGAATTTCTCGCCGGCCACCTCGTAGATCTCGTCTTCCAGCCGGGCCAGCGATTGCGCGAATTCGCCCGAGAGCCGCGACAGGATCTGCCGGTCGATGGCGATGCCGCGCTGCTCCATCCGGGCGAGCACGGCGATCAGCGGCCGCTCCAGCGTCTCGTAGACGGTGGTCTTGCCCTCGGCCGCGAGCCTCGGCTTCAGCGCGCGCCAGAGCCGCAGCGTCACATCGGCATCCTCGGCGGCGTAATCCGTCGCCTTGTCGAGCGCGATCTTGTCGAAGGTCACCTGCGCCTTGCCGGTGCCCGCGACTTGCGAGAACGGGATCGTCTCATGGCCGAGATGCAGCTCGGAGAGCCGGTCCATGCCGTGATTGTTGTTGCCGGCGTCGAGCGCATAGGAAATCAGCATCGTGTCCTCGATCGGGGCGACGGAAAGCCCGTGCCGTTCGAGGATCAGCAGGTCGTATTTCAGGTTCTGGCCGATCTTCAGGACGCCTGGATCGACCAGCAGCGGCTTGAGCGCCGCCACAGCCTGGTCGAGCGGAATTTGCCCCTCGACCATGCCGCTGCCGAACAAATCGGTGCCGCCGCGATGCTGCAGCGGGATGTAGCAGGCGCGTCCCGGCGCGACGGCGAGCGAGATGCCGACGAGATCGGCCTGCATCGCGTCGAGCGAATTGGTCTCGGTGTCGAGCGCGACATGGCCGGCCTCATAGGCCCATCCGATCCAGCGCTCGAGATCGGCGAGCGTACGCACGCATTCATAGGCCGTGCGGTCGATTGTCCCGGCGATCGCCTCGTTCTTGCGGGCGGCTGCGAGCTCGGACGGCGTCATCCAGCCGTCGCCGGCCGCGGGCTGCGCGCTGGCCGGTTCTGCGCCCGCGACGGAGGCTGCGGCAGGGGCTGCGAAGCCGCCCTCGCCCGCATCTGCGCCGACATAGAGGGCCTTCAATTCGGCCGCGCGCGACCCACCCGGCGCCAGCGCCTCGTCGGCGTCGATCGCCGCGACATCGGCTCCATAGGCCTCGGCGACGCGTTTGGTGATGGTGGTGAATTCCATCGCCTTGAGGAAGGCGACGAGCCTGGCCGGATCGGGGTCGGCCAGCGTCAGATGCGAGAGTGGCGTCTCGACCTTCACGTCGTCGACCAGCGTCACGAGCTTGTGCGAAATGCGCACCTTCTCGATCACCTCGGGATTGGTCAGGGTCTCCCGGCGCTTGGGCTGCTTGATCTCGCCGGCCCGCGCCAGCAGCGTCTCCAGGTCGCCATACTCACCGATGAGCTGGGCCGCCGTCTTGATGCCGATGCCGGGAGCGCCCGGCACATTGTCGGTCGCGTCGCCGGCCAGCGCCTGCACGTCGACCACCCTGTTCGGCATCACGCCGAAATACTCGACCACCTCGGGCTCGCCGATCCGGCGTTCGGCCCGGAAGCCGGCGCCCTTCTTGGCGTCGCCCGAGGCCGGATCGTACATCGCCACGCCCGGCCCGACGAGCTGCATCAGATCCTTGTCGGCGGAGACGATCAGCACGTCGGCCCCGGCCTCGCGCGCCTGCCTGGCATAGGTCGCGATCAGGTCGTCGGCCTCGTAGACATCCTGCTCGACCGGGATCAGCCCGAAGGCGCGCACCGCCTCGCGCATCAGCGGGAATTGCGGGATCAGATCGGCCGGCGGCTCGGAGCGGTTGCCTTTATAAGCGGGGTAGAGCGCCTTGCGGAACGAGTTCTCGGTCTTGTCGAAGACGATGGCGAGATGCGTCGGTTTCACCCCGAGCACGCCCTCACGCACGAACTGGAACATCTTCGTCGCAAACAACCGCACGGCGCCGGAGGGCAGGCCGTCGGAGCGTGCATTGTATTTCCTGTCCTGATTGATCGACTGGAAATAGGCGCGGAAGATGAAGTTCGAACCGTCGACCAGGAAGAGGTGGTCGCCGGGCTTCAGGTCGGGGGCGGTGGTCTTCGGGGCTGTCTCGCTCATGGCGCGGACCTTATTCGGGCAGGGCGAGCCGGTCCATGCTTGTTGGCTCAGCTCGTGCAAAAGCCTGTCAGCAGTCTGGGGCTGTTGGTCGCTTTGGCCGTGATTTGACCACTGCTCCATCGTCATTGCGAGCGCAGCGACGCAATCCAGGGGGACGTAGAGCGAACCCTCCTGGATTGCGTCGCTGCGCTCGCAATGACGGTAAGGTCGTCACGCAACTGGTCGAACGGCCAGCACCTCACCCCTGCCCCTCTCACTGAACTCGGGTCTGCCCGAGTTCAGTACGCAAAGTGTCGAAGTCGGCTAGACCCGACTTCGATGCAGGAGAGGGGTTCTCCGTTGCGGTTCCGGGGCTACTTCGTGATCGTGTCGATCTCGGCCAGCTCATCGGCAGTCAGCGCCCATTCGGCCGCCTTGACGTTGGCGGCGATCTGCTCCGGCTTGGTCGCGCCCGCGATGACGCTGGAGACGACGGGCTGTGCGGCGAGCCAGGAAAAGGCGAGCTCGACCAGCGTCTTGCCCCGCGCCTCGCAGAAGGCTGTCAGCTTCTCGGTCTTCTCCCAGTTGACCTCGGTCAGGACCTCGTCGGCACGCTTCGATTCCTTGGTCATGCGCGCGCCTTCCGGCATCGGCGCGTTGCGCTTGTACTTGCCGGTCAGCAAGCCGTTGGCGAGCGGGAAATAAGGCAGCAGCCCCATGCCGAAATGGCGGGCGGCGGGAATCAGGTCCTTTTCCGCGCCGCGCACCAGCAGGCTGTATTCGTCCTGGCAGGAAGCAAAGCCGTTGATGCCGAGATCGCGCGCCGTCCACTCCGCATTGGCCATCTGCCAGGCCGGCATGTTGGAGCAGCCGATATAGCGCACCTTGCCCTGGCGGATCAGGTCTTCGAGCGCGCGCAGCGTCTCGTCGATCGGCGTCAGCGGGTCGGCGCGGTGGAACTGGTAGAGGTCGAGCCAGTCGGTCTTGAGGCGCTTCAGCGAGGCCTCGACCGCCGACATGATGTAACGCCGCGAGCCGCCCTTCATCGTGCCGGCATCGTTCATGTCCATGCCGAACTTGCTGGCGAGCACGATGTCCTTGCGGCGCGGGCCCAGAAGCTGGCCGAGCGCCGTCTCGGAGCCCCCGCGTGCGCCGTAGACATCGGCGGTGTCGAACAAGGTGATGCCATGCTCGATCGCCGCATCGACGACCTTGCGCGCCGCCTCGTCATCGATGCGGCCGCCGAAATTGTTGCAGCCGAGGCCGACGAGCGAAACGCGCAGGCCGGAGCGGCCGAGATTGCGGGTGAGCATGGGAAACGTCCTTCGTGATGAGGGACGCAAGGGACCAGAGCCGGAGCGAGCCGGCAAGCGCGCTGGGCGCAACCCGGCTCATCGTCAGTCTCGGGCTTGTCCCGAGACAAGCATGCCGGAAGCGGTCTTCAGAAAAATGCCCGGCACGAGGCCGGGCATGATGGGTACGGTCGGGTCGAGCCCGAGCGTGACGCGGAGCTCAGGGCTTCAAGCCACTTCCTGCTTCTGCTTCTGCGAGCGCTTGCGCTCGTTGGGGTCGAGCACGCCCTTGCGCAGGCGGATCGACTTCGGCGTCACCTCGACGAGCTCGTCATCGTCGATCCAGGCCAGAGAACGCTCCAGCGTCATCCGGATCGGCGGCGTCAGGCGCACGGCCTCGTCCTTCGAGGTGGTGCGGATGTTGGTGAGCTTCTTGCCCTTGAGCACGTTCACTTCGAGATCGTTCTCGCGGGTGTGCTCGCCGACGATCATGCCCTGATAGACCTTCCAGCCGGGCTCGATCATCATCGGGCCGCGATCCTCGAGGTTCCACAGCGCGTAGGCCACGGCCTCGCCGGTCTCCATCGCGATCAGCACGCCGTTGCGGCGTCCGCCGATCTCGCCCTTATAGGGCAGGTAGTCGTGGAACAGCCGGTTCATGATTGCGGTGCCGCGCGTGTCGGTCAGCAGTTCGCCCTGATAGCCGATCAGGCCGCGCGTCGGGGCGTGGAACACGAGCCGCAGGCGATTGCCGCCGGAGGGACGCATTTCCAGCATGTCGGCCTTGCGCTCCGACATCTTCTGCACGACGACGCCGGAATGCTCCTCGTCGACGTCGATGATGACCTCCTCGATCGGCTCCAGCAGCTGGCCGGCCTCGTCGCGCTTCAGCACGACGCGCGGACGCGAGACGCCGAGCTCGAAACCCTCGCGACGCATCTGCTCGATCAGGATGGCGAGCTGCAATTCGCCGCGGCCGGAGACGATGTAGCTGTCCTTGTCGGCAGCTTCCTCGATCTTCAGCGCGACATTGCCCTCGGCCTCCTTGAACAGGCGGTCGCGGATGACGCGGGTGGTGACCTTGTCGCCCTCGGTGCCGGCGAGCGGGGAATCATTGACCATGAAGGTCATCGACACGGTCGGCGGATCGATCGGCTGCGCCTTGATCGCGGTCTCGACGGACGGATCGCAGAAGGTGTCGGCGACCGAGCCCTTCACCAGGCCGGCGATGGAGACGATATCGCCCGGGATGGCTTCCTCGATCGGCGTGCGCTCGAGACCACGGAAGGCGAGGATCTTGGTGATGCGGCCGCTTTCGACCAGCGAGCCGTCGCCCGACAGCACCTTGATCATCTGGTTCGGCTTGGCCGAGCCCGAGACGACGCGGCCGGTGATGATGCGGCCGAGATAGGGGTTGGCTTCGAGCAGCGTGCCGAGCATGCGGAACGGGCCTTCCTCGATGCGCGGCTCCGGCACATGGCTGAGGATGAGGTCGTACATCGGGGCGAGGCCCTGATCCTGCGGGCCGGCGGGATCATGCGCCATCCAGCCCTGCTTGCCCGAACCGTAGAGGATCGGGAAGTCGAGCTGCTCGTCGCTGGCGTCGAGCGCCGCAAACAGGTCGAAGACCTCGTTGATGACTTCGGTGACGCGGGCGTCGGGCTTGTCGACCTTGTTGATCGCCACGATCGGGCGCAGGCCGAGCTTCAAAGCCTTGGAGACCACGAACTTGGTCTGCGGCATCGGACCCTCGGCCGCATCGACTAGCACGATGGCCGAGTCGACCATGTTCAGGATGCGCTCGACCTCGCCGCCGAAATCGGCGTGGCCTGGGGTGTCGACGATGTTGATGCGCGTATCCTTCCAGACGACCGAGGTCGCCTTGGCCAGGATGGTGATGCCGCGCTCCTTCTCAAGCTCGTTGGAATCCATCACGCGCTCGATCACGCGCTGGTTGTCGCGGTAGGTGCCCGACTGCTGCAGCAACTTGTCGACAAGCGTGGTTTTGCCGTGGTCGACGTGGGCGATAATGGCGATATTGCGCATGGACATGCGGGTAAGGGCCTTGTTTCAAGACCGCAAGCCGGCCAGGTCAAAGCCCTGCCGGCGCAGCCCGTTCATGAGGAAACTGGAATTCGCTGCGCTGCACATAAACGCTGAAGGCCGTTTGGGCAACCTTTGCTCGCGCGCAAGAGCAGGATGCGAAAAAGCGGGAGCCGGCCGCTCGGGACAAGCCGATGCGAGATCAAAGCCCTCCAGCATCGGGCTGGAGACGATATTAGGTCCGATCAGGCAGGGCGGCGCGCTACGCGTCGACCAGCGCCAGGCGCCGCTCCGCGACCGCGCGTCCGACCTGGTCCATCACCAGCCGGTAGGCGGCCAGCCCCGAACCGTCGAGGTCGCCCTTGGCGAAATCGCTGAGCACGCGCGTCAGAATCTCGTCGGCCTCGCGGTCGAGCCGCGCCAGTTCGATCTCGTCGGAACAGGTGCGGATCACCGGCAGCAGCGCCAGCAATTCGTCGAGCCCCGACATCGCCCGGCGGCGGCGCGCCGCGCTTTCCTGGCCCAGAATGGCGGCGCCGCCGGTGCCCAGCATGGAGAGACCCATCACGGCGAGATAGAACCAGTCGCCATAGCGCTCGAAGAAGGTCTCCTGCTCGCCGTCGATGAAGGCGGCGGCACCGGAATGGACCGTGAGCGGGGCATCCTTGTCCGTGGAGGGCGTCTCCAGCCCCTGGATCGACGGTAGCTCGGCTGCAAGCGTCAATCGCAGCGCCAGCAGTTCCTTGACCACCTGGCCGACGAGAGTGTCGTCGAGATTCTGCGAGGCCATCAGGCGCGAGGTGACGGAGATCGTCGGCAGGTTCTCGGAAGGGCGGGGCGGGTCGCCGCCGAGCGCGCCGCGCACGATCTCGCCGGTCTCGATCGAGCGGTAGCGCGCCTTGATCGCCTCGGCCTCGCGGATCGGGATCAGCATGGGATCCTCGCCCCAGGCGGAGCGGAGGCGGTTGATGCCGTCATTATTCGCCAGCGAGCCGACGGCATTGATCGAGAAGAAGGCGTCGATGCGCCCTTCCCTGGCGAAGGGCACGATCTCGTCCGGCGTCAGCCCGATGATCTCGACCTCGCCGGGCCTGACTTCGTATTGTGCCAAGACGCGCTGGAGCAGCACGATATTCCCGGCCGGATTGCGCGCGACGCCGATCCTGCGGCCGCGCAGATCGGCGATCCGCCCGATCCCGCTTGCCTTGGTGGCGATGATGAAGGGGAAGGAGCGGCGCGTGATCAGGGCGGTGTCGCCCTGGGCGGGCAGCGCGATGTCGGGGCGCACGATCGCGAGATCGGCCAGGCCGTCATCGAGCTTCTTGGCGCTTTCCTCCGAGCCTTCGGTCAATACGAGCCGGAAGCGAAGGGATGATTTCTCGCGGTTGAGCCCCTGGACGAAGCCCGCCGCCATGCGCGCATCCTCCGAGCCCAGCGGTCCGACAGCCAGACGCAGGGTCTTGGGCTGGCTGACGAAGTAGAAAACCGACGCGGTGACGCCAAAGACCGCCAGTAACCCCGCCAGAGCCGTAAAGCCGCGCCGCCCCATCCTCAATCGATCCGCCCCATTCCGTTGCGTCCACGCAGGATGCTCTCACGGGCGATCATGTCGCAAGTGCGGCGGCGCCCCGGATCATGCTAGAGCGGGCCGATGAACCACTATGACGACACATTCGCTGTGAAGATCTGCGGGCTCTCGACCCCGGAGACGCTGGCGGTCGCGCTCGACGCCGGCGCCGACATGATCGGCCTCAACTTCCACCCCAAAAGCCCGCGCTTCGTCACGATCGAGCAGGCGATAGCGCTGGCCGCCATGGCGCGGGGGCGGGCGGAGATCGTGGCCCTGATCGTCGATTGGGATGAGACGCAGGCCATGCGCCTGGTTGAAGCGCTGAAGCCGGACTGGCTGCAGCTGCATGGCCGGGAAACGCCGGAGCAGTTGCGCGCCCTCAAGGCCGCGACCGGTCTGCCCGTGATGAAGGCGCTCGGCATTGCGGGCACAGAGGATCTTGCGGCTGTCGAAGCCCATCGCGGCGTCGCCGACCGCATTCTGCTCGATGCCAAGCCGCCCAAGGATGCCGCCTATCCCGGCGGTCATGGCCGGCCCTTTGACTGGAGCCTGCTTGCCGAACTCGACCCCGGCTTGCGCTTCATGTTATCGGGCGGGCTCGATCCGGCCAATGTCGCCGAGGCGATCCGCATCACGAGACCCGCCGGGGTCGACGTCTCCTCGGGCGTCGAAACCGCGCCGGGCGTCAAGGATGCCGGCCGGATCAGGGATTTCATCGCGGCGGCGCGGGCCGGTGCGCAGAGTTTGAGACCATAGAGGCAAGCCGGACATGAACGCGCCCCATACCCCGAACACCTACCGCTCCGGCCCCGACGAGAATGGCCGCTTCGGGATGTTCGGCGGCCGCTTCGTCGCCGAGACGCTGATGCCGCTGATCCTGGAGCTCGAACAGGCCTATGAGGCGGCCAAGGCCGACCCTGCCTATCATGCCGAGACGGCCTATGGTTTGAAGCATTATGTCGGCCGGCCCTCGCCGCTCTATTACGCCGAGCGCCTGACCGAGTATTTTCGCGACAAGGCAGCGGCCTCTGGCCTCTCGGGCGGCGCAAAAATCTATCTGAAGCGCGAGGAGCTGAACCATACCGGTTCGCACAAGGTCAACAATGTGCTCGGCCAGATCCTGCTGGCGCGGCGCATGGGCAAGAAGCGCATCATCGCCGAGACTGGCGCCGGCCAGCATGGCGTCGCGACCGCCACGCTCTGCGCCCGCTATGGCCTGGAATGCATCGTCTATATGGGTGCGGTCGACGTCGCACGCCAGGCGCCCAACGTCTTCCGCATGCAGATGCTGGGTGCAACCGTTATCCCGGTCGAGTCGGGCACCAAGACGCTCAAGGACGCGATGAACGAGGCGCTGCGCGATTGGGTCACCAATGTCGGGACCACCTTCTACTGCATCGGCACTGTCGCGGGCCCGCATCCCTATCCCGCCATGGTGCGCGATTTCCAGTCGATCATCGGCAGGGAAACGCGCGAGCAGATGCAGGAACTGGAAGGCCGCCTGCCGGATTCGCTGATCGCCTGCATCGGCGGCGGCTCGAATGCGATGGGTCTGTTCCACCCGTTCCTCGATGACCCCAGCGTCGAGATCTATGGCGTCGAGGCGGCCGGCCACGGCATTCCGTCAGGCCTTCACGCCGCCTCCTTGACCGGCGGCGCGCCGGGCGTGCTGCACGGCAACCGCACCTATCTGCTGATGGACGCGGATGGCCAGATCAAGGACGCGCATTCGATCTCGGCCGGGCTCGACTATCCCGGCATCGGCCCCGAGCATTCCTGGCTGCATGATGTCGGCCGGGCGAAATACATCTCGGCCACCGACGAGGAAGCGCTGGAGGCTTTCCAGCTGATCTCGAAGCTGGAGGGCATCATTCCCGCGCTGGAATCGGCCCATGCGCTCGCCCGCGTTGCCGATCTCGCCCCGAAGAAGCCGCAGGACCATCTGATGGTGGTCAATCTCTCCGGCCGCGGCGACAAGGATATCCCGCAAGTGGCGGAGATTCTGGCGGCGCGCTGAACCGCGCCGGGCTGCCGAGAAGGAGCAGATGATGAAAAAGGCGATCCTGTTCGCGGCCATGCTGGCCCTTTCGGGCCAGGCGCAGGCCCAGAACCGCGACGCGGCTCCCGCCGAAGGCATCGTCATCCGCACCGAAGGCGAAGTCCGGGTGAAGCCCGATCTCGCGACGATCCAGGCCGGCGTGGTCAGTGAAGGCAAGACCGCGGCGGAGGCCCTGGCCAAGAACACGCCGGCGCTGGCCAAGCTGGTCGAGGCGGTCAAGGCGGCGGGCGTCGCGCCTGCCGATCTCTCGACCTCCCAGGTCGCGCTGACGCCTCGCCTGACCCAACCCTCGGCGTCCTCCTCGCCGCAACCACGGGCGCCCAGGATCGACGGTTATGAGGCGCGCACCGGCATCACCGTGATCCTGCGCGACATCGCCAAAGCCGGGCCCTTGATCGATGCGCTGGTCGCGGCCGGCGCCAACGACATGTCCGGCATCAGCTTCGGCCTCGCCGACGAGGGCAAGGCCAAGGACGCGGCGCGCGCCAAGGCGGCCGAGAGCGCGCGGGCTCGTGCGGAAATCTATGCCGGCAAGCTCGGCGTGAAGCTGGGCGACCTCGTCTCGATCGTCGAGGCCGAAGCCGAGCCTCCCGCCAGGCCGATGGGCGATGTGCGAGCCTATCGCATGGCGGCGGGCGCCGCGCCGATCCAGGTCGAGCCGGGTGAGATCACGGTCAGTGCCGCGCTGCGCACTGTCTGGCGCATCGAGAAGTAGACGCCGGCTCAGCGATGGTGGCGCAATGCATCCGCGAGCAGCGGATGCGGCGGTTCGGCGAACGGGTTGATCACGGTCGCGCCGCGATAGACGAAGCCGTGCTGCATGTCCTCCGAGAGCAGGGCCGCACATTTTGCATCAGCCGCCGTTACAAGGATCACGGCATCCCAGATCTGCAAGCCGGCCTCGGTTGCGAGGTCGGTCGCATGAGCGAAGGTCGCCTCGGTCGCTGCGCCTGAAGCGCAGGTACTGATCCACTCCCGGCAAATGCTGCGCGCCCGATCGAGGGGCGTCCGATATTTCCGGGTGAGGACATTGTAGAATTCGCCGACGACTTGCGATGCCAGGAATACGCGCTTCGGTCCAAGTCTCGAGCGAAGCTCCTTTGCTCGCGCCTCGCGCTGCGGATCGTTCAAGCCTTCCGCATAGACAAGGATGTTGGTATCGAACGCGACCAGCATGGCTCAGTCGTACATGTCGTCACGCGTTGCGCGAGGCAGATTCTGAGCCGTTTGGCTGTTGAGCCGCCGCGTCAGCTCGTCGAAAGCTTTTTGCCGCCGCTCCATCTCGCTGTCGGTGTCGTCCGCGCGAACGATCTTGACCTTCGGCTTGCCGCGCGACGTCACGACCACCTCCTCGCCGCTCTCGGCGAGCTTCATCAGCTTCGAGAATTCGCGATTGGCCTGTGCGGCCGAGACCGATTTCACCATGGCCGCCTCCAAAAGTAGTGATATCACTACTTTATGCTCGCTCCCGATCTTTCGCAAGCTGACCCCGCTTTTCCAGCCCGGGAAACGCATGCTATTTCAGGCCTCATGAGCATCCGTATCGTCCGTCTCGGCACGCCCCGCCTTCCCGATGAGGGCACGCGGATCGGCACCGTGCGCCGGCCGCCGCGCGGTGTCCGCAAGGAGCGCTATGCGGCCGACGACTGGTACGATGTCTGGTTTCCGGAGCTTTCGCCCAGCCCTGAACTGGTGAAATCGGCGCTGACCGCGGAGAGCGAGGCGGAATGGCATGGCTTCGTGCGCGCCTTCCGCGTCGAAATGGACGAGCCCGCGGCACGTCGCACGCTCGATCTGCTCGCCGCGCTCTCCCATAGCGGACGCTTCTCGATCGGTTGCTATTGCGAGCATGAGAACCGTTGCCACCGTTCGGTGCTGCGTGCGTTGCTGAGCGAGCGCGGCGCCGAGATCGCCGGAGAGACCGGAGCTTGACGGCATACCTCTCGCCAAGCCGGCCCCGGGCATGCTAACCGCAAGCCCATGACAACGACCGGCCAAACCCGCATCCAGACCCGCTTCCAAGCCTGTGCAGCCGAAGGCCGCGCCGCGCTGGTGACATTCATCACGGCGGGCGATCCCGATTTCGACACCGCCAGCGCGATCCTGCACGCTTTGCCAGCCGCAGGCGCCGACATCATCGAGCTCGGCGTGCCCTTCACCGATCCGATGGCCGATGGCATCCCGGTCCAGCTCGCGGGGCAGCGCGCGCTCAAGGCCGGCCAGACCTTGAAGAAGACGCTCGCCATGGTCGAGGCGTTCCGCAAGGCCGGACATGACACGCCGATCGTGCTGATGGGCTACTACAACCCGATCTATGTCTATGGCGTCGAGCGCTTCCTAAGCGATGCGAAGGCGGCCGGCGTCGATGGTTTGATCGTGGTCGATCTGCCGCCCGAGGAGGATGCCGAGCTCTGCTTGCCGGCTCTGGCCGCGGGGGTCAACTTCATCCGCCTCGCCACCCCGACGACGGATGACAAGCGCCTGCCGAAAGTGCTGCAGAATACCTCCGGCTTCGTCTATTATGTCTCGATGACAGGCGTCACCGGCGGCACGATCGCCAATTATGACGCGGTCGGAGAAGCCGTCGCGCGGATCAAGCGCCATACCGACCTGCCGGTGGCTGTCGGCTTCGGCGTCAAGACGGCGGCTGATGCGGCCGCGATCGCCAAGGGTGCGGATGGCGTCGTCGTCGGCTCGTCGCTGGTCGAGCGCATCAGGCTTTCGTTGGATGTTCAGGGCAAAGCCACGGAAAAGACGGTTTCCGCTGTCACCTCGCTCGTCTCCGAGCTCGCAGCCGGCGTCCGCTCGGTCGCCAGGGCTGCCGCCTGACCCTGCCAGTACAGTTGAGGACGAATCCATGAACTGGATTTCCGAAGTCGTTCGGCCGCGGATCAAGACGCTGTTCAAGCGCGAGAGCCCGGAGAATCTCTGGATCAAATGCCCGGATTCCGGACAGATGGTCTTCCACAAGGATGTCGAGGCCAATGGCTTCGTCATCCCCGGCTCCGACCATCATATGAAAGTCACCGCGACCGACCGGCTGCGCCTGACCTTCGACGAGGGCAAATGGCTCGACGTCGCCCTGCCCGAGGTCGCGATCGACCCGCTGAAGTTCCGCGACGAGAAGCGCTATATCGACCGGCTGAAGGACGCCCGCGCCAAGACCGGCGCGATCGACGCCTTCAAGGTCGGTTACGGCCGCGTCCAGGGCCTGGCGATGACGCTCGCCGTGCAGGATTTCCACTTCATGGGCGGCTCGCTCGGCATGGCGGCGGGCGAGGCCTTCATCAAGGGCGCCGAGACCGCACTCGAGAAGAAGACGCCTTACGTCGTCTTCGCCGCCTCGGGCGGCGCCCGTATGCAGGAGGGCATCCTCTCGCTGATGCAATTGCCACGCACGACCGTGGCGGTGCGCATGCTGCGCAATGCCGGCCTGCCCTATTTCGTGGTGCTGACCAACCCGACCACGGGTGGCGTGACGGCGTCCTATGCGATGCTGGGCGACATCCATATCGCCGAGCCCGGCGCGCTGATTGGCTTCGCCGGTCCGCGCGTGATCGAGCAGACCATTCGCGAGAAGCTGCCGGACGGCTTTCAGCGCGCCGAATACCTCAAGGACCACGGCATGGTCGACATGGTGGTGCACCGCCATGAGATCCCAGCGACGCTGGCAAGGCTCGGGCGGCTACTGACGAAGCAGCCCGCGCCGGACGGCGTCGTGAAGCCGCCGCTTCCGGTCGCCGAGGCCGTCTGAAGACGCGCATGGGCGGGAGGCCCTGAACCGAGATGGGGTCGTCCGACACGCTGCTGGCGCGCTTCATGGCGCTGCATCCCAAGCTGATCGATCTCTCGCTCGGGCGCATCCTGACCTTGCTGGAGCGGCTCGGCGATCCGCAGAAGCACCTGCCGCCGGTGATCCATGTCGCCGGCACCAATGGCAAGGGCTCGACCATCGCCTTCATGCGGGCGATCCTGGAGGCGGCGGGCCTCAGCGTCCATGTCTATACCTCGCCGCATCTGGTGCGTTTCCACGAGCGCATCCGGCTGGGCGCGCCGGGCGGCGGCCGTTTCGTCGACGAGGCCGTGCTGGTCGAGGCGCTGGAGCGCTGCGAGCGCATCAATGCCGGCGATGCCATCACCTTCTTCGAGATCACCGCCGCGGCGGCCTTGCTGCTGTTTTCCGAGCACAAGGCGGATGTCGTGCTGCTCGAAGTCGGGCTGGGCGGCCGCTTCGATGCGACCAACGTCATCGCCCACCCCGCCTGCACGGTGGTAACGCCGGTCTCGCTCGACCATGCCGAATATCTCGGCGACACCGTGACCAAGATCGCGGGCGAGAAGGCCGGCATCTTCAAGCGCGGCGCCCCGGCGGTGATCGCGCCGCAGGAGCCTGAGCCGACGGCGGTGCTGGAGGCCACGGCCGAGCGCGTCGGCGCCTCGCGCATCCTGATCGGCGCGCAGGATTTCAACGTCCATGAGGACGGTGGCCGGCTTGTCTATGAGGATGGCGACGGCCTGCTCGATCTGCCCTTGCCGCGCCTTGCCGGACGGCACCAGCATGTGAATGCCGGCACGGCGATCGCCGCCCTGCGCGCCGCCGGCTATGGCGGCCTGCCGGCGCGGGCCTTCGAGCAGGGCATGCTGGAGGCCGACTGGCCGGCGCGGCTGCAGCGGCTGGCGCGCGGCAAGCTCGCCGAGCTCATCCCCGCCCGCGCCGAACTCTGGCTCGACGGCGGCCACAACCCCGATGGCGGGCGTGTTCTGGCCCAGGCGATGGCTGATCTCGCCGATCGCAATCCAGCCCCGCTGGTGATGATCACGGGCCTGCTCTCGACCAAGGACGCCAAGGCGACGCTCAGCCATTTCAAAGGGTTGGCGCAGGCGCTCTTCGCGGTACCGATCCAGAATACGCTGGCGGCGCGCCCGGCCGAGGAGGTGGCGAGCCTGGCGCGCGAGGCCGGGCTCAATGCCGCGGTTGCGGGCTCCGTCGAGCAGGCATTGCACGAAATCGCCAGCCGGAGCTGGTCGGCCGCGCCGCGCATTCTGATCTGCGGCTCGCTCTATCTGGCGGGCGAGGTGCTCTCAGCCAATGGCACGCCGCCGGTCTGATCAAGCGAAAGGCAATCGTGGATCGCGCCGTGGTGGCGTTGGTGCAGGCCGAGTGGAGACAGCATGCGAGGTCCCGGAATGGCAAGGCCAGGCCTCTATCCGTTTTGCGGTCTTCTCCTGCTCTGCGGCGGGCTCGGTGGTTGCGTCACCTCCAGCGATGGGAGGCTGTCCGAGGCGGGCGGTATCGATCGGGTCGTAGCGGGCGAGCCAACGGTCATGCAGCAGACCTATATGACGATGGATAAGCGCTGCCGGCCGGTGAAGCGACCGACCGCCATGCTGACGCAGCCGCCTCGACACGGCACGGTGAGGATGTTGCCCCGCAGGGGCGCGGCGACCTACGGGCCCGGCCCCTACCAGCATTGTGACGGCAAGGTCGGCCCTTCGCTCGCCTTCGAATACACCTCGGCATCCGATTATCGCGGCCGCGATTCCTTCGCGGTGCGGGTGCGTTATGCGGATGGAGAGCTGCGTCACGGCCATTTCGAGGTCGAGATTCGCTGAGAGGGGCAAGATTGGTTGCGAGATTGGTCGAGAGAGGCAGGAGAGCGCTGATGGCACATCGTTTCGGTCAAGACGGCCCGGAGGTCGCACGCATCGGCCAGGGCAGCTGGAACATCGAGCTCGCCGACCGGCGCGACGCTGTCGTTGCGCTGAAGCGCGGGCTCGATCTCGGCCTCAGCCATATCGACACCGCCGAAATGTACGGCTCGGGCCGCTCGGAGGAGATGGTCGGGGAGGCAGTCGATGGGCGGCGCGACGAGGTTTACCTAGTCTCGAAGGTGCTGCCGCACAACGCCTCGAAAGCCGGAACGCGCAGCGCCTGCGAGCGCTCGCTCAGGCGCCTCAAGACCGACCGGCTCGATTGCTACCTGCTGCATTGGCGCGGCTCCTATCCGCTGGAGGAGACCTTCGCTGCGTTCGAGGCGCTGCGCGAGGAGGGCAAGATCCTGTCCTGGGGCGTCAGCAATTTCGATGTCGACGATCTCGACGAGGCACTCGACGTGGCAGGGCCGGGCCGCATCGCCTGCAATCAGGTGCTGTACCATCTGCGTGAGCGGGCGATCGAGCATGCGGTGATCCCGTGGTGCGAGCGCAACGGTGTCGCGGTCACGGCCTATAGCCCGTTCGGGCAGGATGATTTTCCGCCATCCACCAGCGCCGGCGGCAAGCTTTTGGCTGAGATCGCGGCGACGCATGGGGCCAGCGCCCGGCAGGTCGCGCTGGCTTTCCTGACGCGACGGCCCTCGGTCTTCGCCATCCCGAAAGCGGCCAGGGCCAGTCATGTCGAGGATAATGCAGGCGCGCTGTCCCTGCGCCTGAGCGAGGCAGAGATCGCCCGTATCGATGCCGCCCTGCCGCGTGGGCCAAAGCCGCGCTCGCTGCCGATGTTGTAGCCGCCGGCGTCGAGGCCCAGACCGCAGAGGCACAGACCTCAGCGCATGAACCCGATACCGCGCAAAAATCCCTCGACCTCGCTGCGCCAGGAGCCGACGGCATTGATGTAGCCATGGCCGTCCTGGCCATAGGCCGGAGCGGACACGAAACGTGCCTTTCCGCCCGCGGCGGAGAAGGCCGAGTACAGGCGCTTGGCCAGATCGGGACCGAAGAAGAGATCGTTGCTGCTGTAGAGCCAAAGTTCCGGCGTGCGCGCATAACCGCCATAGCGCCCGGCTGCGGAGATCAGCGCCTCTTCCGAGCATACATCACTGGGGCCGCGCGAGCCGCGTCCGCCGGCGAAATTGACCACGCCGAGCAGCCCTGAATCGCCGTAAGTTGCGGCTGCGATCGAGCCCCAGCCGCCGGCCGAGACGCCCATATAGACCAGCCGGCGCGGGTCTGCGTCGGGCCGGGTCCTGACGGCGCTGGCGGCGGCGCGGATATCTTGGGCGGTCGCCAGGCCGCCGCCATAATAGTCCGCGTTCTCGCAGCGGCCATAGCCCTCGGCCCAATTGCTTCCCTCGCCGCCATAGCCGCGCCGGATCGGCACTGCGACGAGCACGCCGCGCGCCACAAAGGTTTTGGCGACGGCGGCCAGCGTCGCCTCACCGAACTTCGCGCGTGCCGCGGGGTTGCGTGGGCTGCCATGCGACAGGATCAGCACCGGAAACGGGCCTTGTCCGTTCGGGACATGGAGATGGACGGCGATCTCGCTCCCCCCGACCGAGGTCTTCAGGGTCTCGACGGCGCGGACCTCCTGCGCGGCGAAGGGTAGCAGGAGCAAGCTGAGGGCCAGGAGATGGCGAGCCAGGAGATGACGAGCCAGAAGATGACAAGCAAGGCGCAAAGGCGATCGTGACGGCATGGCAAGGTCCGGGCGGTTGGCGGGTCGCTCATGCTGCCGGCTCCTGGCGCCGCCGTCAAAAGCGCGCCTGCACACAAGGCAGGCCCATCGGGTCTCGAGCGCTCATCGCGGGATCGTGGAAACCACAATTCGTCTTTGCACTTTACAGCAGGGCCGGCAGCGGGGTTTCCTGAAGGCAATGGCGGCGGAGCCTTGCGCCCGACAATGCCGAAAGATCCAACAGTCGCGTTTTTCGGAGTGGTGTGATGCGTCGCGTTCTCGGCATCCTGGCCGTCTTGTTCCTATCATTTGCCGGCATCGTCACGGCTCAAGCCGGCGTCTCGGTGAAGGTCGATATCGCCGCCCAACGCATGCAGGTCACGACGACCGATGGCGAGGCTTACAACTGGGCGATCTCCTCGGGCCGCAAGGGCTTCCGCTCGCCCAACGGCATCTACCGGCCGACCCGGCTGGAGAAGAGCTGGTACTCGCGGAAATATGGCGGGGCCATGCCCTATGCCGTGTTCTTTCGCGGCGGTTATGCGATCCATGGCACCAATGCCGTCGGCGCGCTCGGTCGCCCGGCCTCGCATGGCTGCATCCGCCTGCACACAGCCAATGCCGCCAAGTTCTTCGCGCTGGTGAAGAAGCATGGCGCCGGCCAGACGCGCATCGCGCTGAACGGCGCGGCCGATGACGGGATCTCGCAATTCGCCAAGGCGTCCGGCGGCGCCAAGTCCAAGCTCGCCAAGGCGAAGGCCAGGGAGCGCGCCGCCATCGCGCAGAGCCGCAAGGCCCCGAGCTGGAACGCCGCCCGCGAGCAGATTTTCCTGCGTCCGGCGCTGCCGGTGGATGCCTTTGGCTATCAGCCCTACTATCCCAACCAGCGCTGGCGCTGAGTGGCTAGAGCATTGCGCGAAAAAGTGGGTACCGGTTTTTCGTGGGGAGCAATGCTCAATTCTTTTAGAAGCGATCACGTCGCATTCGGACGTACCCGTCCGAATGCGACGTGATCTAGCGCCCGGCTGCCGGCTCACAGCGTCTCCGGCACGATCCGCAGCCAGCCTTCCAGCGTCTCGCCCGGCTCAAGCCGCGTCAGCGGCGAGACGGCGCGTGCGGCCGCTTCGCTCGGTGAGCCGATCGCGTGGCTTTGCGGCTCGACGCAGAGGAAATCCGCTCCGAGCGGAGCCCAGACCACCGGGAAGCTGAAATTCTCGCTGGCGGTCAGCGTGATCGCGAGACCTGTCGAAGGCGTCTCGATGCGCGCCACGCCATTCCAGCCGAGCAAGCTCCAGGCGGTCTCATGCTCCCTGGCGAAAACCGGCTTGTCCGCATAGGGGCCGCCATCGCTGAACAGCGCCGAGCCGGTTGCGCGAAAAGCCTCGCCGAAGACGAGAGTGCCCGCTGCGGTCATACCCAGCCGCGTGTCGGGCGCGCAGGGAAACCAGGGATGATGGCCGATTCCGTAAGGTAGTGCCGTATCGGCCTCGTTGGTGACGGCCATCGTGATGGTCATACCGGTGTCGTCGAGCGTGATGTCCTGCGTCGCGCGGTAGCGATAAGGATCCGGGCCTTCCGTCCGGCGGTGCTCCAGCACGGTATGGCCTTGGGTCGTCCCCAGGACAGTCCAGGCCGACTGCCGGCCGAAACCGTGGATGTTGCCGCTGCGGTCATTGGCCGGGACAGTGAAGGCGCGCTCGCCATCATCGACCAGGCAATCGAAGGCCCGGTTGGCGAAGGGCACCATCAGCCATGTCCCGAACATGTTGGAATGCGCGGTCGTGGGCACCGCGCCGTCGGGCGCATGCAGCAGCTTGTGGCGTCGTCCGTCCGGAGCGCGCCATTCAAGCGCCGTGACGATTCCACCGATCTCGGGGACGATGCGGGCGGTGAAGGGGCCGGTCGACAGTTCCAGCATCGCGATTTCGCCTGGGTTCATTTGATCAACGGCTGCAGCATCGCCTGCATCGCGCGCATTTTCGGCAGAAAGGCCTCGGCCATCGCTTCCGCGGAGTTGCGTTGCGCCTGACCCGACAGGTTGAAGGCCGCAACGACCTCGCCACGCGCATTGACGAGCGGCATCGCCAGCGAGACCAGGCCGAGTTCGAGCTCCTGGTCGACGAGGCAATAGCCCTGCGCCTGCGCCCGCGCCAGGATCGGCATCAACTGCGCGATCTCGGTGACCGTGCGTGGCGTCAGCGCGCGCGGCTTGCCTGCGAGAATGCGCGCCTGCGCCTCCTCTGGCGGCAAGGCCGCCAGCAGCACGCGGCCCATCGAGGAGCAGAACGCCGGCAACCGGCTGCCGACCGACAGGCCCACCGACATGATCCGCCTTTGCGCCGAGCGGGCGATGTAGACGATCTCATGCCCGTCGAGCAGCGAGGCGGATGAGGATTCGTGGGTTTCCTCGGAGAGCCGCTCGAGGAATGGCTGGACCAGCTGCGGCAGCGCCGTCGAGGCGAGCCAGGCATAGCCGAGGCGCAGCACGCGCGGCGTCAATCGGAAGAACTTGCCGTCGAACTCCGCGTAACCGATCTTCGCCAGCGTCAGCAGGCAGCGCCGCGCGGCGGCGCGGGACAGATCGGTTGTACGGGCGACATCTGCGATGGTGAGCTTGTCATGGATCGCGTCGAAGCATTCGATCACAGCCAGCCCCTTTTCCAGGGCGGCCATATGGTCGCGGTCCGGTGCTGTACTCGTCATGCTTGGCTCGCCATGCTTGACCGTCTCTGTTACGCGCCGTAAAGTGCGATTATCAAAACGTTGTGCGATTAACGCACATATTGAGGAGATGTCAAGGTGGCTGAATTCGTCTCCCTTGCCCAAGGGGTCGAGGCGGTCCTGAGCGATGGCTGCTCCGTCGCGATGGAGGGTTTTACCCATCTGATCCCGCATGCGGCGGGCCATGAGGCGATCCGTCAGGCCCGCAAGCGCCTGACCTTGATCCGCATGACGCCGGACCTCGTCTATGACCAGATGATTGGCATGGGCTGCGCCGAGAAGCTCGTCTTCTCCTGGGGCGGCAATCCCGGCGTCGGCTCGCTGCATCGCTTCCGCGATGCGGTCGAGAATGGTTGGCCGCACAAGCTCGAGATCGAGGAGCACAGCCATGCGGCCATGGCCAACGCCTATGAGGCGGGCGCCGCGAACCTGCCCTTTGCGGTCTTCCGCGGCTACAAGGGCGTCGACCTGCCCAAGGTCAACCCGAAGATCAAATCCGTGACCTGCCCCTATACGGGGGAGGTGCTGGCGACGGTGCCGGCAATCCGCCCCGACGCCGCGATCATCCATGCGCTCAAGGCCGATCGCGAGGGCAATGTCCTGCTGGAGGGCATCGTCGGCGTGCAGAAGGAGGCGGTGCTGGCAGCAAAGCGCTCGCTCGTCACGGTTGAGGAGATCGTCGATGATTTCGGCCCGCGCAACGCCAATGCCGTGATCCTGCCGGCCTGGACGGTGACCGCGATCGCCCATGTCCCGGGTGGCGCTTACCCCTCCTACGCGCAGGGCTACTACAAGCGCGCCAATGATTTCTACATCGCCTGGGACAAGATCGCTCGCGAGCGTGAGACGTTTTTGGCCTGGATCAAGGCGAATGTGCTGGAGAAGGGGCCTGATGCCTTCGCCCAGCATGCCCGCCCGTCCCGGCAGGCAGCGTGAGGGATCATCATGACCGCGACCCCCACCGAGATGATGACGATCGCAGCCGCCCGGCTGCTGACGAATGAGGATGTCTGCTTCGTCGGCATCGGCGCGCCCTCGGCCGCCTGCAACCTCGCGCGTTTGACCCATGCGCCGAAGATCACGCTGATCTACGAATCCGGCACGCTCTCGACGCGCCCGACCGTGCTGCCGCTCTCGATCGGCGATGGTGAGCTCTGTGATACCGCGCTGACCACCGTCTCGGTGCCGGAGATGTTCCGCTACTGGCTGCAGGGCGGGCGCATCACCATCGGTTTCCTCGGCGGCGCGCAGATCGACCGTTTCGCCAATCTCAACACCACGGTCGTCGGCCCCTATGATGCACCGAAAGTGCGTCTGCCCGGCGGCGGAGGCGCGCCCGAGATCGCGATCCATTGCGGCCAGATCTTCATCACCATGGCGATGGGCTCGCGCGCCTTCGTCGAGACGCTCCCCTTCATCACCTCCTTCGGCCACGGCGCGGGCAAGGGTGACCGCGCCAAGCTCGGCCTGAAGACAAGGGGGCCGACCAAGATCATCACCGATCTCTGCGTGATGGAGCCGGATCCCGAGACCTCGGAGCTGACCGTGGTTTCGCTGCATCCGGGCGTTACGCGCGAGCAGGTTCAGGCCGGCTGCGGCTGGCCCTTGCGTTTCGCGGCCGAGTTGGCGGAGACTCCCGCCGCGTCAGTGCAGGAACTGGCGGTGCTGCGCGATCTGCACATCCGCACCAAGCAAGCTCACGGAGTGGCGGCATGAGCCTGATCTATCCGCGCGAGAGCCTGAAGGCGCACCCCCTCAACGCCTCGCCCGAGTACAAATCCACCTTGAAGCGCGCCCCCGCGCAACCCTTGATCCTGCTGCCGCAGGCGCTGTCGGAAACGACGGGGCCCGTCTTCGGCCATGTTGCGGTCAACGAGACCGACACTGACCTCACGCGGCAGCACGAGGGCGAGCCGTTGGGCGAGCGCATCATCGTGACCGGCCGCGTGCTCGATGAGGACGGCCGGCCGGTGCCGCATACGCTGGTCGAGATCTGGCAGGCCAATGCCGGCGGGCGCTATGTCCATGTCCGCGACCAGCATCCGGCCCCGCTCGACCCGAATTTCACTGGGGCGGGCCGGGCACTGACCGATGCGCAGGGGCGCTATCGCTTCGTCACGGTCAAGCCAGGCGCCTATCCCTGGCGCAACCATCACAATGCCTGGCGGCCGGCCCATATCCATTTCTCGCTGTTCGGGCCGAGCTTCCTCTCGCGCGTCATTACGCAGATGTATTTTCCGGGCGATCCGCTGTTCAGATACGATCCGATCTTCCAGTCGATCACCGACGAGAATGCGCGCAATCGGCTGGTCTCGCGCTTCGACATCGAGGCGACCGAGCCGGAATGGGCGCTCGCCTACCAGTTCGACATCGTCCTGCGCGGCCGCAATGCGACGCCGCTGGAAGAGCCTCATGACCACTGAGACGAAGACCACTGAGACCAAGCCCGGCCTGACTCCATCGCAGACGATCGGCCCGTTCTTCGCCTATGCGCTGACGCCGCGCGCCTATGGCGGGCCGGAACTCGCCACCGAACAGGTCGCGGCCGAGGGCGTGGCCGGCGAGCGTATCCGCATCGAAGGCGCGGTCTTCGACGGCGACGGCGTGCCCGTGAGCGACGCCATGATCGAAACCTGGCAGGCCGACCCGCAGGGGCGCTTCCATGCCGCGGGCAATGTCGGCTTCACCGGCTTCGGCCGCGCCGAGACGAATGCGGAAGGCGGTTTCTTCTTCGAGACGGTCAAGCCGGGCGCCTTGCCGGGAACTGACGGGATACAGCAGGCCCCCTATCTCAGCGTCTCGGTCTTCGCACGTGGCGTGCTGCTCAGGCTCGCGACCCGGATCTACTTCTCTGACGAGCCCGGCAACGCCTCCGATCCGGTCCTGGCCCTGGTGCCGGCCGGGCGGCGCGAAACGCTGATCGCCCAGCGCGGCGCGGATGGTGTGTTCCGCTTCGATATCCGCTTGCAAGGCGAGGGGGAGACGGTGTTCTTCGAGGCCTGAGGCCTTCGCTGTGAAGGCCGCCCCGGGACGCGTCATGATCGTCGTTTTTGGTTCCCTGAATGTCGACCTCGTCACGCCGGTCGAGCGCCTGCCCGGTGCGGGCGAAACCGTGATTGGCCCGGGCTATGCGCTCCATCCCGGCGGCAAGGGTGCCAATCAGGCGCTGGCCGCGTGCCGTGCCGGGGCAGAGGTCGCGCTTGTGGGCGCGGTCGGGCGCGATGGTTTCGCCGAGATTGCCTTGTCGCTGCTCGCGGCGGACGGGGTCGATCTCGCCCATGTCGCGCATGTCGATGCGCCAACGGGGGCAGCCTTCATTGCAGTCGATGCGGCCGGCTCCAACCAGATCGTCGTCGCGGCCGGCGCGAATGCGTTCGCGCGCAGCGCCGCGCTGGACAGCATGCCGCTGAGCGAGCGCGATGTACTGCTGCTCCAGCGCGAAGTGCCGGAGGCGGAGTGCATCGCCGCCGCGCGGTCGATGAAGCGGGCTGGGGGACGCGTCATCTTGAACCTCGCCCCGGCCGGTGCGCCCGCTGCGGCGCTGCTCGACTGTCTCGATGTCCTGATCGTCAACGAGCATGAGGCGCTGGTTCTGGCGCGGTCCCTGGGTTGGCCCGACGGGGAGCCCGAGGAGGTCGCCCGGCGCATCGACGCCGAGCGCGGGCTGGCCTGCGTCGTGACGCTTGGCGCGGCCGGTGTGGTCGGCTGGCAGGGCGGCGTCCGGCGCAGGCTCGCGGCGCCGCAGGTCGACGTCGTCGATACGGTTGCCGCCGGAGACAGCTTCACGGGAGCTTTCGCGGCAGCGCTTGCGAATGCCTATGGCTTCTCGGGCGCGCTTCAACGTGGGCTGGCGGCCGGTTCGCTTGCCTGCACGGTTGCCGGCGCGCAGCCGAGCGTACCGCGCCGGGAGGCGATCGAGGCCCTGGTCGGCCAGGCGTTTCTTTGAGCTTCCAGGCGTTTCTTTTTGCTCACAAGCGTTTCTCGGAGTTCCGCAGTATCCTCTGCTGCGTGTTGATGAGAGCTTCGGGAACCCTGCGTTAAGTCTGTTCCTTGCAAAACCGGCATCGACCCGGGAACGCGCATAATACGAGCGGCGCTTTTCATCTTTCCGCAGGGACTGCGCCACATTCTCGATGCGCAGATTGGGGATGGGGTCAGACATCGATGGCGCAAAGGCCGATCATATGGGCTCTCGGCGTCGCCGGGGCCGTGATCTACAGCGCGCTTTCCTATAGTGGGCGGCTTGCAGACATCACCGGCGGTGCCGCGCCGCCCGTCGCGGCGGTTGCCACCGCCGGGAACCGGCCGACGGCCGCGCCAAGGCCTGCACCACAACGTCCGACCCTGACCGTCGCCGCAGATTATCGCGGCCATTATGTCGTTCATCCGACGATCGACAATTACCGCGTCCAGATGATGGTCGATACCGGCGCCAGCATGGTCGCGCTGACGGCGAGCGATGCCCGGGCGCTCGGCATCCAGCTCCGGCCCAGCGACTACAAGATGATCCTCAGCACCGCCAATGGCGTGGTCAAGGGTGCGCGCGTCAATCTGCGCGAGGTGCGGCTTGGCGATATCCTAGTGCGCAATGTCGAGGCGGTCGTGTTGCCGGACGGTGCGCTCTCGATGAGCCTGCTCGGTACCTCCTTTCTCGGCAAGCTGCAGGGCTACGAGGTCCAGACCGGCAGAATGGTCCTGCGCGGCTGAACCGCTAAAGCGTTTTCGAGCGAAGTGGATACCGGTTCGCGTGAAGAAAACGCGTCAAGACAAAAAGCCAGAGCTGTTGAACGATCCAGTTGGATCGGAAACTGCTCTAGCTGGGTTCGGCTGAAGCGTTTCCCATCAAGGGCGTCATCGGCTATGTGTGACGCTTCTGGCCCGCTTCTCCGTTCCGGATGCCCCGATGTTCCCCAAGCCGCTGCCTGAGCTCTTCCCGAACACCTTCGAATATGAAGCCCTGCCGCTGGTGAAGCCGACCGGCTTCCGCGAATATGATGCACGCTGGTTCTTCGGGCCCGAGCTCAACCTGATGGGCGTCCAGGCCGTCGGCATGGGACTGGGCACGCTGATCAAGCGCATGGGCGTGAAGCCGGAGATCGTCACCGGCCATGATTTCCGCAGCTATTCCTCATCGATCAAGATGGCGCTCGTCACCGGCCTGATGGCGGCGGGCTGCAAGGTCCATGATATCGGGCTCGCCATGTCGCCGATGGCCTATTTCGCCCAGTTCGCGCTCGATGTGCCTTGCGTCGCCATGGTCACCGCTTCGCATAACGACAATGGCTGGACCGGGGTGAAGATGGGCTGCGACCGCCCCGTCACTTTTGGTCCCGAGGAGATGGGTAGGCTCAAGCAGATCGTGCTCGCCGCCGATTTCGACTTGTCGGGCGGTGGTTCCTATCAGTTCGTGTCGGATTTCCCGGCGCTCTACATCAAGGACCTGACCAGCCGCCCGAAGATCACGCGCAAGCTCAAGGTCATCGCCGCCTGCGGCAACGGCACGGCTGGCGCCTTCGCCCCGCAGATCCTGGAGGCGCTCGGCTGCGAGGTCGTGCCGATGGATGTCGAGCCCGACCATTCCTTCCCGCGCTACAATCCCAACCCCGAAGACATGAAGATGCTGCATGCCATGGCCGACGCCGTGAAGCAGCATGGCGCTGATGTCGCGCTCGGCTTCGACGGCGATGGCGACCGCTGCGGCGTGGTCGACGATCATGGCGGGGAGATCTTTGCCGACAAGATCGGCGTCATGCTGGCCCGCGATCTCGGCGCGCTCCATCCGGCTGCGCAGTTCGTCGTCGATGTGAAGTCGACCGGCCTGTTCAGCACGGATCCCGAATTGCAGCGCCTCGGCGTCAAGACCGATTACTGGAAGACCGGCCACTCCTACATCAAGCGCCGCGTGCGCGATCTGAACGCCTTGGCAGGCTTCGAGAAATCGGGGCATTTCTTCTTCAACGCGCCGGTCGGTCGCGGCTATGACGACGGGGTCGTCACCGCCATTGCCGTCATCGACATGCTCGACCGCAATCCGGGCAAGTCGATGTCGCAGCTCTATGCCGCCGTGCCCAAGACTTGGGGCACGCCGACCATGGCGGCCAAATGCGCCGACGAGATCAAGTATCAGGTCGGCGAGCGCGTCGTGAAGCGCATCGAAGCCTTGCAGGCGCAAGGCGCGACCATCGCCGGGCAATCGATCCGCGACGTCATCACCGTGAACGGCGTCCGCGTCGTCAATACGGACGGCACCTGGGGGCTGGTCCGGGCCTCGTCGAACAAGCCCGAACTCGTCGTCGTCTGCGAGAGCCCGGTCTCCGAGGCGCGCATGCGCGAAATGTTCGCGGCGATCGATGGCCTGCTGCGCGAGAATCCTGAGGTCGGCGCCTACAACCAGAGTATCTGACGGGCCAGGCAGACAAGCTGCTCGGTGGTGTTCCCCGTCAGTTGTAGAGCGGGCACATGGCGACGCTGGTCCGCTCGACCTGCTCTATGCTGCCGGTGCCGCCGGTCTTGCCGACGCGCGGGCGCATATAGATCGGGGTGTTGCCGATCGTGATCGGGCCGGTCACGAGATAGCCGACCGGTGGCGTGAACTGGTAGCTTGACGTCGCCATGATCAGCGAGGTGCTGGCGATCTTGAGATTGGCCGGCAGGGTGACCGTGTCCCCGCGTTTGGGCACGGTCGAGTTGCGCTGCGCGCTCCAGCAGACCTTGGCAACGCCGCTGCTGTCGATGACGACGCTGACGATCGCCATTTTGGGCGCCACGCTCGTGAACGGCACCATGATCGTTTGCGCGGCATCGAAGATATTGCTCATCTCGGTGTCCGAGATCGATGTGCCCTGGGCGGTCAGGTCGGCCAATGCGCGGTTCAAATCCGTGATCTTGCGGTCGATCATCACGCCCTGCGCGACCTCGACGATGCCGAAATAGGCAATCAGCATGACCGGGAGAACGAAGGCGAACTCGACTGCGGCGACACCGCGGCGGCTGCGGGCGAAACGCCGCGCCAGGCCGCGCCAGGCGGCCCGGTTGCGGCGGAAGGATAAGGCGCGCCACATGATCCGGCCTCAGGTCGCAGGAACAGCGAAGGGTTCGGCACGGAAGGTGGCGGAGGCCACGATCGCCCGCTTACCCGCGCCGATATTGGCAAGTGCCGAGCTCCACTGCGTGAAGATCAGCTTGTATTCGAGCACTGCCCGCACGACGACGATCTGCCCAGGCAGTGGCTGCGTGTAACCGTAGCCGGTCGTGTTCAAGGTGCCGCCGCTCACGGGGTTGCTGGCGGCCGTGCCTGTGTTCGCGCTGGCGAAGGAGGCGTAGCTGCGGATATCGATGGTCACCTTGGTGCAATCGATCAGGCCTGATGCATTGGCGCAGATCGCGTTCTTGAAGGCCGTCGCATTGGCGCTGGCGCTGCCCTTGTAGAGCGTCTGGGACTGGCCGGTGAGCAGTGCGCGCGAGGCTTGGCTGACGCCCTCCTCGAGTGCCTGGCTGCTCCAGAACATCAGCGCAGTCTCGAAGATCGCCGCCAGCAACATCAGGAAAGGCGTTGCGATCAAGGCGAATTCGACGATAGTGGCGCCGTCCTGCGAGCGCCTGAAGCGTCGCAGCAGGCGGCGGATTCCGCGTGGCCGGCGCGCAGGCTCGGCCGGTGTGTCTATCGGATGACCCGTCATAGCGTCATGCGTCCAGCTGGCGTGCCACGGAGAACTGCAGGGCAGATGAGACCGGGGCACATTCTCGAACTGTCGTGCCGGCTGCCGCCAGGCCATGCCCGTCGATCTCGGCGTGTATAGTCTTAGGCGAAAAGAATTTCGGATCCGTTATGGCCATATGCAGGCCCTCGCCGGAGGCGTTAGCCAGCCGTTCACCTTGATGGCCACGCACCATGTCGCCGGAGCGGATCGATCCGCCGCCCGATGTCGAGAGCAATTTCCGATCCCGTTGGATCGTTCAATCGCTCTCGTCCTTTATGTCGCCTCGTTTTCTTCACGCGAACCGGCGCCCACTTCGCTCGAAAACGCTCTACCGGTTCGTGCCGATGGCCAGGTTGTTGCGCGCGGTCGTTTGGCCGCCGACCTCGCCGAAATACTTCTGGGCGTCGCCGAGCTGAACGGAGGGCTGGCATATCGGCGTGCAGGAATAGGATTCGCGTTCCAGGCCGCGCTGCACGGTCAGGATGGAGTCGGAAGCCGCGCTCACGCGCACGAGGGATTCCGCCAGCAGCGCTCCGCCGGCGTCGAGGGCGATCAGATTGGTGACGCCGAAGCTCTTGCCGGTGACGACCATCACACCGTTCTTCTGCACCGAGACATCGGCGATGCCGGGATTGCCGACGATCACGGTCTGGGCCCTCTCCGGCAGCCGGACCACCTTCGCGTGGTCGACCAGGACGTTCACGGTTTCGGGCGCGGCTGTCTGCGGTGCGGCGTTTACCGCTCCAGCCTGCGCGGCGAAGGCGATGAGCGCAGCCAGCATCCACGACAGGCGAGCCCGGCGACGTGGCGCTGACGGTTCGAGAGTGGACATGGCTGACGCCTCAAGGATTCCAACATCGGGAGCAAAGCGCAAATTGATGAATCAATCCCTAATGGGCCCTCGCTGAAGGCTTAGATCGTTACTCGGAGCCGCTGAGATTGAGGGTTTTCCTCAGGGGAATTCAGTCGATTTGGCACAAGGCGACGCGATATGGGAGAAAAAGAGCTCGTTCGCGAGCGTGGAAGAGTGAAAATAAAATCGAATACTGGAATTAATTACAAATAAGCGCTGTGCGATCTTATAAATTCAGCGTTAACCATCGAAGTAATGTCTCTGAAAACGGGCGAATTCTTCTTTCCGCTTAACCGATCAGCAAGGGGGGCGGGGTAATGTCCGTATGTCGCTGACCGAAGCCGCTCAGAGCAACGGCAGCAGTCAAACCGTGGTGCAAAAGGAGTTCCAACATGACCAATCTCTTCGCTCGCTTCGTCAAGGATGAGTCCGGCGCGACCGCCATCGAATACGGCCTGATCGCGGCTCTCGTCGCCGTCGCTGCCATCGCTGGTATGACCGCGCTCGGCACGGGTCTGAAGACCCAGTTCACGAACATTGCGGCTCGTCTTGCCGGCTGATCTAGCTACTTCAGGCGCGGTCTAGTCATCGCGCAAAGTAGAGCGCCCCGGCTCTGCTGGGGCGCTCTTGCTTATGCTTGGCGGCGTTGCCACTAGCGTAAGATTTTGGCGAGGTTGCTGGAGCATATCTGGTCAATCGAATTTTCCGGGAAACTGTTTGATGTCGCTCTCGCTCATCGCACTTCTCGTCGTGTTCCCGGCTGCCGTGGCTTATGCGGCCGCGAGCGATCTCATTACAATGACGATCTCAAATCGGCTTTGCCTCCTTCTACTGGTCACTTTCGGTCTTTGCGCTGCGCTCTTGGGATTGAGTTGGAGCCAGATCGGTTGGCATCTTGCCGCGGGCGGTCTGGTTCTCGTCATCTGCTTCGGTATGTTCGCAGCCGGCTGGATCGGTGGCGGGGACGCCAAGTTTGCGGCAGCGGTCGCGCTCTGGTTCGGTTTCGGCCAATTGATGCCCTATTTGATGCTCGCGGGCATCGCGGGCGGCGTCCTGACGCTCGCCATCCTCAGCCTCCGCTCGGGACCGCTGCCGGCCATCGCAGCTGGCTGGCCCTGGGCGCGCCGGCTCCATGCCGCCAATGAAGGCGTGCCCTATGGCATCGCGCTTGCGTTCTCGGCGCTCTTCGTCCTCCCCGAGACCGATCTCTGGCGGGCCGCCATCGGCGTCTGAGCGTTGCTCACGCTGCCGCTCAGACGACGTGTTCGGAAAAAAATACACGCTCGATTAACCATAAGTTGACGATTCCCACCGCACGATCCCTGCCGAAAGCCATCTCGGTTTGGCTGAGGGTCAGTCGCAATGAGTCCCGCCCGCATCATTATTCTCGTCGTGGCGCTGGTCGCCGGACTCGGCGCGGCCCTGCTCATGCAGCGCCCGGCGGATGGTCCTGCGCCCGCGGCCCAAATCCAGGCTGCACCGACCGTGCCGGTGCTCGTGGCAGCCGCTGATATCCCGATCGGCAATACGGTATCCGCCAATGACTTGCGCTGGATCGACTGGCCGCTGGCGAGCGTGCCGGCTGGTGTCGTGCGCCAGGACGAGACGCCGGAGGCCGAGAAGGAGCTGATCGGTCAGGTCGCGCGCTATGCGATGCTCGGCGCGGAGCCGATCCGGCGTGAGAAGCTGATCAAGACCGACGGCACCGGCTTCCTCTCGGCCGTGCTCCCGGCCGGCAAGCGCGCCATCGCGATCAGCACGGATAGCCGCGGTGCCAACACGGCAGGCGGCTTCATCCTGCCCAACGACCATGTCGACGTCATCCGCACCTATCGGGAAGAGGGTACGGGCAGTCGCAGCGAGAACTATTCCAGCGAGACGATCCTGCGCAATGTCCGCGTCCTGGCCATTGGCCAGAATGTCCAGGAGCGCAATGGCGAGAAGGTCGTCATCGGCGAGACGGCGACTTTGGAAGTCGATCCGGGCCAGGTCGAGACCGTAGCTCAGGCTCAAAAGACCGGTTCGCTCTCGCTTGCGCTGCGTAGCCTGAAGGATGTCGGCGAAGCGGCTCGACCCACCGAGGAGGGCGCCATGACCCTCGTCCGCTACGGCGTCACCAGCAGAGGCGTGAAACCATGACCGTCGAACGCATCTTTATCTCGGCGGCGCTCGCGCTCCTCCTGGCAGGTCCGGCCGGCGCCCAGTCGACCGGCCCCGCGCCGGTTTTGAATGTCGGGTCAAGCGACCATGCGATTGCGCGCAAGCTCGATCTGTCGATCGGGCGCTCCTTGGTCGTCGAACTGCCCCGCGACGCGAAGGAAGTCTTCGTCGCCAATCCGAAGGTCGCCAACGCCGTCGTGCGCTCGGCACGCAAGCTCTTCATCATCGGCATCGCCGATGGCTCGACCTCGATGTTCGTGATCGATGCCGAGGGCAGGCAGATCTCTGCTCTCGAGATCGAGGTCGGGCGCGACCTCAACGTACTCCGCCAGACCCTGCGCAGCGCACTTCCCAAGGCCCAGATCGATATCAAGCCCGCCGGCAACTCGATCCTGCTGATCGGCAACGTCGCCAATGCTTCGGAGGCGACTCAAGCCGTCGATATCGCCACGGCCTTCGTTGGTCAGTCGAGCGGCTTCTTCTCCGCGTCGAAGGGTGCCGTCATCAACTCGCTGACGATCCGCGGTCGCGATCAGGTCATGGTCAAGGTCGTGGTCTCGGAAGTCTCGCGCAAGGCGATCAAGCAGCTCGGCATCAATTCGACCGGCGAGTGGAAGCTCGGCAATTTTTCGATCTCGCCGAGCCTCGATAATCCTTTCCCACTGCAACCGCAGGCGCTGGCGGCGACCGCGGTCGCTGCGGGCGTGGGCAACTCGACGAATTTCACGCTGCGCGCGCTGGAACGCGCCGGTCTTTCCCGTGTCCTGGCCGAACCGACCGTGACCGCGATCTCTGGCGAGAGCGCCAAGTTCACGGCTGGCGGCGAGGTGCCGGTGCCCAAAGGCCAGACCTGCACTACCGACACCTTCAACCGGCAGACCTGCCAGTTCCAGATCGAGTACAAGCCGATCGGCGTCTCGCTCAACTTCACGCCGATCGTGTTGTCCGACAACAAGATCAGCATGCGCATCGCCACCGAGGTGACGGAACTCGATTTCGAGAACCAGCTCCGCCTCGCCGGCAGCAACCAGCAGGACCTCAACGTTCCGGCCTTCCGTGTCCGCAAATCGGATACGACTGTCGAGCTGCCATCGGGCGGTACCTTGGCGACGGCCGGCCTGATCCAGCGGGTCACGAAGCAGTCGATCAACGGCTTTCCCGGGCTGATGAACATTCCGGTCATCGGCGCCTTGTTCCGCTCGCGCGACTACCAGCGCGAGGAGACCGAGCTGATGATCACGGCGACGCCCTATATCGCCAAGCCGATGGAGCCCAACCAGGTTCAGCGTCCCGATGACGGCTTCGTCGAGGCCCACGACGCGCAAGGGATCCTGCTGGGCCGCCTGAACAAGATCTACGGCACCAATAGCGGGCCATTGCCGCAAGCCTACAAGGGCCGCGTCGGCTTCATCGCCGACTGACGGCGTCGAGCGCGCGAGAGGAATGACGGGACCATGATGGTTCGATCACAGCATATCAGGCTTCGCCAACTGCGTGGGCTCGCTGCCGTCCTGGCGGCGGGTCTCGCGCTTGGCGCTTGCGCAAAGAACGCCGACGTCACGGGCTCGCTGGCGCCGATCGACACGCGCGAGCGCCACCCGATCGTGCTGCGCGACGCACCGCGGTCGCTCGACGTCTTCGTCGGGCGAGCCGGCGGCGGGCTCGATGCAAGGCAGGCGGAGGATGTCGCCGACTTCGCCCAGGAGTATCGTCGCTCCGGGCGTGGCGGGCTCGTTGCCGAGGTTCCCACCGGTATGCGTCGCGAGATGGCCGCGCATGACACGCTCAACGCCATCCGTGCGACCCTGGCCCGCAGCGGCGTATCCGCTGCCGCACTCTCGGTCCGGACCTATTCGGTCAACGATCCCGGTCTCGCTTCGCCGATCCGCCTCACCTTCGCCTCTCTTCAGGCCGGCTTGCCGCATTCCTGTGGGCAATGGCCGGAGGATACGGGCGCTTCCAGCTTCAAGACAGCGGCGTCGAACGCGCCTTACTGGAATCTAGGCTGCGCCACCCAGGCGACGTTTGCCGCGCAAGTCGCAGATCCCATCGATCTCGTCCGCGCCCGCAGCGAGGGCCGCCCCGACATCGCCAAGCGCATGGGCGCCATCACCAAGCTGCGTGAAGGCAAGGATCCCTCGACCGAGTACCGGCAGCAGACGCCGCAGATCAATTCCACTGTCGGCGGAGGAACCTGATGGACAAGGATCAGGCCTTCGAGACGCAGGTCGAAGCCCCGAGCAACGAAATCATCATCGCCCCGCTCCCGCGCATCACTCTGCAGGCCTTCTGCGAGACGCCGGGCGTGGCTGCGACGATGCAGGCCGTCATCGCCGACCGGCGCATGGACAAGGCGCATGCGCGCATCCAGATGGGTGGCCCCGCGGCCGCCGTCGAGGCCTTTCGCGCGGCCCCGACCCCCAACGTCATCGTGGTCGAGACGGTGTCAGATCCCGCGACGCTCGTCCGCCATCTCGAGACATTGTCGGAGGCCTGCGACGCCGGCACCAAGGTCGTGGTCGTCGGGCATGTCAACGATGTCCAACTCTATCGCGATCTCATTCGCCGCGGCGTCAGCGAATATCTGATCGCTCCGCTCGGCACGCTCGATATCCTGCGTACGCTGTCTGAGCTCTATGTCGCGCCCGGCGCCCGTAATCTTGGCCGCATCATTGCGGTCGTGGGTGCCAAAGGCGGCGTCGGCGCCTCGACTGTGTCGCATAATGTCGCCTGGGCGATCGCCCGCAATCTCGATGCTTCGACCGTCATCGTCGATCTCGACATCGCCTTCGGCACGGCGGGTCTGGATTTCAACCAGGATCCGCCGCAGGGCGTGGCGGAGGCCGTCTTCGCGCCGGAGCGTCTCGACGCCAATTTCCTCGACCGTCTGCTTTCGCGCTGTAGTGAGAACCTGGCCTTGCTCGCGGCGCCGGCCATGCTGGATCGCACCTGCGATCTCTCCGAGGATGCGTTCGATCAGCTCTTCGATCTGCTGCGCGCCAGCGTGCCTTGCGTCGTTCTCGACGTTCCCCATGTCTGGAGCGCCTGGGTCAAGCGCGCGCTGATCAGTGCAGACGAGATCGTCATCGTGGCTGCGCCCGAGCTCGCCTCGCTGCGCAATGCCAAGAACCTGATCGATTTGATGCGCGCCGGCCGCGCCAATGATTCCAGCGCGAGGCTGGTGCTGAACCAGGTCGGCCTGCCCAAGCGGCCCGAGATCGATGCGTCCGAATTCGCCAAGGCGCTCAATGTCGAGGTGCTGAGTTCGATTCCCTTCGACGCGCAGCTCTTCGGCACCGCCGCCAATAATGGCCAGATGATCGCCGAGGTCCAGGCCAACGGCAAGATCAACGAAGCTTTCGTCCAGATAGCCAGCGCGCTGACCGGGCGCGGCGAGGCCAAGCGCGGCAAGCGCAGCCTGTTCGAGCCGCTGGTGGCCAAGCTGAAGCGCCGCAAGGCCTGACGATGATGTGTGCCGCGATCAGCGTCGATATGAGCGGCTCGGTCGGGCAATATCTCGCCTTGCCCGCGAAAGAGGGTTGAGATGTTCGGAAAGCGATCAACCGGCGCAAATCCACCCCAGGCCTTGACCGTGAAGGCGGCCGCTTCCGCGCCGGGGCTTGCGCACACGCTCGACCGGACCGCCGGGCGTGATCCGCGGCGCAGCCCGCCGCCGCCCGTGCCGGTCGAGACGCCACGCTCCGACGAATATTACCAGATGAAGAGCATGATCTTCGGGGCGTTGATCGAAGCGATCGACCTCTCGCAGCTCGCCAAGCTCGATGGTGAATCGGCGCGGGAGGAAATCCGCGACATCATCAACGAGATCATCTCGCTGAAGAACGTGGTCCTCTCCATCGCCGAGCAGGAGGAGTTGCTCGACGATATCTGCAACGACGTTCTCGGCTATGGCCCGCTCGAGCCCTTGCTGGCGCGCGACGACATCGCCGACATCATGGTCAATGGCGCGACCCGCACCTTCATCGAAGTTGCCGGCAAGATCACGCTGACCAATATCCGTTTCCGCGACAACGCGCAGCTGATGAACATCTGCCAGCGCATCGTCAGCCAGGTCGGCCGGCGCGTCGATGAATCCTCGCCGATCTGCGACGCGCGCCTGGCCGACGGCTCGCGCGTCAACGTCATCGCGCCGCCTTTGGCGATCGACGGGCCGGCGCTCACGATCCGCAAGTTCAAGAAGGACAAGCTGACGCTCGACCAGCTCGTGCGGTTCGGCGCGATCTCGCCGCCTGGAGCCGAGATCCTGAAGATCATCGGCAAGGTCCGCTGCAACATCGTCATCTCGGGCGGCACCGGTTCGGGCAAGACGACGCTGCTCAACTGTCTGACCAACTACATCGATCTCGATGAGCGGGTGATCACCTGCGAGGACGCTGCCGAATTGCAACTGCAGCAGCCCCATGTCGTGCGCCTCGAAACGCGTCCGCCCAATATCGAGGGCACCGGCGCCGTTACCATGCGTGACCTCGTCAAGAACTGCCTGCGCATGCGGCCCGAGCGGATCATCGTCGGCGAGGTGCGTGGACCGGAAGCTTTCGACCTGCTCCAGGCCATGAATACGGGCCATGACGGCTCGATGGGAACGTTGCACGCCAACACGCCGCGTGAATGCCTGAGCCGTATCGAATCGATGATCACCATGGGCGGCTTCAGCCTGCCGTCGAAGACGCTGCGCGAGATGATCTGCTCATCGGTCGACGTCATCATCCAGGCCCAGCGCCTGCGCGACGGCTCGCGCCGCATCACCCACATCACCGAGGTGATGGGGATGGAAGGCGAGGTCATCATCACCCAGGATCTGATGACCTACGAGATTCTGGGCGAGGACGCGGCCGGTAGGCTCACCGGCCGCCACCGCGCCACCGGCATCGGCCGGCCGCGTTTCTGGGAGCGGGCGCGATATTATGGCGAGGAGCAGCGCCTCGCGGCGGCGATCGACATGCTGGAAAGGCAAGGCGAGGCCGATGCGGCCTGACAGCGCGATCTGAGCGGAGCAACACGCCGTGGACAAGAGCGTCATCGCCGTCATCGTGCTCGCGACCCTCGCTGCGGGGGGCGTCGTCTATGCGCTGTTCTATCCGCTGCTCAGCGGGCAGGCCCGGGCGGAAAAGCGCCGCAAGGAGTTCGCAAGCCCGGTCGCAGCGCGCGGCATCGACCGCGAGACGCAGATGCGGGCCAAGCGCGGTCAGGTGGCTCAAAGCCTCAAGGAGATCGAGAAGCGCGAGAGCTCACGCAACAAGCTTTCCCTCGAAACACGCCTGCAGCAAGGTGGGCTGAACTGGACGCGCAAGAAATATTACATCGTCAGTGCGGTCATGGCCGTGGTGACCGCGCTGGCCCTGCTGCTGGCGAGCGACAAGCCGCTCCTTGCGGTCATCGGCCTGTTCGTCGGCGGGCTCGGCCTGCCCGCCTGGTACATCAAGCGCTGCAAGACGAAACGGTTGAAGAAATTCGGGACAGAATTCCCCAATGCGATCGACGTCATCGTCCGTGGCATCAAGGCGGGTTTGCCGCTGAACGACTGCCTGCGGATCATCGCGCATGAAGCTGCCGAGCCCGTCGCTGGCGAGTTCAAGCAGATCATCGAGAGCCAGGCGCTGGGCCTGCCGCTGACGGAAGCCACGGCGAAGCTCTATGATCGCATGCCCTGCGCCGAAACGAACTTCTTCGGCATTGTGTTGGCGATTCAACAGAAGACCGGTGGCAACCTCGCCGAGACGCTTGGAAACCTCTCGCGCGTCATCCGTGAGCGTCGCAAGATGCGCGACAAGATTCAGGCGGTCTCGATGGAGGCCAAGGCTTCTGCCGGCATCATCGGCTCATTGCCGCCTGTCGTCGCGATCCTGGTCTACCTGACCAGCCCGCGCTACATCGAACTGCTCTGGCTCACACAGACCGGCAAGGTCGCAATGGTTGTCGGCGGCATCTGGATGCTGATCGGCTGCCTCGTGATGCGCAAGATGATCAACTTCAACATTTGAGGCGGCGCGGATGATTGCTCTCATCGCAGACAAGCTCGCCGACGGACAATTTCTGTTGTCGATCATCGTCGCGGTCGCCGCCGCCGCGACCGTGTTGACGTTGGCGATCCCGCTGACGGAAGGCAACAGCCTGCAAAAGCGCATGAAGGGCGTTGCCAGCGAACGCGAGAAGATCCGCGCCCGCGAGCGCGACAGGCTCAACCGGCAGAAGGACAAGGTCACGCTTCGCCAGGAGCCGAAACAGTATATGCGCCGGATCGTCGACCAATTTAAGCTTGGCGACTGGCTTGGCACAGAGACGGCGAAGCAGCGGCTCTTGATGGCCGGCTATCGCGGTCCCCAGGCTGAAGTCGGCTTCCTGTTCTTCCGCCTGGTGGCGCCGATCGGGCTCTTCCTGTTCACGCTGTTCTACGTTTTCGCCCTGAACGATTTCGGCCAACCTTTCATGGTCAAGGTCGGGATTGCGATTGCCGCTGCCTATCTCGGCATCAAGGCGCCGGAAGTCTTTCTGTCCAACCAGATCGGCAAGCGCCAGGCTTCGATGAGGTTGGCCTTTCCCGACGCTCTCGATCTGCTGTTGATCTGCGTCGAGTCCGGCATGTCGATGGAGCACGCCTGTCGCAAGGTCGCCGGCGAGATCGGCACGCAGTCCGTACCGCTCGCTGAAGAGTTTGCGCTATGCACGGCTGAGCTCGCCTATCTGGCGGAGCGGCGGCAGGCCTATGAGAATCTGGCCCAACGGACGGGGCTTGAAAGCGTCAAATCGGTCTCGACCGCTCTGATCCAGGCCGAGCGCTACGGCACCCCGCTGGGTACCGCTCTGCGCACCCTGGCTCAAGAGAGCCGTGACCAGCGCATGATGATGGCGGAGAAGAAGGCGGCTTCGCTGCCGCCCATGCTGACCGTGCCGATGATCCTGTTCTTCCTGCCGGTGCTGTTCGTCGTCATCCTGACGCCGGCGATGATCCAGGTCTTCAAATGGCAATGAGGAGGCTTTCGGCGCGAGCCGAAGTCCTTACGTCCGCGACCGGAAGCATGGTTGCCTCAGCCTAGGTCGTCTTTCCGGGGGGGGCGGCGTCAGACCTTGGGCGCTTCGCCCGCTGGCGCTTCTGGCTTGCGGGCAGTGGCCTTGCCCTTACCGCCGGCCCTCAGAACGTCCCAGCTATTCGTCTGACTGACGCTGCGCTTGAGATAAGCGATCGTGGCAGCGGCTTCCGTGGGGCTCTGGTCCTGCCGGGCCAGCGTTTCCGCTTCGCCGAAGCGGCCCTGCAGGCCGAGCACGAGGACGAGGTTTTGCCGCACGCGCACATCGCTGCGGTTGGAGGTGGCCGCCTCGCGCAAGACCCGTTCGGCTTCGGGCAAATGCTTCGAGAGCGCCAAGGAGAGGCCGAGATTGGACATCACGGTCGGCTCGCCGGGCGCGAGCTTGAGCGCCGCCTGGTAGAGCTGCTGCGCGCGTTCGGGCTCGCCGAGCTGGTCAGCCACCGTGCCCTGCGCCGAGAGGATGCGCCAATCCGGCCGTTCCGGCGAATGCGCGCGGGAGAGCACTTCGTCCGCCTCTTTCAACCGGCCATTATCGGCGAGAGAACGGCCATAGGCCCCCAGCATTTCGAGATCATTGGTATGGACCAGGACTGCGCCCTGCAGCACCGCCAGCGCCTGGGCGTTCTGGTCGAGCGCGCGCAAGGCGCGGGCATAGTAGAAGGCGGCGTCGCGCTCCTTGGGATTGGCGTCGTAGCGCTTGCCCCAGCGCTGGCTCTCCGCTTGCCAATCGGCTGGATTGCGCGGCTGGGCCTCGCTGCGGCCGATCGAGCCTGTGATATCGCCGAGCCCGCTGCGGCTCTGGCAGCCGGCAGCGGCAAGTGCGGCGAGGCCGATGGCAGCCAGAAGGCCGGTGCGGGCAAGCTTGCGAGAGGCCATCAGGGGCGCTGGAAGACTGGCGGACATGGCGGGATCGCCTCGCAACAATGGAAAATCTGGTCCCGCCGGTGATAAAGCGTTAACCCTAATGCATTCTTAACCACCGCCTCGCGACCGGTCCCCGGCCTCGCTTCCGATCAGGTGTCCATCTCCGTGCACAGCCTTCTCGTTTCCGCCTCGCCTTCGGCCATTCCGGTTCATGTCGTCTCGAAAGCCGGGCTACCCACACTGCTCGAAGCCCTGGCGCCGGAAGGCCGGCGCTTTGCGCAGGCTCAGGGCTTCGCCGCCCGGCCGGGCCAGCATCTTGCCTTGCCGGATGCTTCGGGAGCGGTGGCAGCCGTGCTGCTCGGCGTCGAGCCGCCCGAATCGCGTCGCCGCGATCCGTTCGCGCCCGGCCGGCTCGCGGCGATCCTGCCGGCTGGGGACTATGTGCTGTCGGGCGAGATCGGCGATGCCGGTTTGGCTGCGTTGGCTTGGCTGCTGCAGGGATACCGCTTCGACCGCTACCGCAATCCCGCTTCCGTCACGGCTCGCCTCGTACTGCCCGACGGAGTCGATGGCGAGGAGCTGAGCGCGGTGGCGACGTCAGCCATGCTCGCGCGTGATCTCGTCAATACGCCGGCCAATGACATGGGCCCGGCCGAGATTGAGGCGGCGATTCGCGCGCTCGGCGAGGAATGCGGCGCCACCGTCACCAGCATCGTCGGCGACGACCTGCTGGCCAGGAATTTCCCGATGATCCATGCGGTCGGCCGCGCTTCGCCGCGCGCGCCGCGTCTGGTCGATCTGGTCTGGGGCGATCCCAGCCAGCCCAAGGTCACACTTGTGGGCAAGGGGGTCGCCTTCGACACTGGCGGCCTCGATCTCAAGCCGTCGGCGGGCATGCTGCTGATGAAGAAGGATATGGGCGGGGCTGCCGCGGCGATCGCCGCTGCGCGCATGATCATGCTGGCGAAGCTTCCGGTCCGGCTGCGTCTGCTTGTACCGGCGGTGGAGAATGCGGTTTCGGGCTCAGCCTTCCGGCCGGGCGACGTGCTGCAGAGCCGCAAGGGCATCACGGTCGAGATCGGCAATACCGACGCGGAAGGTCGGCTCATCCTCGCCGATGCGCTGGCGCTCGCCGACGAGGAGGCGCCGGAGCTGCTGATCGACTACGCCACGCTGACGGGTGCGGCCCGCGTCGCGCTTGGACCGGAATTGCCGCCCTTCTATACGCATGACGACGGGTTGGCCGCCGAGATCGCCCGCCTCGGCAATGCGGTGAATGATCCGGTCTGGCGGCTGCCGCTTTGGCCGCCTTATGACGGGCTGCTCGATTCCAAGATCGCCGACGTCAATCATGTCTCGGGCGGCAGCTTCGCCGGCTCGGTCACGGCCGCCCTGTTCCTGAACCGCTTCGTCGAAAAGAGTGCGTCATACGCTCATTTCGACATCTATGGCTGGACGCCCTCGGCCAAGCCCGGCCGGCCGGAGGGGGGCGAGTGCCAGGCCGCCCGTCTGACCTATGCGCTGCTGAAGCAGCTTCACCCGGTCGGTTAAGCCTCTTCTGTCGGTTAAGCTTCTTGCACGACAGCGATTGCACCCGGGCCGAAGGCGCATAATGATACGGGTCCGTAACGATCGGGATCCGCGTATTCATGCCCTTGGAGATCAGGCCCTCGCAGGCGCTCAGACTGTGGCGGCAGGTGCATCTCGATCTGGTGCGCGACGGGCAGGCCGATCTTTCGGCCCGCCAGACCGCGATCCTGCTGACGATCTATCTCGAATTGCCGCCCCATACCGTGCGCGGGCTCGCCGCGCAGCTCGGCGTCACCAAGCCGGTGATCACGCGGGCGCTCGACACCATGGGCAAGCTCGGCCTCGTCAGCCGGCGGCGGGATGAGTTCGACCGCCGCAATGTCATCATCCAGCGCACCGTGGCAGGCGCGCTCGCGGTCGAGAAATTGGCTGATCTGGTGACGGAGCGGGCGAGGGAGCTTGGCGGTAGCTGAAACCCGGAGTCTTCGCGCGTTAACCGGTAGTGGCTAGATTGCAGCCATGAGCCTGATTCTCGACCGCCGCCTCACGCCTGCCCGCCCCGATCTCGCCGCCAGCCGCTTGCGGGGACAGGTCGAGGCGCGCGCTTTCGTCGATCCCGAGCCGATGCGCGTCGTCGCGGCTTCTGCGCCTGTGCGCCGCGAGCCGCGCCCCGACGCGCCCCTCGATACGGAAGCGTTGTCGGGCGAGTTGGTCGACGTCTATGAGAGCCATGAAGGCTGGGCCTGGGTCCAGCTCGCCTCCGACGGCTATGTCGGCTACGTGCCCGACGACGCGTTGCGATTGGATGCTCCCGTGCCGACGCACCGCGTCCAAGCGCTTCGGACCCTCATCTATCCCGGCGCATCGATGAAATTGCCGCCGCTGGCGGCCTTGTCGCTCGGCGCAGGCGTCACGGTCGCGGGAGAGGCCGGCGACTTCCTCGTGCTTGCCGATGGCGGGCACGTATTCGCCGCCCATCTCTCCGCCGCCGATGCCTATGAACCCGATTTCGTTGCCGTCGCCGAGCGCTTCCTGCATGTGCCCTATCTCTGGGGCGGCAAGACCAGCCTCGGACTCGATTGCTCGGGGCTGACGCAGCTCTCGCTGGCGGCGGCGGGCGTCGCTTCGCCGCGCGATTCCGACATGCTGGAGGCATCGCTCGGCCAACCCGTCGTCTTCGACGACAGCCTTCAGGGTCTGCAACGCGGCGATCTCGTCTTCTGGAAGGGCCATGTCGGCATCCTGACCGACCCGGAGACGCTGCTGCACGCCACCGCCTATACGATGACGGTCTATAGCGAGCCGCTGCGCACGGCCCGCGACCGCATCCAGGCCAAGAGCTTCGGCGCGATCACGAGCATCAGGCGTCTCGGCTGAGGCTCATCCCAGCCCTTTCAGCCGGTACAGCGCCTCCAGCGCCGCGCGTGGCGTCATTTCGTCGAGGTCGAGCTCGTTCAGCGCCTCGCGTAACGCATCGACCGCAGCGACGGCCATGACCGGTACAGTCCGCCTGACCGGCGCGGCGAATAGGGGCAGGTCGTCGACCAGCGAGGCGACCGGCTTCTCGCGCTCGGTCTTCTCCAATTCACTGAGGATCGCGCGGGCCCGTTCGACCACGGCGAGCGGCAGGCCTGCGAGCTTGGCGACCTGGATGCCGTAGGAGCGGTCGGCCGCGCCTGCCACCACCTCGTGCAGGAAGATCACCTCTCCGTTCCATTCGGTGACGCGAACGGTCGCGTTGGAGACGCGCTCCAGCCGGTCTCCGAGCGCGGTGAGCTCGTGATAATGCGTCGCAAACAGCGAGCGGCAGCGATTGACTTCGTGCAGATGCTCGATCGCTGCCCAGGCGATCGAGAGCCCGTCGAAGGTCGCGGTGCCGCGCCCGATCTCGTCGAGGATAACCAGCGCGCGCGGCCCGGCCTGGTTCAGGATCGCGGCGGTTTCGACCATCTCGACCATGAAGGTCGAGCGTCCGCGCGCAAGATCGTCGGCCGCACCCACGCGCGAGAACAGCCGGTCGACTATGCCGAGATGGGCGCTGGCTGCGGGCACGAAGGAGCCCATCTGCGCCAGCACCGCGATCAGCGCATTCTGGCGCAGAAAGGTCGATTTACCCGCCATGTTCGGACCGGTGATCAGGCAGATGCGCCCGCCGCCGCTGCTTTCGCCAGGCGGCGAGAGTTCGCTGTCATTGGCGACGAAGGGCTTGCCGTCCCGCTTGAGCGCGGCTTCCACGACCGGGTGGCGTCCGCCTGTGATGGTGAAGGCGGCGCTGTCGTCGATGATCGGACGGCTCCAGCCTTCGCGGCTGGCGAGTTCCGCGAGCCCGGCGAAGACGTCGATCTCGGCGAGCGCGGCGGCTGCGGCCTTGATCGGCTCGGCCTGAGCCAGCACCGCCTCGCACAAGGCCGCGAAGACGCCGAGCTCGAGCTTCAAGGCGCGATCGGCGGCCGAGGCGATCTTGGCCTCGAGTTCGCCAAGCTCGATCGAGGAAAAGCGCATCGCATCCGACATCGTCTGCCGGTGCACGAAGGTTGCCCGCCAGGGCTCCTTCAGGAAATCCTCGCCGACGGCTTGGGGTACTTCGACGAAGTAGCCGAGCATGGAATTATGCTTGATCCGCAGCGTCCGGCAGCCAGTCTCGGCGCTGTAGCGCGCTTGCAGTTGCGCGATGACCTTGCGGGAATCGACCTGCAGCAGCCGCAATTCGTCGAGGGCGGCGTCGAAACCCTCGCGGACGAAGCGGCCGTCGCGGCGGTTGAGCGGGAGTTCTTCGGCCAGCGTATCGGTCAACCGGGTCGGGAGAGCCGGATCGGTCGCCGCAAGCGCGCTGGCGGCGTTGGCGAGATCCTGCGGCAGCGTCGTCTGGCGGGCGAGCAGGGCTGCGATCTCGCGCGCGGCGGTGAGACCGGCCCCAAGCGCGGCGAGGTCGCGCGGACCGCCACGGTCGAGCGAGAGGCGGGCAAGTGCACGCGCCACATCGGGAACGCGGGTGAGCGCGCGCTGAAGATCCTCGCGCAGGGCGCTGTCGGCGACGAGCGCCGCGATGGCGTCGTGCCGATTGGCGATGGCCGCCGTATCCGTCAGCGGTCCAGCCAATCGCTCGGCGAGCAGGCGCGCGCCGCCCGGTGTCGCCGTCCGGTCGATTGTGGCGAGCAGGCTTCCCGTCCGCTCGCCCGATAGGGTCCGCGTCAATTCGAGATTGGTCCGCGTCGCGGCGTCGATCAGCATGGTGCCGGCGCCGGCGTCGCGCACCGGCGGCGACAAGGGCGGTCGCGCGCCGAACTGCGTGCGCTCGACATAGGCGAGCGCGGCGCCCGCCGCCGCGATCTCCGCGCGTGTGAAGGCGCCGAAGGCGTCCAGCGTGGCGACGCCGAAGAACTCCTTGAGCCTGCGCTCGGCCGAGGCCGCGTCCAGACCCTCGCGCGCCAGCGGCGTCACCGGCACATTGACCTCGCGCCAGAACGCCTTCATCGCCGGATCGTCGTAGATCGCGTCGGGGCAGACGATCTCGCGCGGTTCGAGGCGCGCGAACTCGATTGCGAGCCGCTCCTGCGGCGCCTCCATCACGCTGAAGCGCCCGGTCGAGATGTCGATGGCCGCAAGCCCATAGAGCGCCCCGTCATCGCTGAGCTTGCGGCGCGCGACCGCGACCAGCAGGCTCGCGCGGCCGGGTTCCAGCAGGCGCTCCTCGGTGATGGTGCCGGGCGTGACGAGCCGCACCACATCGCGCCGCACCACCGATTTGGGGCCGCGCTTCTTGGCCTCGGCGGGATCCTCGACCTGCTCGCAGACGGCGACGCGATGGCCAGCCGCGATCAGCCTCTGCAGGTAGTCGTCGGCGCGCTCGACCGGGACGCCGCACATCGCGATGTCATGGCCTTGATGCTTGCCGCGCTTGGTCAGCACGATGCCGAGCGTGCGCGAGGCGATCTCGGCATCGCTGAAGAACAATTCGTAGAAATCGCCCATCCGGTAGAACAGCATGCAGTCGGGATTGGCGGCTTTGATCTCGACATATTGCGCCATCATCGGCGTGACGCGGGCGGTCTCGTCCTTCGGCACGGCCGATGGGGCGGGGTGGGTGTCGATTCGATCGGAAAGGGGATCATTCAGGTGACGCATGGCGCGGCGAACGCTAGCGATTCGGCTCCGGCTTGGGAACCTCTCGGATGCGCGCCATCCCCGTCAAAAGGGGGCTTCGATGTGGGGCTCGCTCGGCGGCCGAGCGTCCTACGGTTTATAGTTTATCAACGGCGCTCGGCGTAAGTAACGAGCTGGAAGCCCCCTCCGCCCGTCCTGGTTGTGCGTACCGCCATGCTGTTCGAACTGCTCAGAGGCCTCAGCTACCTTCTGATCGCGGCGGTCTTCGTGCCGCTGGCGATGCAGCGGCTGGGCGAGAGGCACTTGCTGCGCCAAATCATCGTCGGGATCGTCTTCGCCGCGGCAGGCTGTGCCAGCATGCTCGACCCGGTCGTGGTCAAGCCCGGTATCCTGCTCGACTTCCGAAATGTCGTCGCCGGTCTTTCCGGCCCCCTGGGTGGGCCGATCTCGGCCGTGATCTCGACCGTCGTGATCAGCGGCGTGCGCCTCTATCTGGGGGGCGAAGGCGCGGTACCGGGCTTTGTCGGCATCCTGCTCTGCGGCGGCATCGGCGGTATTTACGGATGGCGCCTGCGGCGCGCGAGCCGGGGCGCGGCGATGCGGGACCTGATCTTCATCGGGCTCGTCGCAGCCTGGATGCCGGTGCTGATCATCTCGATCTTCGTGCCGTTTCCGGAGGCCTGGGAGCTGATCCCGTCCTTCTCCGGCCTGGGTCCGACGGCCATCAACCTGCTCGCCGCCTGCCTCATCGGCTATGTCATGACCAGCGACCAGCAGCGTGTCGAGACCCTGCGCCAGCTCGAGGCCTTCACCGCGAACACGCCGGGCGTGCTCTACCAGAAGATCATCAAGCCCGACGGCGTGGTCAGCTACAAATTCGCCAGCACCGGCATCGAGAAGCTGCTCGACGTCACGCGTGAGCAGGTCGAGCGCGAGCCGACGAGCTGGCTGCGGTGGATGGCACCCGAGGACCGCGAGGTGCTGGCCAGGGAGAACGCCAGGAGCGTCGCTGAGCATGCTCTCGCACCTTGGCGCTTCGAGGCTCGCCACCAGAAGGATGACGGTTCGATCGTTTGGCTGCGCACCGACGCGGCGGCGCGCCGCCTGGCGGACGGCTCGATCTGCTGGGATGGCATCCTGACCGATGTCACGGCGGAGCGCACGCTGGAGCGCCGTCGCCTGGACATCGAGAACAGCCGCAAGGCGGCGCTAGAGGATCTCGCCGTCCAGCTGGAAGTCACCGTCGGCAAGGCCCTTCAGGGTATGGGGCAGTCAGTGCGCAGCATGCATGAAGCCGCCAGCGAAATGGCGAGCAGCGCCAACAAGACGGCGCAGCGCGCGGCCGACGTCACGCAGCAGGCCGAGGGCGCCTCGCAGCGTGTCGGCAGCGTTGCCGTCGCTGCCGAGGAGATCGAGGCTTCGATCCGCGAGCTGACGCGCCAGACCGCCCATGCCGACCAGACCGCGCGCGATGCGGCGAGCTATGTGCGCTCGACGCGCCGCGACGTCGCCGGCCTCGCCGAGGCGGCCGACAAGGTCAGCGCGGTGCTCGATTTCATCGAGGACATCGCCGCCCGCACCAATCTGCTCGCCTTGAACGCGACCATCGAGGCGGCACGTGCAGGCGCGGCCGGGCGTGGCTTTGCGGTCGTTGCCGGCGAGGTCAAGAACCTGGCCGAGCAGACCCAGAAGGCGACGCGCGACATCGCCGAGACGCTGCAGGAGATTCGCGGCGCGGCCGCCACGGCGTCGGATGCCGTCGCGCATATCGAGGGCACGATGACCTCGATCGAGCAGACCTCCGGCATCCTCGCCGATGTCGTCAGCCGACAGGCCGACATCGCCTCGAACATCGCCGCCGACGCCCAGGCCGTCGCCGGAAGCACCAGCGTCGTCACCGCCAGCGTCGGCACGGTCGGCGACGAGGCGCGTATCACTGGCGATGCAGCTGTGCGCGTGGTCGCGGCGGCCCGAAAAGTCGATGAGCAGACCGTCGCGCTCGACCGCTATGTCGGCGATTTCGTGCAGAGCGTGCGCGGCAGGCTCTGACGGGGCTGAGCGCCTCGCCGCGCGATTTTCGCTTTGCAGGCATGAGCGTTGATCGTTGCGCGTATCTTGTGGGCGGGCGGGGGCTTGCCTATGGTCCGCCTCCTTCAGGAAACGCTCACAAAAAAGAATACGTTCATGAACGACCAGCCGCCGATCAAACGCGCCCGCCCGACCTTCACCGATCAGGAGGCGCTGCTGTTCCATTCGGAAGGGCGACCGGGCAAGCTCGAGATCGTCCCGACCGTGCCGATGGCGACGCAGCGCGATCTCTCGCTGGCCTATTCGCCCGGCGTCGCCGTACCGGTGCTGGCGATCGCGGAAGACCCCTCCAAGGCCTATGACTACACCGCGCGGGCCAATCTCGTCGCCGTGATCTCCAACGGCACCGCGATCCTCGGCCTCGGCAATCTCGGCGCGCTCGCCTCGAAGCCGGTGATGGAAGGCAAGGCGGTCCTGTTCAAGCGCTTCGCCGACGTTGATTCGATCGATCTGGAGGTCGACACCGAGGACGCCGACACTTTTATCAACGCGGTGCGCTATCTCGGTCCGTCCTTCGGCGGCATCAATCTGGAGGATATCAAGGCGCCGGAATGCTTCATCATCGAGCAGCGCCTGCGCGAATTGATGGACATCCCGGTCTTCCATGACGACCAGCACGGCACCGCGATCATCGCTGCCGCGGGCCTGATCAATGCGCTCGACCTGACGGGCCGCGACGTCAAATCGACCCGCCTCGTCATCAACGGCGCCGGCGCAGCCTCGATCGCCTGTACGGAACTGCTCAAGGCGATGGGCTTCAAGCCCGACAACGTCATCCTCTGCGACACCAAGGGCGTGATCTACCAGGGCCGCACCGAGGGCATGAACCAGTGGAAATCGGCCCATGCGGCGATTACCGACCGGCGCACCCTGGCCCAGGCGATGGAGGGCGCCGATGCCTTCTTCGGCCTCAGCCAGAAGGGCGCCGTGACACCGGAGATGGTGGCCTCGATGGCGCCCAACCCGATCATCTTCGCCATGGCAAACCCTGATCCGGAGATCACGCCCGAGGAGGTCCACGCCATCCGCGACGACGCGATCATGGCGACGGGCCGCTCGGACTATCCCAACCAGGTCAACAACGTCCTCGGCTTCCCCTTCATCTTCCGCGGGGCGCTCGATGTCCGCGCCACGACGATCAATATGGAGATGAAGATCGCCGCGGCCGAGGCGCTGGCCTCGCTCGCTCGCGAGGACGTGCCCGACGAGGTCGCTGCAGCCTATCAGGGTTCGCGGCCGCGCTATGGCAAGGAATACATCATCCCGGTGCCGTTCGACCCGCGGTTGATCCATGTCGTGCCCGTCGCCGTCGCCAAGGCTGCGATGGAGACCGGCGTCGCCGGCAAGCCGATCGTCGATATTCCCGCCTATAAGGCGCAGCTTTCGGCGCGGCGCGATCCCGTCGCCGGCACGCTGAACCGCATCTTCGAGCGCGTCCGGCGCTATCCCAAGCGCGTCGTCTTCGCCGAGGGCGAGGAGGAACAGGTCATCCGCGCGGCGGTGTCCTTCGTCAACCAGGGGCTCGGCCACGCCATCCTGGTCGGGCGTGAGGAGCGCGTCTACGAGACCGCGACCTTCCTCGGCATCGACCTCGAGGCCAAGGGCATCTCGGTCCAGAACGCCCGCCTCTCGCGCCGCAACAGCGCCTATGCGCAATATCTCTATGAGCGGCTGCAGCGGCAGGGCTATCTCTTCCGCGACTGCCAGCGCCTGATCAATCAGGACCGCAACCACTTCGCCGCCGCGATGGTGGCGCTTGGTGATGCCGATGCGCTCGTCACGGGCGTGACCCGCAACTACTCGATCGCGCTGGAGGAGGTTCGCCGCGTCATTGACGATCGGCCCGGCCACAGGCTGATCGGCGTCTCGATCGTGCTCTCGCGCGAGCGCACGGTGCTTGTCGCCGATACGGCGATCACCGAGATGCCGACGGCGCAGCAGCTTGCCGAGATCGCGATCGAGGCTGCCGGCGTCGCCCGTCGTCTTGGCTACGAGCCCAAGGTCGCCATGCTCGCCTTCTCGACCTTCGGCCATCCGGCCGGCGAGCGCTCGGAGAAGGTGCGCGAAGCGGTGAAGCTGCTCGACGGCCAGCGCGTCGATTTCGAGTATGACGGTGAGATGGCTGCCGACGTCGCGCTGAATCGCGAGTTGATGAGCCAGTATCCGTTCTGCCGCCTGAGCGGTCCGGCCAATGTGCTGGTCATGCCGGCGTTCCACTCGGCCTCGATCTCGACCAAGATGCTGCAGGAGCTCGGCGGCTCGACCGTGATCGGCCCGCTGATCGTCGGCCTCGACAAGCCCGTGCAGATCGTGCCGCTGGGCGCCAAGGATAGCGACATCGTCAATATGGCGGCGCTCGCGGCCTTCAATATCGGCGGCTGAGCCGGCAGCGTTTCCGTCATTGCGAGCGGAGCGAAGCAATCCAGCGTCGTAGCGCGCTACGGCTCCTGGATTGCTTCAATGCTCTACGCTTTCAGCGGGGCTCGACGGCAGCGTCGAAGCAGGCCTGGAGCATCTCGCGGCAGGCCGCGAGCTGGGCGCGCGCCGAAGCGAGCGTGACATGGGGCGCGATATCGGCGAGGTCGCGCAAGGCGACGTCGACCGCCGTGATCAGATCGATGTCGGGGAGGGCCTCGCTGGCATCGGCAAGCGGGAGGCGGAACTGCAGGACTTGACCCATGAGCAACTGACGGCTTGAGCGAATCGGGTCATTAGAATCGCCCGGGAACGTCAAAAAACCCGTTAACGGTAATCGCAATTGTACCGGCCCAGTTGCGAAGCACGACAAAAGGGCTCGAACCGCAGGACGGAACTCTCGTCAGCGCAGGGCCGGCACGTTCTCCGCGGCTGCCGCCGTATCGATCTTGACGACGACGGACATGCCCGGCGCCAGCTGCGCGGCTAGGGGCTGATTGTCGTCGATCGCGATGCGGACCGGCAGGCGCTGGGCGATCTTGGTGAAGTTGCCGGTCGCGTTGTCGGCCTTCAGCACGCTGAATTCGGAGCCGGTCGCGGGCGAGAATTCCTGGATATGCCCTGTCAGCGTCTGGTGGCGCAGGGCATCGACGGTGAAGCTGACAGGCTGGCCGAGCTTCATGCCGTAGAGCTGGGTTTCCTTGAAGTTCGCGATCACCCATTTGCGTGCCGGCACGAGCGCGGCGAGCTGCGTTCCAGCCGAAACATACTGTCCGAGACGCACGCCGATCTCGCCGAGCCGGCCATCCTGAGGCGCCAGGACGCGGGTGTTCTGCAGGTCGATCTCGGCGAGCTGGACTGTGGCCTCGGCGTTCTGCACCGCCGCTTCCAATGATTGCCGGTTGACGACGATCGATTGCAGATCCTGTCGCGACACTTCGAGCGCGGCCTGTGCCTGCCGCAGGCCCGCGCGCGCCTGGTCGAGTGCCTGGGTCGCCTGGTCGGCAGTGGCCTGGGTCGAGATGTGCTTTTCCAGCAGCGCGCTGACGCGGTCGTCCGTGGCTTCTGCCGTCCGCAGCGCCGCCTGCGCGCTGGCGATTTGCGCCTCGCTCGAGCCGATCTTGGCCTGGGCCGAACGGACGCTCTGGTCGGCATTGGCCAGATTGGCCTTTTGGCCGGCGAGCAGCGCCTGCGCCTGCTGGACCTTCTGGTCATAGATCCGGTCGTCGATCTGGACGATCAGGTCACCGGCCTTGACGAGCTGGTAGTCCTGCACCGCCACCGTCTTCACATAGCCGGCGAGCTGCGGGCTGATGATCGTGACCTGGCCTTTCACATAGGCGTTCTCGGTCGTCTCCACCGCGTTGTGGAAGGGCGGCAGCTTCCAGGCATAGAGCACGAGCAGCGCCCCACAGAGGGCGACGAGAAGGGCGAGCAGGGTCGCGGGCGAGCGGAGCGATTTCAACATGGCAGGTTCGGTTCTAGATCACGTCGCATTCGGGCGAAGCCGTCCGAATGCGACGTGATCGATTCCAGGAGTTGAGAGCATTGCGCGAAAAACCGGTGCCCACTTTTTCGCGCAATGCTCTAGGCGACAGTAAGAGACCGCCGGTCGGCGATCGCCTGCCGGAGGTTCAGATAAAGCAGATGCGCGATCAGGGCGCAGAGTGCGAAGCCGGAGATCCAGCAGATCAGCAGGAAGATGTCGTTATAGGCAAGGATATTGGCCTCCCGCGTCGCCTGTTGCGCGAGCAGAGCAAGCCCCTCCGCGTTCAACAACTGGCTGTCGGTCAGCACCTTGCCATAGGAGCTTGCGAGCTGGCGGACGCGCTCGACGACCAGCGGGTCGCTCAGCGTCAATCGCTCGACCAGATAGCTGGAGTGGAACTGTTCGCGCAGCACGACGAAGCTGGTGAAGAAGGCTGAGCCCATCAGCCCGCCAATGCTTTGCGTGAACAGGAAGGTGACGATGAAGCTGGTGATGTATTCCGGCCCGCGTTTCATCGCCACCGTCAAGCCGGTGGACAAGGACGGCGGCAGGAACAACGCTCCGCCGAAGGCGATCAGCGCCTGGCTGAAATACATGTTCGCCGGGCGCGTCAGGTTGGTGGCCTGGCTGTCGAGATAGGCGCCGACGCAGACGCAGGTCAGCGCAAGGCCGTGCAGCGCCGGAATGCGCTCCGGCTTCAGTAGGGCGCCGCAAGCGAGCCCGCCCGCCACGGAGGCGAACAGGATCACGCCATAAAGCCCGGCGCTTTGCTCGTTGAGCAGGCCGACCGTCTGGAACAGCCCGATCGCGCCGGCGGTCTGCTCGGACAGGACGAGGCGGAAGAGCAGCATGATCGCGGCCAGATGCAGGATCTCGCGGCTCATCAGCCAGCGCACATTCAAGAGCGGCGCCTCGCGCTGCGCCTCGATCGCGACTGCGAGGCCCAGCGACAGGAGCGAGGCTGCCAGGCACCAACCGAGCCATGGCGCCTCGAGCCACCAATAATAGCGCCCGAGCGCGAGCACGACGGCGAGCAGGCCGAAGCTCAGCGCGATCAGCGGATAGCTGACGAAATCGAGCTTGCGCAGCACTTTGGTGTGCACGATCGGCGTCAATGGCAGGAGATAGACGACTGCCGCCGCGAGCAGCGCCAGCCCCATATCCATCGTGTAGAGTTCCTGCCATTGGCCGAGATCGAGCAGCGCCGGTGCGAGCAGGCGTGCCAGTGTCGGCGTCGCCGCCGTGCAGGTCAGCGCCAGGCTCAGGCCCCAGCTCATCTTCTTTGACGCCGGAAAGGCCTCGAGCATGTAGAGGAAGCCCAGCGTCGATACCGGCGAGCTCGCGATGCCGGCCAGGAAGCGGATGGCCACGGCCGCGCGCAGATCATGCACGAACAGGTGCAGGATCGAGGCGAAGACGAAGACGCCCAGGCTCAGCAGCGCGAAGCGGCGCAAGCCGAACTGGATGCGGATCTTGGTCAGGATCAGGGTCAGGCTGACATTGGGCGCCATATAGGCGGCGATGAGCCAGTTCGTCTCGGTCAGCGTCGCGCCGAGCGATCCCTGGATCTGGGCCGTGTTCCCGGCGACGAAATTCATGCCCAGCCCTTGCGTCGTCCAAAGCAGGACGGAGGCGCCGATGCAGGCGATGCTCCGTTGCAGGGTCGGGTCGGGCGGTGGGGCCGCAATCGCGGCGGTAGGCGCTGGCGCGGACGATGTGCCTTCGGCTGCGTTCGTCATGATGCGTCATGCCCGTCCATCGCTGCCTCGATGTTCTCGAAGACGTGGCGGAGCACGCGAGTGGCCACCGCCAGATCCTCCTCATCGACGCCGCGCAGCATGAAGGCGCCGATGATCTGCGAGAGCTCCTCGACCTGCCGGAGTTCGCCTTGCGCGGACTCGGTCAACGACAATTGCTTGGCCCGCCGGTCCCCTTCGACGGCGCTACGCAGAATGAAGCCCTGATTTTCCATGGCGTCCAGCAGCCGGACCAGGGTCGGGCTTTCGATCACGAGGAATTTCGCCAGCTCGCTCTGGTTCACGCCGGGGTTGCGGGCAATGTGAAGCAGCGCCCGCGCCCGCGCCAGCGTCAGCCCCTTTTGCCGGAGCAGGCCGTCGAACGTCGTCTGCATCTTGCGGCTGGCGGTCGAGAGGCTGGTCGCGAATGCGAGTTCGGAAGCGGAGCGGTTCGTGGTCATGGGAAATTACATAGCATGCTAATTACTCGCATGCATATAAAGCCGTGAAGCCTGCCCTGCAAGGGCCGGAAGATGCCCCGGCTCTTGCAGGGCGCGCCTCGAGAGCCGTTTCAGTTCTTCTCGATGTTCCAGAACAGCATCACGGGCGCGCTCAGCACGCCCATGACATTGCTGCGCCGGGCATAGGGCTGGTCGAATTGGCCGAGCACCCGATAGGGCTGCACCTCGGCCAGCCGGCGATGAAGGATTTCGATCGCGAGCTTGCGGCTGGCGTCGTCGGGCGCATCGACGACCGCGCCACGCAGTCGCTCGGCTTGCGCGTCGCAGGGCCAGCCGGCCCAGGCCTTCTCGCAGGCCATGTTGGTGCCGATATTGGTCAGCGGCGATTGCATGGTCGCGCCCGAGGCCGTGGTCACGAACAGGTTCCAGCCGCCCTGATCGGTGGTGCCGCGATTCTGCTGGCGCGTCGTGACCGTGCCCCAATCGGAGAACTGCAGGTCGATGTTGAAGCCTGCCTTCTTCAAGCTGTCGGCGGCGACTTCGGCCATGCGGCCGATCGCTGGAATGTCCATGCTCGAAGTGAGCACGAGCTTCTCGCCCTTGTAGCCGCTTTCCGCCAGAAGCTGCCTGGCCTTGGCGAGGTCGGGCTTGCCGAAGATTTCAGCGCCGGCCTCGGTGCCGTCGGGGCTGCCGCAGATGAAATAGGAGTTGCAGCGTTTCCACCACGCCTCGTCGCCATAGCCGCCAGCCATGAACTCGGCCTGATCGGTGGCGTAGGCGAGCGCGAGGCGGGCCTTGGGATTGTCGAAGGGCGGATGCAGCTGGTTGGGTCGCAATAGCGCCTGGGTCGCCAGGTTGTTGTAGCGCTCGATCTTGACATTCTTGTCGCGCGAAATGACCGGGACGAGATCCTGACTGGGCTGCTCCCAGATGTCGATCTCACCAGTCTGCAGCGCGGCGGCCGCAGTCGCCGGGTCGGGCATGATCATCCACTCGACCCTGTCGACCTTGACGATGCGTCCGCCCGAAAGCCCGTCCGCCGGTTCGGAGCGCGGCACGTAGTCGGGGTTGCGGTCATAGACGACCTTGGCGCCGCTACGCCATTCCGCCCTGTTGAAGCGGAACGGCCCGCTGCCGATGGTCTCCGAGATCGGCTTCATCGGGTCGCTGGTAGCGTCGCTCTCGCGCATGATCGCCGGGATCTGGCCGACAGCGGAGCCGAGCGCGAACGGTACCAGCGCCATCGGCCGCTTCAGCTTGAGCGTGAAGCTCCTGTCGTCGATGGCCTGCATGCCCTCGGTGTATTCGCCGAGCTTGCCGCCGATCGTGTCGCGCGCCATCCAGCGCTTCAGTGAAGGAATCACATCGCGCGTCGTCACCGGCTGGCCGTCATGGAATTTCAGGCTCGGGCGCAGAGTAAAGCTCCAGGTCAGTTTATCGTCGGAGGTCGAAAAGCTCTCGACCATCTGCGGCTTGGGATTGAGGCTGGCGTCCCAGGCAAACAGCGTCTCGTAGATCATCAAGCCATGCATGCGCGTGATCACGATCGAGGATGCGACCGGGTCGAGGTTCTTGAGGTCGGAATGAGGGACGACGCGCAGGATTTTTCCGGGCGCCCGCTGCGCCTGAGCGGGGAAGGCGAGACAGGCCGCCGAGATGGCCAGGGCGGCGAGACGCGAGACTTTCATGACCGGGCTCCTTGTTCGGCAATGCGGTCGAATTGCAGGACGCGGGCGCGGTGGCTGGCGAGATGAAGCGACCCATCCACCTGCAAGCAAAGACAAGGCCGATGCCGCCACGGGCCATGGCTCAGATCGGCGAGTGCCCGGCCGCCGGGCAGGGCGGTGAGCACGGTTTCGATTCCGGCGTCTCCGGTCCAGGGCATCACCGCCGTACCGTCCGGGCGGATCAGGATCTCGGCGCCGAAGATGCGCTCGCGCCAGCGCCCAGGCAGTCCCGGGTCGAGAGCCGTTTCCGCGGGAACGCGTACGAGTCGGCGCCGGACGCCGCCTATCGTGCCTTCGAGCGTGTCAGCGCCGGTTTGCCTGAGCCTGATGTCGAGATAGGCGGGCAGGCTGCGCAGGCCATTGTCGCCGTCGCTGACGAGGCGCTCATAGCCGCCCATGAAGCTGATCGAATCCGGCGCCAGCTCCGCCCAGAACGGGCCGCTCTCGGTGGCGAACAGGCCGGTGGGCACTTCGTTTGCGGGGTTGGGCAAGTCTCGGCCCAGCAGCGCGGCAAGCACGCGCAGGCTCAGCCAGAGCGCGTCTTCCTCGCGATTGCTCAGCACGACGACGCCGACGCCATGGGCGGGCGCCATCAGGACATGGTTGCGATAGCCGGGCAGCGAGCCGCCATGGCCGACGAGTGCGACATCCTCCAGCGCGCTGCAGACCAGCCCGAGCCGATAGACGCTGGCGCTGCCATCAGCGAAGGCGCGCGGCGCGGTCAGGCGCTCCAGCATGCCGGCCAGCGTGCCGCGCCCGGCGAGCAGGGCGGAGGCCCAGCGCGCCAGCCCCGCCGCACTGCCGGCGATCCCGCCCGAGGCGGAAAAATGAAAGCCGTAGCGGCCGCGCCGCCAGCTTTCGCCGTCACGCCAATACCCGGTCGCGAGACCGGGCACGATCTCGGTCTCATCCTGCGGAAATCGGATCGGCAGGTCGAATTCCGCCATCAGCCGGTCCACGGCCCGGGCATAGTCGATCCCAAGCCGCTTCTGCAGCACGAGCTGGCCGAGGCGCCAGCCGGTGTTGGAATAGGCCATCTCCAGCCCGGGTTCGCCATTCAGGGACGGCAGGCGTTGCGCAACGGCGAGGATTTCGCTGGCGCTCAGGCTGGCGGTGTAGGGCACACCGCGCTGCCAGAACACCTCCATCATATCCGGCAAGGCGCCGGTCATGTCGAGCGCGCGGCCAAGCGGCAGCCGGGCGAAAGCCTCGGGCAGATCCGCAAGCCATGTCCCGAGCGGGGCGTCGAAGGGCACATCCGCCTGCAGCAGCAGGGTCGCCAGAATATGCTTGCTGATCGAGGCGAAGCGGTTCGTCGTGTCCGGGGTGAAGGCGAGCCCATGCTCGATCACCGCGAAGCCGCCGCTCAGCGCCTCGCGCACGCCGGTGGTGTCGAAGATCACGACCGCTCCGCCGGGGCCGCCTTCCTGTCGCCAGCTCTCGGTGATGCTTGCAGCCTCGGCCCTGGCGCGCGCCCAATCCAGCATTCCGGCCTCTCCTCATCCATCGAGCGATCGCTGGCCGCGAGTGTCGGGGAATTTCGGTGGCCGGCGCAATCGCCGCGCCATGCAGTGGGAGCAGGCCCGTGCGGCGATCGCCGTCGCCGAACCGGAAAGCAGATAGACCGTCAGCTGCTCATGTTGGCATCGGTCTCTGAAGCATGCTCTATGTGTGGGAACGCACGCCCGTATAAAACGAGCGAAAACAGCAGGCGGGGAGCCTCCCGCCCAGGCTCTTCCATGGGAGGAAGACATGCAGTTCGACCGACGCCACGTCCTGTCCGGCTTGATCGCGGCTCCCGCCGTCCTGACCTTCAGCCGGCCGGGTTCCGCCCAGAGCGCGACGACGCTGAAGATTTCGCACCAGTTTCCCGGCGGCAGCATCGACCAGGGCGATTTCCGCGATCGGCTGTGCCGGATCATGGCGCGCGAGGTCGAGAAGCGGACGGCAGGGTCGCTCAAATTCGAGGTCTACGCCAACTCGTCGCTGATGAAGACGAACGCGCAGTTCTCGGCGCTGCGCAAGGGCGCGCTCGACATGTCGCTCTATCCGATCGCCTATGCCGGCGGCGAGCTGCATGCCTGCAATCTCGGACTGATGCCCTGCCTGGTCACGAGCTATGAGCAGGGCGCGAAATGGAAGACCTCGGAGGTCGGCAAGGCGCTGACCAAGATCGTCGAGGACAAGGGCATCAAGATCATCTCCTGGATCTGGCAGGCCGGTGGTGTCGCCTCGCGCAAGGGCACGATCGGCGGCCCCGATGACGTCAAGGGCATCAAGATCCGCGGCGGCAGCCGCGAGATGGATCTGATGTTCACCGCCGCAGGCGCCCAGGTTTCGACCATGCCGTCGAACGAGGTCTATATCGGCATGCAGACCGGCGCGCTCGACGCCGCCGTGACCTCCTCGACCAGCCTGATCTCGTTCCGCCTGGAAGAATTGTCGAAATCGCTGACGGCGGCTCGCAAGGGCTCGTTCTGGTTCATGCTCGAACCGATGCTGATGTCCAAGGCGATCTTCGACAGCCTGAAGCCCGAGCAGCAGAAGGCGCTGCTCGATGTCGGCGCCGAGATGGAAGCCTGGGGCACGGCCGAGGCCAAGAAGGACGATGAGGAGGTCGCCAAGGTCTATGCCGCCAAGGGCGTGCAGGTCGTCGACCAGACCGACGCCAACCTCGCGGCCTGGCGCAAGATCTCCGAGGAGAGCGCCTGGAAGGATTATGCGGCGAAATCGACCGAAGCCGCGGAACTCCTGAAGCTCGCCCGCGCGGTTTCCTGAGATGGCGGGCGGCCTGCAGCACGACGCCATCCTCGCCAGCGACATCAGGAGCTCGACACCGGTGACGGGCGGCATCGCCGCCGTCATCGGTGCGGTCAACGAGACGCTGTTCAAGCTCTCGGCCGTTGCGCTGCTCGCAGCCGCGCTGGTCCTGACCTTCGGCGTCATCGCCGGCCATCTTTATGGTCGCGGCGTCGAGTGGCAGGACGAGGTCACGATCTTCCTGGTCGCCGGCGCGATGTTCCTCTCGGCCGGCGCCGTGCAGCAGCGGCGTGGCCATATCGGCATCGACTTCCTCGACCATATGCTCTCGCCGCGATTGAACGCGGCCCGGCGCGCCACGGTCGACGCCGTGGTGCTGGCCTTCTGCCTGTTCTTCGCCTGGAAGGCCGGCGGCTTGCTGCAGGAGGCGTTGCATGAGGGCCAGACCTCGCATTCGGCCTGGGGGCCGCCGCTCTGGATTCCCTATTCGCTGCTGACCTTCGGCATGGCCCTGCTGGCCGTGCAGGTCGCGCTGCAGGTCGGCCAGCGCTCGCTGCTGGTTCTCGCCGTCGTCATCCTGGCTGTGGTGGCGCTGTTGATGTGGGAGAGGCCGGTCAGGCCGCTGGTCACGAGCCTCTCGCAGGCGCAGGTCGGCATCGCCTATTTCGTGGCGACGCTCGTCGTGATGTTCTCCGGCATGCCGATCGCCTTTGCGCTCGGCGTCGTCGCGCTCGTCTTCATGCTGCTGTTCATGCCGTCGGCTTCGGTCGATACCATTGCGCAGAATTTCTACGAGGAGCTCGCCAACGTCATCATCCTGGCGATCCCGCTCTTCATCCTGAAGGGGGCGGCGATCGGGCGTTCCAACGCCGGCAAGGACCTCTATTCGGCCCTGCATGCCTGGCTGCACCGGATTCCCGGCGGGCTCGGCGTCGCCAACACCATCGCCTGCGGTCTCTTTGCCGCCATGGCCGGTTCGTCGCCGGCGACCTGTTCGGCGATCGGCTCGGCCGGCATCCCGGAGATGCGCCAGCGCGGTTATTCCGGCGGTTTCGCTGCCGGCATCATCGCGGCCGGCGGCACGCTCGGCATCCTGCTGCCGCCTTCGGTCACCATGCTGCTCTACGCGGTCGCGGCCGAGGTCTCGCTCGGCAAGCTCTTCCTCGCCGGCATCGGCCCGGGGCTGCTGCTGATCACGCTGTTCGCGCTCTATTCGGTGCTGCGCTACCGCAAGGAATTCGCGGTGGCTCAGACGATTGCAGCCGAGACCGGGGTCCGCTCGGCGCTGCTGACCGAAGAGCATTACACGCTTGGCCAGAAGCTCAGGATGATCGCCTGGGTCGCGCCCTTCGTCTCGATCCTGGCCGGCGTCATGGTCGTGCTCTATGCCGGCTGGGCGACGCCCTCGGAGACGGCCGGCGTTGGCGCGGTGCTGGCGCTGATCGTCATCGGCGCGATGTACGGTATCTGGCGGCCGTCCAAGCTGATGCCGATCGTCACCGGCACGCTGCGCGAATCGACCATGCTGCTTATGATCATCGGCATGTCGCTGCTCTATGCCTATGTGATGAGCTATCTCCATATCAGCCAGGCGATGGCCGCCTGGGTGATCGGGCTGTCGCTGTCGAAATGGGTTCTGCTGGCGGCGATCCTGCTCTTCGTCATCGTGCTCGGCTTCTTCCTGCCGCCGGTCTCGATCATCCTGATGACCGCTCCGATCGTGCTGCCGCCGCTCAAGGCCGCGGGCTTCGACCTGATCTGGTTCGGCGTCGTCATGACCATCGTGATGGAGATGGGGCTGATCCACCCGCCGGTGGGCCTCAATATCTTCGTCATCAAGAACATCGCGCCCGACATCCCGCTCTCCGACATCATCTGGGGCACGATGCCCTTCGTCGTGCTGATGTTCCTGGCGGTGATCATCTGCTGCCTGTTCCCGGGGCTCGTGACCTGGCTGCCCTCCGTGATGATCAAGTAGGCAACCTGTCCGGGATCGAGACTGTCCCATCCGCTTCTGCGCATTATAGTCCGCTCTCGATTCACAAAGCGGGAGCGGACCATGCGGGTGGCGATTGTTGGCGCCGGAGCGATCGGGGGCGTCATCGCCTGGCATATGGCCAAGGCGGGGCAGAGCCCTCTCATCGTGGCGCGTCCGGCGACGGCAGCCCTGCTCGCCTCCGATGGCCTGATCCTCGAGACCGCGTCATCCGCCGAAACACTGTCCGTCAACGCGACCGCCGATCCGTCCTCGGCCGGGGTGCAGGATCTCGTTCTGGTCGGCTACAAGGCGCATGACTGGCCGACGGGCCTGGATCTGGTGACGCCTCTGCTCGGGCCCGGGACGATCGTGCTGCCGATGCTGAACGGCATTCCATGGTGGTACCTGGATGGGCTGGACGAGGGATTCGGCGATCGGAAACTGACCTCCGTGGACCCCGAAGGCGCGATCGCGGCGGCGCTTCCGACCACCCAGGTTCTCGGCTGCGTCGTCTATGTCGGCGCCAATCGCCCGGCGCCGAACCGCATCGCCTGGAACGGCCGCAAGCGCCTGGTCATCGGCGAGCCGCTGGCGCCGGCGAGCGCGAGGCTTGCCGATGTCGTGGCCTTCCTGAAGGCGGGTGGCATCGACGCCGAGCCGAGCGCGGACATCCGAAGCGCGGTCTGGCACAAGCTCCTCGGCAATGCCGCCTATAATCCGATTTCGGCCGTGACCGGGGCGACGATCGACGCCATCATCGGCGACCCCGCGCTCCGGAGCGTCGCCAAGTCGATCATGGCGGAATGCGTTGCCGTGGCAGCCGCGCTCGGCATCGAGGATAGACCCGATCTCGAGGTGCGCCTGGAGCTTCCTCCGACCCTGGTCGGCGTCAAGACCTCGATGCTGCAGGATATGGAGGCTGGCCGGCCGCTGGAATTGGGCGCGATCGCAGGCGCGGTCGCCGAGCTCGGCCGAAGGGCCGGGGTTCCCACCCCGCTGATCGACTGCGTCGCGGCGCTGGCGGGGAATGCCTGGCGGCAGCGATGGGGGGCAGCGGGCTGATCGGAGCGCGCCTGCTTTTCGCCTGATCGAGGCGGAAAGCACCAGGCTGTCATCAATCTGTCGTCGCCGGCTTTGCAGATGCGCCGCTTGTCACGAGGTCGTGTCGATCGGTTTTACGCATGTTTCGGTTCCTGGCCCTGCGCGCGGGGCGCGCCATCCTCACACTCCTCATCTGCGTCTCGGCGGTCTTCATCGCGCTGCGCCTGGCGGGCGACCCCGCCGACATCATGCTCTCGATCGACACGCCCCCGGACGTGCGCGCCTATTACCGCGATCTCTGGGGCCTCGATCAGCCGCTCCACCAGCAATATCTGCGCTATCTGCTCAGCGCGGCCAGGGGTGATTTCGGCGCCTCCTTCGCCGATGACCGGCCGGCTTTCGCTGCTGTTCTCGAGGCCCTGCCGAAGACGGCGCTGCTCGGGACATCCGCGCTCCTGCTGGCCTTGCTGGTCGGCCTGCCGCTCGGCGTGCTGGCGGCGCTGAGGCACAACAGCGCCATCGACAGGCTGGCGATGGCCTCGGCCGTGTTCGGCTATGCCATTCCGATCTTCTTCCTCGGCATCCTGCTGATCCTGCTGTTCGCGCTGAAACTGCGCGTCTTGCCATCGGCGGGATCGGACACTCCTGCCCATCTCATCCTGCCGATGGTGACGCTCGGATTGCCGCTGGCGGGGCGGCTCGCCCGTTTCGCGCGGACCGCGACGCTGGAGGTGCTCGGCAAGCCCTTCATTCGCGCGGCACGTGGGCGTGGCGTGATGCCCTTCAGTGTCATCATCCGCCACGCGTTGCCGAATGCGTCGGTGCCGCTCCTGATGTTCCTCGGCATCGAGATCGGCGGGATTCTCGCCGGCAGTGCGGTGGTGGAGACGATCTTCGCCTGGCCCGGCGTCGGCCGCTTGCTGGTCGATTCGGTGGCAACGCGTGATCTTGCCGTGGTGCAGGCCGTGATCCTCACCATCACGGTGATCATGATCTCAGCCAATCTGCTCGTCGACATCCTGCATATCCTGATCGACCCCCGGCTGGGCGGCTTCCGGCAGGCTGGGGGAGCACGGGCATGACGGCGGGGCTCGACAGCGCGGCTCTCGCGTCGCCACCGCTGCGCTCCCGCCCGGCGCGGGCGGCGATGTCGCCCCTCGTCAAGCTGTCTGCGGCGTTTCTCCTGCTCACCGTGCTCGTCGCGCTGCTCGCCGACTGGCTGGCGCCGATCCACTTCACCACCCAGAACCTCGCGGCGCGTTTGCGCCCGCCTTTGTCCGAGGGCGGCGGCATGACCTATTGGCTCGGCACCGACCAGCTCGGGCGCGATATCTTGAGCCGGTTGATCTTCGCCATCCGCACCTCGATCCTGATCGCGGTGCTTGGCACCTTGATCGGGGCGGTCTTCGGCACGCTGCTCGGCTTCGTCGCGGCGCGGTTCAAGGGGCTCGTCGACCAGGGCATCATGATGCTGGTCGATGCGCAGGCGGCGATCCCGGCGCTGTTCCTGGCGCTGACGATGCTGGCCTTCTTCGGCAACAACATCCTGCTCTTCATCATCCTGGTCAGCATCGACGGCTGGGACCGCTATACCCGGCTGGCGCGGGGCCTCGTCGTCTCCGAGCAGGAGAGCGAGTACATCAATGCGGTGGAGGCTCTCGGCGCGCGGCCAGCGCGGGTGATCATGCGCCATCTCCTGCCCAATATCGTCGCGGCGCTGGTGGTACAGGCGACGTTGAATTTTCCGGGCACGATCCTGCTCGAAACCTCGCTCTCCTTCCTCGGCCTGGGCGTGCAGCCGCCGGGCACCTCGCTCGGCCTGATGCTGGGCGAGGGGCGGCGCTATCTGCTCAACGCCTGGTGGATCGCCGTCTTCCCCGGGCTGACGATCCTCCTGACGACCCTGTCGATGAGCCTGTTCGGCGACTGGTTGCGCGACAGGTTCGATCCCACGGTCGATCGCAGGTAAGGGCGGGATGATGGTATCCGCACAATCGCCGGCTTCGGGACGCCCGCTCGTCATCGCGCATCGCGGCGGGGCGTTGCTCGCGCCCGAGAATACGGCAGAGGCCTTTCGGGCAGCAGAGGCTACTGGTGCCGACATGGTCGAGACGGATCTGCGGCTGACAGTCGACGGCATCCTCGTCTGCCTGCACGACGCCGATCTGAAACGCCTCTGCGACGACCCCCGTGCGGTGGCTGAGATCGATCTCGCCACCATCCGCCGCCTGCTGCCGTCGGTGATGACGCTGCAGGACGCCATCGCGGCCTCGGCTCCGCTCGGGCTGCTGCTCGACGTGAAGCTGACCGAGCGCGCCGTCGTTTCGCGCGTTCTGGCGGAGCTCAGCGAAGCCGGCGCGGTTGGGCGCATAGTGCTCGGTCTGCGCGATCTCGATCTCATCGCCATGGCGCGCGCTCAGGCGCGCGAGGTCGCGTTGCTCGCCTTCGCTGCCGATCCGGACTCGGCAGCCATGGCTCGCGCTGCCGGCGCAGACTGGTTCCGGCTATGGCAAGGCGATGCTACGGCCGAACGCGCGGCTGCCGTCCGGGCCGAGGGCTTGAAGCTTGCGGTCATGGTCGGCCAGCCGCGTTCGGTGGCCTTGCCGGACTATCCGCCTTTCCCGGTCGGGCGTGTCGATCGTGACGGGCTCGACCGGCTGCTTGCCCTGTCGCCGGACGCGATCCTGCTCGACGATCCACGCCTGCTGGTCGAAGCCATCGCCGGGCGCCCCAATGTCACCGGATTGTCGCCTGGCTGAGGCAAGCCACGCATTCATCGTTCCACTGGTGCCGGTCGCCGTGCCGACCTTGTCGGCTTGGCGGCACCGGCTGCTCCAAGGATCCACAATGGCTACGATTTCCCGCCGCCGCTTCCTGGAAGGCGCGATCGCCACCCCCATCGCGCTGAACGCCCAGCCGGGCTTCGCTGCCAGCGAGACCCGCCCGAATTTCACCGTGGCGGTCGCTGATCTGCCGGCGACGCTGGAGCCGGCCCGCGAACTCTCCAATGTCGGCACGCGCATCACCTATTCGATCTTCGACACGTTGATCCGGCGTGATTTCCTCGGAACGGCCGATGGCGGCGGCTCGGAGCTCAAGCCGCATCTCGCCACAAAATGGGAGCGTGTCTCGCCGCTGGAATTGATCGTCACGCTGCGCCAGGGGGTGAAGTTCCATAATGGCGACGAGCTCACCTCCGAGGATGTCGCCTATACCTTCCGCGACGGCCGGCTCTGGGGCGACAAGGCCCAGATCCCGGGCGGCAAGGCTTATTTCGGCGTGCTGGCCAGCGTCGAGCCGATCGACCGCTACAGCGTGCGTTTCCGCACCAGGACGCCCGACGTCCTGCTGGAGCAGCGGCTCGCCTCCTGGTGCGCCTGGATCGTCAACAAGCGTGCCTATGAGGCGATGGGCTTCGAGGCCTATTCGAGGAAGCCCGTCGCGACCGGCCCCTACCGTGTGGTGTCGCACAGCGCCGCCGACGCGACCGTGCTCGAGGCCTTCGACGATTATTTCATGGCCAAGCCCTCGGCCAAGCGCGTCATCTTCAAGCGCGTGCCGGAACTGGCCGCCAGGGTCGCCGGCCTTGTGGCGGGTGACTACGACCTCATCACCAATATTCCGCCGGACCAGATGAGCATCGTCGGCGGCTACAAGGACATCGACGTGCGCTCGGTCGTGCTGGCGAACGTGCATGTGCTCGCCTTCAACGACCAGGACAAGCTGCTGTCCGACAAGCGCATCCGCCAGGCGCTGGTCTGCTCCATCGACCGCCAGAAGCTCGTCGACACGCTGTGGCAGGGCACGGCCCTGGTGCCGGCCAGCCACAACTTCCCCGAATACGGCCAGATGTTCGTCGAGGGCCGCAAGCTGCCCTACGACCCGGCCAGGGCGAAGGCGCTGCTGAAGCAGGCGGGCTACAAGGGCGAGCCGATCGTCTATCGGACGATGGCCAATTACTACACCAACGCGCTCGAAGCCGCGCAGGTTCTGGTCGAGCAATGGAAGGCGGTCGGCCTCAACGCCTCGCTGCAGGTCGTCGAGAACTCGGCGCAATTGCGCGGCGCCGGCTCGCAGATCTTCAACTGGTCGAACTCGACCCGCCTGCCCGATCCGCTCGGCTCGATCTGGGTGGCTTGGGGGCCTGCCGGCGAGATCCAGGTCTCGAAGTTCTGGACCTCGGCGGGGGCCTTCAACAAGGCAGGCAATGCGCTCGAGGCGGAGGTCGATCCGGGCAAGCGCAAGGCCCTCTTTACCGAGATGCTCGACATCTGGGAGGACGAAGCGCCAGCCACGATCCTTTACCAGCCGAGCGAGGCCTACGCGATCAAGAAGTCGATCGCCTGGCGGCCGACCACCTTCTATTTCATGGATCTGCGGCCCGACAACCTGTCCTTCGGCCGCAACTGACGGCGTGGGTTCAATAAGCCTCGCGCCTACTGCCCGCCGCCCAGGATGAAGCGGCGGCCATCCTGCTCGACGATGTCGACATGCTGGCCGAAAGCGCCGCGACCGGCCGAATGGCGCGTGACGCGCGCCTCCTCGCGGGCTGGGCGGGCGAGGTTTCGGCCCTGCATGGTCTGCCCCAGTGCTATCCCGAGCAGGCCGAGCACGGTCGGGCCGATATCGATGATGCCGGCCGGCGCTGAGGACAGGGAGCCGCGCCCCTCCGCCGTCTCGGCAGCGATGATAAGCACGGTGTTGAGCTCGTGCGGATTGATGCCGCCATGCATGCCGCCGCCGAGCGGCACGTCGCCCGGCGTCATCGTGCCCAGGCCCGGCAGGCCGTATTGGTCGGTCGCGAGATCCGATTTCAGGATGAACATGAGGTCCGGCTGGCGCTCATGCCCATTGCCCATCAGGGCGAGGGACAAGGTGCCGTCCACCACGCCCTCGACCTCGTTGCGGGCGGGCGAGAAGACATGCCCGACGGCCGGCTGCTGCATCAGCCAATGGGCGATCCGCTCGATGCCGTCGCGGTCGCCATTGAGGCGGCGGATCTCGCCGCTGATGCCGCCGGTGGCGACGAAGGCCGCGCCATCGAGCGCGTCGCGCTGGGCGACCGCAAAGCCCGCCTGGCGGGCGTCGTCGAAGAGCGGGTGGGTGGCGCGGGTCGAGATCTGGCCGTGATCGGAGGCGACGATCACGGCGATGCGCTCCGCATCCGGCTGGGCGTCGACCCAGTCCAGAATGGCGCCGAAGGCCTTGTCGGCTTCCTGCAGCCCGGCCTTGGCCTCGGGCGAGCCGAGGCCCTTGTAGTGGAAGGTCGTGTCGGGCTCGTTGAACCAGACCAGCGCGACATCCGGAGCCAGCACCGGCAAGACATGCTCCACCATCAGCCGCGCGGCGTAGCGCAATTCGCCCAGGCGCGGCATCTCGCGCTCCGGCAGCGGACCGACCGTCTCCAGCGCCTCGGTCACGGCATGGGGTGTCTGGGTGCCGTCGACGCCATGCATCGAGAAGGTCCAGTGGCCGTTGTCGCGGGCGCGCGGGTTGATGAAATGCGCCGAGCCGGGCGAACCCGTATGCACCACGCAGAGCCGTCGCCCGGCGCGAGCGAGAACGTCGCCAAAGGTGTCCACGTCGATGAGGCGCCCGCCATGGTGGGCTTCGATCCGGCGAAGATGGTCGATACGGCCGGTGTCGAAGACATGCTCGGGCATGGCGGCCGCATGGTAGAAGGCGTTGCCGACGATGCCATGCGCGGTTGGCGGCGCGCCGGTGGCGATCGCGCTCGTGCAGACGCGCGTCAGCGAGGGGAAGACGCTGCGCGCCTGCCGAAACCAGGTGCCGCGCGCCGCCAGGCGCAGGATGTTCGGCGTCAGCTCGGGCGTCACCATATCGGGTCGGAGACCGTCGAACACCGCCACGATCACCCGCCCGGCAGTGGCCTGCTCATTCTGCGCCATCGTCTGTCTCCGAAGGATATGGAAGCGGTTCCTGCCGCACTCAGGCGGCTACGGCAACCGGGCTGTCGATGGCCGGCGCGAGATGGCAGGCGGCGAGCCGCCCATCCGCCACGCGGCGCAGGGCTGGAGCCTCCGTCGCGCACAGCGCCATGGCGCGCGGGCAGCGCGGATGAAAGGCGCAGCCGCTGGGCCGATCGACCGGGTTGGGCGGATCGCCCGACAGCACGATGCGCTCGCGCATGCGCCGCCAGGGTGTCGGCACCGCCGAGACCAGCGCCTCGGTATAGGGATGGGCGGGTGCATGGAACAATGCGTCGGGCGGACCCTGCTCGACGATGCGGCCGAGATACATCACCGCGACTTCGTCGGCGATCTGGCGCACCACCTTGAGGTCGTGGCTGATGAAGAGATAGGCCATGCCGAAGCGCTCCTGCAGATCCTGCAGCAGGTTGATGACCTGCGCCGCGACGGAGACGTCGAGCGCCGAGATCGGCTCGTCGCAGACCACGAGCCTGGGGTCGAGCACCAGTGCGCGCGCCAGCACCACGCGCTGGCGCTGGCCGCCTGACAATTCATGCGGATAGCGGTCGAACAGGTCGGGACGCAGGCCCACAGCCTCGAACAGCGAAAGCGCCCGCTCCTGCCGCGCCCCAGGGCCGGCTTCGAGATTGTGGATCTGCAGCGGCTCGACGACCTGCTCGCCGACCGTCAGGCGCCGGTCGAGCGCCGCCAACGGGTCCTGGGGGACCATCTGCATGGAACGGCGCATGGCGCGCCATCTGGCATCGCGCACCGCCGTGACCGGCTCGCCGGCAAAATCGATCCGGCCGGAGGAGGCCGCGAGCAGGCCCAGCACCAGCTTGGCCGTCGTCGACTTGCCGCAGCCCGACTCGCCGACGACACCAAGCGTGCGGCGGGCGTCGAGCGAGAAGCTCACCCCATCGACGGCGTGCAGCAGGCGCCGCTCACCGCGCGCGCCAGCGACGGGATAGTGCCGCGCCAGATCCTTCACCGTGAGAAGCGCGCTCATGACGACATCCCGACAAGCTCTTCCAGGCGCGGCTCACGCTGGCCCAAAGCCCGCTGCTCCGGGCTTCCTTGCCAGGGCGGCAAGGCATCGAGCCGCAGGCAGGCGGATTGGCGGACGCCGCCCGCCGGGGCGAGCGGCGGCGGCGCGACCTGGCAGATGGCGGCAGCCGAGGTGCAGCGCGGCGCGAAGGCGCAGCCTGGCGGCATCGCATCGGGCGCGGGCACCGTGCCGGGCACCGGCGTCAAGCGCAGGCGTGGCCCCTCCAGCTCCGGCAGGGCGGCCAGCAGCCCGCGCGTATAAGGGTGGTGCGGCTGATGCAGCAGCGCCGAGGTCGCTGCGGTCTCCACGACGCGGCCGGCATACATCACGGCGACACGGTCGCAGAGATCGGCCACGACGCCGAGATCATGCGAGATCAGCACGAGGCCCATGCCGGTGTCGCGGCGGATGTCGCGGATGAGATCGAGGATCTGGGCCTGGATGGTGGCGTCGAGCGCGGTCGTCGGCTCGTCGGCGACCAGCACGTCGGGCTCGCCGGCCAGCGCGACCGCGATCATCACGCGCTGGTTCATGCCGCCGGACAATTCATGTGGGTATTGCCGCAGCCGGCGCGGCGCGTCGGCGATGCCGACACGGTCGAGCAGGCGCAGCGCCTCCGTCTGCCCGGCCGCGCCGGAGAGGCCGCGATGCAAGCGCAGCGCCTCGCCGATCTGCGTGCCGATGCGATGCACCGGATTGAGCGAACTCGTCGGGTCCTGGAAGATCAGGCCGATCCGGCCGCCGCGAATGCGCGCGATCTCACGCTCGCCGAGATGCGTGATGTCCTGGCCCGAGAGCAGAACCTTGCCCGAGGTCGCGACGCCCCTGCCGAGAAGCCGCAAGGCCGCAAGCCAGGTGACGCTCTTGCCGCAGCCGGATTCGCCGACGATGCCGAGCGCTTCCCCAGGCGCGAGCATGAGATCGACGCCATGCACGACCCGGGTCGCGCCATGGCCGTTGCGGAACGAGACGGTGAAGGCCTCCAGCGCCAGCAGCGGGGGAGAAGGCGGTGTCGTGCCCCCCGCGGGCGAGACATCCTGCGCGGTCAAGTGATGTGTGGGAGCGTCGCTCATGGCGGCCGAACTACGCATCGGCCGATGACCGTCCGATGACATTATCGTCACAGAAGACTGATCAGGCCACGCTGCTCCGATGGTTCGGCTGAAAACCTCGCTGAGCCTCCATTCTGAGAAGCCGCGCCGCTTCGTTTCGAAGGATGAAATCCGCGTTCCGATGTGCGTCTTTGGTAGTTTATAGTAAAATGCACAGATCGAAGAAATACTGATTGCTGCATAAAGTTATATTCCGATGTATTCATTTATGAGGGCTCCCCCTTGCGCATCTCTACGCCGAAAATTTCGAACCTATGCGTTGAGAGAGGTAAGAACCCTAAAATTAAGCAGCTTTTCATTATTATAGACAAAGCTGAGGTGTTCCTGGGTGTGTCACGCCGCCCATTCAACAATGAGCCGCCTCATGAAGAAGCTCTTTCTATTTCGGCTGCCGATCGCGACTCGCCTGGCTATCGTCGGGGTCCTCATCGTGGGGGCGGCTGTCGCCGCATCCGTCCTGGTGTCGATCCATGCCGCCGACAAGGCGATGCGCGAACGGGCGCAGTCCAGCCTCTCCGTCAACATCAACCTGCTGCGCGATATTCTCGTCGCCAAGGGGGAGCCGAAGCTGGAGGGCGACAAGCTCTACTTCGGCAATGAGCCGGTGAACGGCAATTTCGCTGCCGTCGACAAGGTCAAGGCGCTGGCCGGCAGCGTGGCGACGGTCTTCATGGGCGATGTGCGCGTTGCCACCAACGTGCAGAAGCCCGATGGCTCGCGCGCCGTCGGCACCAAGCTGGCCGCCGGGCCTGCCTATGACGCTGTGTTCAAGGATCGAAAGACCTATTCCGGCGCGGCCGACATTCTGGGCCTGCCTTACTTCACGATCTATGAGCCGATCATCCAGTCATCGAACAACCAGGTCATCGGCATCCTGTTCGTCGGCATCAGGCAGGCCGATTTCCTGGTCGTGATCGATGAGATGATCTGGGGTAACGTGATCGCCGGATTGCTGATCGCTCTGGTGGGCGGCGCCGTGCTGCTGCTGGTCCTGCGCCGCATGATGAAGCCGCTCGGCAGCCTGAAGGCGGCGATGCACCGGCTTGCCTCGGGCGATATCGAGGCGGCGATCCCCGTCATCCGCAGCCGCGACGAGATCGCGGCGATGGCTGATGCGGTCGGCGTCCTGCGCAGCGCTGCGATCGAGAAGGCGGAGCTCGAAACCGCCGCCATCGCGCAAGCGCGCCTGATCGAAGACACCCGACACACCACTGAGGCCGAGCGCCTGGCGGGAGCGCAGCAGCAGCTCGAGCAGGCGAAGGAGCTGGAAAAGGTCGTCACGGAGCTGGCCCGCGGCCTTGCGGAATTGTCCTATGGCAACCTGACACATCGCATCGAGATCGCCGTTCCGGCGGCCTATGAGCAGCTTCGTGACGACTTCAACACCACTGTCGACCGCCTGTCCACGACGGTGCGCACGATCCAGACGACCTCTGCGGATGTCGGCTTGGCCGCGCGCGAGATCACCATGGGCGCCGACGACCTCTCGAAGCGCACGGAGGAGCAGGCCTCGTCGCTGGAGGAGACCGCGGCCACGACCGAGGAGCTCGCAGCCTCGGTGAAGGCCTCGGCCCAGGCTTCGAAGCAGGCAGCCGCGATCGCGACCGAAGCGATGCAGGCAGCGCAGTCGGGCGGCACGATCGCGACCGAGGCCGTGGCTGCGATGGCGCGCATCGAGAGCGCCTCGCAGAAGATCTCCGACATCATCCGGGTGATCGACGACATCGCCTTCCAGACCAATCTGCTGGCGCTGAACGCGGCGGTGGAAGCCGCGCGTGCCGGCGATGCCGGCAAGGGCTTTGCCGTGGTGGCCTCCGAGGTCCGCACGCTGGCGCAGCGCTCGAGCGCCGCCGCCAAGGACATTTCGGGGCTGATCTCCTCGTCCAACAGCGAGGTCGGCGAGGGCGTCAAGCTGGTGCGCCAGGCCGGCGACGCGCTGACCCAGATCCTGGCGGCTTCGCAAAAGGTCGCGGCCACCATCGCCGAGATCTCGGCGGCCTCGGGCGAGCAGGCCAACGGCATCGACGAGATGAGCCAGGCTGTCGCCCATCTCGACGAGATGACGCAGGCCAATGCGGCGCTCGCCGAACAGAGCGCGGCCTCGGCCGGGTCGCTCTCGGGCCGCATCGGTGAGCTCAACGACCTCGTCGCGGCCTTCAGGACGGGCTCTGAGGGTGCGACAGCCTCACCGGCCAGCCACGGCTCGGAGCCCGCGCGCCTGCGCAAGCTCGCCGAGGCCGCCTTCAGGCAAACCAAAGTGCCGGCACCGGCACCTCGGACCCAGGCGGCTGCGCCAGCGTCGCACGCGCCGGCCAAGAAGGTCGCCAACAGTCGCGCCGGCGATGCCGGGTGGGAAGAGTTCTGAGCAGCGAAACCACGCCCTCAGGCCGTCAAGGAACCCAGGGCTGGGAGGGCGGGAAGGGCATGCGCTCACCGGCGCTCGCGCCCGAGCGGCTCGACCTTCCAAGCGTGGCATCCTAGGGCAGGCTTGTCCCGGGCCGCGCCGCTCAGGCCGCGCGGGTCATGCCGCGCGGGCTGGCCACATGTTCCTTCAGGACCGTGCCTGTGGGGTCGACCTCCTGGAGCCGGACATCATAGCTCCAGAGATCGGCGATGTGCTGGAGCACATGCGTAGCGGCCTTGTCCTGAAGCAGGCATCTGTTCACGACGGTATGGCGCAGAAGCAGGCGCCGGTCGCCGGCGAGGTCGACATCGACGACCTCGATATTAGGATCGGTCCAGCTGATGTCGTATTCGCGGGCGAGCTGGCGGCGGATCCGGCGATAGCCGGCCTCGTCATGGATCGCCTCGACCGTCACGCCTTCGCTCCGCGCCGGGTCGTCGCAAATGTGGAACATGCGCATCTGCCGCATCAGGCGCGGGCTGAGGAACTGGCTGATGAAGCTCTCGTCGCGGTAATTGGCCCAGATGTCGCGCAGGACGGCCATCGCGTCCCCGGTGCCGGCGATATCGGGAAACCACTCGCGGTCTTCCGCCTCGGGCGCGGTGACGATCCGTTCCAGGTCCTGCATCATCGCGAAGCCGAGCGCATAGGGGTTGAAGCCGGGAAACCGCGGATGGTCAAAGGCGGGCTGAAACACGACATTGGAGTGCGAGGTGAGAAATTCGAGGAAGTTGCCGTCGCTGATCGCCTGCTTCTCGTGCAGCCGCGTCATGATGCGGTAATGGACATAGGTCGCGGTGCCCTCGTTCATCACCTTGGTCTGCCGCTGCGGATGAAAATACTGCGCGACATGGCGCACGATGCGCAGGATCTCGCGCTGCCAGGCCTGCAGGCGGGGCGCGGATTTCTCCAGGAAATACAGCAGATTGTCCTGCGGTAGCCCAAGGACCGTGCGCCGCCGCTCGGCGCCGAGATCCAGGGCGCTCTTGCTGGGGCCGGCCGGCACGGTGCGCCAGAGGTCGTTGAAGATCTGCTCCTCATGTGCGCGGCGATCGCGCTCGCGCCTTTCCTCCTGGCGCAGGTCGAGCTTGCTCTTGCCGGGATAGCGGTGGACGCCGTGGGACATCAGGGCGTGCGCCGCGTCCAGCGTCCGCTCGACGGCCGCCTGGCCGTGGCGCTCCTCGCAGCGCGCGATATAGCCCTTGGCGAAGTCGAGATAGTCGAGGATGCCTTCCGCGTCGGTCCAGGTCTTGAACAGATAGTTGTTCTTGAAGAAATGGTTATGGCCGAAGGCGGCATGCGCGATGACCAGCGTCTGCATCGTCGCCGTGTTCTCCTCCATGAGGTAGGACACGCAGGGCGAGCTGTTGATGACGATCTCGTAGGCCAGATCCCTCAGGCCCTTGCGGTAGAACGCCTCGTGATGGGCGAAATGCTTGCCGAAGGACCAATGCTTGTAGAACAGCGGCATGCCGGTGGAGGAGTAGGCGTCGAGCATCTGCTCGGCCGTGATGACCTCGATCTGGTTGGGATAGACGTCCAGGCCGAGTTCGGAGAGCGCGATCTCCTGGCAGGCGTCATGGATCCGCTGGAGTGTGGTGAAGCTCCAATCGGCTCCCTCGAAAAGCGGTTCCATTGCGGCTCCCGTCATGATGCGGCCTTCTCATGGCCCTGGCGGCGCTGGAACAGCTCGCGGAAGACCGGGAAGATCTCGTTGCGATGGCTGACCTTGCGGATCGAGAGCGGGGCTCCCTCCGAGCGTAATCTTTCATAGAGCCGCCACAGGGCGGAGTGGGACATCGATTCGCGCCCGGATTCGCCGACTTCGAGATAGGCGAAATACTGGCTGGCCGGCAGGATCGCCTCCTTGAGCAGGCGTTCCGTCACGCCCTCGTCCGAATAGGAGTTGTCCCCGTCCGAGGCCTGGGCGGCGTAGATGTTCCAATCCTCGGGAGAATAGCGCTTCGCGATGACCGATCGCATCGCCTCGAGCGCGCTCGAAACCAGCGTCCCGCCGGTCGCGGGGCTGTGGAAGAAGGTGTCCTCATCGACCTCCTCGGCCCGGTCCGTGTGACGGATGAAGACGAGTTCGACATGGCGGTAGCGCTGCGACAGGAAAATATAGAGCAGCATGTAGAACCGCTTGGCGAGGTCCTTCATGTGCTCCGTCATCGAGCTGGACACATCCATGAGGCAAAACATCACCGCCTGTGCGACCGGCTTCGGCTCGTTCTCATAGCGGCGATAGCGGACATCGACGGGGTCGATATAGGGAATGCGGCGCACCTTGGCTTCGAGCGCCTTGACCTTGTCTTCGAGCACCAGGCGTAAGCCATCCTCTTCGCAGGCGGCGATTTCCGCCTGAAGCAGCGCGATCGTCTCGGGATTGGGACGGCGAAGCGCCATCCGGCGCATCATCGCAAGCCGCGTCGTGCGGTTGACCGCGATGTTGGCCGGCGAGCCCGAGACCGAATAGCCGGCGCGGACGGGGCTTTCATGCTCGGTCTCGGTGAGCCGCCGCTTGGCGAGGTCTGGAAGCTCCAGATCGTCGAGGAAGACGTTGAGAAACTCCTCGCGGGTCAGGACGAAGCGGAACGCGTCTTCGCCGGCTCCCTCGCCGGCCTTGTCGGGCTTGCCGCTGCCGCCTCCTCCTGAGCGCGGCAGCACATCGCCTTCAATGAAGGTCTTGTTGCCGGGCAGCACGTGGTCGTGCGTGCCCCCACTCCCCCGGCGAAGGCTGGGCTCCTCCATCCCGTCCATCGGAATGCTGACTTCCCCGCCCTCCAGCACGTCCCGGATATTGCGGCTCTGCAGGGACTGCTTCACCGCCTGTTGTACGACGCCCTTGGCCCGGCGCAGAAAACGCTGACGATTCTCGAGAGCCTTGCCGCGTGGGTTCAGGCGTCGGTCGACAATGTTCATGATGGCTCCCGCGCCTGGCTCAGCCAGCCTGCTTCACGCGCATGTACCATTCGATCAAACGCCGGACCTGGCGTTCGGTATAACCACGCTCCACCATGCGCGAGACGAACTCGCCATGCTTCTTCTCGCTCTCGCCATCCTTCTTCGAGCCGAAGGAGATGACCGGCAGCAGGTCCTCGACCTGTGAGAACATCCGCTTCTCGATGACTTCGCGGATCTTCTCGTAGCCGGTCCAGGACGGGTTCTTGCCGCCATTGCTCGCCCGCGAGCGCAGGCAGAACTTGACGATCTCGTTGCGGAAATCCTTCGGATTGGCGATTCCCGCCGGTTTCTCGATCTTGGTCAGCTCCTGATTGAGGAGTTCGCGATCGAGCAATTGGCCGGTGTCGGCATCCTTGAAGTCGACATCCTCGATCCAGGCGTCGGCGTAGTCGACATAGCGGTCGAACAGGTTCTGCCCATAATCCGCATAGGATTCGAGATAGGCCTTCTGGACTTCGTGGCCGATAAACTCCGCATAGCGCGGGGCAAGGTCGGCCTTGATGAATTCGAGATAGCGCTTCTCGGTCTCATCAGGGAGCTGCTCGCGGCGGATGGCCTGTTCCAGCACATACATCAGATGCACCGGATCGGCGCCGAGCTCGATCGTGTCGTGGTTGAAGGTTGCCGCTAGGACCTTGAAGGCAAAGCGCGTTGAGATGCCGTCCATGCCTTCGTCCATGCCGGCGGCGTCACGATATTCCTGGACGCTGCGGGCTTTTGGGTCGGTTTCCCGCAGGCTGTCGCCGTCATAGGCGCGCATCTTGGCGAACAAGGTCGAGTTCTCGTGGTTGCGCAGCCGCGAGAGAACCGAGAACCGCGCCAGCATCGACAGGGTTCCTGGCGCGCAAGCGGCACTGCTGAGCGCCGAGCCCTCGATCAGCTTGTCATAGATCCTCTGCTCTTCGGTCGCCCTCAGGCAGTAGGGCACCTTGATGACGCAGATCCGGTCGATGAAGGCCTCGTTGTTCTTGTTGCTCTTGAAGCTCTGCCATTCCGCCTCGTTGGAGTGCGCGAGGATGACGCCGGAAAAGGGGATGGCGCCGATGTTCTCGGTGCCGTTGTAGTTACCTTCCTGCGTCGCCGTCAGCAGCGGATGCAGCATCTTGATCGGCGCCTTGAACATCTCGACGAATTCGAGGACGCCCTGGTTGGCGCGGTTGAGGCCGCCCGAATAGCTGTAGGCGTCGGGGTCGTTCTGGGAGAAGTTTTCGAGCTTGCGGATGTCGACCTTGCCGACGAGCGATGAGATATCCTGGTTGTTCTCATCGCCGGGTTCGGTCTTGGCGATGGCGATCTGGCGCAGGCGCGAGGGCTGCAGCTTGACGACCTGGAAGCGGGAAATGTCGCCTCCGAACGTCTCGAGCCGCTTGAGGCACCAGGGGCTCATCAGGCCCGTCAGCCGCCGCTGCGGGATGCCGTAGCGCTGCTCGAGGATGGGGCCCATCGTCCCGGGATCGAAGAGGTTCAGCGGATTCTCGAAGACCGGGCTGATCTCGTCGCCGGCCTTCAGCACATAGATGGGGTGGACCTCCATCAACGATTTGAGCCGTTCGGCGAGGGACGACTTACCACCACCGACCGGGCCGAGCAGGTAGAGGATCTGCTTGCGCTCCTCCAGGCCCTGGGCGGCGTGACGGAAGAAGGAGACGATGCGCTCGATCGTCTCTTCCATGCCGTAGAAGCCGGCAAAGGCCGGATAGGTCCGGACGGTCCGGTTCAAAAAAATACGGCCAAGGCGAGGATCCTTGGCCGTGTCGATCATCTGAGGCTCGCCGATGGCCGCCAGCAGCCGTTCGGCTGCATTAGCGTATAGCATCGGGTCGCCTCTGCAGGCCTCCAAGTAGTCGGAGATCGGCATATCCGTTTCGCGGCGTGCCTCATAGGAGCGAGCGAAAGCGTTGAACAAAGAGTCGTTGTACATGAGCCCTCTGCATATGGTTATGCCGCGGCTCGACGCAGGCAAACGAGAATCAGCTACGCCCCTGGTCGAAACACGGCGCACGTCAACTGCGAATCAGCATCTGCTATCGAACGCCAGAATCGCTCTCAAGCGCCGGGCTGGCAATGCGCAAAAGTGAGCACTTCCCCTTTTGTGCTATCCATCTGCGAATAAATTGTGCTCAACCCCTGCCGGTTCCCTCATCTCCTTGCGTCATCTCGCCGCGGTTCGGCCCCATGCGCGCGGGTTGGGATGGATCGGCGATTGGAACGGAGGAAGGCGGGGCAAGCAGTCATTGAAGAGTCGATATGAGGCCGCAACCGCGTTCTGGCTCTCGGCGTAGCCTCGCTTGCTTCAAGCCGTGTCCCCGCCTTGCGCGGCCGGCAATTCCTTCATCAGCATCAGCGCAAAACTCCCGCTCACTGGGGGCAATGTCCGGCCGCTGCGCTTGATGAGCGCGACCTGGCGCGCGAAATTTGCGGCGTTCAGGGGCCGGGAGCGCAAGGTCTGCTCGGCGCGCACCTCCATCGCAGAGCCCGGCAGGATCGCGACTCCCAGCCCCGCGCGCACCATCCCGACCGCGGTCGACATATAGGTCGCTTCCGCGCCGACGATCGGCTGATGGCCCGCGGCCAGGAAGGCGGCATCGACGATCGCCCTGACGCTGGTCGCGGGGTCCATCAGGACCAGCGGAAGAGGTGCGATGTCGTCGATGGTGACGGAATCGAAATTGCCTAATTTGTGACCATCGGGAAAAACCACGTGCATGTGATCCTGTGTCCGGTGCAGCACTTCGAGGTCGGGGTCGCTCAGCGCCCCGCCCATGATGCCGAGGTCGACCTGCTCCTGCCGGGTCAGTTCGGCGACGCGGCTTGCGATCACGTCGCGGATGACGAAGCTGACCTGCGGGTTCGTCCGGCGGAAGGTCGCGATGATCTCCGGCAGGATGCCTGAGGCATAGGACGGCAGCACCGCCAGCCGCACCACGCCCTGCTGGCCTTGCGCGAGCTGGCGCGTATCCTCGACGACCGCGTCGAGATCACTGAGGATACGCCCGAGCTGAGGCGCCAATTCGCGGCCGATCCGGGTCAGCGATACGCTGCGGGTGTTGCGGTCGAACAGACGGACGCCGAGTCCGTCCTCGAGCTTCTGAATCTGAACCGTCAGCGCCGGCTGCGACAGGTTCAGGCAATTGGCCGCCCGCGTGAAGCTGCCGAATTGCGCCACGGTGACGAAAGCGCGCAGCTGCCGAACGTCGATATTCATAATGAATGACTATCACTCTGATAGATTCATTTCAATTGTGTGATCAATCAGCCGATGCTGCTATGCCGCCGGTTGTCGGAGGCGGTGGTGAAGCAGGTTCGGATCGGCGCAGGCGCGGGCTATTCCGGCGACAGGATCGAGCCGGCGATCGAACTCGCCGAAAAAGGCGGGCTCGACTACCTGGTCTTCGAATGCCTGGCCGAGCGCACCATCGCGCTGGCCCAGCAGGCGAAGCTCAAGGATCCGAAAGCCGGTTATGACCCGCTGCTGGCGGAGCGGTTTCGGGCGGTGCTGCGGCCGTGCCGGCAGTCCGGCACGCGCATCGTCACCAATATGGGCGCGGCAAACCCCGTGGCCGGCGCCGAGCGTATCAGGACCATCGCCGGCGAACTGGGCCTGACCGGGCTGAAGATCGCGGCCGTGACGGGCGACGACGTCCTGTCGTCCGTGGCAGGCAGCGATTACCGCGTCGACGAGACTGGCGTCTCCGTTGCCGATCTCGGCGGCAGCCTGATCTCGGCGAATGCCTATATCGGGGCGCAAGCCATTGCTGAAGCGCTGGCTGATGGCGCCGACATCGTCATCACCGGCCGCGCGGCCGATCCGTCCTTGTTCGTCGGCCCGCTCGTGCATGCCTTCGGTTGGGCTAGGGATGATTGGCATCGGCTCGGCCAGGCCACGCTGATCGGGCATCTCCTGGAATGCGCGGGCCAGGTCACGGGCGGGTATTTCGCCGATCCCGGCTACAAATCGGTGCCCGATCTCGCCCGGCTCGGCTTCCCCATCGCTGAGGTTGGCGAGGATGGCTCCGTCGTCGTCACCAAGGCCGCGGGCTCCGGTGGGCAGGTCACGCCCGCGACCTGCAAGGAGCAGATCCTCTACGAGATCCATGATCCGGCGCGCTATCTCACTCCCGATGTCGTGGCCGACTTCTCCTGCGTCACAGTCGAGGAGATCGGCTTCGATCGCGTCCGCGTCCAGGGCGCCACCGGCCATCCCCGGACCGGGACGCTGAAAGTGTCGCTCGGGACGGTCGAAGGCTTTGTCGGCGAAGGCCAGATCTCCTATGCGGGTCCTGGCGCGCGGGCGCGCGGCGCTCTGGCATTGGAGATCGTCCGCGAGCGCCTGGCGCTGACCGGGGTGCGCACGAGCGAATTGCGCTTCGACCTGATCGGCGCGAATGCGCTGCATGGCGAGAGGCTCTCGAACCATGGCGGTGGCCATGAACCCTATGAAGTGCGCGTTCGCGTCGCAGGGCGCACGGACAGCCTCATTGAGGCTCTGCGCATCGGCAACGAGGTCGAGACGCTCTACACCAACGGTCCGGCGGGCGGGGGCGGCGTCACGAAATCCGCCCGCGAGGTGGTCGGCATTCTCTCGACCCTGATCCCGCGTGAGCGCGTCGCGACAGCCATCCATTACGTGGAGAGCTGAGATGAAGCTGCGCGAGATCGCTCATTCCCGCACCGGCGACAAGGGCAACACCTCGAGCATCTCGGTGATCGCTTATGAGGCCGCCGACTATGCCCTGCTGCTGCGCCAGGTCACGGCCGAGCGCGTCAAGGCGCATTTCGGCGAGCTCGTGGCCGGCGAGGTGGTGCGATACGAGATTCCCAGCCTCAGTGCCCTCAATTTCGTCCTGCGCCAGGCGCTTGGCGGTGGCGTGACCCGTTCGCTCACCCTCGACACCCATGGCAAGGGCCTGAGCTCGGCCCTGCTCGATCTCGACATCCCCGACGAAAGCCATTCCCGCACGACGCCGCGACAAGACGGCGATCGCTAACCGCCCGGAGAAAACGACCATGACATCGAAGAGCTGGAGCTTGGCCGCCCTGGCGCTCGGCGGCGCATTGCTGGCAGGCCTGCCTGCCGCGGCGCAGGGCTATCCGACGCAGAACATCAAATTCATCGTGCCTTTCGCGGCCGGCAGCGCCACCGACGTGCTGGCGCGCATCCTCGGCGACCACGCATCGAAGACGTTGGGTCGACCGATCATCGTCGAGAACAAGGGTGGCGCAAACGGCATCATCGCGGCCCAGGCCGTGGCGGGGGCAGAGCCTGACGGGCACACCGTGCTGATCACGACGAATACGACGCATGGCGCCAATCAGAGCCTGCTGAAGAGCGTGCCCTATGACGCCGAGAAGAGCTTCGAGCCCGTGACCAAGCTCGGCACCATCACGCTCGCGCTGGCGACCAACCCATCGGTACCGGCCAAGACCGTGCAGGAGCTGATCACCCATGCCAAGGCCAATCCGGGCAAGCTCACTTTCGGGGCGGGGTCGAGCTCCTCTCGGATCGCCGGCGAGATGCTCAAGACGCTTGGGGGCATCGACCTCACCTATGTGCCCTATCGCAGCAATCCGCAGGCGATCACCGATCTTCTCGGCGGCCAGATCAACATCGTCTTCGCCGACATCTCGACGACGCTGCCGCAGATCAAGGCCGGCAAGGTGAATGGCCTCGGCGTTTCCACCGCCAAGCGCAGCGCCCTGGCGCCCGAGCTGCCGACGATGGCGGAGTCGGGCGTCGCCGGATACGACCTCGCTGCCTGGTTCGCGGCCTTCGTTCCCGCGAAGACGCCGCAGCCGGTCATCGACAAGCTGCGCCAGGCGCTGGTCGTCGCGATCAACGACAAGGCCACACAGGAGAAGCTGCTCGCCGCCGGCATCGAGCCGGAGACCAGCACATCCCAGGAGCTCAGGGCCTTCGTCGGAACCGAGATCAGGAAATGGGCCGATATCGTCAAGGCCGCCGGCATTCAGCCGGAATGAGCTGCCGCTCGCTTGACCATGCCGCTCAAAATCAAGGCGGTCGACATAGTGGAATTTGTTGACGATAGGAAATTTTGGTTCCACGTTCCCCTTCGTAGGCTGGTTCTTTGCGAAGGTGGACGTGGGGAATGGACGGCACTGGCAACGCATTGGAGGCCCATGGCCTGAGCCGCGAATTCGGCGGCTTCTTCGCCGTGCGGGATGTGAATTTCCGGCTTGCTAAGGACAGCATGCACGCCGTCATCGGCCCCAATGGCGCGGGCAAGACGACGCTGTTCAATCTCCTGACGAAATATCTCATGCCGTCCGCAGGCGCGATCCTGCATGACGGTGAGGACGTCACGCGTTTGGCCATGCCGGCGATGGCCAAACGCGGCGTGGTGCGCTCCTTCCAGATCTCGGCGGTGTTCGCGGGGCTGACGGTGCGCGAGAATGTCGAGCTCGCCTTGCTGCGCGCGAGCGGCCTCGCCTGGAACCTGCTCGGGCGGATTTCCAGCCGGCGCGGCGTCTCGGAACAGGCGGACGCGCTGGTGGAGCGCTTCGGCCTTGCCGACCAGGCGCAGACCATGGCCGGCAACCTCTCCTATGGCCGCAAGCGCGTGCTGGAGCTCGCCACGACGCTGGCGCTGGAGCCGAAGGTCTTGCTCCTCGACGAGCCGATGGCCGGGCTCGGGCGCGAGGATATCGGGCGGGTGACGCAATTGATCCGCGAGGCCGGACAGGGCCGCACGGTTTTGCTCGTCGAGCACAACATGAACGTGGTCGCAGAGCTCGCCGACAGGATCACCGTGATGGTGCGCGGCGAGATCCTGGCCGAAGGCAGCTATGCCGAGGTCTCGGCGCGGCCCGATGTGATGGCGGCCTATACGGGGCAGGCGCATCCGGGGCAGGCACATGGCTGAGACCCTCACTGTCAATAGCCTCGAAGGCTGGTACGGCGAATCGCAGGTCCTGCACGGCATGGACTTCACCGTCCGGGCCGGCGAGGTGGTGACGCTGCTCGGCCGCAACGGCGCCGGCAAGACGACGACGCTCAAGGCGATCATGGGTTTGCTCGACAAGCGGGCGGGCTCGATCAGGCTCGATGGCGGCGAGATCATCGCGGCCGCGCCCTACGACATCGCCCGCAAGGGGATAGCCTTCTGCCCGGAGGAACGCGGCATCTTCTCCAGCCTCAGCGTGCGCGAGAACCTGCTGCTGCCGCCCAAGGTCGCCAATGGCGGCATGACGATCGACCAGATCCTGACCCTGTTCCCCAATCTGGAGGAGCGGCTCGACAGCCAGGGCACCAAGCTCTCGGGCGGCGAGCAGCAGATGCTGGCGCTGGGGCGCATCCTGCACACCGGCGCGCGCATCCTCCTGTTGGACGAACCGACCGAGGGGCTGGCGCCGGTCATCATCCAGCAGATCGGCCGCACCATCGTCGAGCTCAAGAGGCTGGGCTTCACCATCCTGCTGGTCGAGCAGAATGTCGGCTTCGCCTCGCAGCTCGCCGACAGGCACTACGTCGTCGAGCTCGGCCGCGTCGTCGAGGAAATCCCGGGCGGCGAGCTGGAGAACCGGCTCGGCGCGCTCAAGGGCTATCTCGGCCTTTGAGCGGCCGTCGACAGGAACAAGAGGCGCCATGACCACGATCTTCGGCATCCCTTCCGCGGTCCTCTACGGCCAGCTCCTGCTCGGCCTGATCAACGGCGCCTTCTACGCCATGCTGAGCCTCGGCCTGGCGGTGATCTTCGGGATGATGAACATCGTGAACTTCGCCCATGGCGCGCAGTACATGATGGGCGCGCTCGTGGCGTGGCTGCTGCTGAACTTTCTCGGCATCGGCTATTGGTGGGCGCTCCTGCTTGCGCCATTGGCGGTTGGGCTCACCGGCGTCGTGATCGAGCGCCTGCTGCTTCGGCGCCTCTACAAGCTCGACCATCTCTACGGCATGCTGCTGACCTTCGGCCTCGCCTTGATGGTGCAAGGCGCCTTCAGCAACTGGTTCGGCTCCTCGGGCCAGCCCTATGCGATCCCTGCCGAGCTGACCGGCGGGCGCAATCTCGGCTTCATGTTCCTGCCGAATTACCGGGCCTGGGTCATCCTGGTCTCGCTCGTCGTCTGCCTCTCCACCTGGTACGTGATCGAGCGCACCAAGCTCGGCGCCTATCTGCGCGCGGCGACCGAGAACCCGATGCTGGTCCAGGCCTTCGGCATCCGCGTGCCGCGCATGATCATGCTGACCTATGGCGCCGGCGTCGCTTTGGCGGCCCTGGCCGGCGTGCTCGCGGCGCCGATCTACCAGGTCAGCCCGACCATGGGCGCGGATCTCCTGATCGTCGTCTTCGCGGTCGTGGTGATCGGCGGCATGGGCTCGATCATGGGCTCGATCGTGACCGGCTTCCTCGTCGGCCTGATCGAGGGCCTGACCAAGGCGTTCTATCCGGAATTGTCGAGCACGGTCGTCTTCGTCGTCATGGCGGTGGTGCTGCTGATCCGCCCGGCCGGGCTGTTCGGCTCGAAGCCGGAAGCCGCTGCGGGCCATCAGCAGGCCTCGCTTTCGGCGCCTGCGCCCTCGGCCCGCACGCAGACGCTCGTCTTCCTGACCGTCGCCGCCTGCCTCGCGGCAGCGCCGCTGGTGATCTATCCCGGCTTCATGATGAAGGCGATGATCTTCGCGCTCTTCGCCTGCGCCTTCAACCTGATCGCCGGCTACGGCAAGCTCGTCTCCTTCGGCCATGCGATGTTCCTTGGCTCGGCCGGCTATGTCTGCGGCCATGCCGCCAAGATCTGGGGGCTGACGCCGGAACTCGCGATCCTGGCTGGAACCACAACGGCGGCGCTGCTCGGGCTCGCCTCGGGCTGGCTCGCGATCCGCCGCAGCGGCATCTATTTCGCCATGGTGACGCTCGCCTTCGCGCAGATGATCTATTTCGTTGCGCTGCAGGCGCCCTTCACCGGCGGCGAGGATGGCTTGCAAGGCGTGCCGCGCGGCCTGCTGTTCGGCCTCGTCGACCTCTCCAGACCGGCCAATCTCTACGCCTTCGTGCTGGCGATCTTCCTCGGCGGTTTCTTCCTGATCATGCGGCTCGTCGGCTCGCCCTTCGGCCGGGTGCTGAAGGCGATCAGCGATCACGAACCGCGGGCGCAGTCGCTCGGCTTCGAGACCAGCCGCTACAAGCTCGTCGCCTTCACATTATCGGCGGCGCTCTCGGGCCTCGCCGGTTCGACCAAGGCGATCGTCAGCCAGATCGCGAGCCTGACCGATGCGCATTGGTCGATGTCGGGTGAGATCCTGCTGATGACCTTCCTCGGCGGCGTGGGCACGCTCTACGGCCCGGTCGTCGGCGCCTTCATCGTGGTCGCCATGCAGAACTATCTGGCTGCGCTCGGGCAATGGGTCACCGTCATCCACGGGCTGATCTTCGTGCTCTGCGTGCTCGCCTTCCGGCGCGGCGTCGTCGGTGAGCTGATCGAGTTCTGGCATCGCCGGCGCCCGGCGTCGCCGCCAGCGGACACGGCGCGGCAAACTCCGGCAGCGGCACCCGCCGAATGAGACATGACGTCCGAAAGGAAACCGGGCTGCTCAGCTGGCCCTGGCGAAGGTTCAAGCAAAACCCGGCCGAACAGGACCGGACAACAAGGGGATCGACGATGCAACTGACCGCTTTCAATCTCATGCGCGGGCTTGCGGCCGCGCTCTGCCTCGGCTCGCTCGGCATGGCGGGGCAAGCCTCGGCGCAGATCAGCGACGATGTCGTCAAGATCGGCGTGCTGACCGACATGTCCGGCCAATGGTCCGACATGAACGGGCCGGGCTCCTTGCTCGCAGCGCAGATGGCCGCGGCCGATTTCGGCGGCACGGTGCTGGGCAAGCCGATCGAGATCATCGGCGCCGACCATCTCCACAAGGCCGATGTCGGCGTCGGCATCGCGCGGCGCTGGATCGAGAACGAGAAGGTCGACGCGATCTCCGACGTCACCAACAGCGCGATTGCGCTCGCCGTGCAGCAATTGACCCGCGAGACCAACCGCGTTGCGCTGTTCTCCTCGCCCGGCACCACCGATCTCACCGGCAAGCAGTGCTCGCCGACCGGCGTCCAGTGGGTCTACGACAATTATTCCAACGCGGTCGGCCCGGTGAAGGCCCTGATCGACAAGGGCAACGACACCTTCTTCATCATCACGGCCGACTTCGCCTTCGGTCATTCCTTGGAGAAGATCGCGACCGAAGCGATCAAGGCCAATGGCGGCAAGGTCGTCGGCACCATCCGCCATCCCTTCGGCGCGACCGATCTCTCGGCCTTCCTGCTGCCGGCCCAGGCCTCGAAGGCCAAGGTCATCATGCTGGCGACCGCCGGCAAGGACATGACCACCGCGATCAAGCAGGCCAATGAGTTCGGCGTTACCGCCGGCGGGCAGATCCTCACCGCCCCGGTGATGTTCATCTCCGACGTGCATGCGCTCGGCCTGCCGACCGCGCAGGGCATCTCCTTCATCGAAGGCTTCTACTGGAACCAGAACGACGAGACGCGGGCCTTCGCCAAGCGCTTCTTCGAAGCGCGCAAGGCGATGCCGACGGCGCTGCAGGCGGGCGTCTACTCCTCGGTCATGCATTATCTCAAGGCGATCCAGGCTGCCGGAACCGACGAGGCGAAGGCTGTCTCCGCCAAGATGCGGGAATTGCCGGTGAATGATTTCTTCGCCAAGAACGGCAAGCTCCGCGAGGATGGCCGCATGGTGCACGACATGCTGCTCGTCCAGGTCAAGAAGCCTTCCGAATCGAAGGCGCCCTGGGACTATTATGACGTGCTGGCGACCGTTCCTGGCGAGCAGGCCTTCCTGCCTCTCGCTCAAAGCGAATGCGCGCTTGTGAAGAAGTGAACTCTCGTCGGGCGGCGCAAGCGCCGCCCGCGACCGCCTCGGCAAGGACATGCCAGTGACGAAAAGAACATGCCTGTGACGAAGAAGAATGCGATCCGGTCCGGCCTCAGCGACGCGGCCACTCTGGCGGCGACCGTGATGCCGGCCCGGTTCTCGGCGGCCGAGGCCAGGGCCGAGGACAGCCCGGTCGATCTCGGCCTGCGGTTGAAGCGCATGCGCGTCGACAATGGCTGGACGCTCGAGGATGTCAGCCAGCGCACCGGCGTGGCGCGCTCGACGCTCTCGAAGATCGAGAACGGCCAGATGTCGCCGACCTATGACGTCTTGCAGAAGATCACGCGCGGCACCGGGCTCGACATCGTCGAACTGTTCGATGCGCGTCGCCAGAACGCGCCCTTTGGACGGCGCAGCGTCACAAAACGCGGCGAGGGCAAGCCGCATCTCACCGGGGCCTATCGCTACGAGGTGCTGGCGACCGATCTCTCGCAGAAGCAGATCCTGCCCTTCAAGGCGCGGGTGACGGCGCGCAGCCTCGACGATTTTCCCGGCTGGGTGCGCCATGAGGGCGAGGAGTTCCTCTGCGTGCTCTCGGGCCGCGTCCAGGTCTTCACCGAATTCTATTCGCCGGTCGTGCTCGAGGTCGGCGACAGCACCTATTTCGACAGCAAGATGGGCCACGCCGTCGTCTCGCTGAGCGATGAGGATGCCGAGATCCTCTGGATCTGCACCGGCATCACCGCGCTTGAATGACCAGACCATGAGGACACCTGCCGTGTTGCGCCACTATTCCGCTTCGGACGTCGAGGCCGCGCTCGATTATCCCCGGCTGATCGAAGCCCTGGGCGAGGCCTTCCGCCGCGGCGGCGAGGCGATGCCGGTTCGCCAGAGCTACGAGGTCGGCCTGGCTGGCCAGCCGAGCCATCTGCTGACCATGCCGGCTTGGGAGCGCGGCAAGGCGCTCGGCGTCAAGCTCGTGACGGTGTTTCCGCAGAACGCCTCGCACGGTCTCGGCGCGGTCTCCTCGCTCTATGTCCTGTTCGATGGCGAAACGGGCCAGCCCCGGGCGCTGGTCGATGGCGAAGCGCTGACCAACCGGCGCACGGCTGCGGCCTCCGCGCTCGCCTCGCGCTATCTTTCGCGCCCCGACAGTCGCACGCTGCTCCTGGTCGGAACCGGCCATGTCGCGGCGCATCTGCCGGCGGCGCACCGCGCCGTGCGGCCGATCGACAAGGTCCTGATCTGGGGTCGCCATCCGCAGCGTGCGCTGGCGCTTGCCGGGGTGCTCGCTCGCCAGGGCTTCGATGCCGCCCCCGTCACCGATCTGCCGGCGGCGCTCGCCCAGGCGGACATCGTCAGCTGCGCCACCACCTCGCGCGAGCCATTGGTCATGGGGCGGGATCTCCGGCCGGGCACACACCTCGATCTCGTCGGCGCCTTCACGCCGCAGATGCGCGAGAGCGACGACGAGGCGCTCTCGCGCAGCCGCGTCTTCGTCGACACCTATGCCGGCGCGCTCGCCGAGGCCGGCGATCTGCTGCAGCCGATCGCGTCCGGTCGCTGGCAGGCCGAGGCGATCTGCGGCGATCTGCAGGAATTGACTCGTGGCACGAAGCCCGGCCGCCTCACCGCGGACGAGATCACGCTGTTCAAATCCGTGGGCGCCGCGATCGAGGATCTCGCGGCGGCGACCTTGCTTGCGGACGAACCGACGCCGGAGATGGCCCGCGCGGCATCCTGAACCGCGAAGGCCGAGGGGAGATGGCGATGGCGACGCTTGAGAAACCCGGCTTCTGCACGCTCTGCCGCTCGCGCTGCGGCACGATCAATGTTGTCGAGAATGATCGCCTCGTCGCCGTCAGGCCCAACCCGTCCCATCCCACCGGCAAGGCGATGTGCCCCAAGGGCCGCGCCGCGCCGGAGATCGCCCATTCCGCCCGCCGCCTGAAGACGCCATTGCGCCGCACCGCGCCCAGGGGTGCGGCCGATCCGGGCTTCGTGCCAATCTCCTGGGACGAGGCTTTGACCGAGATCGCCGGGAAGCTCGGCCGCTACCGTGCCGAGACCGGTCCGGAATCGATCGCCTTCGCCATCACCTCGGGCTCCTCCTCCTCGACCTCCGACAGCATCGACTGGCTGCAACGCTTCGTGCGCGGCTTCGGCAGTCCCAACACCGTGTTCTCGACCGAGATCTGCAACTGGCACAAGGACCACGCTCACGCCTTCACCTTCGGCTGCGGGCTGCCGACGGCGGATTATCGCAACTCCGACCTGATCCTGCTCTGGGGCCACAACCCTGCCAATGTCTGGCTCGCCCAGGCCGAGGCGATCGGCGCGGCGCGGGCGAGGGGCGCGCGGCTCGCCGTGATCGATCCGCGCCGGGCGGGTTCGGCGCGCGACGCCGATCTCTGGCTGCGCATCCAGCCCGGCACCGATGCGGTGCTGGCGCTCGGGCTGGCGCGCTGGCTCATCGTCAACCACGCCTATGACGCCGACTTCGTGCGGCACTGGACCAACGCCGCCTTTCTGGTGCGTGAGGACACAGGTCTCTTCCTGCGCCCGGTCGATCTCGGCTTGGAAGGCGACGGCTTTCTGGTCTGGGACGCAGGGGCGGAAGAGGCGGTTTCCGCCGAAAGTGGGCTCGCGGCGGCTGCGCTTGAGGGGCGTTTCGAGATAGCTGCGCCTACAGGTTCGATCGCTTGTCGCACCGGCTTCGACCATTACGTCGCCGCGACGGCCGACTACGATCCCGAGACCGTGGAGCGCATCACCGGCATCCCCGCCGCCCAGGTCGAGGAGCTGGCGAGCGCGATCGCTGCCGCCGGCTCGATCAGCTATCACGGCTGGACCGGCATCGGGCAGCATACCAATGCCACGCAGACCGAGCGCGCGATCGCGACGCTCTACGCCCTGACCGGCCATTTCGATGCGCCGGGCGGCAATGTCCGGATGCCGGCCCTGCCGGTGCCGGCTTTGCATGCGATGGCCATGATCCCGCCGCAGACCAGGGCGAAGACGCTCGGCCTCGGCGAGCGCCCGATCGGCCCGCCGGCCGATGGCTGGATCACCTCCAGCGATTTCTACGACGCCGCCCTCTCGGCGAAGCCCTATCGCATTCGTGCGCTCCTCACCTTCGGCTCCAACCTGCTGGTTTCGCATCCGGCGCCGGAGCGTGGCCGCGAGGCGCTGAAGGCGCTCGACTTCCAGGTCCATTGCGACCTCTTCCTCAATCCCACCGCCGAGATGGCCGATATCGTGCTGCCGGTCTCGAGCCCATGGGAGCATGAGGCGCTCAGGCTCGGCTTCGAGATCTCGCCGGAGGCGCAGGAACTGGTCCAGCTTCGCCCGCAGATGATTCCGCGCCAGGGCGAGGCGCGCTCCGACATGTGGATCGTCTTCCAGCTCGCCAAGCGCTTGGGCATGGGTGAATTGTTCTTCGACGGCGATGTCGAGAAGGGCTTTGCCCATCTCCTGGCTCCGCTCGGCCTCGATCTCGCGGCCTTGCGCGCCAAGCCAGAGGGCATCCGCATCCCGCTGCCGCATAGCCACCGGAAATACCGCAAGACCGGTTTCGCGACGCAGACCGGCAAGGCGGAACTCTATTCGGAGCTGCTGCATCGCCATGGCTATCCGGCGGTCCCGCGTTTCGTCGCGCCGGCCGAGCAGCGCAGCGAGGCGTTTCCGCTCACGCTCTTCTCCGCCAATAGTGGCTATTTCTGCCATAGCCAGCATCGCGGCATCACGGCGCTCCGGCGCAAGCGCCAGGAGCCGACAGCCGAGATCCATCCCGAACTCGCGCGCCGCAAGGGCATTGGTGAGGGCGACTGGATGCTGGTGCGCACGCGCAAGGGCGCGATCAGGCTGCGCGTGGCGCTGAATGACGCGCTCGCCGAGGATGTGGTCGCCAGCGACTATGGCTGGTGGCAGCCGGCGCCCGATCTCGGCCTGCCCGGCTATCTGCCGGATGCGGCGAGCCCGATCGGCGGGAGCTTCAATGCGATCATTTCCGAGAGCGAGCGCGACCCGCTCAGCGGCTCGCTGGCGCTGCGCTCCTTCGCCTGCGATGTCGAGCGCCACGAGGCCGCGCCTTGGTCGGGATGGCGGTCCTTCGTCGTCACCGGGCGTCGCGAGGAGGCCGGTGAGGTCATGGCGCTGACGCTTAGCCCTGCCGATGCCCGCTCTTTACTTGGCTTCCGGCCTGGCCAATATGTCGGGCTGCGCTTCGCCGGGGCGATACGATCCTATTCCCTGATCGGACCGGCCGTGGCGGAGCCGGAGGTTTATCGGATCGCGGTCCGCCATATCGAGAGCGGGCAGGTTTCAGGGGCGATCCGGCGCGAGCTCACGCCGGGCGATACGGTCGAGCTGCAGGCGCCGAAGGGCGGCTTCGTCTTGCCCCTGCGCAACGAGTTCCCGATCGTGCTGATCGCCGGCGGCATCGGCATCACGCCGTTCCTGTCCTATCTCGAAACGCTGGAAGGCGGGGCGGACGAGCCGCAGATCACGCTGCATTACGGTTGCCGCGATGGCGACAGCCAGCCCTTCCGGGAGCGATTGGAGGTGCTGCGGCAGCGTCTGCCGAACCTGAAGCTGATCACGCATCTCAGCCGACCGGTGGGTGGCGACCGTTTCGATCGGCAAGGCCGCTTCACCGCAGCCGATATCGATGCGGAGCTGCTGCGGCAGCGGGCGCGAGTCTATATCTGCGCGTCCGATGCGATGATGGCGGAGGTCGGTGCCGGGCTGAAGGCCCGCGGCGTCCCCGCCTTCGAGATCTTCACCGAGCGCTTCCGCTCTCCCGAGCCGCCGGCCCTGGACGGGCTGATGCCGCGGAACATCGCCTTCGCCCGCTCGGGCAAGACCGTGACCTGGTCGCCGGATGCGCCGCTCGGCAGCATCCTGGCGCTGGCCGAGGGGGCCGGCCTGACCGTGCCGAGCGGTTGCCGCGTCGGGCAATGCGAGAGCTGTCTCGTGCTGATCAAGCAGGGCCAGGTCCGCCATCTCGTCGACTGTCCGGATCTGGAAGACGGCCAGTGCCTGACCTGCCAGGCGGTGCCATTGACCGATCTTGTCCTCGACGCCTGAGGGCGAAATCTCGCGGTCTGCCCTCAGTTCTGAGCGACCGGCATCTCCAGCCAGCTCCGCAAGGCCTGCGTCACCGCCTCTGGGTTTTCCAGCGGCGTCATATGGCCGCTATCGGGCACGATGACGAGCCTCGCATGCGCAGCGAGCGCCGCCATGGCCCGATGGTCCGCGACCGGCGTCAGGCTGTCGTGCTCGCCGCACAGGATCAGGAGCGGGCATGGCAGCGCGCGCAGCACGGCGACCCCGTCCTTTCGCTCGATCCCGTTCTGCCGCAGGAAGGTTTCCGCGCCGAGCCTTGCGGTCATGGCCCGGATGCGGCCGATGATCTCATCGTCCTTCAGATGCGAGGGCGCGAGATAGGCTCCCAGCAGCCGGTCGCCGAAACCGTGGAATTTGCCCGGCAGGATCGCGGTCTTGTCGAGGGCGCGTCGCGCCGCGAGGCGCTCGGGCGTGTCGGCGCGCAGCGAGGTGTCGAGCAGCGCAAGCCGGACGACCCGGTCGGGCGCGCGGCGCATGATCTCCTGGGCGACATAGCCGCCCATCGAAAATCCGGCCAGTGAGAAGCGCGGCGGCGCCGTCGCCAGCACGCTTTCGGCCAGGGCCTCCAGCGTCTCACCCTGGGAAATATCCGCCACCTGGCACGCGGCGACATTGCCAAGCGCCGCGATCTGATCGCGCCAGAGGTCGGCGTCGTTGAGGAGGCCGGGGATCAGGACCAGCGGCTGACGCTCGCGCGTAGGCGGGGCGGCATCGTCATCCATGGCGCGTGGCCTTGCCTTTCACGGGGCTTGCTCTTGGGACAATCGCCATGCGGCTGCGAATGCGTTCGCCTGGCGCAGGCTGAAAGCCTGACACCGAAATCAACCGAACGCCGCGCCCCATACCATTCCGCTTTGCTGCTCGGGAAGCCGTCTTCGTTCGCGATGAAGCGAGCCTCTTGTAATTCAGATATTCTGCGATATATCGTAGACGCATCTTAAAATGGAGAACCTCAAGATGGATTTCACTCGTCACTCACATCGAAGCCACCGCGGGCATCCGCATTCCCGTGAATTCGCCCAGCACCGCTCGCGCGATTCCCATCATTTCGGCCATGAATGGGGCCGGGAGCGCGGAGAACGCGGCGGCGGCCGCAGGCGCGTCTTCGATTCCGGCGATCTGCGTCTCGTCCTGCTCAAGCTGATCGCCGATCAACCGCGCCATGGCTACGACCTGATCCGCGCGATCGAGGAAGCCTCGGGCGGCAGCTATGTCCCCAGCCCAGGCGTCATCTATCCCGCGCTGTCGATGCTGCAGGATCTCGGACATATCGGCGAGGTCGCCTCGGAAGGCGCGCGCAAGGCCTTTGCCGTCACCGAGACGGGCAAGGCCGATCTCGCCGTCAATGCGGACAAGGTCGAGTCCCAAATGGCTCGCCTCGCCGCGATCGCCACCATGCGCGAGCGCACCGATGGCGGGCCGGTTCGCCGCGCCATGGAGAACCTTAAGGTCGCGCTACGGGGCCGTCTCGGCGGCAGCGATTCCGACCAGGCCATCGTTCACGACATCGCCGCGATCCTCGACGAGGCTGCGCAGCGGATCGAACGGCTTTGAAGAGAACAGGCCGGGCGGGCTACCCCACTCAGGAGAGACCATGACCGTTTCCAGCATCGCGCGCGTGCCAACCGAAAATGGCAGCCGCTATCTCCAGCAGCTTTGCAAGCATTGGAGCCATAATCTCGAGGTCACGTTCACGCCCCGGGTGGGGCGGGTGACCTTTCCGCGGGATGTGCGCGGCGCGGATTGGCCCGGCGACGCCACGCTCGACCTGCAAGCCCATGACGACAATCTCGAATGCCGCATCGAGGCCAGCGTTCCCGAGCAGCTCGCTGCGCTGAAAGGCGTCGTCGCCAGCCATCTCGACCGCTTCGCCTTCCGCGAGGCGCCGCTGCACTTCGAGTGGCAGGATTGAGGGCCAAGGTTGAGGGGCAGCCGGCGCGTCGCCCGATCATCGACGCGTGACTGGCGGCTACGGCCTGTCGAAGCGGCTGACCTCCAGCCCCGCTCCGACCGGCAGCAGGATGCTGCTCATGCCGGGCTTGGCGCGCACAGCCTCGACATAGCGCAGGGCGCCGTCCTTGCCCGGCCGGATAATGTTGTCGGCGACGATGATCGCGCCCGAATTGAGCTTGGGATAGAACACCTCCAGGCAGGGCAGGTAGAACTCCTTCCAGAGATCGATCAGCACGAAATCGATCCCGTCTGGAAGCTCGGTGATCATCCGGACCGCATCGCCGATTTTGAAGTCGACATGCTCAGCCAGCCCAGCCTGTCCCGCCATGTCGCGCGCATGGGCTGCTTTGTAGTCGTGCAGCTCCATCGTCGTCAGCCGCCCACCGGCTGAGCGCGCAGCTTCCGCCAGCCAGATGGTCGAATAGCCGTAGGATGTCCCCAGTTCGAGGATGTTCGGCGCCCTCAGGCTGCGCGCCAGGATGTTGATGAGTTGCCCGCTCTCCGGCCCCACGGACAGCAGGAACTGATCGCGCAGGGCATCCTTGAGGCCGGCCTGCGCTGCGGCCTGCCTCGTCCCGAGCTCTTCCTGCATCCGTGCATGATAGGTTTCGAGCACGGTGGTGACGGCCTCGTCCATCGATCGATCCAAGTGAAGCGCAAAGATGTGAAAAGCAAAACCAGGCAGCCGGAACCACCGCGCTCGGTGGAACCGCCGTCACCTGCGGACAAGCCACTCAAACAAGGCAGGGACGCGGCATCTCGGAGCGACGATTCCAGAGATCGGCCAGGCCGCCTCAATGTCCCGCTGTCGGCACGGGCGGGGTGCCATGGGTGTGGAAGCTCTCGATCGTCTTCAGCCCCCAGGCCTGCCCTTTTTTCCGTTCGGTTTCAGTCCAGGTCACGGTCTGCCAGTCGGGATCGAGGATCAGGCGCGCGCCGGCATTGGCGATTTCGACGCGGTTGCCGGCCGGCTCATAGGCATAGAGGAAGAAGGTCTGCTGGACCGCGTGCTTATGCGGCCCGGTCTCGATGAAGACGCCGTTCTCGAGAAAGATATCGGCGGCCTCCAGCACATGCTCGCGCTGGTCGACCGCATAGGTGACATGGTGGAAGCGGCCCAGGCTGTCGGTGTGGTCGCGCGTATAGGCGATGTCGTAGCTCTTGTTGTTGACCGTAAACCAGCAGCCGCCGACCTCGCCTGAATCGAGCACGATCTGCTCGGTGACGCGGCTGCCCAGCGCTTTCGGCAGGAAGTCCCGGATTGCTGCCACGTCGCGCGCCAGCAGATTGAGATGGTCGAGGCGGCGCACGGCGCAGCCCCGGCCATGGTTGCGCTGCGGCTGGTTCTTCAGGGCCGGCTTTTCCGCGGGCGGCGCGACATATTTGTGGGTGTCGAAATAGATCTCGAAAATGTGGTCGTCGGGGTCGCGGAAACGGAAGGCCCGTCCATGGCCGAGATCGCCTTCGACCCAGCCGATGCCAGCGCCGAGCGCCTCGATTGCTTCGACCCGCCGCAGCAAGGCCTGCTCGCTCGTGGCGCGGTAGCCGATATGGCCGACGCCGGTGGTGTTCGAGACCGTCAGCTTCAGCGTGTGGAACTCGTAATCGTCCCAGGCTCGCAGATAGACGCTATCGCCCTCGCGGCCGGCTTCGGTCAGGCCGTAGACATTGACGAAGAAGTCGAGGCTGGCCTCGGGCTTGTCGGTCAGGAGTTCGACATGCGCTAGATGGGCGATGTCGTGGATCGGTTCCGGCCTCATGGCGTCTGCTCCCGCTGGTCTTTGGCCATCGATGCGGCCTGCTTTTGATCGTGCTCGTTCGAGCCGGTGGTTGCGATTGGAAGCGCCTAGGCGGCGCGGTCGGATGGCGGCCCGGCCTGATGCGTGACGCCGAGATGGCGTTGCAGCGTAGCGGGGTCGGCGAGCAGCGTCGCGCTGGGCGCCGCATGCACCACCCGCCCGCGCTCGATGATGATGGCGTCGTCGGTCATCTTGAGGATCTTCTGTGCGTGCTGCTCGACGATGATCCCCGAAAGCCCCTCTTCCGCGAAGATGCGCTTCAGCGCCCTGAGCAGTTCCTCGACGATGATCGGCGCCAGGCCTTCGGTCGGTTCGTCGAGCAGGAGGAGCTTCGGGTTCAGCACGAGCGCGCGGCCGATCGCCAGCATCTGCTGCTCGCCGCCGGACAGCTGGTGACCGAGATTGCGCTTGCGCTCCGCCAGGCGCGGGAACATCGCGAAGACGCGCTCCGGCGTCCAGGGGCCGGGCAGGGCGACGGCGGTCAGGTTCTCGGTCACGGTCAGGGAGCGGAAGATGTTGCGCTCCTGCGGCACCCAGCCGATGCCGGCGAGCGCCCGGCGCTCGGGCTTGAGCCGCGTCAGCGCGACGCCGCCGAGATTGACCTCGCCCGCCGTCCGGCGGGTGACGCCGACGATGCTGTTGATCAGGGTGGTCTTGCCGACGCCGTTGCGGCCGAGCAGCGCGAGCGAGCGGCCCTCGCCGAGCGAAAGGCTGACATCATGCAGGATCGCCGCCTCGCCATAGCCCGCGCACAGGCTGGTGATGGAAAGCAGGTCAGGCATCGAGGCTCTCCCCGAGATAAGCCGCGCGCACGGCGGGATCGGCTGCGATGGCGGCCGGTGTTCCGTCAGCGATGACCGTGCCGTTGACGAGCACGGTGATGCGGGTCGCGAAGCGGAAGACGAGGTCCATGTCATGCTCGATCAGGAGCACGCTGACATCGGCGGGAAGATCGGCGACGGTTGCGAGCAGGTCGCGGCGTTCGGCCTCCGGCACGCCGGCTGCCGGTTCGTCGAGCAGGAGCACACGCGGCCGGGCGGCGAAGGCGGCAGCGATCTCGAGCTGCCGCTGCTTGCCATAGGGCAAGGTCGTGATGGGCTCCCCGATCACATCGTCGAGCCGGAAGCGCTCGGCGATCGCAGCCGCCTCCCGCGCCAGATCGCCGCTCTTGTCGAGCTTCTGCCAGAGCTTCAGCCCGAGATCGTTCTGCTCGCAGAGGACGAGCAGCAGCATGTCGAGCGGCGTCATCGACTGGAAGAGCTGGTTGATCTGGAAGGTCCGGCTCATGCCGAGGCGCACGCGCGCTTCCGGCTTGGCTGTGGTGATGTCGCGCCCCTCCAGCAGGATCCTGCCTGCGCTGGGTTTGAGTACGCCGGTGAGCTGGTTGACGAGCGTCGTCTTGCCGGCGCCGTTGGGGCCGATCAGCGCATGGCGGGCACCGCGCTCGATCGTCAGCGAGACGTCGTTGGTCGCGACGATCCCGCCGAAACGCTTGACCAGCCCGATGGTCTGGAGCGCCGGCGCAGTCATGGCGCTCTCCGTGAGACGAGCTTCGCAAGCGCCGCGCGCGACCTGGCCAGCAGGCCGTGGAGGATCTCGCGGCCGCCGAGCACGAAGACGACCAGCAGAAGGCCGATCCAGAACTGCCAGTATTGCGGCGTCGCCAGCGAAATCGCGTCCTGCAGCACCTTGAACAGGATCGCGCCGATGATGCCCCCATAGAGCCAGCCGGCGCCGCCGATGATGACGACGAGCATCAGATCGGCCGAGCGGTGGAACTCCAGCACGTCGAGCGAGACGAATTGCGTCGTCTGGGCCATCAGCGCGCCCGCCGCGCCCGCATAAGCCGCCGCGATCGTGTAGACCATCACGATCCGGCCGTTGATCGCCACGCCTGTCGCCGAGGCCCGCAGCGGGTTGTCGCGGATCGCGCGCAGCGACAGGCCGAAGGGGGAGGCCATCATCCGCCGCGCTGCCAGGAACAGGACGAACAAGACTGACAGCGAATAGAGATAGGCCGTCCGCCCCTGCAGGTCGAAGGGGAACAGCCCGAGCAGCGGGCCCATGCTGATGCCTTGCAGGCCGTCCGCGCCGCCTGTGATCGTGCTGAAGCTGTTGGCGAGCTCGAATAGCAGCAGGGCTATGCCCAGCGTCACCATGAGCCGCGTCAGATCGGTGCCGCGCAGGACGAGGAAGCTCGTGAGAAATCCGAGCAGCGCTGCTGCGAGCACTGCGACGACAAGCCCCGTGAGCGGGTCGGCATTGACATGCAGGGCAAAGAGCCCGGCCGCATAGGCGCCAGCGCCGAGGAAGGTGGCATGGCCGAGCGAGACGATGCCGGCGAAGCCGAGGATCAGGTCGAGCGACAGGGCAAACAGCGCCAGGATCGCGACCTCGTTCAGGAGCAGCATGCCGCGTGGGAGCAGGAAGGGGGCGGCGGCAGTGAGGCCCCAGAAGACGACCTCGCCCAGTTTCCAGCGTCGCCGCAGCGACAGGGTCTTGCCGACCAGATCGCTCAGCGCCGGACGCGGTGTGTCGAGAGCCACGGTCATCGCGGCACCGCGAACAGGCCTTGCGGGCGCAGGAACAGCACCGCGACCATCAAGGCATAGATCAGGAAGGCGCCGAGCTGGGGCACGTAATATTTGCCGGCGACATCGACGACGCCGATCAGCAGCGCAGCCGTGAAGGGCCCGGTCAGGCCCGAGCGGCCGCCCACGGTCACGACGATCAGGAAGTAGATCATGAATTTGAGCGGAAAGGTCGGGTCGAGCCCGAGCATCTCGACCCCGAGCGCCCCGCCGAGCCCGGCGAGGCCCGAGCCGACGGCGAAGGTCAGCGAGAAGATCACGCCGACATTGATGCCGAGCCCGCGCGCCACTTGCTGGTCGTCGACCGCCGCGCGCAGGCGGCTGCCGAAGCGCGTGCGCACCAGCACATATTGGAGTGCGATGGTCAGGGCGACGCAGATCGCGATCACGAAGCTGCGGTAGCGCCCGATGCCGATGCCGGCGATGTCGAAGCGGCCCTGCAGCCAGGCCGGCAGGCGGATGAGCTGCTGCTGCGAGCCCATGACATAGTCGACCGCCGCCACCACCATGAAGACGAGGCCGATCGAGAACAGCACCTGGTCGAGATGGCTCTTGGCATACATCGGCCGGTAGATCGTCCGCTCCAGCACGGCGCCGATGGCGGCCGGCACCAGGAAGGCGAAGGGCAGCGTCGCGACGAAGGGCACATCGTAGCGCTGCATCAGCACGACCGTGACATAGCCGCCGGCCATGGCGAAGGCGCCATGGGCCAGGTTGACGAAGTTCATCAGGCCGAGCGTCACGGCCAGGCCCGAAGCCAGGATGAACAGCAGCATTCCATAAGCCACGCCGTCGAACAGGATCGTCAGCATGGCCTCACCCTTCCGGGTCGTCGCGATAGACGAGACCGGCCTTCGCCAGCCCCTCGCGCATCGCATACATGTCGAGGCCGAGTTCGCCCGACGCCAGGCGCCGGCGCTTCTCCTCCTCATTCGCCTCGCGCTTGCGGGCGGCTGCGGCAACAGTTGCCGCATCCAAGCGCGGCACCACGACGACGCCGTCATCATCGGCGACGATCACATCGCCGGGATGGATGAGCGCGCCGGCGCAGATGACGGGAACATTGACGCTGCCCGGCGTCGCCTTGACCGTGCCCTTGGCCGAGATCGCCCGCGACCAGACCGGGAAGCCCATTTCGGTGAGCACGCGGACATCGCGCACGCCGGCATCGATGACGAGGCCGATGCCGCCCCGGGCCTTGAGCGAGGTCGCGAGCAGGTCACCGAACATGCCGTCGGTGTTGTCGGTGGTGCAGGCGACGACGAGGATATCGCCCGGCTTCACCTGCTCGATCGCGACATGGATCATCCAGTTGTCGCCGGGCTGTGCCAGCACGGTAACGGCGGAGCCGGCGATGAAGGCTCCTGGATAGATCGGCCGCATATAGGGCTTCAGCAGCCCGCTGCGCCCCATCGCCTCATGGGTCGTGGAGACGCCGAGTTCGGCCAGGTCCGCGATGTCGGAGGCGGCGGCGCGCTTGTTGGTGCGAATGACGACGGGGGTCATGCCAGCGCCTCCAGCGCTTCGGGGAAGAGCCGCTGATAGGCTTCGCCATAGGTCATGGCCTTGCCGGAATTGCGCCCGCCCTGCATGCCGCGGTTCAGCGCCACGCGGGTGTAGTACTCCCAGAGATGCTTCTGGGCGGCGAGGATCTCGAAGGCCTGGCGCTTCGCTTCCCAGACCTCGTCGATGTTGAGGATCACGTCCGGCTTGAAGTTGCACTGCTCGGGCTGGTGCGGCTCGAACAGGAAAAGCGGCGGGGCGGCATAGGCCCGCTCCGGATCGGGCTTGTGGCCGGCGGCCTGGGCGATGATCCGCGCCTCCTGGGCGAAGCGCGTCGCCTCGGGGTGGTCGACATTATAGGGGTCTTCCAAAGCGTGGGTCAGCACGAAGCTCGGCCCAAGCTCGTGGAAGATGTCGATCGCGCGATCGAGCATGGCGTCCGTGGTGCGCAGCGGGTAGTCGCCGGCATCCATGAACTCGATCTCGGCGCCGAGGATCGCGGCGGCCCGTTCCGCTTCGTCGCGGCGCTGCGCCTTGACGTCTTCCATCTTCACGCCCGCCTTCTTCCAGGCGAACTGGCTCTCGCCGCGCTCGCCATAGGAGAGGCAGAGGATTTTCACGCGAAAACCGCGCTTGGCATGGAGCGCGATCGCACCGCCGGCCCGCCAGACGAAATCGCCGGGATGGGCGGTGATCACCAGACCTGTCTTCTGCAGGCTCGACATATCTCGAATATCCTCTCGTCTCGGGTTCATTCGGCGGCGCGCAGAGCGCCGCCTGTGTTTTGCTCGAGGGCGCGCGCCGGCACGAAGGCCATGCCCTCCATCAGGATGCGCGCGGTGCGTAAAAGCCCGGCCCGCTCGACGACCGGGCGCTCCGCAGTGCCGCCCATGGTCAGGTGGACGGTGAACTCGCCGGTGGGATGCTCGACCGAGATCGAGCGTTCGCGCCCCGCCGGCATGACGACGACCGAGGCCGCCGGCGAGCCGGGCAGAGCTGCGGCGGTCGCGACCGTGACGGCCGCAAAAACGCCGATCGAGGCATGGCATTCATGGGGAATGAAGCTGCGCGTCGCGATGGCGCCGCCTTCGCGCGGCGGCGCGACCAGGGCGATCTTGGGCACGACCTTCGCCGAGACATCGCCGAGATTCATCAAGGGACCGGCGGCAAGGCGGATGCGCTCGAGCCGGGCCTTGAGCTCAGTGTCCTTGTCCAGCGCCTCGCGCGATTCATAGCCGTTGCGCCCGACATCGGCCGCGCGCAGCACGATCACCGGCATGCCGTTGTCGATCAGCGTGACCTCGACGCCATCGACGATGTCGACAGCGTTTCCGGTCGGAAGCAAGGCGCCGCAGACCGAGCCTTCGGTGTCGAGGAAGCTGATCCTGATCGGCGCCGAGGTGCCGGGCACGCCGTCGATGCGCGCATCGCCATCGGCATTCGCCTGGCCGTCAGCGGTCTCCAGCACCAGATCGGCGATCGTGCCGGTGTTCAGCGTCTTGACCCGCACGGTCGTGGATGCGCCCGTAGCAGCGACGAGCCCGCGCGCGATGGCGAAGGGGCCGATGCCGGCGAGGATGTTGCCGCAGTTCGGCGTCGTGTCGACCTTGGCCGTCTCGATGCCGACCTGCGCGAACAGGAAATCGATATCGCAGCCGGGTTCGCTCGAGCGCGAGACGATCGCGACCTTGCTGGTCAGCGGATGCGCGCCGCCGAGCCCGTCGATCTGGCGCTTGTCCGGCGAGCCCATCACCGCGAGCAGGAACGCATCGCGCGCGGTCGGGTCGGTGGGCAGGTCGTCGCTGAGGAAATAGGCGCCTTTCGAGGTGCCGCCGCGGATCAGCATGCAAGGGGTCGCGCGTTGCATCGCTCAGCCTCCCGCCGTGATGTGGGCTTTGGTGATGACGTCGCGCCACAGCACGAGCTCGGAGGCGATCAACTTGCCGAAGCCGTCGGGCGTCTCCGGCCGGGCGATCGCACCGTCGCGGCTGAGCGCGGCGGAGAATTCCGGTTCGCCGAGCAGGATATTGATCTCGCGGTTGAGCCGGGCGACGATCTCCATCGGCGTGCGCCGCGGCGCGACGACGCCATACCACTGGACCGCCTCGAAATCGGGCAGGCCGCTCTCCGCGATGGTGGGCAGGTTCGGGGCGAAGGGGACGCGGTCGCGATTGGCGACGGCCAGAACCTTCAACTGGCCGCCTTCCGCGAGAGGCAGCACCGCCGGCCCGCCCGTCAGCGTGAAATCGATGGAGCCGGCGACGAGGTCATTCACGGAGGGAGCGGTGCCGCGATAGGGCACATGCACCGCCTCGATCCCGGCGCGGAAGCAGAGATAGGCGCCAGCGATATGGGCGGCACTGCCCTGACCGCCGGAGCTGTAGTTCAGCTTGCCGGGATTGGCCTTCGCATAGGCGACGAATTCCTGGAAACTGTTCACCGGGAGCTTGGGATTGATCGCCAGCACATTGGGCAGCATCGCGACCAGCGCGACCGGCTGGAAATCCTTCACTGGGTCGTAGGGCACGTTGGGATAGAGCGAGGGCGAGAAGGCCAGCGTGCCGATATGGCCCATCATCAGCGTGTATCCGTCCGCCTCCGCCTTGGCGACCTGGCCGGCGGCGTTCATGCCGCCCGCACCTGGACGGTTCTCGATCACGAAACCCTTGCCGGGGATGGTGCGCTCGAGCTTGTTGGCGATCAGGCGCGCCAGCACATCCGTGCTGCCGCCGGGCGTGAACGGCACCACGAGCCTGATGATCTGCGACGGCCAGGGAGACTGGGCTATCAGCGGCCCTGAGCCGGAGAAGCCGGCGAGGCCGAGCCCGGCCAGAACGCTGCGTCGGTTGATCATGATCCCGTCCCTCCGTGCCGGTGCCGTCCGCTCAGGCCTTGACCTTCGCGGGATCCTTGACGTTGGGCACCGTCGCGAACTCGACATTGAAGAGCTCGCCATTCACCCGCTCGACGCGCCGGATGTAGATGTTCTGGATCGGCTCGCGGGTTTCGGGGTCGATGCTCAGGGGGCCGCGCGGGCTCTGCCAGGACAGGCCCTTCATTGCCTCGACGAGCGCTTCACCACCGGTCGCGCCGCCGGTCTTCTTCAGGGCCTCGTAGATCAGGTGCATGCCGTCATAGGCGTGGACGGCGATGTGGTTTGGCCGCGTGCCGGCCTCCGCTCGGAAAGCCTTGCAGAAGGCTTCGTTCTCGGGGCCGGGATGGGCGGCGGAATAATGGTGCGAGGTCACCATGCCGAGCACGGAATCGTCCATCTGCGTGATGATGTCGTCCTCGGTGACGCTGCCCTCGCCGAGGACGCGGATACCGGCCTTGTCGAGGCCGCGCTCGACGAACTGCTTCATCAGCGCAGCACCCAGCCCGGTCGGCACAAAGACGAACAGCGCGCCGGGCTTGGCATCGGCGGCGCGCTGAAGGAAGGGCGCGAAGTCGCGGTTGGCGAGCGGGGCGCGGATGGTTTGGGCGATCTCGCCGCCGAGCGCCTTGAAGCGGTTGTTGAAGCCGGCTTCCGCATCGATTCCGGGCGCATAATCGGCGACCAGGCTCACCACCTTGCGCACGCCATTGGCATAGGCCCATTCGGCCAGCGGCACCGTGGTCTGGGCCTGGGTGAAGGCAGTACGGATGATGAAGGGCGAGCGCTCTGTGACCACGGAGGTCGCCGACATCATCACGATCTGGGGCACCTTCGCCTGCGTCGCGAGTGGCGCGACGGCCAGCGCCAGCGGCGTCAGGCCAAAGCCCGCCAGCACATGGACGCCGTCATTGGCGACCATCTCCTGGGCGATGCGGCGCGTCACATCGGCGACGCCGGTGTCGTCGCGCAAAATGAGCTGGACGCGCTTGCCGGCGACCGTCTCGCCCTTCTGCCGCATATAGAGCCGCGTGCCGGCATCGAGCATGCGCCCTGTCGAGGTAAAGGGCCCGGTCATCGGCGCGATGAGGCCGATCTTGATCGTGTCGGCCTGCGCGAAAGCGCGCGGCGCGGCGGCGGAAACCATCGAAAGGCTCGCTCCTGCGAGCAGCGAGCGGCGATTGAGCGACATGGTGCGTTTCCCTCTTAATCTTACTTTTTGAGTTGGTTGGACAGGCTTCGGGCTAGCTGCGACCCTGGGCTAGCTGCGACGGGCACCCCGCTGCTGGCTGTCGGCGACGGCGCGGGCCAGCCCGGGATCCAGCCCGAGCGCGGCGAGCATCTCGCCGGCTTCACGCATTTCCGCTGCCCGGCGGACGCCATGCGTCGCGACGCGCTCGCGCATGTCGGCAGACAGCGCGTGGAAATCGATCGAGGGGAATGTTGCGTGGAGGCTCGCGAAGACCGCATCCTTCACATCCCAGGCTTCGCTGGCCGCCGTGCAATCGACCATCAGCGCCTCAAGACCCTTGATCATGATGCTGCGGCACAGCTTCATCGCCGAGGCGCGGCCATGGACCTCCGAGACGGGCGTCAGATTCATGCCCAGGCTGTTGAGCGAGGCCGAAATCGGTTCGGCGAGCGGGCCGCCGGCCAGGATCGGCACCTTGATGCCGGGCTTGAGCACGGGGGCCATGACGGCACCCTCGACATAATCCGCTCCGCCGGCTTCGACGGCCTTCGCCGCGCGCTGCTTGGTCGATGGCGCGGCCGAGTTGACGTCGAGGACGACCTGGCCGGGCTTCAGCCACAGCGCGGCCTGGGCTGCGACGGCTTCCGCCCTATCGGCGGTCACGGCCGAGAACAGGATGTCGGCGCCGGCGCAGGCCTCTTCGAGCGATGCCGCGGTCGCGACGCCGATGGTGCTTGCCGCCGTCTCTAGCTTGTGTCCCGCTTCCGATCCGAACAGCACGTCATAGGCGCGAATGCGCACGCGGCCGCTGGCGAGCAGCCCGCGCGAAAAGGTCTGCCCGACCTCGCCGAATCCGATGAATGCGATCGTTGCCGGTGTGGCTTCAGCCATCCGTCGACCCCTTGCTTGTGCGTTTCCATGTCCCGCGACAAGCCTGGGGCCAGGCTATTGTTACTTCAAATGATCAGTTTGCAGCGATTGATGATTTTCATGCAGCAATGACGGCAATCAGCGCACCGAGACGCTGCGCTTGAGGGCCTCGCTGATCAGCTTCAGGAGATACCGGGCAGGGGGCTTCAGCGGCAGGTTCTTGCGGGTGATGATGCCGAGCGTGCGCGTGACCGTGGGCGAGCGCAGCGGGATCGCGACGAGCTCGCCGGCATCGACGATGTCCAGTGCGAGCTGCGGCACGATCGCATAGCCGATGGCCGAGCGAACCAGGCTGACGGCGGTGATGACGCGCTGCACCTCATAGCGCCAGGTCAGCGTCTCGCGGCGCGATCCGAGCGCATCGTCGATCAGGATGCGGTTGCCGGTCTCGGCGCTGATCCGCACCAGCGGCAGCCCCTGCAATTGCGCCCAGGTTAGGGATTCGGACTGAGCGAGTGGCATGCTGCGATGGCAGACGAGCAGGAAGGGCTCCTTGACCACCGGCTTGAGCTCGAGGTCCCAGCGATTGGCCGCGACGATGGTCACGCCGAACTCCGCCTCGCCGGACTGCACCTTGCTGGCGATCTCGGAGGCCGAATTGTCATGGACCCTGACCCGGAAGCCGTCATAGCGCTTCTCGAATTCGGCGATCACGCCGGGCATGCAATGCATCGCCACCGTCGGCAGGCAACCCATGACGACCTGCTCGCCGCTGTCCTTCGCATCGGCCCGGACTTCGTCGATCGCGGAGCCGAGCTCCTCGAAGATCTTGCGCGCCCGCGGCAGCAAAGCGAGGCCGGCGGGCGTGAGCGAGACCTGCCGGGTCGTGCGCAGCAGGAGCGGCGTTGCAAGCGATTCCTCGAGCTTGCGGATGCGATGGCTGAGCGCGGTCTGCGACAGGTTGAGATGCGAGGCCGCCGCCCGGAAGCTGCCGCGTTCGGCAATGCTGACGAAAGCCTGCAGGCCCAGGACGTCCATCCTCATCGCAGCCAACTCCATTGTGATCGAGCCGCAACCTAGGCTCAGGATTCGTCCTGAGCCAGACGCTGATCGCTGGGAAGAGGGGAGCGGGCCGCTTTGAACCTAGATGTGAGCTCTCAATAGGTTGTCCATCCGGTCCCGAGCGAGGAAGCTGAGGTTGCGAAGCTTCAGAGCCCTCGGGGAGGAACCGGATGAACATCCA
>NZ_JAVDTY010000008.1:0-296504 GCF_031456075.1 Allobosea sp. BE125
ATCGCCGCCGTCAAAGACGTCTTGCCATGGTCAACGTGACCAATCGTTCCAATGTTGCAATGCGGCTTCGTGCGCGCGAATTTCTCTTTGGCCATGACACCTGTTTCCTGACAACGGCCCTACGAGGCCTGAAAAGCGCGGTCGCATTAGGGGGTTTTGGGAGAGGATGCAAGGTTGACGCACGTCTACGCCGCTCGTTTTTGCCAGCACCCCGCGGTTGCCGACATGCCACGGCGGCGATCAGGGAATTCTCTCAGATCCATAGGCCATCTCGCTCGGCCTCCAGCCACCCGGCCTGACGATCGCCTGACACGGTCTTGGCCTTCGCGGTCGGCAGATGGAATTGTCTGCATTTGCTTGCGTCGCCCCCCTTGCTCGAACCGTATGCCGCACCGCAATCGGGCGATCATAGCCAAGCACACGCAAGCCCTCGGATTGGGCCATACGATCAGACGGGGCCAAGTTCAAACGAAGCCAAGCCGTTGCGGCACCGCGCCCGAACTTTTCGCGTCAATTCGAACCCGGACCAATATTGGAGCCATCGCGTTGGTTCTGGACCCGCCGTTCGATAATCCGCGATCCGAACAAATGCGTCGCAATCCCAAGGCCAAGCACAGCCAGCGATCCGCCAAAGCCCGGCAGCACGCTATTGATCACAGTTGGCAACAAGGTCTCCACCAACCCCGAGGCAGGCGGCGACGGAACGACCGCGGCCCCAGCCTTCTGCGCGGCCGCAATGGCGATATCATGCGCCTTGGCGATCGCAGCATTCATCTGTTGCGGATTGACCGGGAAAAACTGCTGAAGAATCGACGCTGGCACGTCCTTGATCAGGCGCGCAAAGGCCTCTGCCGACATTGCTGCATCAGCCGTGACTGTCGATGCCGCTTGTGAAGCCGCGCGAGCGCCCGTGCCGAGATTAGTGCCCGTGCCGAGATTATTGTAGGCGCTATTGCCAAGCCCGAGTGTCCCGAGAATTGACGAAGCCCAGCCGATGAAACGTGTGCGATCGGCATTGGCGACGATGACGGAGCCGGAACGGCGCAAATCGTCGGCCGTCGTGTTGCGGCGCTCTTTCGAGAGCGGCCGGCTCGGGGCATCGTTCAGAGCTGCCCATGTCGTGTCATCGACCTGCCCGATCGCATTCGCCGAAACGTTGTAGTCGATCTGAAAGGCAGAAACCGCCGCGGTCGTCAGGGTTCCGAAAACGCCATCGATCTTGCCGACCTCGTATTGTCGCTCATGCAGGGCCTGCTGCAGCGCCTTGACTTGCGGACCACGATCCCCCTGTTTCAGGACCGCGTACCCGTTTCCAGGGCTAGGAACGTCTTTCTGCAGGAGTCGCCGGAGCAGTTCGACCAGAATGTCGGCGGAATAGGGCATCGGTCGATCGCCCGGGGTAATGACCGTGACCGGGCCGTCGCGTTCATCGTACTTCGCCAGAATTTTTGCCGATGGCTGGTTTTGCAAGCTGGCCCATTCAAGACCCAGCGCATGCGCATTTCTCCCGCGCCCCTGGATCAGCGCCACGCCAAGGCGATCCTGCAGATCGGCCGAGAAGATCTGCGCACCCGGTAAGCCGAGTTTCTGCCGCAGCCCGCGCAAGGTTTTCCCGACGATCTGGTAGCGGCCCAGCGCCGACGAATTGAACCTGTTCTTCGGATGCTGAAGCATCCGCCTTTGCAGGCTGTCGATCTCATCGAGCGTCATGCTGGTCAGCGGCTGCTCTCCCCCTGTGAAGATGCCGTAGCCGAGCGAGGTATCATAGCCTCCACCGGGCTGGTTTGCCGTCCCCTCACATTCCGCGATGAAATCCAGCAACGGACGAAAACGCTGCACGCTGCTCATTTCGGCCATCTGCGTCTCCTCGAATAAAGGGAAAGCGGATATGTCGTCGTCGTGCGAATGCACGTGATCCTGTTCTTCGTCCTCATCCGAAGAGGAGCCGCCAGCGTCATGATCCCCACCGACAAAGTCTTGATGTCCCGACACGCTTGACCAATCGATCCCGAAGCCCATCTCGGTGGGCGAGACATCGATGTGGAAGTGCATCGCATCCTTCTTGGAATTCCAGTCACCGCCCCAGCCGAACACCGTCTTGCCGCCGAGCGTCCGGATCGCCCGGACATCGGCGATCATCTCGCGCGTCATGTCGGTGTCGGCGATGTTCTGCTGCACATCCCGGGCGCGCTCGCGTTGGGTCGCCTTGTCCGAGAATCTGACCTTGCGCCCGTTGGGCGTCTTTCGGACCGGATTGGTCGAAGCATTGATGTCGATCGCAAGTCCGAATGCGTGAAGACTGCGAGCATCTGATCCTTCGACATTGCGGGGAAAGTATCCATGGCTGTCGCCAGCGCTGACGACATAATCATGGACTTCAACGACGGTTTCGAGCGCGCGCCAGGCCTCGACAGTGGGGCGAGCCACGCGCATGCGATCGGGACCGAAGCTGATCTCCACCATGGCAGCTTCGTTGCTGTCATAGCTTTTCCAAGCCAGGCGCTGCGCCGCTTCACTCATCATTTTCTCCACGAGACGTGACGCTGACATAAATGCGCCATCCGGGAGGCGGAGGCAGAAGAAAGCTTCCGCACCTGGAATGCTTGAGATTACGTAACATACCTAGCGTAACAATTCGAAATCGAATCGGCAAAAACATTGATTCGCTATCACATCAAAACGTCGATGGAATTTCATAAAATTTTACAGGCTAATTACCAACCGTTACCCGCTAAATTTGACATGAGACCGACAGCAAATGAATTTCTTATAGTAAATAACAATAGTATATCGTAGATATACAATGTCATTCACTCGTATTATCAAATTTTGACCAGAAAAAATACCGTTTCCTCGCGCAAGCATAAGCTTCAACCGAATACCCCGGTTTCGTACACCACACCCGCCGCGCCCAAAACCATCTCGGATTTATCCGACGCATGCCGCAGCAACCTCGTGGCAACACTCAGATAGGGATCATCGCGCCGCGCTTGCGGCCCGCGCCGCCAACCAGGCCACGACCGCCCCCGCCAGAACGGCCAGGACGGCCGCGATCAGGAAATGGCCGGCAAAACCCAGTTGCTGCGCCACCCAGCCGGTGCCGAGACCGCCCGTCATGCTGACGACGGCGTCCATGCCCTGCAGCAGCTGAAACCGATCCCGGCTTGGCGCGGATCGGGCTAAGGCATGGGCCCAATTTCGACGGTATCCTCAAAAAAGCGCCGAATTCACCGTGGCTTAAGAATCCTGCCTTCACGCGATGCCGTTCAGCCGCCGAACACCCGCCGATACCGCGCCACCACATCCGCCACGCCCGAGACCTTCTCGGGATTGTCAGAGAGCTTCACCGCCGGGCGGCCGTTGGCCTTGCTCACCTTGCAGACCAGCGACATCGGGTCGAGCTCGCGCGAACCGTCCGGCGAGCAGCCGACGAGGTCGTTGGTGAGGTCGGTGCCCCAGCCGAAGGCCATGCGGACCTTGCCATCGAAATGGTGGTAGACGCGCTCGATCGCGGAAACATCGAGCCCGTCTGAGAAGACCAGCAGCTTCTCCCTGGGATCGCGGCCCTTGGCGCGCCACCACGCCATGATCTCCTCGCCCGCCGGAATCGGCGGTGCGGAATCGGGCCGGAAGCCGGTCCAGTCGGCGACCCAGTCAGGCGCGTGCCGCAGGAAGCTCGTCGTACCGAAGGCGTCGGGCAAGGCGATCAGCAGATTGCCGCCATAGACCTGGCGCCATTCGTCGAGCACGCGATAGGGCGCGCGCAGCAACTCCTCATCGCTCTCGGCCAAAGCTGCGAACACCATCGGCAGTTCATGCGCGTTGGTGCCGATCGCCTCCAGGTCGTTGTCCATTGCCAGCAGCACGTTGGACGTGCCGCTGAAGGCCGGCCCCAGCCCCTCCTTCAATGCCTCGACGCACCAGCGCTGCCAGAGATGGCCATGGCGCCGGCGCGTGCCGAAATCGGAGAGGCGCAGATTCGGCAGCTTCTGCAGCCGGTCGACCTTGTCCCACATCTTCGCCTTGGCGCGGGCATAGAGCACGTCGAGCGAGAAACGCTTCTGGCCGACCATGACGCGGCGGGCGCGCAATTCGTTGATGATGGCGAGCGCCGGAACCTCCCACATCGTGGTATGCGTCCAGGGGCCCTCGAAATGCAGTTCGAACTGCCCGTCGACCTTGCGCAGATCGTATTCGGGCAAGCGGAAATCCGCGAGCCAGGCGATGAAATCCGGCGAGAACATCTGCGTCTTGCCGTAGAAGCTGTTGCCCGCCAGCCAGATCAGTTCCTTCTTGGAGAAGCGGACCTCGCGCGCATGGTCGAGCTGGGCGCGCAACTCGGCCTCGTCGACGATATCGGCGAGCCGGATGTGCTTCGAGCGGTTGATCAGCGAGAAGGTGACCTGCACCTCCGGATGGAAGGCCCGGATCATCTGCAGCATCAGGAGCTTGTAGAAATCGGTGTCGAGTAGGCTGCGGATGATCGGATCAAGCCGCCAGCCATGATTATAGGTACGCGACGCGATATCGGTGACGGTCATGGCGGGGCCGCGGGGTCCGTGATGCTCAAAGGGCAGCACATGACTAGGCGAGGTCGCGCCTTTTTGACAATCGTCTTGCGTTCGGGACGCGCAGACGGGCGCGCATGCCCCTTCGGCAGATGAGGCGCTTGTCTCGCCCCTGCGAAGCGGGAACAGTCGCGACAAATCAAAAGTCGACCTCAGGGAGAGACGATGACATCGAACGGCAGCATCGCCGGCGGGCGGGCCCATGGCTGAGAGCGTCACTCAGGCGATTCCCAATGTCAGCCTCGCGGAACGGGCCTGGCGCATCCGCCGCAACGCCCTGCGCATGGGCGAGGTCCAGGGCCAGGGCTATATCGCCCAGGCGCTCGGCGTCGCCGATGTGCTCGCGGTCTCGTATTTCCACGCTTTGAGCTATCGCCCGCATGAGCCGGAATGGGAGGGTCGCGACCGCTTCCTGCTCTCGATCGGGCATTATGCGATTGCGCTCTATGCCGCGCTGATCGAAGCCGGGATCATCCCCGAGGATGAGCTTGAAACCTATGGCGGCGACGACAGCCGGCTGCCGATGTCGGGCATTGCGGCCTATACGCCGGGCATGGAGATCACCGGCGGCTCGCTCGGCCATGGGCTCGGCATCGCCGTCGGCATGGCGCTCGGCCTGAAGCGCAAGGCGTCAAAGAGCTTCGTCTACAACCTGTTCTCCGATGGCGAACTCGATGAGGGCTCGACCTGGGAGGCGGCCATGGCGGCAGGTTCCCACACGCTCGACAACCTGATCGGCATCGTCGACGTCAACAACATGCAGGCCGACGGCCCCTCGACGCAGGTGATGAATTTCGAGCCGCTGGTTCCGAAATTCGAGGCCTTCGGCTGGCATGTCCAGCGCGTCGACGGTAACGACCTCGCGGCGCTGGTAGACGCCTTCGACGCGGCGCGCCACAGCCAGGCGAGGAAGCCCCGCATCATCATCTGCGACACCAGGATGGCCAAGGGGGTGCCCTTCCTCGAGGAGCGCGAGCGCAACCACTTCCTGCGCGTCGAACCGGGGGAATGGGTCGAAGCCCTGGCCATTCTCGATGCAGGGAGGCCGGCATGAGGCCCTCGAAATACCAACGCCCCGCCCATCTCGACAATCCGGCGCTCGGCGGCACGCGGCTCACCACCTCGGCGATGATCGCCTCGATCGCAGGGCCGGACCAGCCTACCAAGGCAGCGCCATTCGGGCACGCCTTGGTCGAACTCGCCAGGACACGGCCCGACATCGTCGGCGTCACCGCCGATCTGAGCAAATACACCGACCTGCATCTCTTCGCGAAGGCCTATCCCGACCGCTTCTACCAGATGGGCATGGCCGAGCAGGCGATGATCTCGGCGGCGGCAGGGCTGGCGCGCGAGGGTTTCACGCCCTTTGCCACGACCTATGCGGTCTTCGCGGCGCGGCGCGCCTACGACTTCATCTTCATGGCGATCGCGGAGGAGAACCTCAACGTCAAGATCGTCTGCGCCCTGCCCGGCCTGACCACAGGCTACGGCCCGAGCCATCAGGCGACCGAGGACATCGCGATCTTCCGCGGCATGCCGAACCTGACGATCATCGACCCTTGCGACGCCCATGAGATCGAGCAGGCGATCCCCGCGATCGCGGCGCATCAAGGGCCGGTCTATATGCGGCTCTTGCGCGGCAATGTCCCGCTCGTGCTCGACGAGTACGGCTACCGTTTCGAACTCGGCAAGGCCAAGACGATCCGCGACGGCCGCGACGTGCTGATCATCTCGTCCGGCTTGATGACGATGCGGGCGCTGGAGACCGCCAAGCGGCTCGAGGCTGACCGCATCGATGTCGCGGTGCTGCATGTGCCCACGATCAAGCCGCTCGATGGCGAGGCGATCGAGCGCGAGGCTGCCCGCACCGGCCGTATGGTGATCGTGGCCGAGAACCATTCGGTCATCGGCGGCCTCGGCGAGGCGGTGGCGGGCGTCCTGATGCGGGCTGGCATCCACCCACCCGCCTTCCGCCAGATCGCCCTGCCCGACGCCTTCCTGGATGCAGGCGCGCTGCCGACGTTGCACGAGCGCTACGGCATCTCGACCGACGCAATGGTCACGAGCATCAAGAGCTGGCTCTGACGAACCAAGCCGCCATGGCTTCGCTTCGCTTGCAATAACGGGAGCTGCGTTGACAGGCTCGACCAACTCGGCAAGGAGCAAGCCTCGTCGGCGCGCTCGCATGCGCCGCGTTGTCGGGAGCCTGGATTGAGCGCGACATCACAAGCGGCGCAGAGTTTCATCGACCGCGTCCACGGCCGGGAGGTCGTGCTCGGGATCGTCGGCCTCGGCTATGTCGGCATCCCGCTGGCGCTGGCGGCGCTGCGCCGGGGCATCAAGGTCGTCGGCTTCGACATCGACCAGCCCCGCGTCGATCAGATCAATGCCGGCAAGGAGACGATCAAGCACATTCCGATGGAGCTGATCGTCGAGGGCCTGAAGACGCAGCGCTTCAATGCCACGACGGATTTCGACCGATTGGCCGAGCCCGACGCGCTGCTGATCTGCGTGCCGACGCCGCTCTCGCGCCATCGTGAACCCGATCTCTCCTATGTCCGCCAGACCACGGAAGCGATCGCCAGGCGCCTGCGGCCGGGCCAGTTGATCGTGCTCGAATCGACCACCTATCCCGGCACCACCGATGAATTGATGCGCCCGATCCTCGAGACCGCCACCGGCCTCAAGAGCGGGCAGGATTTCTTCCTCGCCTATTCGCCCGAGCGCGAGGACCCCGGCAATGGCGAGTTCGGCACCTCCGACATCCCCAAGGTCGTCGGCGGCGACGGCCCCGACGCGCTCGCCATGGCTGATGCGCTCTACGCCGCGCTCGTGGTCAGGACGGTCCCGGTCTCCTCCACCGCGACCGCCGAGGCGGTGAAGCTGACCGAAAACATTTTCCGCGCCGTCAACATCGCGCTCGTCAACGAATTGAAGCAGGTCTACGCCGCGATGGGCATCGACATCTGGGAGGTGATCGACGCCGCCAAGACGAAACCCTTCGGCTACATGCCGTTCTATCCGGGCCCGGGCTTAGGGGGGCACTGCATCCCGATCGACCCGTTCTACCTGACCTGGAAGGCGCGCGAATTCGACGTCACGACGCGCTTCATCGAGCTCGCTGGCCAGATCAACACCGACATGCCCTATCGCGTCGTCGACCGGCTGGCGGAGCTTGTGGACACGCAGCTCGGCCGCGGCTTCAGCGGCGCGCGCATCCTTGTCCTCGGCATCGCCTATAAGAAGAACATCGAGGACATGCGCGAAAGCCCTGCGCTCAAGCTGATCGAGTTGATCGAAGCCCGCGGCGCGAGCGCCGCCTATCACGACCCGCATATCGCCGAGATCCGGCCGACGCGGAAGCATGGCGGCCTGACCGCCCGCAAGAGCCAGGTGCTGAGCGCCGAGACACTTGCCGCCTTCGACGCCGTGCTGATCGCGACGGACCATGACGATGTCGATTACGGCCTTGTCGTCCGCCACGCCAAACTCGTGGTGGATACCCGCAACGCCTGCGCCCGGCATGGGCTTGCGGCCAAGACCATCTTCAAGGCCTGATACGACGATGAACAGCGCTGAGCCAGCTTACGATCTCGCCGTCATCGGCGGTGGCATCAATGGTTGCGGCATCGCCCGCGACGCCAGCGGGCGCGGAGCCTCGGTCGTGCTGTTCGAGAAGGACGACCTCGCCAGCGCCACCTCCTCGGCCTCGACCAAACTGATCCATGGCGGGCTGCGCTATCTCGAGCATTACGAGTTCCGGCTGGTGCGCGAAGCCTTGATGGAGCGCGAGCGGCTGTGGCGGCTCGCGCCGCACATCATCCGGCCGCTGCGCTTCGTACTGCCGCACCATGCCGGCCTGCGCCCCGCCTGGCTGCTCCGGCTCGGGCTCTTCCTCTACGACCATATCGGCGGACGAAAAGTCCTGCCGGCGACGAAGACACTCGATCTTGCTCATGATCCTGCCGGCCGGCCGCTCAAGGACGACCATGCGCGGGCTTTCGAATATTCCGATTGCTGGGTCGAGGATTCCCGCCTCGTCGTACTGAACGCGGCCGATGCCGCCGCCAGGGGCGCCGCAATCCACACACGAACAAAGGTCGTCTCGGCCGATCGCGACGGCGACCACTGGCGGATCACCGGAGAAGGCGAAGCCGGCCGCATCACCGTGGCCGCCAAGGCGCTTGTCAACGCCGCCGGCCCATGGGTCGGCGAGGTTCTGGGCGGCGTCGTGCGCTCGAACACCAAGGCCGCCGTCCGCATGGTCCAGGGCAGCCATATCGTCGTGCCCAAACTCTACGAGCACGACCGCTGCTACATCTTCCAGAACGCCGATGGCCGTATCATCTTCGCGATCCCCTATGAGCACGATTTCACCCTGATCGGCACCACCGACCGCGACTACAAGGGCGACCCCGCCCAGGCCAAGGCGACGCGCGAGGAGATCGATTATCTCTGCGCCGCAGCGAGCGAGTATTTTCGCGCAGCCGTCACGCCCGCGCAGGTCGTCTGGACCTATTCCGGCGTGCGCCCGCTCTATGACGACGGCGCCTCCAAGGCGCAGGAAGCGACGCGCGACTATGTGCTGACGCTCGACGCGCCCAAGGGCGAAGCCCCGCTGCTCTCGGTCTTCGGCGGCAAGATCACGACCTATCGCCGCCTCGCCGAAGCGGCTCTGGACAAGCTCGCACCGCATGCCGACTGGGCTGGCCGGCCGACCTGGACCGTCAACGGCACATTGCCCGGCGGCGATTTTCCGGTGACCGGCTTCGAGGCGCTGGTCAACGCGATCGCCGCCGCCCATCCCTGGCTGGCGCGATCGACCGCAACGCGACTGGTCCGCGCCTATGGCACGAAGGCGCGCGAAATCCTCGCCGGCGCGCAAGGCATGAGCGATCTCGGCCGCCATTTCGGCGCCGACCTTTATGAGCGCGAGCTGCGCTATCTGATCCGCAAGGAATGGGCGAAGCGCGGCGTGGATGTGCTCTGGCGACGCGGCAAGCTGGGCTTGCGCCTCTCAGTGGAGGAGCGCGAGGCATTGGACGCCTTCATGCTGGCCGAGACGAAGGCGGCGACCGAGCCGGCTGTCTGAAGGCATCGAGGCTGGATGGTGTTTCAGCGCACCTTGCGCGCCAGCAAGAAGAGCGCAACGGCAGCGAGCGCCGACAAGGCGATGAGAAGCAAGCTGCTCGGCATCAAGCCCGCCCGCTCGATCAGGATGGCGAAGGCCAGCGGAGCGGCGGCTTTCACCGCAAGCCCCGGCGCCGAAAGCTTACCCAGCATCGCGCCATATCCAGTCGGGCCGAAGAGCTGCAGCGGCACGGTTCCCCGTACGATCGAGCTCAGTCCCATGCTGACGCCATAAGCGATGGCGAAGAGCCCGGCGAGCGTCGCAGTCATGTTGCCGATCATCAGCATGAGGAAGCCGAACGGCATCAGCGCAGCCGAAACCCAGGCCGTCGTGACAGGGGCGAGCGCAGCGCCGAAGAGCATCTCGGCCAGACGCCCAGCGACCTGCGAAGGGCCGACGATCGCGCCGATGCCGACAGCAAGCCCGGTGCTCAAGCCCAACCCCTGCAGCATCGTCAGCATATGCACCGACATGGCCGAGACGACGAAGCCCTGCAGCGAGAAGGCCAACGCAAGCAGCATGAAGGCCCGTCGCCGCGCCTCGCCTTCTAGATAGCCATCCTGCGGTGCCGTTGCCGCGGTGGCTACGGGCGCCACAACCGGCGGGCGACGAGGGCGCCCTGGCAGCAGGAACAGATGCAGGGGCACGCAGAGCACGAACTGCAGCACGGCATAGAGCCGGTAGATCTCGCGCCAGTCGAATCCGCTCAGCAGGGCTGTCGTCAGCGGCCAGAACAGGGTCGAGGCAAAGCCACCGATCAAGGTGAGCTGGCTGATGGCGCGCCGCGCGCCACCGCCCTTGGCCTGCGTCAGGGCGGTGAAGGCGGCGTCGTACAGCACCATGGTCGAGACGACCTCGAGCGCGATCATGGCGGCGAAATAGCCAACCGGCCCGCGTGCTTCCGCCAGCGCCAGCAGCGAAAGACCGGCCAGGCCAGAACCCAGGCTCATGATCACGCGGGTGCCATGCTGGTCGATCAGACGGCCCACGAGCGGTGCGATCAGCCCGCCGGCCAGCAAGCCGGCAGCAAAGCCGCCATAGGTCCATTCCGGGGCCCAGCCGAAACTCGCCGTCATGCCCGGCGCGAGCACGGCGAAGGCATAATACAGACAGCCATAGCCGACGACCTGGGTGACGCCGAGGGCGAGGATGAGGGACAGCCCTCTCTCCCCGGACGGAGCGGGCGACAGCAGCAACGCGTGCGACATCAGGCTTCGGCCACCTCATCAGCGGCACTGCGCACCGGCGCGCCGCCACAGCCGCAGCCAGCTTTGCCCGAGGCCTTCGCCCAAGCATCATCCGCGCAGCAGGCATCGACCGCAGCGGGAGCCGGGCCGCCGCAGCAGCCGGTGTCGGCCACGGCAAGGCCGCCCGGTCTCGTACTGCAGACGCCTGTCTCGGGCAGCACGAGTTCAACCCGCCGCGCGGCCGCGTGATCGCCCGCGATCTCGGCCACGATCGAGCGAACCTGTTCATGGCCGGTGGCCAGCAGGAAAGTCGGCGCCCGGCCGTAAGCCTTCATGCCCGCTATGTAGAAGCCAGGCTCGGGATGGGCGAGTTCGGCCGCTCCATGCGGGCGCACCGTACCGCAGGAATGCGCGTTGGGATCGATCAGAGGCGCAAGCGCGGGTGGGCATTCCAGAGCCGGATCGAGCTCGACCCTGAGTTCACGCAGCAGAGCGAGATCGGGCCGGAACCCGGTCGCGACGATCAACTCGTCAACCGTCACATCGCGTCCGCCGCCATTGGCCGCCGCTAGAGCGTTTTCGAGCGAAGTGGGTACCGGTTCGCGTGAAGAAAACGCGTCAAAACAATGATCTAGAGTAATTGAACGATCCAACCGGATCGGAAATTGCTCTAGATGCAGACCCGCCTCCATGCGTTCGATCCGGTCGAGCTGGAAGTCAGTCTCCACCGCGATCAGGCCCCGCTCGACGAGCTTTGCGATGCGCGTGCCCAGTTCGCCGCGCGCGGTCAATTGATCGGCCGCTCCACCGCCAAAGGCCTTGGACAGCAGGGCACCGCGATAAAGCCAGACGATCCGGGTTTCAGGCGCACTCGCCTGCAGGTCGGCGAGTGCGATCAGCGTACCGATGGCGGAATGTCCTCCGCCCAGAACCGCAATCCGCTTGCCGGCATGGCGCGCCCGCGCTTCGCCCAGCACATCGGGCATGCCGTAGCTGATCGCAGCAGCGGCCTCGCGCTCCCCCAGCGCCGCTAACCCGCCTGAACCGGCCGGGTTGGGCGAGAACCAAGTGCCGGAGGCGTCGATCACGGCATCCGCCAGCAGGGTCTTCTCGCCGGCCCCGCTGCCATAGCGCAGAGCAAAGGGCGCGGAATCGCGCCCAGCGGTCCTGACCTTGTCGAAACCAGAACGGGTTACGGAGAGCACGCGCGCATCGAAATGGATCGCATCGCGCAGCGCTATGCGTTGCGCCAAGGGCGCAAGATACTGATCGATCAGCTCTGCGCCGGTCGGATAGCGGTCCGGATCGGGGCGGCTCCAGCCGGAGGCGACCAGCAGCCGCTCCGCCGCGCCATCGATGTTGAAAGCCCAGGGCGAGAACATCGGCACATGCGCCCAATGCCGCACGGCATGCCCGACCGCACTGCCTTGCTCCAGCACGACCGGCCTCAGGCCGCGTTCGGCGGCATGGGCCGCCGCCGCCAGTCCAACCGGGCCTGCCCCGATGATCGCAATGGTCTTGATCGCCGCCATCTCATGATCCTCAAATTCTGGAATAATCGAAATAGAAGGCAGGGAAATCAGGCCGCGTCCTGCTCGTTTGGGCCGCAGCGGCTCTCGATGCAGCACTCGGCCACGAGGAACTGCAGCAACGCGTTCATCAGGTCGAAATTGGCGCGGCAGATCAGCGTGGTGCCGTCGCGCTCCTGGCTGACGAGCCCCACGATGATCAGCGTCTTGAGGTGATGCGACAGGGTCGAGGCCGCGATCTCGAGCCGCTGCTGGCACTGGCCGACGGAGAGCCCGTCATGGCCGGCGCGGACCAGCAAGCGGAAGAGCGAGAGCCGGGTCGGATTGCCCAGGGCTTCGAGTCTGGCGGCGGCGTCTTGCGTGTTCATGCAAGCACGGTGACTCAGCTTCGGCAGGTCGTCAATCCGTATTTCCGGAATTATAGAATAATAAGGTTTCGCAGCAGACCGCCCTGGCTACGCTACCGGTAGTGCTATGCCAGTACGTTCTGATCCGCGAGATGGACGAGCCTGCCGCCGGCGATCGTCGCGACGACACGCGGCTGAGGCCCCTCCGCGACCAGGATGAGATCGGCGCGCTTGCCGGGCGCGATCACGCCGCGATCGTGCAGTCCCAGCGCCTGCGCCGGCGCTTGCGAGACCAGCTTCCAGGCTTCCGCGAACCCCGCCGCCCCCTTGCGCGCCAGAACGAACGGGGCCAGCGCCAGCGCCGGGTAATAGTAGTCCGAGGCCAGGATCGTGCAGAGCCCCTGGCGCACCATGTCCTCGGCCCCGGGGCAGCCGAGATGCGAGCCGCCACGCACGACATTGGGCGCCCCGAAGACGATCGCCTCGCCATGGGCGGCAGCCTCTCGCGCCGTCGCCACGTCGATCGGGAATTCCGCGACGCGCACGCCGAGCGAGCGATACCAGGCCCTCATCTGCGGCGTCATGTCGTCATGCGACAAGGTCGGCACTCCAGCCTCGAGCGCCGCCTGCGCCAGCCGCGAGACCGAGCCCGCGACCTCGTCGCGGCGGGAATAGACCGCCTCGGCCAGCACCATGAAATCGGCTGAAGACAGCCCGGTGCGTTCGACCATCTTGGCGACCTTGGCCGGACGGACACCCTCCTTCAGCAGGCCCTCGGTATGGTCGTTGAAGGCGAGCACGCCGACCTTGCCCTTGGCGAGCCAGTCGAGAATCTCCGCTTCGGCATCGAGATTGAAGGTCTCGTGGCGCAGATGGAAACGCGTGTCCGCGCCAAGCTCGGCGGCGAGGCGCGCCATCGCCTCGATCAGCGAGCGCGCATTATCGGCGCCGCGCAGGCCCGGCTCCCAGGACCAGGTCACGCCATGGAAGGCCGTCGTGATACCGCTCGCCAGCATGGCGCGATCGGCGTCGCGCAAGGCGAGATCGATATCGAAGGAGACGCCGGGACGCGGCATGATGTGGCGCTCGAAGGCGTCGCCATGGCAATCGACGATGCCCGGCAGCACGAGCAGGCCGGACGCGTCGAGCCGCAAGGCATCGGCAGGAGCAGGCGCTCCCGGCTCCGCTATCCTGCAGCCCGCGACGACGATATCAGCCTCGACCAGGCCCTCCAGCAGCGCCTTGCCGCCTGCGATCACGATCGACATCTCATTCCTCTCGGCCAGCGCGACGAATCGGCGCGAACGTCCCGCTCATGCAAACACCTGCGGATGAAAGTGATGCATGACGATACGATGACGGGCGAGCCCCAGCTGACGAGCCGCATCGGAACTGCGTCCGCACGGCTTGCCCCGCGCCTCATATGCCGGCAAGAGGCTGCTTGAGAACCAAGAGACTTGCGTGGGAACCGCGCCTACTCCGGCAAGCAAGACGGTTCAGCGCCAGACCGCTACGGAGCGAAAGCCAATGACTGACGTGAAGCCGCCGCGTATCGCCATCACCTATTGCACGCAGTGCAACTGGCTGCTGCGCTCAGCCTGGATGGCGCAGGAGCTGCTTCATACCTTCGGCCCCGATCTCGGCGAGGTCGCCTTGCGGCCGGGCAGCGGCGGCAGCTTCCAGATCCATTACGACGACACGCTGATCTGGGACCGCGTCGCCGATGACGGCTTTCCTGACGTCAAGGCGCTGAAGCAGCGCGTCCGCGACCGGCTCGACCCCAGCCGCGACCTCGGCCATCTCGACCGGGCCGCACAGTAGAGCGTTTTCGAGCGAAGTGGATACCGGTTCGCGTGAAGAAAACGCGTTAAAACAAAGCACTAGAGCAATTTCCGATTGGATCGGAAGTTGCTCTAGCAGCCCAATCCAGGCTCACGGGCTCTTCGCCACCGCCTCGATCTTGTCGATGCCGCCGAGCTTGGGCGCAAACGAGGTCCAGACCTTGCGCGCGCCCTCCTCCCAGGCCGGCCGGTCCTGCGGCTGCACGACCTTGCCGCCTTCCGCTGCAGCCTTCGCCATCGAGGCCTCCTCGTCGGCGACGATCAGATCGTCGAAATAGCCAACCCCCTCAGTGGCGGCGGCCGACAGTGCCGCCTTGTCCTCGGCTGACAATCCCTTCCAGAACGCCGCCGAGACATAGAGCACGCCCGAGGCCCAGATATGGCCGGTCTCGATCAGATAAGGCACGACCTCGTGCAGCTTGAAGCCGACATAGGCCGATTTGGTCAGGTCCATCGCGTCGACCACGCCGGTCTTCAGCGCGTTATAGGTCTCGGGGATCGGGATCGGCGTCGGATAGGCGCCGAGCCCCGACCAGAGTTCCGTGTGCAGCGGGCTCTGGATCACGCGGATGCGCTTGCCCTTGATGCCTGCGGGTGTGGTGATCGGCTCCTTGGCGAGGAGATGGCGCGCGCCGTAATTGATGAAGCCGAGCACGACGAAGCCCTGCCCCTCGAACTTGCCCTTGAGCTCGTCGCCGAGCGGCCCCGCCAGCACGCGCTTGAGATGGCCCCGGTCGCGGAACAGGAAGGGCAGATCGAGGATCTGGCTGTCGGGAACCCAGCCCGACAAGGCCGAGATCGTCGAGAGCGAGGCCTGGACCGAGCCAAGCCGGACGCCCTCGGCCACCTCCTTCTCGCCGCCCAGCGCGGCATTGCCGACGATGCGCAGGTCGAAGCGGCCGGGCGCGGTCCGGTTCAGGATCTCGGCGATCTTCCGCCAGACCCTGGTCTCAGGCTTGTCCTCGCCGAAGAGCGAGGCGACCGTCACGGGCCGGCCGGCGGCATGGGCAGCGCGGGCGGATAGCAGCGCGGGCGCAGCCAACAGGCCGGCCGTGATCTCGCGGCGGGTCGGCGACATCAGAACAACTCCTTGAAGGATGGTGGAAGCGAGGGCCAGGCGGCCGCCCCCAGGCACAATACGGCAAGCGCGACCAGAAGCGTCGCCAGCAATGGCAGAACGGCCCGGAAGACGGCGCCTGCCGGAACCCGGGTGATGCCGCTGACGACATAGACCAGAATGCCCAGCGGCGGGGTCAGGCCATGGATCATCAGGTTGACCACCAGGATGACGCCGAACTGGATCGGATCGAGCCCGGCCGAGATCGCAACGGGCAGGAGCAGCGGCGCCAGCAGCAGGATCGCCGCGCCGATATCGAGGAAAAGCCCGGCCACCAGCAAGACGAGATTGGCGAGCAGCATCACCGCATAGGGTCCGCCACCAAGCGCCGTCACCAGACCCGCCATCTGGTCGGAAACCCGGTCGACCGCGAGCAGGAAGGCGAAGGGCGCCGACGCTCCGATCAACATGCCCACGGCCGCCGCTTCCGTCGCCGATTTGCGCAAGGCGCCGAAGACCGTGCCGATATTCAGGCTGCGCAATGCCAGGCAGGCGATAAGCGCATAGGCCACCGCTAGCGCCGAAGCCTCGGTGACGGTGACGACGCCGAAGCGGATGCCGACCACGACGACGACACCGAGCCCGATCGCCGGCAGCGCGCCGATGAAGCTCTTCGCCCTCTCCTGCCCGCTGGCCTTGGGCGCAGCATCGACCACCTCGCGCACGCTGAGATGGATGCCGATCGCCAACGCCAGCGCCAGGACCCCGCCGGCGATGAAGCCGCCGACCAGCAGCGAACCGACCGACAGATTGGTCGCCGTCGCCAGGATCAGGAAGGCGATCGAAGGCGGGATTATGTTGTCGAGCATCGAGACGCCGGCCACGATCGCCGCCGCATGGGCCGGCGGGTAACCGCGAGCGATCAGGGCCGGCGCCATCACCTTGGCGCCGAAGGCGGCGTTGGCCACCGAGGAGCCGGAAGCGCCCGAAAACAGCACGCTGGACATCAGCGTCGTCTGCGCCAGCCCCGCCCGCCAATGCCCGACCAGCGAGGCGGCGAAGCGCACCAACCGCTCGGCCAATCCTCCCGCCGTCAGCAACTCGCCGGCGAGCAGGAAGAACGGGATCGCCAGCAGCAGGAATTTCGAGACGCCCGACACCGTGTTCTGGACGATGGCCGGCTCGGGCAAGAGCCCGCCAAAAGCGCCGCTGAGCGAAACGCCGGCAAGCAGCGCATAAGGCAGCGGCGCGCCCAGGATCAGCCCAAGCCCGGCGAGCGAGGCCGCGACCAGGCTCGGCGTTTCCACGAAAAATCCCGTGACGCTCTGTGCTGCCAGATAAAAGCCGATGCCGAGAAGCAGCGAAGCCAGGGCCGCCGGCCAGGAGCTGTCCAGCGCGGCTCGCCATAGCACGACGACAACGGTCAGCCCGCCGCCGAGCGCGAAGGCGGCAAAGCGCAAGCTTTCCGGCAGGCCCAGAACAGTCGAGCTGCCGCCGACGAGCGCCACGACGCTGGCGCCGCCGAAGGCGAGCACGAGCGAGCCATGAACCGCGACCGCATCGGCGAAAACGGAAGCCAGGCGCTGCGCTCCGGCGGGCAGCAGGCGCACGATCACATCGAGCCGCATCGCCAGCGCGCTCGTAGCGGCCAAAGGCGCGCCAACGGCGACCAGCGCCACGTTCAGCCAGATCGCCAATTCGTCGGACCAGACGAATCCGCCGCCAAACACATAGCGGCGCAGCACCGCCGCCATCACCACGGCGAAGAGCACCGCAAGGATGATGGCTCCCAGCCATTCCAGCCCCGTGACGAGGCCGCACAACCCACGCTCGGCTCGGCGACGCAGCGACGGCTTCGGTACCAAGGATGATGTCGCAAGGCTCGTCATGGCGCTAACGCAGTGATGAGAATGCGCGCGAACGCAAGAGGCGGCTGCGCATTCCTAGAAAACCAAGCGAGGCTGCAGCGCAAAATCCTGGCCCGTGCAGCTCCGCATCGATCGTGCGACGAGGTGTTCACCAGCCCTATCGCACCGCGCGCCTCCGAGATCCTGCGAAGGCCGCGCCATATCGAAAACTGGAGGCACATTAGGGAGAAAGCCGGACGGTGCCAGAGGCACGGTTCAAAAGCGATAAATCTCTGGAGAATCGACCGTTTCGAGAAAATCGATCCGAGGGCGGAACGGAAATGACGGCTAATTTTCTCCCACTTTGCCACAGCTCTGCGCGCGCGGGGGAGTTCTCGCGCGAGAGAATCGCCGGAGGCCGCCGAATCCAGGCTCAAGCGAACGTTGCTTTGGAAAATTTGGAGCGGGTGGAGGGAATCGAACCCTCGTATTCAGCTTGGAAGGCTGCTGCTCTACCATTGAGCTACACCCGCATCGCCGCACCGGAATCGACGATGAATGAAGCGATGTCAAGATGCCAGGGCGCGGTGTCGAAAACCGGCCGGCTCTCGACGGCCCAAGGCGCGCTATGACCGCTTCGTCTTGCCGCTATCGGGCAGGAAAGGATGGTGGGGGAAGCAGGACTCGAACCTGCGAAGGCATAGCCAGCGGATTTACAGTCCGCCCCCTTTGCCGCTCGGGACATTCCCCCGCCCGCGCCTGTTGCGGCTGAACCGCAGGCGACCGCCTGTGTCACTTGCGTGACGGGCGACAGGCGCGGCCGGACTTATGGTGACCGGGCCTCAGTGTGTCAACCCTCAGTCTCCAACCGAATGTCGCATTGCACCGATCCGTGCGGCGACCACGTCCGCGCGCGCCTCGACGCTCCCCAAGGGAAGCGCCGTCAGCGCATAACCATGCTCGCGATAAACCGCGAGCATGGCGTCATGGGTACGCCGCGCCTCCTCAAAATCCTGCCGGCGCTCGGCGTCATTCCTGAAGATGTCGCGCCAGGGCGGCGCGATGAAGACGTCCACGGCATAGCGGAACCGCTCGATCGCCCGGATAAGATGCGCCGGCACGGGCAATCCGCATAGGCGCAGATAACCCGCGATGTCAGGGATGCCGCGATCAAACACGACGCCGCCACCTCGATCCAGCGCCACCTGATAAGCCTGCATGTCGAAGGCTAGCATCAATTCGGCGAAGAGTTCGCGATTCGCCCAGGGCAGGCCGGCGCCATCGATCGCGACCTGGTCGCGGATGATCGCGCGCCCAGCCTCGGGCGAGATCGCGATACCGCGTGCCGCCAGCGCCGCAAGCAGCGTCGTCTTGCCGGAACCCGGGCCGCCGGTGACGATGACCAGGCGTTCGCTTGCATCTGTCATCGATCCTGTCTCCTTCTTGCATTGAGTTTCATCTGGATCGCGCCACCGTGGCTCCTCGGCACTGGTCAAGCGGCGCGTGTCATGGCACGGCACAGATCCGCCCCCTGGAGACCGATGATGCCTGCGCCGTTCCGCCCCAAGCCGGGAAGATCCGCTGGCCACCATGCCGGCGGCCGCAGGCCGCACCATTCCGACGGGCCGCCGCCGCATCGGCCCGGCGATATCGACGAGGCCGTGCTCTATGGCGTCCATCCCGTCATCGAGGCCCTGCGCAATCCCAAGCGCCACCATCGCCGCCTGCTCGCCACCGAGAACGCGCTGAAGCGGTTGACCGAGGAGATCGGCGAGTTGCCGCTGGAGGCCGAGCTCGTCCGCCCGTCCGAGATCGACCGGCTGCTGACGCCCGATTCGGTGCATCAGGGGCTTTATCTCGTCTGCGATCCCCTGCCCTCGCCCGATCTCGACAGCCTGCCCGACGATGCAGTCGTCCTGGCGCTCGATCAGATCACCGACCCACACAATGTCGGTGCGATCCTGCGCTCGGCTGCCGCCTTTGCGGCGGCAGCGGTGATCGTCACCATCCGCCATTCGCCGGCTGCGACCGGCGTGCTGGCGAAATCGGCCTCGGGCGCGCTCGAGCATGTGCCGCTGATCGCCGTACGCAATCTCGGCGATGCGCTCGACGAACTCGGCAAGCGCGGCTTCCTGCGCATCGGTTTTGATTCGGACGGCGAGGTCGCCTTCGACGATGTCGAACTCCGTCGCCCGCTCGTCATGGTGATGGGCGCGGAGGGCAAGGGCCTGCGCCAGCGCAGCCGCGATCTCTGCGATCACGTGGCGCGGCTCGAGGTGCCGGGCACGATCACCAGCCTCAACGTCTCGAATGCGACTGCGATCGCCCTCTACGCCGCCAGCCGGCGGCGCTGAGGCGGTCCTCGATCAACCCGGTACGCTATACCGACCGGGAACGATCAGCAGCAACGCGCCCGTCCCGGCATGGGCATGATCGTGCCGATAGCCGAGTGGAGCCTCCCCGGCCAAAGGTCGTAAGCCTAAAGATGCAAGACCATCTGCCTGATTGCACTGCGTAATTCGCGCGCGCATTGCTTCGGTCAGACCGGAAATGGGGGGCCTTTGGCCTCGGTCCGGCGACATGAGGCTACGCTTCGCAAGAAAACGAGCCGCGTGCAATCGGGCAGTCCGGATTTTCCGACTGTCGGGCAACGAGCAGGGGAGAATGCCATGAGCATGGCAGCACATACATCGGGGGCCGCGACGCCGCGCCCGATGACCAAGGAAGAACGCAAGGTCATCATCGCCTCGTCGGCCGGTACGGTCTTCGAATGGTATGATTTCTATCTGGCCGGCTCGCTCGCCGCCAACATCGCGCAGACTTTCGTTCCGGGCACTAACGACACGGCGAAGTTCATCTTCGTCCTCTTCGGTTTTGCCGCCGGCTTCGCCGTGCGTCCCTTCGGCGCGCTGTTCTTCGGCCGTCTCGGCGATCTGATCGGCCGCAAATACACCTTCCTCGTCACCATGACCGTCATGGGTCTGGCGACCTTCGTCGTCGGCCTTTTGCCCAGCTTCGAATCGATCGGCTATCTCGCGCCAGCTGCCTTCATCGTCTGTCGCCTGCTCCAGGGTCTGGCGCTCGGCGGTGAATATGGCGGCGCCGCGACCTATGTCGCCGAGCATGCCCCGCAAGGCCGGCGCGGCTTCTACACCTCCTGGATCCAGACAACGGCGACCGTCGGCCTGATGCTGTCGCTGATCGTCATCCTGGTCCTGCGGCTCAGCATGTCGCCTGAGGCCTTCGCGGCCTGGGGCTGGCGCATTCCGTTCCTGGTTTCGATCCTGCTGCTGGGTGTCTCGATCTGGATTCGCCTGCAGCTCGCCGAATCGCCGGCCTTCGTGAAGATGAAGGAAGAGGGCACCGGCTCGAAGGCTCCGCTCGGCGAGGCTTTCGGCACCTGGTCCAACGCCAAGATCGGCCTGATCGCGCTCTTTGGCGGCACCGCCGGCCAAGCCGTCGTCTGGTATACCGGGCAGTTCTACGCCCTGTTCTTCATGACCCAAACGCTGAAGATCGACGGCACCACGGCCAACCTCCTGATCGCACTCTCGCTGCTGCTGGGCACGCCGTTCTTCATCTTCTTCGGCTGGCTCTCGGACAAGATCGGCCGCAAGCCGATCCTGCTGGCGGGCTGCCTGATCGCCGCGATCAGCTATTTCCCGCTGTTCACGATGCTGGCGAAGACGGCCAATCCGAAGCTGATCAGCGCAACCGAGACGGTGAAGCTCGTGCTCACCGCCGATCCCGCCAAGTGCGGCTCGCTGTTCGACCCGGTCGGCGTGCGTACCTTCACCGAGCCCTGCGACACCGTGCGCCGGACGCTCGCGACCAACTCGATCCACTACGACCTCGTCAACGGTCCCGCCGGCTCGGCTTTGGCGGCGACGATCAACGGTACGGCGGCGCCGGCGGCAGCCGCTGATCTGGTCACGGCAGCGCAGGCGGCGGGTTATCCCAAGCCCGGCGATCCGACCATCCTGAAGACGCCGTCGATCGGCGAGATGTTCAGCAGCGCCCGCGCCATGCAGGCCGCCGGCATCCTGTTCATCCTCGTCATCTTCGTGACGATGGTCTACGGGCCGATCGCTGCCCTGCTGGTCGAGCTCTTTCCGACCCGCATTCGCTACACCGGCATGTCGCTGCCCTACCATATCGGCAATGGCTGGTTCGGCGGCTTCCTGCCTCCGACGGCCTTCGCCATCGTGGCGGCCAGCGGCAACATCTTCTCGGGCCTGTGGTATCCGATCATCGTCGCGATGATGACCTTCGTCATTGGCCTCCTGCTGCTGCCGGAGACCAAGGATCGCGACATCTACAAGTCGTAAAGCCGCCGGCAACGCCCCTAAATCACGTCGCATTCGGACGGAAACGTCCGAATGCGAAAAACAGGTACCCACTTTTTCGCGCAATGCTCTGACGCGAAGCCCCGCCCATGTGGCGGGGCTTTTCTTTTGGCGCGGACCGCCCGATCTTGCTCTCGTCGCGATCGACTGGTAACCGCATGCCCTGTGATCGGATGCCGGTTTAGCTCAGCGGTAGAGCAGCGGTTTTGTAAACCGAAGGTCGGGGGTTCAATCCCCTCAACCGGCACCAGTCACGATCGGGCCTCGATGCGGGCGGCCTGCATTTTGCTGTCGACGATACAGGAAGACGACGCAGGAAGCCGATACCGGGAGCGCAAGCAAGGCTGCTGCCGGCGGCACGCATCGTAAGGAACCGCCTGGACGAGGATGATGGACACTCGACCGGAACATCTGCTGGCACTGGCCGAACGCTGCGAGGAGGCGAGCAAGCCCGACCGCATGCTCGATGCCGAAATCTACGAGGCGCTGGGCTACACCGTCCGGCGCAAGCCGACCAACCTGGTCAGCCGGCGCGCGCCTGCGGGCGGCATCTACCAACAGGGCTCACTGTGGAAAACGCTGGGCACCGTCTCCGGTGACATCGAGGTCGCCGTGGGGTTGTTGCGCCAGAAGGCCCCGGAATGGGGCTGGAGCCTGCAATGCATGACCGGCGAGAACACCGCAGCCTTCCAGGCGCTGGTCGCCGAATGCACCGGCAACGGCGTGATGGGGTCGCTGGCGCTGTGCGCAGCGATGCTGCGCGCCTTCGCGCGGCAGGACGACCCCGTACCCCGGCAGCGCCCCGCCTCGAAGCCCTGAACGCGAGAGCCGGATCAATGCGAAAAACCGGTTCCCACTTTCTCGCATCCTGCTCTCGCTGCGCGCTCGGGCAAAGCGATGACGCTCACGGAAACTTGACCCCGCGTAACCACGACACTGTTGAACCTGCCACGCCGGCCTTTAGGGTCCAGCGAGGCTGAACCAAGCCAAGGGCATTGCGCGAAAAAGTGGGTACCGGTTTTTCGCATGAGCAATGCTCTCAACTTTTAGCATAGATCACGTCGCATTCGGACGATGCCGTCCGAATGCGACGTGATCTAGGGGGAAGAACATCCATGATCAAATTCGAACCATCGCGCCGCGCCGTTCTCGCCAGCGCAGGCGCTCTCGCCGCCGCCACGACTTTCGACCTGCCCGCCGGCCCCAGCCCGGCCCAAGCGCAAGGAGCCCCCGTGAACCAGGCCCCCGGATTCTACCGTTACAAGATCGGCGACGTCACGTTGACCGCCATCAATGACGGCTTCGGCAAGCGCCCGCTCGAAGGCTTCGTCAAGAACGCCGAACTCGCCGACGTCAAGAAGGCGATGGAGCAGGCCTTCCTGCCCGCCGACGCACTGAACATCACCTTCACCACGCTCGCCATCGAGAGCGCCGGCAAGCTGACCTTGATCGATACCGGCAACGGCGATTCCGGCGCACCGACATCGGGCACGTGGATGGCCAATTTCAAGGCCGCCGGCTTCGATCCCAAGAATGTCTCGACCGTGGTCTTCAGCCATTTCCATGGCGACCACATCAACGGCTTCCGCCTGAAGGACGGCAGCACCGTCTTCCCGAATGCCGAGGTGATGGTGCCGGCCGCCGAATGGGCCTTCTGGATGGACGACGCCAAGATGAGCGCCGCGCCGGACGCCATGAAGGGCGCCTTCGCCGGCGTCCGCCGCGTCTTTGCGCCCATCGCCAAGGATGTGAAGCAGTTCGAGGGCGGCAAGGAGATCCTGCCGGGCCTGACCACGGTCGCCGCGCCTGGCCATACACCGGGGCATACGGTGTTCGCGCTCAGCTCAGGTGCGGGCAAGCTGATGATCATGTCCGACACCACCAACCATCCGGCGCTGTTCGTGCGCAATCCGGACTGGTCGGCCGTGTTCGATATGGACGGGCCCCAGGCCGCGGCGACGCGCCGCAAACTGCTCGACATGGTCTCGGCCGACAAGATGCAGGTCGCGTTCTACCATGCCCCCTTCCCCGCCACGGGTTACATCGCCAAGGCCGGCAACGGCTTCGAGATGGTGCCGGTGCAGTGGAGCGCTGCGATCTGACGGACGCCTGCCGCGTCGATCATCGCAAGGGCCGGGGCCAAGAGCGTTTTCGAGCGAAGTGGGCACCGGTTCGCGTGAAGAAAACGCGTCAAAACAGAAAGCTAGAGCTGTTGAACGATCCAACCGGATTGGAAACTGCTCTAGCCCCGGCCTTTTTTATTGGTGCGGTCTCGCGGGCCTCGCTCCGGCCATGCTAAGCACGGCACGGCTCCCATGCGGAGTGCCGTCAGGACATGCGATGACCGCGCGTTTCACCGCCATCTCCTTCATCGCCAGCGAGACGCCGGAGGCTCAGGCTGCGCTCGCCAAGCTGACCGATCGCTATGGCAATGCCGATCCGGCGACGGCCGATGTCGTCGTCGCGCTCGGCGGCGACGGGCTCATGCTGCAGGTGCTGCACCGCTTCCTCGGCACCGGCAAGCCGATCTACGGCATGAATCGCGGCTCGGTCGGCTTCCTGATGAACGAGTTCCGCGAGCGCGGCCTGACGAAGAAGCTCGAAGCAGCGCGCCGCAGCGTGGTGCATCCGCTTGCCATGCATGCGCTCGACCAGGACGGCACAGAAGTCGAGGCCAAGGCGATCAACGAGGTCTCGCTGCTGCGCCGCTCCTACCAGGCCGCCAAGCTGCGCATCTCGGTCGACGGGCAGGTCCGCCTCGACGAGCTCGTCGCCGACGGCGTGCTGCTGGCGACGCCGGCAGGCTCGACCGCCTACAACCTCTCGGCCAATGGCCCGATCCTGCCGCTCGACGCGCCGCTGCTGGCGCTGACGCCGATCTCGGCCTTCCGCCCGCGCCGCTGGCGCGGCGCGCTCCTGCCCGAGCACGCCAAGGTCATGATCGAGGTGCTGGAGGCCGAGAAGCGCCCGGTCAGCGCCGTCGCCGACCATACCCAGATCGAGAACGTCGTCTCGGTCTCGATCGCGATCGACCGCAGCATCGACCTCGTCATGCTGCACGACCCCGGCCACAGTCTGGACGAGCGGATCCTGCGCGAGCAGTTCGGGTATTGAGGAGCGAGCTCAGGCTTGCGAGGTGCAGAGGCGCTCTTCGGTCTTTTCCTCCAGCTCGGAAACCTGCTCCGTCCCACGTCCGAGAAAGACGAAGACGACGATAGCGGTGACGACGGTGATGGCGCAGAGCATCAGGAGAAGCGTGGCGAAGGCGGCGCCGTAGCCCTGAAGCAATATCGCATGACGGATCTGCGGCAAGGCGACCGTTGCGCCCGCCAGATCGCCGGTGACGAGGCGTTGCGCGGCCAGGCCAGCATTCGCAGCCGCACCGCCCGCCGCCAAATGCCCCGCTGTCAGCGCCGAGAGCACGGCGCTGACCACAGCGAGCGCCACGCCCTCGCCAGCGACGCGGGTGGTGCTGAAGATGCCGGTCGCCATGCCCGCGCGCTCCTTGGGCACGACGCTGACGGCAAGCCCGTCCATCAGCCCCCAGGGCAGGCTGATACCGATGCCGATCAGTGCCATCGGCAGGACGACGTCGATGATCTCGCCACCGACCGACATCCGGCTCAGCCAGAACAGGCCGAGAGCCGCGATCAGAAGCCCGACGCCGCAGATCGTCGCCGGTGAGAACCAGCGCGTCAGCAGGCCAGCGGCGATCGGAAGCACGAGCAACGGCGCCGACAAGGCGATCATCAGGCGGCCGGCGGCGACCTCGCTCAGGCCCTCGATGCCGATGAAGCGCACCGGCAGCAGGATCAACAACACCACGAAGGCATAGGCAGGCGCTGCCGCCAGCAACTGCACGCCGACGAAGCGCGGATAGCGGAACAGGGTCAGGTCCAGCATCGGTCGGGCGACGCGCCGCTCGATCACGCCGAAGGCGATGAACAGCGCAACCGCCCCGGCCAGCAGGCTCATCACGGTCGGCTCGGTCCAGCCGCGCTCGGGCGCCAGCAGCACACCATAAGTAAAGAGCGCGAGCGCCAGGGTGAAGCTGATTGCGCCCGGCCAATCGAGTCCGCCCGCCTCCGGATCGCGCGTTTCCCTTAGAGCGCGCATGCCGAATGCGAAGGCCAGCACCGCCAGCGCGACCACGAGCCCAAAGATGCTGCGCCAGCCGAAGGCATCGATCAGCAGGCCCGACGCGATCGGCCCGAAGGCGAGGCCGACGCCGAAACTGGTGCCGACGATGCTGAAGGCGCGGAGGCGGGCCGGTCCGTCGAACTCCTGGGCAAGCGCGGCCATGCCGCTCGAAAACGCGGCTGCCGCCGCCACGCCCTGAGCTGCGCGCCCCAGATCGAACCAGAGGATATCGGGCGCGACGGCGAGCGCCATCGAGAGCACGGCGAAGGCGCCCACGCCGAGGAGGAAGAGGCGCTTGCGGCCATAGGCATCGGCGAGCGCGCCTGCCGCCATCAGGCTCGATCCAAAGGTCAGCATGAAGGCATTGGTGACCCAGTTGAGCGCGATCGGACTGCCGCCGAGCGCCCGACCGATGGCGGGGAGTGCCACAGCCGGCCCGGTGAAGGTTAGCGGCATCGCCGCGGCGGCAAGGCAGACGGAGAAAAGCACGAGTGCTTGCTGGGCCTTGTTCGGCCGCATGGTGGTTTGCGTCATGGCTATGATTGTCCTGTTCGGCATCCGGCGGGATGGCCGGCTTGAAGCAGCCGAGGCTCGCTTTCCGGTCGAGACAGGATAATCTCGGGGTAATGACTGCCAATGGGCCTCTTGATCCGATATCAGCGGAACAAAACGCTCGAATGATCGCACAATCCGAGAGAGCCAGGCATGGATTCACTGACGGGTCTGTTGGCCTTCGTGCGCACCGCCGATCTCGGCAGCTTCGTCGCGGCCGGCCGCGTGCTCGGGTTGTCGGCTTCGGCTGTCGGCAAGGCCGTGACCAAGCTCGAGCAGCAGCTCGCAATCCGGCTGTTCCAGCGCTCGACGCGCAGCCTGCGGCTGACCGAGGAGGGACGCGCCTTCCACGAGCGCTGCCGGCGCATTCTCGACGATCTCGACGACGCCCGCGCCATGCTCGCCCGCACGATCGAGGTGCCGCGCGGTCGGCTGCGCATCAGCACGCCGATCGTCAGCTATCATCTGCTGCTGCCGGTGCTGCCCGAATTCATGACGCGCTATCCCGAGATCGAGGTCGATCTCGATTTCAATGACCGCATCGTCGACCTGATCGATGAGGGCGTCGACGTCGCGATCCGCAGCGGCGTCCTGCCGGATTCGCGCCTGATGGCGCGCAGCTTGCGCCCCTTCCAGATGCTGCTCTGCGCCGCACCGGCCTATCTGGAACGCCATGGCACGCCGGAATGCCCGCGCGATCTCGACCGGCATCTTGGTGTCCGCTTCCGCTATCCCAACAGCGGCAAAGTCCAGCCCTGGCCGCTGACCCTGCCTGCCGGAGAGCCGGAACTGCGCACGCGCACGGTCATGACCTGCAACAATATGGAGGCGCTGCGCGGCGCCACCATCGCCGGCCTCGGCATCGGCTGCATGCCGGATTTTCTGGCACGCGAGCCGCTGGCGAACGGCAGTTTGCGGACCCTGCTCGACGACCGGATCGACGGTCCCGGCCAGTTCAGCCTGATCTGGCCCTCGAACCGCAACCTTTCGCCAAAGGTCAGGGTCTTCGTCGATTTCGTCGGCGACAGGCTTTTCGCGACGCGCTGCGAGACCCCGGCAGATGCCTATCGCGCTGTCTAAAATTTAGCGGGAGCAATCCCTCACGCCGCGTGGCGCAGATCGCCGATTTCGAGTTCGACCAGCAGCGCTGGATCGGCCTCGACGAACAGCGCCAGCGCTGCATCGTCGGCAAGCGAGTCGGCCATGGCGCGGGCTTCCTCGCGCGCCGCTTCGGAATCCATCCGTCGCAACAGCCCCATCAGCGCGTCGTTGTCAGCGCCGTCCAGCGTCTCGCAGGCAATCAGCACCTCGCGCAGGATCGCCCGATCTATGCCGCGCCCATTGCCGCCCGCATCGAAGCCGCGCAGGTTCAGCGCAGCGATCGCAGCGGTGAAGGCGGGTTGCAGCGCGCAAGGCAGGCCAGCCTTGCGATAGAGCGCCTTGAGGCCGCTGCCGCGCCGGTCGCGCAGCAGCGCGGCCACACGCTGCTGCGGCAAATCGGAGAGCATGACGAAAGCGGCCTCGGCCAGCGCCGGCTCGCCGCTCAGGAGCGAGCGCAGCATCAGGCCTGGCGTCAACCTGCCGTCAGTGCGCAGCACCTCGACGATCGCCGGCGCATCGCTGGCTTGCCCGCCCGCCGCGAGCGCAACCGCAACGCGCTCTGTCGCCTCGCGGGTCAACCGCGCGCTGCGCTCAGGCGTGAGCCAACCGCAATCGGTCACGAAGCTCATCAAGGTGTCCGACACCATCGTCGCGATCATCTGCCTGAGGCCCCCCGGCAGGTCGCCGCGGGCGAGCAGCGCCTCACGCAACGGCCCGCAGGCGCCAGCGCGCTCGACCATGCGTTCCAGCGAAAAATCGGGAATATCGGCCGTCGGATTTCCGGCAAGCGTCACCAGCGCCTCGTCTCCGCCGATCTCGGCGAGAGCCGCAGCGACGGAGGCTGCGAGATTGGGCCTGAGCGCGATGGCGCGCTGGGCCAGGTCGTCCCCGACCGCTGCGGCGTCGACCAGATCGGCCTCCGTCAGCACCGGCGAATGGGCGAGCACCAGGGCTGCGACATCGCTCTGGTCGGCGATCAGGCTCAGCACCAGCATACGCGGCGCCTGCGGGGAAGCAGCCATCTCCTCGGCGATGGCGCGGCGCACCAGCGGCGAAGGATCGTCGACCAGCGAAATCAGCGCCGTCTCCGCCTCGCGCCGGTCCTGATCGGCCATGCCCGAGCGCAGATAGGCGCCAGCCAGTGCCGCTGCGCCGCAAGCCCGCGCCTCGGCATTGGCCGTGCGGGCCCAGAGCAGGAAGCGGCGGACGATCACGAGCGTGCTCGCGGAAGCATGAAGGAGGACAGGTCGAGCGGCGCGCGCCTTTGCCTGGAGACGGGCTTGGCCTGGGCGGCCACCGGCTGCGTCAGCTCGACAGGGCGCGACGGTGGCAAGGGCGCATTGACCGCTCGCACCGGCGCGGACGGCGCATTGGTCGTTGCCTGTGCCGCGGCTGCCGGAGCAGACGAAGTATCGCTCTGCGTCTGGGTCTGGCGCGGGAAATAACGATCGGCCGGATCGAGCGAAGCCAGGCGTGTCGTGGCGTCCATCCTGGGCGTGGTCCAGAGATTGGCGACGGCTTTCGAGACCGGCTCGCGCGAGCCCTCCGTGGAGAACAGCCCGATCAGCCCCTTGGCGCGTCCGGGCGCGAGCGCAGCCGCGATCGGCGCGGGCTGGTCGACGCCCTGCCCCGCAGCCCCGGCTGCAGTGCCGGAGGCAGCAGCGGCAGCGGCCGTAGAGGCGGCAAGCTGCGTGCTGGCATGGCTCGCCGAGAGCACGCCATAAACCTCCTGCACCGAGCGTGCCCGCCCGGTCTTGTCATAGAACAGGCCGCGATTGGCCGCGGCGGCATCGGGAAAATCCTTGGCGGCAGCGCGTGTCGGGTCGCTGGCGGCGGCCTTGATCAGGTCAGAGGCACCGCGCGCGCCCAGTACGTGGGCGATGTAGAGCTCCCCGGCCTGGGGCTGCCGGCCGAGCACCGAAGCGAGCTGGTCCCTGTTCTTCTGCGTCAACGCGCCGGCCATCACGGCGGCGACCTGCGGGTCGTTGCGGAGCTGCAGGATCTTTTCGCGGGCAGCGGGGTCCGCCACCGTCAGGCGGCCGTCGCTGCCTTCGCTGATCGCGCTGGCATAGCCGGAAAGCCCCTGTTTTGGCCCTTCCTGCTTGACCATGGACAACCAGGTCTGCTCGATGAACTGGAACAGCCCGGTCGCGCTCGAGGTCTTGGCCTTGGCGTCGGGCTCGAGCGACGATTCGCGCTGGGCCGTTTTGAGGAGGTAGTCGAAGCCTGCACCCGTCTTCTGCGCGCCCTCGCGAATGGCGTTGACGACCGGGTTGGCGGCTGGAGCTTCGCTGGTCTGCGGCGTGCTGAACAGGAACATTGGGTATCTCGGGCGCGAGCCTGCCGCCAAGGTGCTCTCGCGATATCGCCGAGCGCCTGTGGAGACTGGACCGATTATGGTAAGCGAACCGTTAAAGTGAGGAATCGTGGAGCCGGCTCACCGGCGCGATTCGAGCTCGTGGGGAAGCGTCGATGACCGAGGTCAAACGTCACAAGCGCGGCGGAATCTATTTCGAGGATTTCCACGTCGGCTCGGTCATCGAGCACGGCCTGACCCGGACCGTGACGCAGATGGACAACATGCTGTTCTCCAACATGACGTTGAATCCGCAACCGCTTCATATCGATGCGCATTTCTGCGCGACCGAGACCGAATGGGGCAAACCGCTGATGAACTCGCTCTTCACGCTCGGGCTGATGATCGGCATCTCGGTCAACGACACCACGGTCGGCACCACGATCGGCAATCTCGGCATGACCGACGTGACCTTCCCCGCCCCGCTTTTCGAGGGCGACACCATCAACTGCACCACCGAGATCGTGGCCAAGCGCGAGTCGCGCTCGCGGCCCGATGCCGGCATCGTCGAGTTCCAGCACAAGGCCTACAAGCAGGACGGCACGCTGGTGGCGCAATGCCGCCGCCAGGCCTTCATGCGCCGGCGGCCTGCGCCCGCCACGATCGCGGTCTGAGCCGATGCGCTCGCTCCTGTTCGTGCCGGGCGACAGCCCGAAGAAGCAGCAGAAGGGCCTGGAAAGCGGCGCCGACGCGCTGATCCTCGACCTTGAGGATTCCGTCGCGCTCGATGCCAAGCCGCAGGCCCGCGAGATCACGCTGGCCTTCCTGAAAGCCGCCCACGCTTTGCCCAGGCGCCCGCGCCTGATCGTGCGGGTCAACGCGCTGTCGACCGGGCTGACCCAGGCCGATCTCGACGCCGTGATGCAAGGCGCGCCCGACGCGATCATGCTGCCCAAATCCGAGGGCGGCATCGATGTCGGCCATCTCGCCGCCCGCATCGCGGTGCGCGAGGCAGAGAACGACCTGCCCGACGGCGCGACCAAGATCATCCCGATCGCCACCGAGACAGGCAAGGGCATCTTCGGCCTGGGCAGCTATGCCGGCGCGAGCCACCGCCTCGACGGCCTGACCTGGGGGGCGGAGGATCTCTCGGCCGATCTCGGCGCCGAAGCCAATCGCCTGAGCGACGGCACCTATACCGATCCCTATCGCCTCGCCCGGTCGCTCACCTTGTTCGCAGCCGCCGCCGCGCAGGTCGACGCGATCGACACCGTCTTCACCAATTTCCGCGACGATGCCGGCTTCCGCGCCGAGTGCATCGCGGCGCGGCGCGACGGTTTCACCGGCAAGATGGCGATCCACCCGGCGCAGGTCGCCGCCGCCAACGAGGTCTTCTCGCCCGCCCCCGCCGAACTCGCCAAGGCGGAGGCGATCATCGCGCTGTTCGCCGCCAATCCCGGCCTCGGCGTGATCGGGCTCGACGGCGAAATGCTCGACCGCCCCCATCTCGTCAGGGCCCAGCGATTGAAGGCGCGCGCTGACAAACTGATCGAATAAATCGCCGCAGGCGATTCCAATGACTCAGCTTATTCCGGGATCGCTTCTGCTCACTGTGTCTCGATGCGCCGGCAGGCGCGCATCGTCGAGGACAGGCAATCCTGCGCCTTGCGCGCCCGGTCGAGCTCGAAGATCAGCCAGACCCCGGCACCGAGCACGAGCAGGATGACGATGATCCCGAGCAGGTTCACCGTGGTTTTCCAGTCGTCATCCGGTTCGCTCGGCTGCGGCAAGGCCCCTCCTTGGATCACGTCGCAGCCGGACGGAATCGTCCGGCTGCGACGTGATCGATTCTAGAAGCTTAGAGCATTGCTCACGCAAAAAAACCGGCACCCAGTCTTTCGCACAATGCTCTTTCGCATCCTGCTCTAACCGCCAGACGGGCGGATGATCGAGAACAGGTGGTCGACCTCAGCATAATCGGCATAGCCGCAACGCGCGATCGGGTTGGCGGCGGCAGTGTCGAAGCGGCCGCCGCGAACATAGGCGTCGTCCATGAAGATGCCGACGACCTGCCCCAGCACCATCCAGCGCGGGACCAGCTTGCCATCGAGGTCGACGAGCTGCTGCACCGAAAGCAGCTTGCATTCCAGCGCCGCCGGGCTGCCCGCCACGCGCGGCGGTTTGACGAATTTGGACGCGGCCATCTCCAGCCCGGCATGGGCGTATTCGCTCTGGCCCGCCGGCAGCGGCGCCGAGGTCAGGTTCATCTGCTGTGCCAAAGCCTTGGTGACGAGCGAACAGGTGAATTCGCCGGTCTCCTCGACGAAGGAGACGGCGTCCTTCTTGTCTTCGGAGCCGAACATCACGATGTGCGGCCGCGACGAGACCGCGTTGAAGAAGCTGTAGGGCGAGAGATTGACCTCGCCCTTGGCGTTCAGCGTCGTGATCCAGCCGATCGGGCGCGGCGTGACGATCGCCTTGAACGGATCATGCGGCAGCCCGTGATCCTGCAACGCGGTCGAATAGATCATGACGCGTCATGCTCCAAAATGGCTGACGATGTCGGCGAGTACCGGCCGCTCGCGATCGGCGGGCGCTGCGGTCGGCGTGCCGATATGGATGAAGCCGGCGATGCGCTCGTCAGTGTCGAGGCCGAGCGCAGTCAGCACAGCGCGATCGAACGAGAACCAGTTGGTCAGCCAGGATGCACCGAACCCCATCGCATGGGCGGCAACCAGCATGTTCATGCAGACAGCGCCGGCCGAGAGTTCCTGCTCCCATTCCGGGATCTTCACATGCGGCTTGGCGGTGGAGACGACGGCGACGATCACCGGCGCCTGCAGCAGGCGGTTGCGCTCGAAGGCGACCTTCTCGGCATCGGCCTCCGGATACTTCGCCTTGAAGGCCTGCGCCACGATCCCGGCCGCCTTGTCGCGCCCGGCGCCGGAAAAGACGATGAAGCGCCACGGAGCGAGTTTGCCATGGTCGGGCACGCGCGCGCCGATGGTCAGGATATCGCCAAGCTGGCTCTCGTCGGGCCCGGGCGCAGTCAGGAATTGTGGCGGCACCGAGCGGCGCAGCTTGAGCAGGGCGAGCGTATCGGTCATGAAGCATCCGGGCGCGAGTTGAGGCTGCCGGAACGGAGAGCCGGCAGCGCGAGGTCTCCTGAACTAGTGGTTCGCCATGATGAGGACAAGCAAACCTGCTCAGACGCGCATGCAGGGGTGCCGAGGGCCATGAGCATGTTTCAATTCGAGGGGTTCCAGACAGGGGCTCTGCTAGCCGGGCGCATGCTCGCTCTGACGCTGGCCTTGTCCGCGAATCCCGTATTTGCGCAAGCGCCGCAGATCACTCCGTTCGCGCCAGGCGACACTGGTGTCGGCGTCGCCACGGCCCCTGCTTCGCTGACGCTCGGCGCGCAATTCTCCGGCGACCGCAAGCCGATCCGCTCCGGCCTGGTCTGGCGTGTCCTGAGCGAGACTGCGGACGGTTCCCCACCGCGCATCGTCGCGCGCTCGAACGATGCCCAGCCCGTTTTCATGCTCGAACCCGGCACCTATCTGCTGCACGCCGCCTATGGCTTCGCCAGCGGCACCAAGCGCATCACCCTCGGCCCCCAAGGCCTGCGCGACCAGATCTCGATCAGTGCCGGCGGCTTGTCGCTGGCGGGCTCGATCGGCGATAATCCGATTGCCGCGAACCAGCTCAACTTCTCGGTTTTCGTCCCGCTCCAGGGCAATTCGGAAGGGCGTCTCGTCGTCTCCAACGCCAAGGCCGGCGAGCTCATCCGCTTGCCGGAGGGCACCTATCACGTCGTTTCGACCTATGGCGATTCGAACGCGATCCAGCGCGCCGACGTGAAGGTCGAGTCGGGCAAGGTCACGGATGCCACCTTGCACCACCGCGCCGCGCGGGTAACGCTGAAGCTGGTCGCATCACCCGGCGGCGAGGCTTTCGCCGGTACCGCCTTCAGCGTGCTGACGCCCGGCGGCGACGTCATCCGCGAAGCCATCGGCGCCTTTCCGCAAGTCGTCCTGGCGGAAGGCGACTATGTGCTGATCGCTAGGCAGGAAGGCCAGGTCCATTCGCGCGACTTCAAGGTGGAAACGGGCCTCGACCGCGATATCGAAGTGCTGTCGCGCTAAGATCAATTGGTCGAGCGGGACTTGTCCGGGAAGTCCGACTTCTCCCCGGTCAAACCGCTGACGAGGCCGTCGGCCATGCGGATCGCCAGGCAGCGATAGCTGGAATCGACCATATGCAGGCCGTCCATGCCGACCAGTTCCTCCGAGGAGAACTGTTTCGACCTCGCCCAGTTGCGCATCATTGCATAGCGCGGAAAGATCGAGACCGCGTGTTCCTGCGCGGTCTTGGCCAGGACGGCACGGTAGCCCTCATATTTCGGATAGCGATCCTCGCGCGGCAGCCATTGCAGGTCCATCACGACCATGTCGATGCCGGCCTCGTGGACCTTCCTGATGCCTTTACGCAGGATCTTGGCGAGCTTCTCCTCACCGACATCGCGAACCACGTCGTTGACCACCGTCTGCCAGATGACGATCGAGGGCTTCTCCTCGATCACGTCGGCATCCATGCGCAACAGCATGTCGTAGGCCGACTGGCCGCCGACGCCCTTGTTGATGACCTTGACCTCGGCATTGGGAAGGCGCCGCTTCAGCTCCGCCTCCAGCACGGCGGGATAGCTCTTGTCGGTGGCGCTGGCGCCGGACCCCGCCGTCGCCGACGAGCCGAGCGCGACGATCGTGACCGAGCCGGTCTCCTGCAGCACCTTCCTGGCCGCCGGCAGCACCGGCACGAACGGTTGCTGCGCCGCGCCGTTGCGGCAGCGCAGATCGGTGATCACGCCTGCCGGCATCGGCCCGGCGAGGACTGGACCGGCAAACAGCAACGCTATCAGCGTTGCGGCCCCGACGCGCCGAGCGTGAGGGACGGTTTGGCGGGCGCATTGCGAGACGACGTCGAATGATGCCAAGAGAGGAAAACCCCTAACCCGATCAATATCGTAACGCCGATGGCGCAAACGAGCAACTGAACGCCCAAAGCGAAGGCGGTTTCCGTCAGGATGACCTGGCCGACGATCGCGAGCACGATGCCGGTGCAGAAGATTTCGAGCGAGTGCCGGCCGAGCCCGGCAAGAAGGCGGGCAGCGGACGAGCTCAGCATTGCGGAGCCGACCGGCACGAAGCGGATCACCAGCCAGGCCAGCGCCGCGACATGGAGCACGCGCTCCCAGCCGAGATTGGTCTTGTCCATTCCGAGCTGCACGGTATCGATCCAGTCGTTCATCGCGGCGATGCCGAAGGGGTTGCCCGAAGCGGTTTTGACGATCACGGCGAAGACGAGATAGCCGGCCGCCGCGATATCGAGTGGCCTCAGATGCGGGGCCGCCACGCCGAGCTGCCGGCTCCGGCCGATCACCACGCCCATGGTGAAGAGGAACTGCCAGGCGAAGGGGTTGAAGAACCAGCCGGCGGAGCCCGTATTGGGCAGGTTCAGCTCGAGGAAGACCGCGCCCTGCCAAAGCCCGGCAGAGAGAATGAGCGTCAAGGCCGGGCTCAGGCGGACGCCGAGATGGATCAGCGGGAACAGCGCCAGGAGTGCGATGTAGAGCGGCAGGATATCGAGATAGTTCGGCTGGTATTGCAGCGTCAGCGCATGGAGCAAGGCTGTCGGCGTGTCGCTGAAGAAGGGCTGGATGTTGATCGCCTCGATATAGAGCGGGTTTTGCGTGCGCGTGACCGCCGCCGCAACGACGCCGCAGACGATCAGGAAAACCGCGATATGGGCGATGTAGAGCGTCCGCAACCGCCGCGCGATCCTGCGGATGCCGAATGCCAGTCCATGCCGGTCGATCAATGAGCCGTAGGCCAAGGCCGCGGAGACGCCCGCCAGCAGCACGAAGGCGTCGGCCGCATCCGAGAAGCCGAAATTATGCGGCGTGTAGCCCGCGAGAACATTGCCGGGCATGTGGTTGATGAAGATGACCAGCAGCGCCAGGCCGCGGATGATATCGATGCGCGCATCGCGACCGGGCTGCGGACCCGCCGTCGCCGCACGCCGCCCAAAGGCCAGAAAGCGCCCGAACATCAACGCTTGCGACACCTGGCGTTCCTCCAAGGAATCCACCGCGGAAGTTGGCTCTCCCGCTGCAACATGAACGCTACCTGCTCATGTTGTTCATCTCGTGTTCATATAAAGGCAAAGCGACCACGGGTCATCAGACACGAGATCACATCCGCGTGTCAGCGGTGTGGCCGGAAGTGGGGATTGCGAACGCTGGCGGCAGGCCGGGCGCGGCGGCGGGCCATGCGCGACAGCGGCAGGCTCAGTAAGGCGGCTCGGCGTGAACGAGCTTGCCGTCGATCAGCAGGCGCTTGATCGCGGCTTCGCCGGAGGCCGATATCGCTGCCACGACCTCGATCCGCCGACGCTCCGTGAGCTCGATCGCACGGCCGGAGCCTTGCGGCACGAAATAGCTTTCGAGCCCATAGGCGACGCGCAAACCGCGCCGCTCCTGCGAGCAGTCCATGGCACCGCTCTCATTGGTGCCGCAGGCATTGGTGCCGATGACGCGCCCTGCGATCACGGGCTCCGCCGCCGTGCTCGCCGGCCGGCTCCTGGAGAGGGCCACGGCGCGCGCAAAACCGTCCGGCCCCGGCGCGAGCCGGACATAAACGGTCTCGCCGCGCCGGAAATCACTCTCGCCACCAAGCTTTGCCGGGTCGAGCGTGCTGATCTCGTAGCCGAGCACGACATAGTCGCCCCGGAACAGGTCACGCGGATCGACCGGCACCGTCCGCAGCCGAACCTCGGTTCCCGAGCGCAGGATGCCGGCGCGGCTCTCGACCAGCGCGAGCAGGACGCCGCACAAGGCAAGAATGGCCAGAAGCGCGCGCCAGAGCAGCGGCACGCGGGCGATGAGGCGGTCGGCGCTTGCGATACGCATCAGCGTGCCTCCGCCGGGGGGCTCAGCCGCGCGAACAGCTTGCGCGCACCGCCCGCCAGGGCGAGCAGCAAGCCGCCCGCCACCAGGAAGAACACGGACTGGTCGAGCAGCGTGCCGATGGTCTGGCCAAGCAGGATCAGGATGGCGAGGCCGAACAGAGCCGAGCCCGCCAGCATGATCCTCCGGACCCCGCCAGAGACGCCGGCGACCACGAAGCCGATCGCGGCGACGAGGATCAGGCCTGCGACAACGGCCTTGCCCGGCAGCCCGACGACGCGGCCGCTCCAGAACACCAGCGGCACGATCAGCGCGGTCAGCAGCGCGGTTGCCAGCGGCAGGGCGAAGCGCCTTTCGCGCGCCAGCGCCAGAAGCGCCGCAATCGCCGGAACGGCAAGGCCATAGGCGAGATAGTTCAACCAGACCGCGCTGCCGGCACGCGACTCCGAAGCGTCGAGGATGCGGATCAGCTCGACGCTGAGCACGGCCATCAAGGCGAGCAGCCCCCAGGGCAGGCAGCTGGTCAGCAGCGCCGGCCCGCCGCGATCGAGCGCGAGCGCGCCGAGCACGACATAAACGGCCGCGAGCCCGAGCGCATAGGCGAGCAGGCCATAGTCGAAGCGGCCATAGAGCCAGTCACCCGGCAGCAGCGCGAACCACAGCGCCAGCGCCAGCACGGCGACATGGTGGACGAGGCGATTTGTACGGCCAAGCGCAAGCCAGAGCGCCGGCAGGTAAAGTAGGAAGAAAGGCAGGTGCAGCGCGCCGCGGCTCTCCTCCCAGCGTCCGCTGCTCCAGGCCGCCATCGCGACGAAGGCGATAATGAGAGCACCGTTGGAGCGCAGCAGCAGCGCCACAAGCAGCGCTCCGACTGCGACCAGGGACGCACCCGCGGGCCAATCGGCCGGGAGATGGTACATCTGGCCGATGAGCGCGATGCCGGCGCCGAAGATCAGCGTGCCGCAGGTCGAGGCCGCATCGGCGCCCAGCGTTGAGCCGCGCGCCTGCAGCCTTGCCCCGATGCCAAGCGCAGCTGCAAGGCCGACCAGGATCATGCCCAGCTTCACCAGCCGCGGCATCTCCTCCCAGTTTGCTGCCACAAAAGCGGCGATGCTGGCGGCGATCAGAAGCCCGCCGAACATACCGAGCAGCCCCGGCAGCTTGAAACCGCCCTCGCGAGCGAGCGATTGGCGGATGGACGCCGCGCTCTCGGCCGGGAGAAGTCCCTCTCCGACCCAACGGATCAGATCGGCATCGAGTCGTTTGCGATAGGAGCCAGTCAACATGACAGCCAATCTGGCATGTGGGGGAGGCTTTTGGCGAGAGGGGCTGTCGTTTCATCCCGTCATTGCGAGCACCCGGGTCTTGCCTTCGGCAAGCCCGAGTACAGGCTCCGCGAAGCAATCCAGGAGCGGCGGAACTCTACGTCCCCCTGGATTGCTTTATCGCCACGCTCCTCGCAATGACGGAGGAGCCCACTCAGGCCATAGCAGCGCGCTCGGCCTTGAGCCGCTTCAGATCCGGCGGCATCGCCTCGTCGCTCAGCGCCTCCAGCATCGCGTCGAGCGTCATCACGTTTTGCGCCTGGCTGCCGAGTCGCCGGATCGTCACGGTCTTCTCCTCCGCCTCGCGCTTGCCGACGGCCAGGATCACCGGGACCTTGGCCAGCGAATGCTCGCGCACCTTGTAGCTGATCTTCTCGTTGCGAAGATCGGCGCGCGCCCTGAGGCCGGCATTCATGCAGGCGATCGTGACCTGCTCGGCATAGGCGTCGGCCTCGGAGGTGATCGGGCAGACCAGGATCTGCTCGGGCGCCAGCCAGAGCGGGAAATGCCCGGCATGATGCTCGATCAGGATACCGGCGAAGCGCTCCAGCGAGCCGCAAATGGCCCGGTGGACCATGCTCGGCGTCTTCTTCTCGCCATCCGAGCCGATATAAAAGGCCCCGAAGCGCTCCGGCAGGTTGAAGTCGACCTGCGTGGTGCCGCACTGCCAGTCGCGGCCGATGGCGTCGCGCAGGACGTATTCGAATTTCGGCCCGTAGAAGGCGCCCTCGCCCGGATTGATCTCCGTCTTGATCCGGTTGCCGGACTGCGCCGCGATCTCCACCAATACGCGGTTCATCACGTCCTCGGCATGGTCCCACATCGCATCCGTCCCGACGCGCTTGTCCGGCCGCGTCGAGAGCTTGATCACGAGATCGTCGGTGAAGCCGAAATCGGCATAGACCGAGAGGATCAGCTCGTTGATCTTCAGGCACTCCGCCGCGAGATGATCTTCCGAGCAGAAGATATGCGCGTCGTCCTGGGTGAAGCCACGCACGCGCATCAGCCCGTGCAAGGCGCCCGACGGCTCATAGCGATGCACCGCCCCGAATTCGGCAAGCCGGATCGGCAGATCGCGATAGCTCTTCAACCCATGCTTGAAAATCTGGACATGGCCCGGGCAGTTCATCGGCTTGAGCGCGAAGACCTTCTGGTCGCGCGTCGGGTCGTTGGGGTTCTCGAAGGCGCTCGCCGATTTCACTGCGAACATGTTGTCCTGGTACCAGCCCCAGTGGCCCGAGGTCTCCCAGAGCGACTTGTCGAGGATCTGCGGCGCGTTGACCTCCTCGTAATCGGCGGCGAGCCGCCGGCGCATATAGGTCAGGATTTCCTGGAACAGCCGCCAGCCCTTGGAGTGCCAGAATACGACGCCCGGTCCCTCCTCCTGGAAGTGGAACAGGTTCATCTCGCGGCCGAGCTTGCGATGGTCGCGCTTCTCCGCCTCCTCGATCTGCCTGAGATGAGCGTCGAGCTCCTCCTGCTTGGCGAAGGCGGTGCCGTAGATGCGCGTCAGCATGGCGTTGTTGCTGTCGCCGCGCCAATAGGCGCCAGCGACCTTCATCAGCTTGAAGGCATTGCCGACTTTGCCGACAGAGGTCATGTGCGGGCCGCGGCAGAGGTCGATCCAGTCGCCCTGCGCGTACATCTTCAGCGTCTGGTCAGCCGGAATCGCGTCGACGAGCTCGACCTTGTAGGCCTCGCCCTTCTCCTTGAAGAAGGCCTTGGCCTTGTCGCGGCTCCACTCTTCCTTGGTGAAGGCCGCGTCACGCGCGATGATCTCGCGCATCTTCTTCTCGATCGGCTCGAAATCCTCCGGCGTGAAGGGTTCGTTGCGGGCGAAATCGTAGAAGAAGCCGCCCTCGATCACCGGGCCGATCGTGACCTGCGTGCCGGGATAGAGCGCCTGCACGGCCTCCGCCAGAACGTGGGCGCAGTCATGACGGATGAGCTCGAGCGCGCGCGGATCCTCGCGGGTCAGGAACTCGATCTTCGAGTCCTTCTCGATCGGGTCGCCGAGGTCGACGACCACGCCATCGAGCGCCATCGCGACGGTGCGCTTCAGCAGGGAGGGGGAAATGCCACCGGCGATCGCCTTTCCGGTGATGCCGGAAGGGAATTCGCGCTTGGCGCCATCGGGAAATGTCAGGGAGATCGTCATCGATCGCTTTCCTGCTCACTCGGGGATACGAGCCCCGTAAGTCAAGGCCGGCTACGGATGCGGGGTGCCGCTTCCGTCGCCCGCAGCCGGTTGCGCGTCGGAATCGAAGGCCGCTGTCACACCTTCGGAAGGGGGCGCGTTCACGCCGCGCCAGCGGCCATAGGACCACGGCCTATACCACGTCGCGTCCGGCGGCAATTCCTCGCAGACGAGATCGATGCCGCTGGTGCCGTAAGGATTGCAGCGGCAGATCCGGGCAAAGCCGATCCAGCCGCCGCGCCACAGCCCGTGGCGCTGGATCGCCTCGTCGGTATAGGCCGAGCAGCTCGGCCAGTGCCGGCAATGCCGCCCGACCAGCATCGACAGGCTGAGCTGGTAACCCCGGATCAATCCATGCGCGGCGTGGCGCGGCAGGCGCGCCACTGTCGCGGTGAGCGAAGAGTGGCCTGCTGAAAGTCTTTGTTCAGGAGGCTCGTGCGAATTTGGCTCCGTCGGCTGTTTCCGGTAGTCCGTCACTTGGTCCGCTTTTCTCAAAACGACGACACATGAATCACGCTCAGCGCTTTCGTTACGCCATCGCCGGCCTCGGCCTGTCCCTGGGGCTTGGCTTCGCCATGCCCGCCGCCGCCCAGCAGCGTTCCTATCTGATCTGGCTCGATCCGGGAAAGATCGACGTCGCCAAGATCATCGGCCTGCCGCCAGCCCAGAATTCGCCCGAGAACAAGGCCGAGTTCGACCACGTGTTGCAGATCTCCTCGACCCGGACGCCCGAGCGCGAGAAGGCCGCCATCGCCGATCAGTACCAGACCCTCAACCGCTTCCTCGACGGCATCGGCCAGAGCTATGTCGACGCCACGCATCGTGAGATGCGGCTCCTGTTCAAGGAGGCGCAGGTCGAGGCCAGCATCGTGCTGCTCAGCGTCCGCCGCCTGACCAGCCGGCAAAGACCCTTCACCGTCTGGAACAAGGTCAGGATCAAGCCCTGCCCCGGTGGCCGTCCCGAAGGCACCTCCTTCCCTTCCGGCCATGCCGCCACCGCCGCGCTCTATGCCGAATTGCTATCCGAGGCCGTGCCCGAGCTCGCTGCGAAATTCGAGGAGCGGGTCAAGAGCTATGATGAGAGCCGCCTCGTCTGCGGCTTCCATTATCCCTCCGATCTCACCGCCGGCGACAAGGCCGGGCGCGCCATCGCCAAGGCGCTCCTGGCCGAGCGCGCCTTCCGCACGCGCTTCGATGAGACGCGCCCCGAGATCCGGAAGGCGTTCGGCCTGACCTGAAGCGCTTTCAAGCGAAGCCGGCACCACTTCGCTTGAAGACAACGCGTCGGAGGTGAAGGCCTATTCGGCAGCCTGCTGCCGCCGCGCTTCGATCTGGCCGATCGCATCCACCACCGCGTCGAAGGTCAGCATGGTCGAGGCGTGACGCGCCTTGTAGTCGCGCACCGGCACAAGCACGGACAGATCGCTCCATTTCCCGCCCGGCGGCTCGGCATTCTCCTTCAGGATGGCCCGCGCCTGCTCGCGGACGCGGCGCAATTCGTCGGCCGTCGAGCCCACGACATGGCGCGCCATGATCGAGGACGAGGCCTGTCCGAGCGCGCAGGCCTTCACCTCATGCCCGAAGGCTGTGACGACGTCGCCCTCCATGCTGACATCGACTGTCACCGTCGAGCCGCATAGCTTGGAATGCGCCTTGGCGGTGGCATCGGGAGCCGGCAGCCTTTCCAGCAGCGGAATATTGCCTGCAAGTTCGAGGATCCGCTTGTTATAGACGTCGCTCAGCATATCTCGGTCTCCACCGGGGTCTGGAGTGACCGGTGCACTCACCCAATATAGGGTGGATCGTCAGCGGGCGGGAGAGCGTGCAAGCGCATCCTGCCACAGGAGTGAAACTTGTCGCAGCCCCGTGCACCGGTGTTTGGCCGGCCCAGCCGCGGGACATCTCATCGTAAACGGGAGGCACCACATGAACCCTGTGGTTAAGTCCTTGTCCGTCGAGCGGGTGCTCAGCCCCTCTGCAGACAAGTTTCTGATCAAGAAGCCGACGCAGGAACAGGCCGAGGAAGCGGTGCGCACGCTGATCCTCTGGGCCGGTGACGATCCCTCGCGCGAAGGCCTCACCGACACGCCGCGCCGCGTCACCAAGGCCTATCGGGAATTCTACAAGGGCTATCACGAGGACGCACACGAGGTTCTCGAGCGCGTCTTCGAGGAGGTCGAGGGCTACAAGGACATGGTCCTGGTGCGCGACATCCCGTTTTATTCGCATTGCGAGCACCACATGGTGCCCTTCGTCGGCAAGGCGCATATCGGCTACTACCCGTCCAAGGGCGTGGTCGGCCTGTCCAAGCTCGCCCGCATCGTCGACGTCTATGCGCGCCGTCTGCAGACGCAGGAGACGATGACAGCGCAGATCGCTCAGGTCATAGACAAGGTGCTGAAACCCCGCGGCGTCGCCGTGCTGATCGAGGCCGAGCATATGTGCATGTCGATGCGCGGCGTGCAGAAGCAAGGCTCCTCGACCATGACGACGCAATATACCGGCGTCTTCAAGGATCCTGCCGAGCAGGTCCGCTTCTTCACCATGGTCAAGTCGCCCGGCCTATAGCCCAGGCAGAAGGCCGATTGGCAGCGCTTGCCAGCCTCCCTACAAGGGCGCGTCAAGTCGACGCGCCCTTTGCCCTTCCGGAGCCCCCATGAGCCTCTTCCCGGTCGCCACGGACAAGCAAGCCCTCGAGGAGGGCGATGCGCTCAGCCCCCGCTTCGACGCCAACGGCCTCGTCACCTGCGTCACGACCGATGCCGCGACGGGCGAATTGCTGATGGTCGCGCATATGAATGCCGAGGCTCTGCAGCGCAGCATCGAGACCGGCGAGGCCTGGTACTGGTCGCGCTCGCGCAAGGAACTCTGGCATAAAGGCGCGACTTCCGGGCAGATTCAGACGATCGTCGAGATGCGGGTCGATTGCGACCAGGACGCGGTCTGGCTCAAGGTCAACGTCGCCGGCGACGGCGGCTGCTGCCATACCGGGCGGCATTCCTGCTTCTACCGGCGCCAGCCGCTGGGCCGCGACGCACAGCGGGACACCGGTTTCCGGCCGCTCGCATTCGCCTGAATCCGTCTCTCGTCTAACAGTGAGAGCAGGACCGACCGCAGCGTTGGTGATGCTTTCACCAAGCCTTCATGTTTTCGACAAAAGCCGCAGATATCCGCAAGGGTCAGCCGGCCCTATTCATGATTCCCTCATCGTGGCCTGCGACTCTGTTCCTCCCGCGGAGGATCGGGTCCATGTTGTGGGATGACATCGCCAAGCATGCCTTTGGGTTAGGCGGAGGTGGAGCCACGATGAACGACATGACCATCGCGGCACCGCCGCGACGCGGCAGGCCCCGGATCGGGCTTGCGCTCGGTGGCGGAGCGGCGCGCGGCTGGGCCCATATCGGCGTGATTCAGGCGCTGACGGAAGCCGGCTATCGCCCCGATGTGATCGCGGGAACCTCGATCGGCGCTGTCGTCGGCGGCTGCTTCGCCGCCGGCAAGCTCACCGAGCTGTCAGACTTCGCGATCAGCCTGACCAAGCGCCGTGTCGTCGGACTGATGGATTTCCATATCGGTGGAGCCGGCCTCATCGCCGGCGGGCGGCTCAAGCGGCTCCTGGAGCGCGACCTCACCGACATCCGCATCGAGGCGCTGCCGGTGCGTTTCGTCGCGATCGCAACCGAACTCGGTTCCGGCCACGAGATCTGGCTGACGCACGGCCCGCTGGTCGAGGCGCTGCGCGCCTCCTATGCCCTGCCCGGCGTCTTCGACCCCGTGAAGCTCGGCGGGCGCTGGCTGATGGATGGTGCGCTGGTCAATCCGGTGCCGGTTACGGCCGCGCGCGCGATGGGCGCCGACGTCGTCATCTGCGTCAATCTCAACAGCGATCTCACCGGACGCGGCACCACCATCCAGAGCCACGCGGCCGAACCCGATCCCGAACCTGAGTTCGACACGCCGCCGACATCGCGCTGGTTCGGCGGCATCACCGGCGCGGCCAAGCGCGTGCGCGGCATGGTCGGCCGCGCCAGCAGCGACCGGCCGGGGCTCGCCGGCGTCATGATCGACGCCTTCAACATCACGCAGGACCGGATTTCGCGCTCGCGTCTCGCCGGCGATCCGCCCGATGTGATGATCGGCCCAAAGCTCGGCCGCATCGGGCTGTTCGACTTCCACCGCGCCGACGAGGCGTTCGAACTCGGCCGCCAGGCCACCCAGCGCGTCCTGGACGAGATCGAGGTCATGGTCGCAAGCCGCGCGGTCAGCGTCGACTGAGCTGGCCGCCGCCCAGCCTTCAGGCCATCGCGATATAGTCGCGCATCGCCCGGCTCTCCGCCTCGATCTCGGCGACGCGGTGCTTCACGACGTCGCCGATCGAGACGATGCCGGCGATCTTGCCGTTCTCGACGATCGGGACATGGCGGAACCGGCCCGACGTCATCATCTCCATCAGTTCGTCCATGCTGGTTTGCGGCCGGCAGGTCACGACCTTGGCGGTCATCGCCCGCGAGACCGGCATCTCGAGTGCCGCCGCACCGTTCGCGCCCAGCGCGCGGATGATGTCGCGCTCCGACAGGATGCCGACGAGTGCGCCGTCGGCGCCCGTCACCACTACCGCGCCAATGCGCTTTTCGCTGAGGGTACGCACGGCTTCGGCCAATGTGCGGTGCGGCAGCACCGAGATCACATCATGGCCCTTGTCACCGAGAAGTTGAGCGACGTTCATGAATACGATCCTCCTTTTTCAGGTGGCGCCGTTGACCGGCACGCGTTCAGCGGGACTGGAGTCCGGCCGCTGACGGATCGACTCGCCAAGGAGGCAGTTCCAGGTCCTTCGCAATGACGTAACTGTGAGGGAAGACCGGGGCGCAGGCAAGGCTCCTCTGGCCGTAGAGCAGGATGCGAAAAAGTGGGCACCGGTTTTTCGCATTGATCCTGCTCTCACTTTTAGATGAGAGCAGGATGCGAAAAAGTGGAAACCGGTTTTCGGGACAAGCCGATGCAGAACCAAAATCCCACTGCGTCAGGTTTTGACCGCGCCCTTGTCCAGAAGCGGGAACAGCAGCAGGCCGACGAGAAAGCCGCCGATATGGGCCTCCCAGGCGATGCTGGTCTCCTCGCCGAAGATCGGCACGAGCCCGGAACCGAACAGGATGTTGGTGACGAACCAGATCCCGATGAACAGGAGCGCCCGCGAATTGCGCCAGATCTGGCCGATGCGCTCGGCAGGAATTGCCTTGACGACCGCGTCGTCCCCAAGCGCACCAAAGCGCAGGCCAGGCGCGAAGACGAAGCGCGCGGCCGCAGCAGTCGCGCCGGCGACGCCGGCCGAGGCGCCCACCAGCGGCAACACGTCGAGATCGCGCGACCACCAATGCAGCAGCGCGCCGCCGATCGTCGATAGAGCCATCAGATTGAGGAAGCGCCCCGTACCGAGTCGGCGCGCGACCGGGCTGCCGAAAGCCGCGAGCCAAACGACGTTCGAGATCAGATGCACCCAGGAGCCGTGCAGCAGGCCATAGCTGAGCAGCGTCCAGAGCCTGGGGCCGCCATCGGCCAGGAGCAGCCGGGCGAGGCCGAGCCGGTCGGCGAGATCCTGCCCCTGCAGCGACTGCGCCAGCGCGCTCAGGACCTCCTCCAGCCGGTCGGGCGCGAACCAGACGGTCAATCGCGCCGGCACGAAAGCGAACCAGGACATCACCAGGTAGTCGCTATAGTCGGACAGCAAGCCGCGCCCGGCCTGGATCAGCGCCAGCAGCGCCACCAGCCAGATAATGACAGCGGGAAGGTTCAGGATCGGCTCGCGCCCGGAAGGGGCGCCAGGACCGGAGGATGTGTCCGACATGCAGGCCAACCCTTGCCGATGGCGCGGGCCGACGCAAGTGGCGCGGCCCGAAGCAAACCTAGCGCACGTAAACGCGAACGCCCGGAGACATAAAAAAGGGAGAGCCTCGCGGCTCTCCCTCCTCCAGGCTGCGACCGGCGCGGGCCGTTAAGACCCTGCGCCGGGGTCACTTCCCCTCCGCCCCCGCGGAACTGCTAAAATTTATGATACATTATAACGAGTTATCCACAATCCTAACCATTCATTAACCTTAACCGACCCCTGCGCAGGCCGCCTCGCCCCCGGCATGGCAAGACGGCATGCCGACTGCGTCCTCGATTCCCGTGAGGACCCGATTGTCCTTCCTCCTGACGCTTGTGGCCCATCGCGGCACGCAAGCCGTGCCGGAGAGGGACGACAGGCAGCATTGGACGCGCAATGAAGAATACGAGCACCCGACTGGTCCACGAGTATTGGGACGCGTTGCGCGGCGACCGCGCCGCCCCCGAACGTGGCGAGATCGAACCCGGCGCGCTGCGACATGCGCTGGCTGATACCTTCGTGCTGGAAAACGAGCCGATCGGCCCGGTTTTCCGGCTGGCGGGGACGCGGCTCTGCGCCCTTATCGGCAATGAACTGCGCGGTCGCGCCTTCACTGCGCTCTGGCCCGATGTCGAATCGCAAGGCGAGATGCGCCGTCTCGTCCAGACGGTGATGGACGAGACGGCAGGCGCCGTCGCCGGACTCTCGGGCGAGACGAAGGCCGGCGCGCCGGTCTATCTCGAACTTTTGCTGCTGCCCCTGCGCTATCGCGGCCGGACCCATGCGCGCGTGCTCGGCGCGCTGTCGCCGGCGGTCACGCCAGCCTGGCTCGGCCTCGACACATTGGCCGCGATGCGCATGATCTCGCTGCGCATGCTCTGGCCGCCCGTTCCCTCCCAGCGCGCCCCGGAACCGCCGATGCATGCGGGGCCGCCAAAATTGATGGTCCTTCCAGGCGGCAGAGTTTGAAAGCCTAACCAAGCGTTAACCCAAGCGCGACTAGGGTCAGCCGGAATCAGGCTGGTCATTGATGTTGAGCGCATTGCAAACGCCCCGTACGGTCTCCCGTGCTGCCGAGCGCAGGCGGCACTACCGTATGAAGGTTGTTCTGCTGGGCCGCTACATGCTGCCCAACCGCATGGAATACCCCTGCCAGTCGGTCGACATCTCGCCCGGAGGCCTGCATCTCGCCGCGCCCGCCAAGGCGGCGCCGGGTGATCGCGTCATCGTCTATCTGGAGCATCTCGGCCGCATCGAGGGCGTCGCCGTACGCACCACGATGGAGGGCTTCGCGATGACCATCACCGCGACCAGCCGCAAACGCGAGAAATTCACCGCCCAGCTCACCTGGCTCGCCAACCGCGACGAATTGGGCCTGCCCGAAGATCGCCGCCATGAGCGCATCGTGCCGCGCAATCCGCGCTCTATCCTGACGATGGAGGACGGCATCGAGCATGTCGTGCGCGTCATCGACATCTCGTTGTCGGGCGCGGCCTTCTCGACCGATCTCGATTTGCCTATGAACATGCCGGTGAAGATCGGCTCGACGCCCGCCAAGATCGTGCGCCGCTTCGATGGCGGTTTTGCCGCCGAATTCCGCTTCCCGCTCTCGGCCGACCTGCTCGACGAGAATCTCGAGCTCTAGTCACAGCACCCCGGCGCGGTTTCCAGCCCGAACAGCCCTCTCCAGGGCTACGCCGCGGCGGCAAACTACATAGCCGGCTCTTGCGCAGCGCGCAGACTACGACCAAAGCAGTGACCCGTATCACTGGGACGCCGCGACGCCTTGGTCACCGCCTATCGACTTGTCATCTTCGACTTCGACGGAACCCTCGCCGACACCTACCCCTGGTTCGTGGGGGTGATGAACGGCGTCGCCGACCGCTACCGCTTTCGGCGTGTCGCGGAGCATGAGGTCGATACGCTGAGAGGCCAGAGCGCGCGGCAGGTCATTACCCATCTCGGCGTGGCAAGCTGGAAGCTGCCCTTCATCGCCCGCCACATCCGCGGCCTCGCCGCCCGCGACAGCGAGCAGATCCCGCTCTTCGACGGCATTCATGCCATGCTGCTCAAGCTGAAGCAGGAGGGCTACGTCCTCGCCATCGCGAGCTCCAACTCCGAGCGCAATATCCGGCGCACGCTGGGGCCCGAGACCGCGGCCTTGATCGCGCATTACGCCTGCGGGGCGGGTTTGTTCGGCAAGGCGACGAAATTCAGGCGGCTGGCGAAGGAGGCCCACATCCCACATCGGCAATGCATCTGCATCGGCGATGAGATCAGGGATGCCGAGGCCGCTCGTGAGGCCGGCATGGCCTTCGGCGCCGTTGCCTGGGGCTTCACCAATCCCGACGCGCTGCAGGCGCAGCGGCCGGCCTCCCTGTTCAGGCATCTCGACGAGATCATCGCCGGTCTCTGCATCGCTCCGGGCGCTGAAGCGCGCTGATCCGCGAGATCGGTTCCCGGTCGGCAGGCAAGCGCCATGGCGGAACGGGGCACCCGCGATACACTTCGCTAAAGTTAATCAAACCTGGATGCGTTAGCCGGCATCTCATAGTTAATGCGCACTAAAGCTAGCGCTCACATTTCTTACCTTCCCATTTCGAGCCGATTTATACTGACTTTCACACCAGGCTCGGAATGGCGAAATACATAAATTTGCTTGTATTCATTTCAATCCAAATCCATCCGCACTGAGCATGGTCATCCCCGGGACAAGGAAAGGGGACATCATGCTTTCAATTCACCGCAACTTTATCGGACCCGCGCTGATCGCTTTGATCATCGGCGCCGGCGCGACGCAGGTTAAGGCCCAGTCGCCCGGCGGTGTTCCGGTCGCGAGCTTGCCGATCTCCGCCTCCGGCGAGGCGCGTGCGCCCTATGCCTGGAGCGATTTCTGCAAGCGCGTGCCGTCGGAATGCCGGGTCAACACCAGCGAGCCCGAGCGCGTCGAGATGACCGCGAAGCTGTGGAAGACCGTCGTTGCGCTCAACGGCAAGATCAATCGCGAGATCGAGCCGGTGACCGATCAGGAGCATTGGGGCGTCGTCGACCACTGGGACCTCCCCGATGACGGCAAGGGCGACTGCGAGGACTATGCGCTGCTGAAGCGCAAGCGCCTGGCCGAGGCCGGGATTCCGCGCCGCGCCATGCTGATGACGGTCGTGATCGACGAGGAGAACGCCGGCCATGCCGTGCTGATGATCCGCACCGATCGCGGCGACTTCATCCTCGACAACAAGCGCAACGCGATCCTGCCCTGGAACCAGACAGGCTATGTCTATGTGAAGCGCGAATCCCAGTACCAGACGGGCTGGACCTCGCTCGGCGGCGCCCAGACGCCGACCGTCGCCTCGGTGCGCTGACACCCGTTCATCACGCGAGCGCCCTGCTGCGGGCGCCGCGACATCCTCTTGGAGACTCGCTCGCGGCCTTGCACCGCAGTTGGTCTCTCAACTGACGGCGAGGCTCGGTCACGTCCCCACCCGTCCCCCAAGACTGGGTTTCGCCATAGGGCCGGTTCCTCTTCCCCGGGGAACCGGCCCGATCCTTTTTTCGGGCTCAGCCGAGGCGCTGCAATCCGGCCGCAAACTGCTTCCAGCGCGCGACATAGCCCCGCGCCGAGGCGGTGATGCCGGCAGCGGCCGCCGCATCGAGCGTGCGCACGGCCCGCGCCGGCGAGCCGACAATCAGCGAATTGTCAGGAAACTCCTTGCCTTCCGTCACCAGCGCATTGGCGCCGACGAGGCAGTTGGCACCGATCCTGGCGCCGTTCAGCACCGTTGCGCCCATGCCCACCAAGCTGTTCTCGCCGATGATGCAGCCATGCAGGATGGCGCGGTGGCCAATTGTGCAGCCTGCGCCGACGCGCAGCGGAAAGCCCATATCGGTGTGCAGCACGCAGCCTTCCTGGATATTGCTGCCCGCGCCGATCTCGATCCATTCATTGTCGCCGCGCAGGACCGCGCCGAACCAGATGCCGACCTCGGCGCCGATCCTGACCCGGCCAATCAGATGCGCCTCGGGTGCGAGCCACCAGCCACCTTCGGGCGGGGTTTCCGGAGCGGTTCCGTCAAGCGAGTAGAGCGGCATGGGCCAATAACCTTCCAGGATTTGCCATGAAGGATTGCAGGCCCGGCCGGCCTTCCGTCAAGCGCCGCCGAGAAGATGCAGCAGGTCGAGCACCACGCGCCCCGAGGCCATGCTCCAGAGCGAGGCGATCATGCTCGCCAGCATGACGAAGATGAAGGGCCGCCCCTCGATGCGTCGGCCGCGCACAGTGTTGCGCAGGATCAGGAAGGGCGCGCTGAAGACGACGACCGGAACGCTCGCGACCGCAGCCAGCCCGCCGGCCTGCAGCAGGCGGAAATCGGCGCGCTGCGTCGTGAACAACTCGAACGCGCTGGCAAGCAAGCCGGCAAAGGCGAAGCCGATGAACAGCGCCTGCAGCGCATCATAGGCAGCGGGCTCGATCGACAAGGGCGGGCACTCCGAACCGGACCCTGTCACCTTGGCGCATGGTTTACGAACTGTGAAGAAAACTCATAAGCAATGGTTAACCGGCGCCCACTGCTTCTCCCAGGCCCGGCGACGCGCCGTCTCCCGCGCGATCATGGTTTACGCTCCCTTAAGCGACCTCTGCTTCACTGGACGTCATCGATCCATCCATCTCCCTCAAGGAGAGCACGATGTCGTCCGGAACCCTGTCCCAGCTTTCCGGCGCCAGGCTGAGAGGCCCCCGCCCGTGACCGCGTCCCTGTCCCAAAACTCCTTGTCGCAAGAGCATTCCGCCCAATTGGCCGCCGATCTCGCGGCCGTGGTCCGCTCGCGCCTGAGGCGGTCTCCGCCGCCGCTGCCGCGCGCCGATTCTGCCCTGGTGAAGGCCGCCTTCGCGATCATGCTGCTTGGTGCGGCCGCGACCGGCCTTGGCCTCTATGCCACTCATAAAGGCCGCGAGACGGAGACGATGCTCCAGCCCGCCCGCATCGGCAACAGCGTGCTGATGGTGCCCCAGGACCTGACCGGCGCCGAGGCCGACGATTCCAGCCGCCTCGTCGGCATGGTGCGCCTCCGGCTGGGTTGGCCGGATCTCGGCCCGGCCCAGAACCGCAACCGCCTGCTGGTGACGCTGAGCCCGCCCGACAAGGTCAACGAGCCGGCGACGCAACTTGCCGTCTATGCCCGTTTCCTGACGCCGACGGTCTGGTCCAATCCCGGCGGTCTGGTGGTGCGCGGCTTCCGCAAAGGCTCGCCCTATGAGGGCGACGAACTCTATGTCTCGGTGCCCGACGGGCGCGGCTTCGCGGCGCGCTGCCCGCTCGACACAGCGGCAGTCGCCGCGCTGGACGAACTCTGCCGGGTGACGTTTCGCCACCGCGGCATCGACGTCAACATCCGCTTCCCGCGCAGGATCATCGCCGATTGGGAGCTGATGATCGGCGGCGTCCGCCGCACCATCGACGGCATGCTGCGCTGAGCCGACGTTCAAGCGCCGTCCGACATTTCGCCAGGGCGAGTCGGCTGGCGTGGTCGGCGAGAACCGGAGCGCAGCGGACTATTGTCCGTGAGCACCGGAAGCGCAGGCGGCCGCGTCAGACAACCGCCCTCGCGGAATGTCTCAGTCCTCGAGATCGACGTCGAGGATCGCCATGGTGAAGTTGAACGAGCGGTCGCCGTCCTCGTCATCGACATGGATGATGCCGATGAACTCGTCGGCCAGATAAACCTCGGCCGAATCGTTCTTCTTCATGCGCGCCCGCACGCTGATCGCATGGTTGGCGAAGGTGCGGCGCAGGTAGCCTTCGAGCTTGGCGAGTTCTGTCTTGTCCACGGTATCGGTCCTTATCGGTTGCCGGGACGGATGCCATGACGGGGCCGGAAGGGCAAGCCGGAAGGCTGTCTAGCCGCCAATCACACAACCCTCACCCGTCATTGCGAGCACCCGGGTCTTGCCTTCGGCAAGCCCGAGCACAGGCTTCGCGAAGCAATCCAGGAGGCCTCGCTCCACGCCCCCTTTGGATTGTGTCATCGCGCTGCTCCTCGCAAATGCTCTTCCATTCCCGCATAGCCACCGCCGCCTGGCGCGCCTGCACGCGCCGCCGCGATCTGCAATAGTGAGCGCTCCCTTCGCTCATGACGGATCGCCCCATGACGCCGTGGCTGCCTGCCGCCCTCGCCTATGCCTCCAGCTGGCTCGAATTCCAGCTCCGCCATCACGACCAGCCGGGATGCTCCATCGCGATCGCGAGCGGGCGGGAGATCGTGCTGGAAGCCGCCTTCGGCAAGGCCGACATCACGACAGGCGAGGCGCTGACGCCGCGCCACGGCTTCCGCATCGCCTCGCATTCGAAGAGCTTCACCTCGGCCGGCATCCTGCGCCTGGTCGAGGCCGGGCGGCTGCGCCTCGACGACAAGGCGGGCAGCTTCGTGCCCCGCCTCCATCCCGAGGTCGCGACCGTGACGCTGGCGCAGCTCCTCTCCAACAGCGCCGGCCTGACGCGCGACGGTCCCGACAACGGCCAGTTCTTCGACCGCAAGCCCTATTGCGACAAGGCCGAACTGCTCGCCGACCTGGCCTTGCCGCCCATCCTGCCCGCCTCGCAGCGCCTCAAATACTCCAATCACGGCTTTGGCCTGCTCGGCCTGGTGATCGAGGCGGTGACGGGCGAGCCCTATGCCGACTGGATCGCCAGGGAGGTCGTAGCGGCAGCCGGGCTTGCTGAAACCATGCCCGATATCGGCCTCTGGACCGGCCCGATGGCTCGGGGCCACAGCCCGAAATGGCCGCTCGGACATCGCGTCGTCGTGCCCGGCGACAATCCTTGCCAAGCGATGATGTCTGCCGCCGGCTTCGTCGCCACGGCCGCCGATGTCGCGCGCTATTTCGCGCAGCTCTCGCCGAAGGCAGAGCGCAGCATCCTCTCGCCCCTCAATCGCCGCGAGATGAGCCGCCGGCTCTGGACCGACGAGGAAAGCAGCCTAGGCCGCCATTACGGCCTCGGCACCATTTCCGGCGGCGAGGGCGACTGGGCCTGGTTCGGCCACTCCGGCGGCTTCCAGGGCTTCATCACCCGCACTGCCGTCCTGCCGGAGCAGGATCTGACGATCTCGGTGCTGACCAACGCCATCGACGGCCTCGCCCATCCCTGGCTCGACGGCCTCGTCCAGATCCTCAAGCGCTTCCAGGAGCTGGGCGCCCCCTCGGCCGCGACCAAGGATTGGGCCGGGCGCTGGTGGACGATCTGGAACCCTGGCGACCTCGTGCCCTTCGCCAACAAGGTGCTGATTGCCAACCCGACCCTGTTCAGCCCCTTCCTCGATGCCGGCGAGATCGCGATCGAAGCCCCCGATCGCGGCCGGATCGTCAAGGCCTCCTCCTTCAACAGCCCCGGCGAAACGGCGCGGCTGGTGCGCGACGATGCAGGCGGCATCGAGTCGGTCTGGCTCGGCGGCGCGCATGTCGTCTCGGAAGCGGCGCTGAAGGCGGAGATGCTCGCGCGCTACCAGAGCGACAACGCCTAGAGCATTTCCGCGTTTCTCCGAATCGCGAGAATCCTCTAGCTCCTTGTTTTAACGCGTTTTCTTCACGCGAACCGGTGGCCACTTCGCTCGAAAACGCTCTAGAACCCGTCGCTCAGGCCCGGGCTCGGCTCCGGCGCGTTCACGAACCGACGAGCCCGAGCTGGGGGCTCGACGCTTCGGCGCGGCCGCGGCGCGGAATGCGCCCAGCCCCGCGCGCATCCCAACCGGCCGCGACGGCATGGCGCATGGCGCGGGCCATGCGGACCGGATCCTTTGCCTTGGCTATAGCGGTGTTGAGCAGCACGGCGCTTGCGCCGCATTCCACCGCGATGGCGGCATCCGACGCCGTGCCCAGCCCGGCATCGACGATCACGGGAACGGCCGAGCGCGCGCAGATCAATTCGAGATTGGCAGGGTTGGCGACGCCCATGCCGGAGCCGATCAGCGAGCCCATCGGCATCACTGCAGCGGCGCCGAGATCGGCGAGGCGCGCGCAAACCACCGGATCGTCATTGCAATAAGGCAGCACGACGAAGCCCATCTCGACGAGCTGGCGCGTCGCCTCCAGCAGCTCCCCGACATCGGGATAGAGCGTCTCGCGATCGCCGATGACTTCGAGCTTGATCCAGTTGGTTCCAAGCGCCTCGCGGGCGAGCTCCGCCGTCAGGACGGCGTCGCGCGCCGTCTCGCAGCCAGCCGTGTTGGGCAGGAAGCGGTAGCCGGACAAAAGCTGCGCCGTATCGGAGCCATGGCCCGCCAGCGAGATCCGGCGCAGCGACAAGGTCACGATCTCCGCCCCGCTGGCCGCCACCGCATCCACCATGATGCGCTGGTTGGGATAGCCGGCCGTCCCGATCAGCAGGCGGGAGCCGAGTTGCGTTCCGGCCAGGGTGAAGGGCTGTTCTGCGGCACTCATCTCAACCTCCTTGAAAAGCGCGAATGATTTCGACGCGGTCACCGGACGCCAGACGCGTGAGCTGCCATTGCGACTGCTTCACCACCATCCCGTTCAGCGCGATGGCGAAGCCCTGCGGGCCCGGCAGATCGAGCTCGGCGGTGCGCTCCCGCCATAGCGCCAGCAGATCCTGCGCCGCGCTGTCGTGATCGCGTCCATTGACGATGAGCTTCATGCCACTGCCTCCTGTGCAAAAAAGCGCTCCGATCCGAAGGATGCGGCAGGCCCCGTGATGCCTCCCTCGGTGACGAGTTGCGTGATCGCCACCGCGGTGACAGGGGCCAGCAGATAGCCGTTGCGATGATGTCCCGTGGCGAGGAGCAGGCCTGGAATCCGGGTCTCACCGAGGATCGGCGCGTCGTCAGTGCTGGTCGGGCGGAAGCCCGACCAGATTGCGGCGATCGGCAGCTCCTCGATGCCGGGCAGGATGCGTCGCGCGCCTTCGAGCAGCGCGTAGACGCCGCCGGCCGTCACGGCATCGTCGAAGCCGCATTCCTCCATGGTCGCACCGACGATCAGCGTGCCGTCGCTCTTGGGGGCGAGATGGACCTGGTCGGTCCAGACCATGCGCGAGAGCAGCGGCCGGTGCGGCGGGCATGCCAGCGCCAGCGACTGCCCCTTGAGCGGCCGCAACGGCAGGGAGAGCCCCGCTATCTCGGTCCAGGCCCCGCCGGCGGCGACGACGATCCCGGCCTTCACCAGCCCTTGCTTCGTCGTGACGCCCACGGCGCGCCCGGCTTGCAGCCGGGGCGTTGCCGCCAAGCCTTCGAGCAGGATTCCGCCGCGTCCGATGAAGGCCTGCCGCAGAGCCGCGATCACCCTGACCGGGTCGACCTGATGGTCGCCCGGGCAATGGATGCCGGCCACGACGGAGGGTCGCAGGCCGGGCTCAAAGCCTCGGCAGGCGGCGCCGTCGAGCCACAGCGTCGCAAGCCCTGCCTGCCGCTGCATCTCATGGCGGAAGCGCAGCCGCGCCACCTCGTCGCGCGTCGTGGCGACAAGCAGGATGCCATCCCTGCGATAGTCGATATCGAGCCCGCCATCGGCCGATAATTCGGCAGCGAAGCTCGGCCAGAGACGCTGGCTTTCCAGGGCGAGCGCGACATGTTCCTCGCCGCCGGGCTCGAATTCGGCGGCTGCCGCCAGCATCCCGGTGGCAGCGAGGCTCGCGCCTTGGCCGAGCGTGCCGCGCTCGAAGAGTGCGACCCGCAGGCCGGCGCGCAGCAATCGCCAACCGGTCATCAGGCCGATCACGCCGCCGCCGATGATGGCGACATCCGTCGCGGCCGGCGGCGCCGGAGCATCGGGCGGGCGGGCCTGCTGGCGGCGCAAACTGGTGTCGGGTGGGCCTCTCATCGCAAACTCCTCGCCGCGACGGGGGCGAGGATATCTGCGGCCTTGCGGGCCGCCGGCTTGAGCCGGGAAATCCATCCCTCCGCCGGTATGAACCGGATCAGGTTCGAAGGATTTCCGCGCGCTTATCCGGGTTGTCCCGGTCTGCCAGCGGTGTCTCAGCCCCTTGCCGGGGATCTCCCTGGAATGACGACGACTGTGAAAGCTCGACGGCCGCTGGTCAAGTGCGCGCCAATGTGGGGAGCGCCAACCGTCACCGCATGAAATGCAGCTCGCGGAAGCGCGCCCGGAACGCCGTCACATCCTTGGCCACCGCTTCTGCCGGCCGCGAGCCGCTGAGGCCCTCAGTGATATAGCCGGCCAGTTCCGGCATGTCGGCGGGCGTCATGCCGAAGCGCACGATCTCGGGCGTGCCGAGCCTGAGCCCGTTCACGTCGCCCGCCACCTCCGGCAGGGGCAGGCCGATGCCGCAGCTCAGGATGTTGATGGCGCGCAGCGTCTTGGCCGCCGCCTGGCCGCCGCCATAGCTGTGAGCCTCGATGGCGAATTGATGCGAGGTCGTCAGGCCGCGGTCGCGCGCGAAGACCGGCACCTGCCGCTCGACCAGCGCCTCGCCCAGCGCCTTGGCCGTCTCAGCCATCATCTGCGCGTAGGCACGGCCATGCGCCTTCCAGTCGAGCAGGGTGATCGCCAGCGAGGCCGATTTCGCCGCGTCGAAATTCGCGGTCAGGCCGGGATAGGCGATGGCGTCGAGCCGCTTGGCGATCTCGGCATCGTTGGTGACGATCAGGCCCGAGGGTGGGCCGCCCAGGCTCTTATAGGTGCTCATCGTCATCAGATGAGCGCCCTCCTCCAGCGGCTGCTGCCAGCCATGGCCGGCAATCATGCCCGACATATGCGCGGCGTCGAACAGCACGATCGCGCCGATTTCGTCGGCAATCGCGCGGATCTCGCGGATCGGATGGGCGAAGAGGTTGAGGCTGCCGCCGATCGAGATCAGCTTGGGCTTCAATCGCAGGGCATCCTCGCGCAGGCGCGCAAGGTCGACGGTGTAGTTCACCGGATCGACCGGGGCGGGATGGGTAACGATGCCGTAAAGCCCTGCGGCACCGGCGCCATGATGCGTGACATGGCCGCCGATCGCGCCCGGCGGCGCGATGATGCAGTCACCGGGCTTGGCCGCGACCATGAAGGCATAGAGATTGGCGATGGCGCCCGAGGGCACGCGGATCTCGGCGTATTTCGCGCCAAAGACCTCGGCGGCGAGTTCGGCGGCGATGATCTCGATCTTTTCGATCGCCTCCAGCCCCATCTCGTATTTGTCGCCGGGATAGCCGAGCGAGGGCCGGGCGCCGAGCCCCGCCGCAAGCACGGCCTCGGCCTTGGGGTTCATCACATTGGTCGCGGGATTGAGGTTGATGCAGTCGCGCTCATGGATGTTGCGGTTCTCGACCGTCAGCGCCGCGATCCGCGCCGCGACCGCGTCGAGCGACTGGCCAGCCGTCTCGGCGGCGATGCCGAGCACGTAATCCTCGCTCGCTTGCGGAACCCAGTCGCGCCTGCCCAGAGCCGTCATCGATTGATCCTCCTCGCGATAATCCCGCACGATGCGAACGATATGACCGGTTTGCGCTAGGCTGCGCAAACGAGTAATCCTCGCTCGCAGGCAGAGAAAATCTCAGCCTAAGAGATGATCCGCCATGCCCGTCAAGCCGCCGCGCCCGCGCCTGCCATCCCTCAACGCCTTGCGGGCTTTCGAGGCGGCGGCGCGTTGCGAGAGCTTCGTCAAGGCAGCCGAAGAGCTCGGCGTCACCGCCGGCGCGGTGACGCAGCAGATCCGGCAACTGGAAGCCTGGCTCGGCTTCCCGCTGTTTCGCCGCCTCGCCCAGGGGGTGGAACTCACGGAGGGAGCGCGTAGCGCCCTGCCCAAGCTGACGCGCGGCTTCGACACGCTGGGGCAGGCGATACAGGACTTGCGCGCCGGGCATGAAGGCAGCGCACTGACCATCGCCGCCCTGCCCTGCATCGCCCAGCTCTGGCTCTCGCCGCGTTTGGCCGCGCTGCAAGCGGCGTTTCCCGGGCTGCAGATCTCCGTTTCGGCGATGGAACAGCCGCCGGATCCACGCCGCGAGCCGCATGATCTGGCGCTGTTCTATCTCGGCCCCGAGACGCTCCCCGTCGACGCGCTGACGCTGGGCCCGGACGTGATCCTGCCGGTCTGCGCGCCGGCACTCGCGCGCGCGCTCACGAGCGTCGGTGATCTGGCGCGCGCGACCTTGTTGCATGACGCTGTCTGGCGCGAGGATTGGCGGCGCTGGCTCGCCTTTGCTGGGGGCATCGGGACGATCGACCCGACCCGCGGCCCCTCCTTTTCGCTCTACAGCCTGGCGCTCGATGCCGCACTCTCGGGCTCCGGCGTGCTGATGGGCCGGATGAGCCTGATCGCGCCGCATCTGCGCGACGGCAGGCTCATCGCCCCCTTCGCTGACGCGATGCCGACCGGAGACGCGCTCACGCTCGTCCTGAACTCACAAGCAAGCGCGCATGCCAGCCGGCGCGAGATCGCACACAGCCTGCTCGAAACGCAGGCGCAACCAGCTCAGATCGCGCTGCCGCAATCTCCGGCCAGGATCTGATCCATCGAGCGCGACGGCTCGGCGCAGCCGGCCTCGCCAACGACCTTGGCCGGCACGCCGGCGACCGTCTTGTTGCGCGGCACGGCCTGTAGCACGACCGAGCCCGCCGCGACACGGGCGCATTGACCGATCTCGATATTGCCGAGGATCTTGGCGCCGGCGCCGATCAGCACGCCCTTGCGGATCTTGGGATGGCGGTCGCCGCCCTGCTTGCCGGTTCCGCCCAGCGTCACATCCTGCAGCATCGAGACATCGTCCTCGATCACCGTGGTCTCGCCGACGACGAGGCCCGTGGCATGGTCGAGGAAGATGCCCTTGCCGATCACCGCGGCCGGATTGATGTCGGTCTGGAACACTTCCGACGAGCGGCTCTGCAGATAAAGTGCGAAATCGCGCCGCCCCTGCCGGTGCAGCCAATGCGCGAGCCTATGGGCCTGCAAGGCGTGGAAGCCTTTGAAGAACAGCACCGGCTCCAGCACCCGGTAGCAGGCCGGGTCGCGGTCCATCACCGCAAGCGCATCGGCCCTTATGCCCTGGCTGATCTCTGGATCGGCAATAAGCGCCTCCTCGAAAGCCTGTGCGATCAGATCGGCGGAGACCGCCACATGTCCGAGGCGCATCGCGACGCGGTGACTGACCGCCGCCTCGAAGCTCGGCTGGTTCAGCACGGAGGCCGTGATCAGGCTGGCAAGCGACGGCTCGCTGGCGACCGCAGCTTCGGCCTCGCGCCGCAATCTGGCCCAGACGGGATCGACACGGTCGAGCCCGGTCGCGGGATCGCGTGCTTCTATGACGGAGCGCCCAGACGGCATGATCATTCTCCGATGGAGACGTAAGACGAATTCAAACTCTAGCACATTGCGGTGGTGAACCGCCAAACGCGAAAGCGCGGGAGTGTCAGATCGGCCCGGCGCCCGCTTGAATCAAGACCGCAGCCGCCGCGCGCAAAACCCTGACGGGACTCATACTTTCCCGCCACCGGCCAGCCCGTTCAGACCCGTGCCAAAAAATCCAGCACCGCTTGTTTGTGGCTCTTGTCACCGACGGCGAGATTGTGGTCGCGGCCTTCGATGTCGACCGCTTCCGCACTGGGAATCAGCGCCGCAAGCTCCGGCCCGGAGCCCGCGACATCGTCCTTCGTGCCGACGCTGACCAAGGTCGGCACCGCGATCTGCCCGACCTGCGCGGCAGTCAAGGTCTGGCGCGAGCCCCTGATACAGGCGGCGAGCGCCCTGAGATCGCTCTTGGTCGCATCGGCGAAGGCGCGGAACATCCGCTGCATCGGGTCGGTCAGGACATCGAGCGAGGGCGCCTCCATGGCATCCGCGATGCCCAGCGGCAGGCCGACGCCCTCGACCAGATGGATCCCGAGCCCGCCGAGCAGCAGTGCCCGCAGGCGATCTGGATGCGCCAGCGCCAGATGCGCCGAGATCCGCGCGCCCATCGAATAGCCCATCACCGCAGCCTGCGAGATATCGAGATGATCCATTAGGCGGCGCACATCCTCAGCCATGATCTGCGAGGAATAGGCGGCGGGCTCATAGAGCTTCTCGCTCTGGCCATGGCCACGATTGTCGAGTGCGACGACACGGTATCCGGCATGGGTCAGCGTCTTCGTCCATTGGGTGTTGACCCAGTTGACCATATGGCTGGAGCCGAAGCCGTGGACGAGCATGACCGTCTCGCCGCGCGCAACCTCGCTCGTCGGGGCGAGGTCGATATAGGCGAGATTGACTCCGTCGGATGAGAAACTCTGCATGATCCAGATCGCTTGGGCCGTTGGCGTTGCCTTCTCCCTGCCATGCAGCCGCTGCTTTGGGTAGCGGGCCCGACGCCGCTTGCCTATGAAGACGGATATGAGCACTGCCGACCTCAACCCGACACCGACCATCGCCCGCCCCCGCTTCGCGTTCATCGATCTGGCGCGGGGCATCGCCCTGCTGGCGATGTTCGTCTTCCACTTCACCTATGACCTCGCTTATTTCGAGCTGATCGACGTCGACACGCCGATCGAGCCGGGCTGGCACTGGTTCGCCCGCTCGATCGCCGCAAGCTTCCTGACGCTGGTCGGCGTCAGCCTGGTGCTGGCGACCCGCAATGGCCTGAACCACCACTCCTATCTGAAGCGCCTCGCCATGGTCGCGGGCGCGGCCGCGCTGGTGACGGTCGGCACCCGGTTCGCCATGCCCGACAGCTTCATCTTCTTCGGCATCCTGCATCAGGTCGCGCTGGCGAGCGTCATCGCCCTGCCCTTCCTGTGGCTGCCGATACTTGCCGTCGCGCTGGCCGCGCTCATCGTCTTTGCCGTGCCGTATCTGGCCGCCCATCCCGTCCTCGACCAATCCTGGCTGCTCTGGCTCGGACTGGCTCGGGAGGTTCCAGCCAGCGCCGATTTCGTGCCTGTTTTCCCCTGGTTCGGCTGGGTTCTGGCCGGGATCGTGCTGGCAAGGCTGGTGCTGCCGCGTCTCGCGCAATCGCGCCTCGCCGGCTGGCAGCCACGCGCTTTGCCCGCGCGGGTCGTCGCCTGGGGCGGCCGCAACAGCCTGCTGGTCTATCTCCTGCACCAGCCGCTCTTCATCGGGGCGCTGATGCTGGCGACGCAGTTTGCGATCGCGCGCCCCTCGGATGAAAAGCCCTTCATGCAGTCCTGCGAGCGTAGCTGCATGCAAGGAGCGCACGACGCCGGCGCCTGCCGGGCGCGCTGTGGCTGCACGGTCGACGCGATCAAGCACGAGGATCTCTGGCGAAAAGTGCTCGAGAATGCGCTCAGCCCTGAAGACAGCAACCGCGTCTCGGCACTCGTCAAGGCGTGTTTCGCTGATCCCGCGACGCGGCAGTCGTCGCCATGAGACAATCGCGCACTGGCGCGGGCTGATGGCGCGCGCTAGTTTGCGCGCCAGCATCACTGCAAGATCTTCGATTAACGACAAGACATCCCATTCGCAGAGCGACGATCATGGCCGAGACGGGCATTCCGCATTTCCACAATGATTCCGGCGTGGCCGTGATCCATGTCGGCGCGCATGAGTTCATGTGCATCGGCGCCAAGCCGCCCTTCGACCATCCGCATGTCTTCCTCGACATGGGTTCCGACCATGAGATCGTCTGCCCCTATTGCTCGACGCTGTTCAAATATGATCCGTCGCTGAAGGGCGGCGCCTGCACGCCGCCTGAATGCGCGCATCACGAGACCTCGCAGGCGGCATGACGATGAGCCTGCTCCGCACGGTCACCGGCGCGGTTCTGTTGGCAGCGACGTTTCTCGCCGGCTGCCAATCGGTCTCCCAGGAGACCGCGCCGCGCCTCGGTGGCAAGGCCGAGCCCTATGCCCGCAGCTGGGCCGAGCCGGGTTCGCCCCGCCCGGACCTGCCGCCCGATCGCGACGGCCGCAGCAACCAGGACTGACGTTTCGGTCCGCCTACCCACACATCGTCAGCCGGATATCCCGTGCCAACTCCCCATATCCTGATCGCCGGCGCCGGGATCGGCGGTCTGACGGCCGCCATCGCGCTCGCCCGGCGCGGCATCGCGGTGACGCTGGCTGAGAAGCGCACCGGCTTCGGCGAGTCCGGCGCCGGCCTGCAATTGTCGCCCAATGCCGGGCGCGTGCTCGCGGCTCTCGATCTCGGCTTCGCGCTGAAGCGCGTCGGCGTCACGGTCGACAGGCTCGTGATCCGGCGCTGGCGGAACGGGGCCGAGATCGCCGGCATGCCGATGGCGGTCGCGTCGGCGCAAACGCCCTTTCGTGTGCTGAAGCGCTCCGATCTGCACATGCTGCTGCTCGACGCCGCCCGCCAGCTCCCGAATATCCGCCTCGTCGTCGGCCGGGGCCTGCAGGAGATCGCCCAGACGCAGGACGGTGTCAGTGCGACCCTGGTCAGCGATGCCGGGCAGATCGAGACCGTGCAGGCGCTCGGCGCGGTTGGCGCAGACGGGCTCTGGTCCAGGCTCAGAGAGCTCAGCGGCGACGCCGCGCCGCCCGCCTTCACCGGCTTCGAGGCCTGGCGCACACTTGTCCCGGTTGGCCACGACAAGCCCGCAGCCGAAATCACGCTCCATCTCGGTGCAGGCCGTCATGCCGTGCATTATCCGGTCGCGAACCGGCGCGAGATCAATCTCGTCGTCATCCGGGAAGCCAAGGAGGCACGCGAAGGCTGGAGCCGCGAAGGCGATGCCCGCCTGCTGGCGAGCCATCTCGCGGGCGCTGCTCCGGATCTGCGTCGCCTCGCCGGCGCGGCCGGCCAATGGCAGGTCTGGTCGCTGTTCGACAGAACGCCGGCTGCGATGGCGCAGGGCCGGATCGCGCTGCTCGGCGACGCCGCCCATCCCGTGCTGCCTTTCTTCGCCCAGGGCGCGGCGCTGGCGATCGAGGACGCGGCCGTGCTGGCGCATGAACTCGCGACGCATCTGGAGCGCGACGGCGCCTCCGGCGTGCCGGCTGCGATGGCGGCCTATGCCAAGGCGCGCACCGAGCGCGTCGCCCGCGTCCAGGCGACGAGCCGCAGCAACGGCCGCGCCTACCATCTCGGCCGGCCCTGGAGCTTTGGCCGCGACCTGGTGATGCGGCGTCTCGGCCCCGACGGCATGCGCCGGCGCTACGACTGGCTCTATGACTGGCGCGCACCGATCTGAGCTCGGTGCGGCGTTCGGCCGCCCTGCCCCTGCGACAGCCGCTCTCGTCTTCGCCGCATTTCATCCCTATCTCTCATCCTCGATCCATTGGACGAGGGCCAGATGATCCGCGTCAATCTCCATGAACAGCTTGGCGGCCGCCTCCAGCGCGGACCGCGTTGGATGACATGGCTTGCCATGGCGGCAAGCCTTGTTGTCGGCGTCACCCTGTTCCTGCTCGCAGCCAGCCTCGCGCTGATCCTGATCCCGGTCGTCATGATCGTCGGGGCGGTCGCCGCCTGGCGCTTGCGCAGCCGGTTGAAGGCTGCCGGCTTCGGCCGGCCCGATCCTTTCGCCGCGCAGAGACGGCCGGCTGAGCGCGTCGACGTGATCGACGCCGAGTACCGCATCATCGAACCCGGCGAGCCGCCGCGCCGCTGAAACGCGGCGCGAGGGTCAGGCTGGAAACCGCGTCAGCACCATGCCTGCCGCGGCGCAGGCCGCAAGCGTCGGGATCATCCCGGTCTTGAAGCGCAGCATCGCTATCATCGCGGCCGCCGAGAGCAGCGCCGCGCGCCAGTCCAGCGAGGCCAGCACGGGCCAGTCGGGGCTGGCGAACACCAGCTCGACCTTGCGCACATCCCTGAACAGGACATGCAGGCCGAACCAGAGCGCGAGGTTCATGATCACGCCGACGACCGCAGCCGTGATCGTGCTCAGCGCCGCCGACAGCGCCTTGTTGCCGCGCAGCGCCTCGACATAGGGCGCACCCAGGAAAATCCACAGGAAGCAGGGCGCGAAGGTGACCCAGAGCGTCAAGAACGCCCCCAGCCCGCCCGCGAGCAGCGGCGGCAGGCTGCCCGGCGCACGAAATCCGGCCAGGAAGCCGACGAATTGCAGCACCAGGATCAAGGGACCGGGCGTCGTCTCGGCGAGGCCGAGCCCATCGACCATCTCGCCGGCGACGAGCCAGCCATAGGTCTCGACCGCCGCCTGCGCGACATAGGCCAGCACCGCATAGGCGCCGCCGAAGGTGACGACCGCCATGGTGCTGAAGAACGTCCCCAGATGCGTCCAGACGCTCGCGCCCCCCGTCATCAGCCAGAGCAGGAACACCGGCCCGAGCCAGAGCGGCAGCCAGATGGCCAGGACCCGCAGCGCCTTACCCGCTGAGGGGCGCGCATGCGCCATCTCGCCGCGTGCGAACATCTGGTCGACCAGCCCGACGACATCGGGCCCCGACGCGCCATGCCCCGAGCCGGCACCGAACAGATCGGGCCTGACGCGATGACCGAGCCAGCCGACCAGCCCCGCCGCCAGGATGATCAGCGGAAACGGCGTCTTGAACAGGAAGATCGCGATAAAAGCCGCGATCGCGACCGCCACCATGGCGCGGTTCTTCAGCGCCCGCCGGCTGATCCGCAAGCCCGCCTCGATGACCACGGCAAGCACTGCGGCCTTCACCCCGAAGAAGATCCCGTCGACGAGCGGAACCTGCCGGTAGAGCACATAGAGCGTGCTGAGCCCGAGCATCACCAGCGCGCCGGGGATGATGAAGAGCAGGCCGGCAACGAGCCCACCGAGCGTGCGATGCATCAGCCAGCCGATATAGACGGCAAGCTGCTGCGCCTCCGGACCTGGCAGCAACATGCAGTAGTTGAGCGCATGCAGGAAACGCTGCTCGCCGATCCAGCGCCGCTCCTCGACCAGCTCCTTATGCATCAAGGCGATCTGCCCGGCCGGCCCGCCAAATGACAGCAGGCCGATCTTCGCCCAGACGCGGGTGGCTTCCGCCAGCGTCGGCATGGCGGGCGTCGTTTCGACCGAAGCCGTGGTTGTCGCGATCGTCATCGCCGCACCTCAGGTCTTGGCCGAGCTTGCGGGCCAGTTATGGCTTTCCTCGCTCGCATCGCGGCACCAGCGATAGAACGCGTCGTAAAGCAGCATGCCGGCTTCCAGTTGCGCGAGATCATCCTTGAACATGCGCGACAGGCCAAGCGAAGCCGCAAGCAGCCCCGCCGCCTGCGGCGCGAGATCGAGCTCCGCCGTATCGGCCGCTCGCACGATCGTCGCCAGCCTGTCGAGCGGCGGGCTCGACAGGCAAAACTCCTCGATCATGACGTCGAAGCTGCAGCGCGCCCCACGATGGCTCCAGAACACGCCGTCGATATCGAAGGGCGTCGCGCCGAAGCGATCGGCCACATCAGCGACCTCCGATGGCGAGACGAACAGAAAGACCGCATCGCGATCGACGAAGCGCCGGATCAGCCAGGGACAGGCAATGCGGTCGACCTTGGGCCGGGTCCGCGTAACCCAGACGGTGTTGCCGGCGGCATTGCGCGGCGGGATCTTGGCCGGCGCCACCAGCATCCCGCCGGCATCGCGCCAGGCCTCGAACCCGCCTGCGAGGTTTTCGGCCTCGACGCCCTCATGCCGCAGCCAGGCGGCGACGCCCTCGCTGAGCTTGAGGCCGCGCTGGCAGGAGACCACGACGCGCCGCCCGGCATAGCTCCTGGCCCAGGCGGCCACATCCGTGTGGCTGCGCCGTTCGGAGGCTGGCAGCAGGCGCGGATCGGCGTCGAAATCCTGTGGAATGCGAACGTCGATGAGCACCGGAGCATCGGGCAAGCCGACGAGCCGGGACAATTGGGCCGTGCTGATTTCGATGTTGGAAGACATGGCGTCCATCCCACGAGAAAGGAATCTGGACGCGAACCTTGGGCCGAAGCCTCACGGGGTCGTCGCGGTGAACCCCTTGGGAGCTTTAGACCACGACGCCGCAAGCGCCGTCAACGCCCGTCTCACTCGATCCGGCTGACCAGCACCTTGTCGATCCGGCGCCCGTCGAGATCGACCACCTCGAAGCGCCAATGCCCCTTGTCGAAGAACTCGCCGACATTGGGCAGGCGGTTGAGCTCAGCCAGGATGAAGCCCGCCACCGTCTGGAAGTCGGCGTCGCGCGGGATGTGGATGCCGAGCTCATGCGAGAACTCGTCGACCTGCATCCAGCCGGCGACGAGAAAGGAGCCGTCGGCGCGCGTCACGATCGGCGGCTCGCTCTCCTCCTCCTCCTGGAAGGCGCCGATGATCGCCTCCAGCACGTCGCCAGGCGTGATGATGCCCTCGAAATGCCCGTACTCGTCGAAGACCAGCGCCATATGCACCTTGGAGGCGCGGATATCGCGCAGGATCCGCAGCGCGTTGGCCGTGTCCATCACCACCGGCGCCTCGTCGACGAGCTGGCGCAGATCATGCGCCGCGCCGTCCGAGAGCAGGTCGATCATATCCTTGACGATGACGACGCCGATGATCGAGTCGGGCTCGCCGTCCTGGACCGGCAAACGCGAGCGGCGCGTCGCGCGCAGCTGGGCCCGGATCTCGTCGGCGCTGTCGGCGAGATCGATCACCTCGACCTCGCGGCGCGGCGTCATCAGCGCGCGCGCCGACCGATCGGCGAGCCGCATCACGCCCGAGATCATCTCGCGCTCGTCGCGCTCGAGCACGCCGGCCGTCTCCGCCTCGGCAATGATAGTGCGGACCTCCTCCTCGGTGACCTTCTCCTCCGGCTCGCCCTTCTGGCCGAGCAGGCTCAGCACGGCGCGCCCCGAGAGATCGAGCAGGAAGACCAGGGGCGCGCCGATCCTGGAGAGGAACAGCATGGCGGGCGCGGCGCGCGCGGCGACGCGCTCGGGATCGCGCAAGGCGATCTGCTTGGGCACCAGTTCACCCAGGATCAGCGAGAGATAGGTGATCGCCACCACCACCGCACCGACGCCGAGCCCGTCCGAGGCCGCGCGCGACAGGCCCTGCTCCGCCAGCCAGTCGGCCAGCCGCGCGCCCAGGGTCGCGCCCGAGAAGGCGCCCGAGAGCACGCCCACAAGCGTGATGCCGATCTGGACGGTCGAGAGGAAGCGGCCCGGATTCTCGGTCAGGCGGATCGCGATCGCCGCGCCCTTGTTGCCTTGATCGCTGAGAACCTTGAGCCTGGCTGGGCGGGACGAGACGACGGCCAATTCAGACATGGACAGAAGACCGTTGATCACGGTCAATGCCACGACGATCAATATCTCGGTTAACAAAACCAGCCCGCGCCATGCAAAGCCGCACTCGTCAGCGGCCTGCTTCAAAAACCCTTATAGCGTATCGCGATTGCGTGGCGATGGGTCGCGGCAAAGAATCGCGAGACTCAATGATCGCAAGAGCCGGTCGAAAGGCAGGATGGGCATGACGAGCAAGACAAGCGGACCGTGGCAGCCGGCCGCGAGCGAAACGACGCCCAGCGACCAGCGCCTCTTCGCGCCGGCCACGCAGCGCAATCGCGACGCGATCCTCGCCGTGCTGCGCGACGTGCTGCCCGCGACCGGGCTCGTGCTGGAGATCGCCAGCGGCTCGGGCGAGCATGCCCTGCATTTCGCCAGCGCCCTGCCCGGCCTCGCCTTCCAGCCCAGCGATCCCTCGCGCGAAGCGCTGGAGAGCATCAAGGCCTGGACGCAATCCGCGCAGAATATCCGCCCGCCCTTGCTGATCGACGCGGCGGCCGATGACTGGCCGGTCGCGAGCGCCGACGCGATCCTGTGCATCAACATGATCCATATCGCGCCCTGGGCGGCGACGCAGGGCCTGGTCCGCCAGGCCGGGCGCATCCTGAAAACCGGCGCGCCGCTCTATCTCTACGGCCCCTATCGCCGCCCCGGCCGCGCGCTCGAGCCCAGCAACGCCGCCTTCGACGCGAGCCTGCGCAGCCGCAACCCGGACTGGGGCCTGCGCGATCTCGACGCGGTCGCAGCATTGGCAGGGGAAGCAGGCTTCTCAGTGCCGGAGTTGATCGAGATGCCGGCGAATAATCTGAGCCTGGTGTTCCGGAAGCTGTGACGCCCCCACTCCGATGATGATTTTGGTACCGCAGGAGGGAAGCTAATCCGCACAGCCTTTCAACCGGGAGGCTTTAGCCGCCCAAGCGGCAGCACAAAGCGTCCCGGGCCGAAAGCGCAAAGCACGAGGAGCCCCCCTGCGATCGCCAGATCCTTCTCGAAATGCAGCAATTGATTGCCATCGGACAGGGCATTGTGGAACAGGCCCGCCGCGGCGATGCAAAACGCGGCCAGCGCCAGCGCCGCATGGCGGCTGAACAGTCCCAGCACGAGCAGGATGCCGCCACCGAGTTCTACAACAACTGCGCCAGGCAACAGCCAACCGGGAATGCCGAAGCGCTCCATATAGGCCACGGATGGGCCAAAATGCGTCAGCTTCATCCAGGATTCATGCAGGAACAGTGCGGCGAGCAGCAAGCGGCCCAGCAATGCCGCACTATCGCGGAACATCGATCGTGTCATGGTCTCGTCCTTGCCAGATCTCGTCCTTGATAGGTCGCACCGGATCGGCCCCAAGACCGATCCGGGATGGCATGATCGTCGGGTTCAGTTCGCCGGCGCAGCAGCAAGCGCCTTTTCGAGGTCCTCGCGTTCCTCGCAACCCTGTGGACAGAGCTTGACCAGGTTCGCGAGATTGCCGCGCGCCTTGGCGATCTCGCCCATCTCGACATAAAGCTCGCCCTGATATTCGAGAGCCCCCTTGTGGCCGGGGTCGAAGTCGAGCGCCTTGCGGTAATAGGTCAGCGCCGTCTTCTGGTCGCCGCTCTTGCGCAGGGAGAAGCCGAGCAGATTGTAGACGTCGGCATGCTGGACGCCGGCGTCGATCATGCCGTTCAGATCTGTGATCGCGGCTTTGAACTCCTTGGCCTTGATCGCCGATCTCACGGCGCTCAGGTCGGGAGCGCCCTTGGTCGGTGTGGTGTCGACGGCGAATGCTGCAGTCGAGGCGGCGAGAGCGCCTACAAAAACTGCGAATGCGAGTTTGCGGATCATGACTGTCTCCAGGATTGGGATCAGGGAAGGTCTGGGTCGCGTTCGGCCTCTACCCAGAGGGGGTCAGGCCATAGCGGGGGCGAAGGCGTAGCCGGCGCCGTCCTTGGCGAAGACCCCCTTGCCGGGGAACGGGAAATGCGCCCCGCAGATCGCCATCTTCTCGGCGATGACGCGATCGATCAGTGCGCGACGCGTCTCAACGGCCGTAACGCCGTCCTGATCGTAGCTGCCCTGCCAATCCGGATGCGGTGCGAGCAGGGCCGGAACATAAGCGACATCGTTGGAGATCATCAGTTGCTCGTTGCCCGAGCTGACATGGAACGCGGCGTGCCCGGGCGTATGGCCGGGCGTCCTGACCAACCTGACGCCCGGCGCGACCTCGGGCTCGCCATCGACGAGTCTGAAGTTCTTCCAACCCGGGAAGACCGCGTGGATCCTCTGCCCGAGCGCCTTGCGCGCATCGGGCAGCTTCTCGACGCGGCCGGGCTCGGTCCACCATTTGTATTCGGTTGCGGTGACGACGATCTCGGCGTGGGGGAACATGGGCGCGTTGGTGCCGCGATCCATCAGACCAAAGATGTGGTCGGGATGGAAATGCGAGACCAGAATCGTGCCAATCCTGGCCGGGTCGATGCCAGCCGCCGCCATATTGGCGGCGAGCTTGGTGGCCGTGGGCTGCCATTGCCCAGCGCCGGAGCCGGCATCGACCATGACATAGCGTTCGCCGATCTTGAGCACGACGACGGTCAGTGGGATCGGCACGAAGGCCGTCGTCTGACCCGCCTTGGCAAGCGCCTCCTTGGTCTCCTCGATCGAGGCATTTTTGATGAAGGCGGGGTCGTGCGGTTTTTCCCAGATCCCGTCATAAAGCGCTGTGATCTCGATCGAACCGACCTTGTAGCGGTGAAAGCCGACAGCCGGATCAGGAGTGGTCTGGGCTTCGGCCGGCGCGACGAGATGCAGCGGCTTCGTCAATCCGAAGGCGGCGGCAAGCGAACTCGCGACAAGCGCATCGCGGCGTGAGAGAAGGATCATCGAGCAACTCCCGGAGGTCTCAAGGCGAGCGCCGCAGCGGCGTCGCACAGTCCAAGAGCCGGGGCCGGCCGGATTTATTCCCGCGATCACGCAAAAGAGCGCGGGAATAAATCGGACGTGATCGGGATCATAGAGGAGAGCCGCTAGCTTCCACCGATTTCCTCAGCCCAAGGCAAACACGGGATCATGCCCATTCCGTCTCGTTTCGAGCAGTTGGCGTTGCCGCATCAGGAGGCGGCGTTCAGCCTGGCCTTCTGGCTGCTGAGCTCGCGGGCCGATGCGGAGGACGTCGTGCAGGAAGCGTTTTTGCGCGCCTTCCGCGCCTTTGACGGCTTTCGCGGCGAGGACATCCGACCTTGGCTCTTCGCTATTGTCCGCAACGCCGCCTACCGCACACTCAACAACCGCCAGCGCACCGCAAACGTGATCTCCCTCGACGCCGCTTTTCACGGACGGGAGGGTGACACAGGAGCCCCGCTCGACATTGCCGCCGAGGGCCCCTCGGCCGAGGACGCGCTGATCGGCAAGGCAGAGCGAGACCTCGTACGGCTCGCTCTGGCGGAACTGCCCACGGCCTTCCGCGAAGTCGTCGTACTGCGCGAGATCGAGGGGCTCAGCTATCGCGAGATCTCCGAGATCACCGACACGGCGGTTGGAACCGTGATGTCGCGGCTGTCGCGCGGTCGCCTGCTGCTGCGTCGGGCGCTTGCCCGTAAAACCGGGAAGGATTGCTCCCATGCCTTGTGATCGGCACGCTCATCTGCTGAGCGCCTATCTCGACAGGGAACTGCCGGATGACGAGCATGAAGCGCTTGCGCGCCATATCGCGGATTGCCCGGATTGCACGACCCTTGTCTCCGATCTTCGCCAAACGAGCAGGGCCGTCGCCGGCCTCGGCCGAGAGCCTATGCCCGAAGGCCTGTCTCAGCGCCTCAGGCAGTCACTGGAGCAGGCATCGGACGGTTCTCCGCCGTCGCCGTCCCCTCAGTCCGTATCGGCCCGTTCCACGGCAATCGTGCCGAGGCACTGGACGGCCTCGGCGCTTATGCGGCAAGCCGCCGTGCTCGTATTCGCATGTCTTCTGTCGGCGCTTGCGACATGGGGGTTCGTGACCGGTTCCGCGCGCGATACGCTGCTCGCACGGGATCTGCTTTCGGCCCATCTGCGCTCCCTGCAGCAGGAAAGCCCGATCCAGGTCGCCTCCTCAGACGCTCACACGGTGAAGCCCTGGTTCGCCGGAAAGGTCGATTTCTCGCCCGAGGTTCGCGATCTCGCTGCACAAGGCTATCCGCTACTCGGCGGCCGGCTCGATACGATCGCCGGCCGGCGCGTCGGCGCGCTCGTCTACAAGCGACGGCTCCACCTGATCAATATTTTCGCCTGGGCCTCCGACGCCCCAGACACAGCGCCAACCCTGACGATGCGCAACGGCTATAATCTGCTGAGCTGGATACGCGGGGGCGTCGTCTACACAGCAGTCTCCGATCTCGACGGAGACGAGCTCAAGCATCTTGCCGAGATGCTCTGAGAGGTCGCTGAGGTGGTGGTGCGGACGGCGGGGATCGAACCCGCACAGCCTTTCGGGCCGAGAGATTTTAAGTCCTCTTAGATACCCATTATATTATTGATTTAATTAGATAATTTTTGTACTAATCTGTGCTTGTGCTAATTCTTGTGCTAGCAAACCGCGCAATGATGCCCTGCTGGTCAATCCTGATTTTTTGGAAAGGGGGCGAGAGATCGTTCGGCCCACGACGGCCAGACTCACCAGTATCTCTAATAACCTAACAACAATGCGTCAGTCCCGCCAGAGTTTGTCGGACATTTCGACCAACCGAGTGGCAATCTTGCCTCAGAGCATTGGAAAGCTGCCTTCTCAAGGCAGGGCTGCCCTTGCAGCCCATGTCCAGCCCCAAAAAGCGGGGAGCGCCGTCAAGGCCGCTTGGATGGCAGCGGCCATCCAAGCGCGCGCCTCGGCCTTGACGGCGCGGGGCGGCAGCCCCCCTTTCTTCAAAAAAGCCGAGCCGCGCAGGCGGACTCTCAATGCACCGTATGCGGCCGATCGGGAGGCATCACGTCCCCCAAGCCGCAGCCGTGGGTACAATATCTCAGGCGCACAGAGCAGCGCGACCAGCTCCCAGGTACGCTGCATGATGCGAGATGAAGGGGAGCTAGGCGTGCTCGCCTTGTTCGTCCCGTTCAAGGAACGCCGCAAGCTCGCCTAGGCTGACCTCCTCATGGGCGAGCGCCGCTTGCACCTTCGCCGCACCGCCGCCGCCTTGCGGTCGGAAGGCATTTCCGATCACCAGATCTGTCGCCTGCCTGGCTGCCAGAACCCGCTTCGTCAGCTTCTGGAACTCATGATTCCAGTAGGCGCCGCCCTTGGCGTCCGGCCGGCTGACCACCTTCAAAAAGGTGCTCATCACCATGCTGTCTTCCCGAGTTGGATCGTCCCAGGTGACGGGAACCGCCCAGCCCTTATGTTCGATCGATTGCAATTCCTGGCTCGCACCAGAGCGCGCGTCTGGCTCGCCCTTAACTGTCCCCAAGCCGAACTTCTTATGATCAACGCGGTCGCCCCATTGAATAGGCGATTCCAACTCACTGCTCGGCGCACTCATCACGTTCCCCAAGGCTAAACACGACATAATGTGAGATATTGGGGCGGCCAGAGCGAAGCTCAAGACTAGGGCGTTATATGGAGGCGTTTTGACAGTGCGCGGGCCAATCGGTTTGACATTGCATCAAAAAGCGCCAGATTTGGTCGATTCTAAATAGCTCAATTATTACGTTATTTTCAATCTCGCGCGAGATGTGAAAAAGGACGCCGGCCTACAGAGGAGGTGTTATAAATAGAGTAGTGTGACACGCTCTTCATCACCCTTTGATAATGATCTCGTCCGGCTGCTCCGCAGCTCCGGACCCTGTCTCACCATCGCGCTCATTGCCGAGATGGTGAAGGCCGGCCTATCGCCGGCGGCGGCTCGTCAACGCATCGCGCGCGCCGGCGATAGCGTGACTAGGCTCGCGGGGCTCAGGTTTGCGCACAACGCCCGCTTCTTCTTTTTGTCGGAGCAGTTCGGCCGCCCATCTTTCTGGAAAGCCATCGAAAAAGCCTGCAAATCGCATGGTCCGTCATATTGGGGCGCGATCATTGGCCTGAAGGCCCGTGGCGGTGCTTTCCCCTTGAGGCTGTTTCCCGGGCTCTGTGGAGCTCCCCTGGCTCGCAAGGGACAGCTTTCGCCGGAGCGGATCATCGAGCGTCTGCAGGCCATTCACATGGTCGAGCAGATCACGGACGAGGCAAGCGGCGAACGCTTCGTCGTCTTTCAACCGCCGCAGTACCGTACCGCGAAAATATCTCATATCCGCGCCCAGCTGGCAGCCGAGGACGTGGTCTTGCACGGTATGAAGGAGTGGTGCCGACGCCTTGGTCTAGCCAGCTTCGAGCGCATCCGACTCCGCAACGACGAAGAGCCACCCGTCGTTTCGAGCATTACATGGGATTTCAGCGGTCCGTCCTATGCACGGCCCTTGGCACAGCCCCTGAAAGGAACCTTGCGGCCTGGGTTCATCGTGGCCGACGTCAATCTCGGCAAGATCCTGGATTCCAACGAGGTGGCGCATTTCGTCCGCAAGCACGACTTGGCATCGGGGCCTCGGAATGTCGCACCTATCATGCCGTTCCTAGTCGCGGACGGTTTCACGGCCACTGGATTCAGCTTGGCACGACAGAAAGGTGTTCTCGCGACGACCACGGCTCAGATGTTCGGCGAGGAGGTCGCAAAGGCCTTGCGTGATCTCATCAACTTGTTGAGCAACGCCGGCGCGACAGCGGCCGTGAACCCCGAGCACCTCGAGCGCGTGATGGGGAGCCTGACCAAGATCGAGGGCGCGGCCCACAATCTTCGTGGTCACCTGTTCGAGCTGGCTGTGGGCGCTTTGGTAAAAGACGTGGAGGGCGGATTCCTACGCGCGGGCGACGAGCTGAAAGAGTTTAGAACAGGGCGCGCGGCCGAGATCGACGTCTTGCTTGACCGGCCGGATGACAAAGGAGTGCTCGTCATCGAGTGCAAATCAAAAAGCCCCACCTCGCGTATCGGCCTTCCGGAGATCCAGAAGTGGCGAGAAGACCGAGTGCCGCTTCTCCGTAGTATTTTGCGCAGCAGGTCGTCTTTCGCCGACAAGAAGCTCACCTTCGAGCTTTGGACCAATGCCCCGATCGCCGGCGCCGAGCTTGAGTGGCTGGAGAACCATCGGTCGGAAGAAGGGTGCGAGATCGGCTGGCGTGATGGCGAGGCCATGAAGGCCTATCTGGAAAAATCCACGTCGAAATCGCTCATCAAGATCATGAACGAGCACTATTTCCGGCATGCGCTTGTGCGCGTCATACCCAGCCAGCAGTAAAACATGACCGTTTGTTTCGTGTAGTTGACTCGAGCTCGATGCCCCCTCATATTGTGCGGACACGAATGGGAGGGTTGGCGATGAGCCACTGGCTTACAACATATGGCGCGACGGAAACCGGGCAGCTGCTAACCGAGATCATCGACCAGCCCGAGCACTTCGCCGCGTTCGTGACGCTGTCGGAGCAGGGGAAGCCCGCCGTTCAGGCGGTGGCCAAGGACGTTGCCGCGACCATAGCGGCCCTCCCCTCGAAAAAGGAGCGCGACGCCGCGTGCCAGTTCGTCGGATGGTACGTCGGGCAAATGATGCGCGAAGCGGGATACGTCGTCGTTCAGGAACGCGGTCGCGTTTCCGACGCGCCCTACAAGACTGGAGCGGTATGGGCGCCGGGGCCGATCGAGCCGAAACTGACCTTAGACCAGCCAGCAATGAGGCCGCAGGGACGTCTTCAGCTCAACGTAAGCATGGGTAAGGATGGTGTCGCGGCCGACTGGGAGCTGACGACGTCGGACAAAACCCGGAGTGGGACGCCGCGTCGCGTGCACCGGATTATGAGCGTCAAGAAGCCGATCGCCGCCGCCGTGGCCGAGGTGATCGCCTACGCCCGCCGCCATGGGCATGCTCTGATCTGGGTTGTAGATCCCGGCAATCTGTATCCCAAAGCTGGGTGGCCGGAGGCAAATCGGTAGATCGCCTCGCCTCTTGAATCCATAGTATGGATACACTAGATCGGTACTATCGAAACAGTGAGGCAGTCAGATGATTCCAACGCACGTAATCCCCTACCGCAACGGCGAACTCCGCATCGGGTGGGCATCCTGGGACGATGGATCGTTCAAGGATCGCTCGATCAAATGGGCCTATCGAGACCAAAGCGGGAAAATCTCACGCGGCTCGCCAGAGATACCGTTCGATATCCTCATGGACATGATCGATCTGGCCCTCCGGCAGGGCGAAATGAAGCCGCATTTGCCCGCGCAGTCCAAAGCGAACGACGTCACGGCCATGAGCAAGTCGGACCTTATCGAGGAACGTAAGGCGTTGGCAGCACGGCTGATGCAGCTTCAGGCAATGATCATGGAAATGCCGTGGGCCAACTGGCAGGCAATCTACGATCAGCTTGGCAAGCGATACGAAGAGGTCAAGGCGGAGATCACAACCCGACCATAGGCGGCTAGCGCGGGCGGCACAGCTGGACTGGGTTGCGAAGCCGACCTCACGGGTGAGTTGCTATCATTGCCCCATGCATACTCCGACATCACGCCCCCGATTCCGAGCGCTGCGCACTTTAATGCAGGGGTTATCGCGCGAGAATCGAGTACTTTGCCGCTAATTCAAAACTATTTCCACATTTTGAATTATCCGACTATACTTTCAGTATGTGCACTCTGAAAAAAGGCCCGTTTGATTTAGTCAATCTACCCGCTGACGTCGCGCCAGTAGTTGCGTCTTTGCTCCATGAGTTGGATCAGACGATGCCTGACCAGATTAGGGGCTTGTATCTCGTAGGGTCGTTGGCCCTAGGTGATTACCGTCCTGGTCAAAGCGATATTGACTTCATCGCCATTGCAGAGCCGAACGCCGATATGTCGCCTCTGGTTGGGGTTCATAGAACATTGTCCGACGCCTACCCTACGGTGAATTGCGACGGCATCTACCTAGGGCGAGGCGATCTAGCCTATCCTCCAACGGGGACCGGACCGTCTGCGATGAGTGGAGTGGTTACGTTTGACTCGGCCGAAGAACGTCACCCCGTCACATGGCTTACGATGTTGCGGCATGGCATTACGGTGCGTGGCGAAGCTCCATCCGCCAGTTGGATCGCTGCCGACGAGGATGCAGCTGTCGTTTATAGCCGCCAGAATCTTCAATCCTATTGGTTGCCGTGGCTCAATCAGCGCCGCCGTGACATGGCAACTTTGCAAGAGGATGAGTCGGTCATTTGGGGATGCTTAGGCGTCGCGCGGCTTCATGCCGCGATCGTCACTGGTAAGATGGTCTCAAAGTCGGGTGCAGGCCGCCACGCGCTTGCCAACTTCCCCGATGACCAAGCAATTGTCGAAGAAGCAATATGGCTGCGCCAGGGCGGTGCATCGCGCTACAATTCGCCGACAGTGCGCGGAGACGATCTAGTCGCCTTCATGGATCGCGTGATTAGCAGCACAGTCCTATAGGCCGACCGCACTGGTGAATTGATATCACTCTCCGAGATCTTCTCAAGGCAAGGGTGCCCTTGCAGCCCGATGTCCAGCCCAAAAGCGGGGAGCGCCGTCAAGGCCGCTGGGATGCCAACGGCCATGGGGTCTCTCCTTTGGGATTGGGTTGCACAGCACCTGCTGCTGCAACCCTGCCCGTCGGCGAGACCGGGTGGTTGGGGTGGCAAGGCCCGGTTCCGGAGGGGGATCACCCGGGCTGCACGGAGCGCCAGCGAAGGAAGAGTGGGGATACCGGAACCGGGCCTTGCGAGGGGAGGAGGGAGACCCTCCTGCCCCTTCCTGCCGCGTCTGCGGCGCATGACCCGCATCAGGGATGGAAGCCGAAGGCCGGAACCTGCGGGTCCGGTTTACGACAGCCCGACCGCGTCAAGCGGGATGGACAGCACACTGGCCTTCAGCAGACCCAGGCGCTGCGTATCACCCCCCTACGGCGAGATGCCAGGGCGGCTCGGAACCGAGGGGCCTCCTACCTTCGGCATCGGCGAGACCGTCGGCCCGCCTTGACCATTCCCAGTATGCTGGAGCTTCTCGTCAAGAGATTTCACCGCCAAAGCCATCGCATTTCGATCTGCGCGAAGCTGTTCAACGGGTAGAAGTGCCAAAGGGTTTCCTCTCGGTGGCATCCCCGGAATCTGCGGGCCTCCGCCGTACCCGGTGTGCTGCGAACTGCCGTCTAGCGTCCGCACACCAACGCCGGCGACGAACTCGGGTTGCGCAACCATGGCTCGCACTTCAGCGCCGAGCTCCTTTGGCGACAGATCTGCGATTGGTCTGGGCGGGATTCCCCGTACTTTCGGACCAGCGCCCGTACCAGTGATATCCGATGATCCCGCCGTCTGAGCCGCACCTGAGATTGGGGCATGGCCGGGTCGGGTAGCGAGCAACTTCTCTCGAGCATCAGTATCCTTGTCCGTAAGGCTCGCTGCGGGCTTTCCTGCTTGAATTACGGGAACTTTCGGCCCACCTCCCTGCCCCGCATGGGGGAGCGGTACGCTTTCAGCTATAGCTAAATGTGGCGCGGTATGAGCGCATGCCAGCGCAGCCACAAAAGCAGCCACCAATCCTTGCTTCATGTCACACTCCTATAGCTATGGAGCTCGAGGTCAGCGCTCTTGAAGGGAAATTTTGTGACTGTGACAGCACCGCTTGTCTTGGTGGTTCCAACCTGATTGCCGCCCAAGACCTCCACATGCGTTGAGGTCTCGCTGAGGAATAGACCGACATGGCCGAACCCCAGGTCGCCGTCTGGGCCAGGAAGTCGGAACACGACGATGTCACCAGGCTTTGGAGTGTCGGTTTTTGGGAAGGCGGGATTGCTCCGAAAGCTGCCTGACTGGGCGCTGCCGGTAGTCGGCTTGCCGGAGGCAAGCAGGCAGAAATTCACAAAGGCAGCACACCACGCAGTTTGATCGCCCTTGCTGGGGATCGTAAATGTCGAACTGAAAAGCCCGACAATAAGTGGATTCGCGCGTCCGTCCTTCGGCCACTCGTGCCTGTAGAAGTGACCGTCCTCGTTCTTGTCGGGAAGCACCTCGAAATACCGAGCCACCGCGAGAGGGGATTGATCGCGCGGTGCGGCATAGAGGAGCTTGAAACCCTTGGCAATCTCACCGTGTTTGGGAGGCTTGGTCCCGGTGGGCCGGGTACCAGAACTATCCGGTTCGCTCACCGGTGGGCCGAAGCCCCATTCAGTGACCGGATCAAAGCCCGTGGCCGGCGAATTTTGCGCCCTGGCAAGGCTTGGCCCTATGGTGGCGGCGCCCGAAGCTAATAGTAACCCGCGACGATTGATCATCATTTGCCCCCTATTCCAAATCGCATACAGTAAACTGGACTAGTCCTGCGTGCTGCGCAGCCACTGAGAAAGTATCTATACCTTTGATCGAGCATGCGACGACGTCGCGTCGACCGAAAGGCCGTACGCACAGGTCCTCATGTGATGGCTTGAGATCAACAAATCCGCCGGACGCTTGTGTAGCCACGCCTGAGGCGCTGACTGTAAGACGCCGATTCCGAACCGGAACACTAATCTGGCCGCCATCCGACGCTACAGAAAGCGTAATCTCTCGGCAGAGAGCAGGTTTGAGAGATTCCTTAGCGTCAGCCCGAAATTTCGAAAGCCATTCCACATGGTCCTCAACCGCCGTGTAGATCGCCTCAATAGAGTCTTTTACGATGCAGTTATCCTTACCGACACTGTCTCTCGAAGACGCAATCCCGACGAGTTTTAGGCTATTGTCGGGCGCTCTCTCAAACAACGGCCCGCCGGAATCACCTGCGCAAGTCGCAGCTTGTCCAGCTCCGGGGGTACGGTTCTGCCGAAAACTGTAAAACGCGCAACGCGCGTCGCTGCTCACCACTTCGCTGCTACAGGGTGTCAAGTTGACGGTTGCCATGGCGGCAATACCCTCCCGCAGCGGCTCCCCAGGTACTCCCAGTTCCCGGGCGGATTCCTCGGTCATCGATAATCGGCCAAAACCCGCGCTGATTATCACTCGGGTTGGCGTAGTAGACCCATGATCTCTCACCGCCAATTCGTATGGACTATATCGAACCGACGATGACAGCTCGATGATCGCGAGATCTCCTTGCCGCGAACCATCTTTCGATCGGGAGTTCTCGGATATATTAAAATCGGGAGAGAGATGAATAATTTCGCCCTTCACGACAGCACCGGACGTTGGAAGGAACACCACCGTTTCTGAATCTCCCGGCGCGTTGGCCGACAAGCAGGCTTTTTCTGTGGAATGAAACGAAGTCCCCCCGCGCGCTTCGCAAGCGCAGTGGGCTGCCGTTAGAAAATGCCGCGGCGAGATCAGCACACCCGAGCACGTTTTGACGTCGCCGCCGCCAGCAGGACGTCTCAGAACGCGCCCCAGCGATGGCACAAAAGATGAAGAGATAATCACTCGGCTGGCAATCGAATCTTTGCTAAAAAAATCTGCTATGCCAGACGAGTACTTTTCGATTTCTGTTGAGAACCATTTTTCGTGTGGATCGGCACTATCCGCCAGCGCGTTCGTCGACCATGGCGCCAGTGCGGCGATCAACAGCATCGCGCGCAACAGCATCGATGCCTTACTTCGCCGACTGCCGCAGAGAAAAAACTTGCGAAAGCGGCAAACTAACGCTGAGGAATGCGAGCCGTTTTGCATCGATGGCACTCTGATCCACTTACGTCAGCATGCACAAGTTTTAGTTGATTACAACCCGACCAATTCTCCTTTTACACGCCTGCCGCGTGTAGCGATGCGATCCAAAGGCAGCAATCCGGGATTGGTTGCTCAGAAGCCTGGCAGCCAAACGCGACGCAGATCGGCTTGGGCAATGCCGAGGGTCCGTGTTCGAGCGTATAAGCGTGACGCGCAGGTCAGGCGTGCCTGCCTGACCATATGGTCAGGCATATTGGACTATGGCGTGGGCGACGTTGACGCCGCGACGACAACGCTCGGCTGAAAGCCGCCCTCGTACGGTTCGCGGTCGATTCCATAACTCTTAAGCTCCTCCACCTGCTCCCTTTTGAAACAATAAGGAAGAGGGGCGACTGCATGGAAGCTCTGGCGATAGGCAAGGTTCCAAGTGAGTGCTAGCGCGTCCCAGCGCGTCAGCCGCTGCGAAAGCGTGAAGAGGAGATGCTGGCAAATTTCCGTAACGGCCCTTGGTTGGACGGCCTGGAACACCGCTGGGTATGCAGCATTGATCGAGGAGGCAAGCGCTTCGGGTTTCACCCCAATAGCTTCGAGTGTATTGTCCAGCCCGACCAAGATATTCCGATCGAACCTCCGGCTGCTGCCGTTTCCTGGCGCAATGATCGACCACTGATTACTACGCGTTACCGCCAAGGAAAGGCCGACATGTGAAAGAGTCAGGCTCGTATGCTCGGGCCTAAGCGTGTAGGTTCGGACGCTTGGAGCCAGATTCAAATCCCGTGCAAGCGCGTTGGTCAGCCGTTCAAAATTTCTCGCGCGCGTCTCTAGATTAGTTCTGAGGTCGCCAGTCGTGAACGGCGTTTCGCCAGCATCCCTGCCGGAAATCGCATAACGTCCCAACAAGATGCGCTCGCCAAAACCAGGCCGGATGACACCAGCCGCACTCCCCGCAACTTCGATGATTTCAGCAAGCCGTCTTAGAAACGTCACCGGGTCGAAGGACGTATGTTGGGCCGCGGCCGTGAAGGTGATGGCGAAATCATCCCTAGCTCGCACCATTCCCAGCTTAATGTCGCAGCTCGGCTTCGCGCGCTTATCAGCATCCACGCTAGACCCATCGGCAAAAAGCACGGCCCCGTCAGTCACGGGCGAACGGTCCAGCGCGCGGTAGGACAGCTTATACGAAGCTGCGAGCGCAAATTTTCCCAAAAATGACCGCGATGCCTCGACGGCGTCGGATAGGGTTGCACATCCATCATATGCAATCTTCACGGTGGAATAACCGTCGTCGACAGTGCGCCTTGTCGCAAATCGAGGCTGGCTCCCGAGCAAGTAGGCTATGTCGGTGACACGAGCGTTTGTATTTCGTGGACGAAAAAGATCGAAAATCGTTTGAGAAGAGGCCGTTTCGATCGGCAAGGCGATGATGACCGCCAAACCGGCAAGAATTATCGAACGCATCGACACGGCCCTATATCGTTGACGCTAGGGCATCAGATTACCCAGAAAGAAAAGACGCGCAAGAGTTGTACTCGCTTCGGCGATCGGGATTGGCCGGATCAAGCCCTGTTCGAGCGTTTGCGTCGTGAAGTTAACCGCATCAGGGATGGAAGCCGAAGAGCGCATGATCCGCCCAATAGGGCCTGGGCGGTAAAAGCGTGCCCCGAAGGTATGCGGAGCAGGTACCAACGGAGCTTACATAGGCCTTATGGGGCAAACCTGCGCTGAAATTCACGGCTTTCGTAATATCGCGTCTTTTGGGGGCTATTTTCATGAAGCGGATGCTGTGGGACCGACCCGAGGGAAGTCGCATGCACAACCGCCAGGGCGATCGGGAGGACACCCCGATTTACACAGCCCTGGGCAAAGCTGTCTCGGCATGGGAGGGCGTGAATGCCGCCGTCGCTAGCCTGTTTCATGCTCTGCATGCAGGGGACGAGCAGGAGGTCGATGCCTTCGGGGGCGTATTCAAAGTCCATGACCGAGCGAACGCGCTGCGTGAAGAATGCGCCCGCTTTCTCGATGCCGATTTTGGTGACCAGCGCGACCAGGCGGCAAAGCTGAAAAAGTCGATGAGGCAAGTCGCAGGAGCGTACTGCGAATGGGCCGTGCGCCGAAACGAACTTGCCCATGGGTACGTCACCGAGGCCCGCTGCCCGGACTATGGCGATGACGAGCAGCCGATCATCACCGTCTATGCCCTGCTGCCATCTCATGCGCGGCTTGGCGCCTGGTCACATGCCGAGCCGAGATTCAACTATCTCGCGGCCGACATCGAGTTGTTCGCGCAACGATTCCGGGAGCTGGACGCGCGCATCGAGGGCATCGCGAAGGTCGCTGCAGAGCTTTATAGGTTCAGGTCACCGAAATTGGGCTTTTGACGGCAGCGTGACCATGGGGCCGCAAGCCGGATAACCGCGGTAAAGTGCATGTCAGGAATTGGATAGGATACGATCCTACTCATGCCGCAAGAGGGCAACGAGAAGCCCCGACCACAGGTCGGATTGCACCTCCCGGACGATACCTCGCCTGCGCCGCTTCAGCGTCACAATGGCGATCATGCCCGGCCGAGATCGATACTCCCGCCGATAGCGCCAGAACTTCAGAAATCCGCGCGCCCGCTCAGGCGAGCCCTAGCTAGCGGTCGCGACGCAGCTGAGTGGTGCGGACGGCGGGGATCGAACCCGCACAGCCTTTCGGGCCGAGAGATTTTAAGTCTCTTGCGTCTACCAGTTTCGCCACGTCCGCCTGCCCGCAGGGGTAGCGGGCGCGGGCTCCCGGCGCAAGCTCATCCAGGCGCCACCGGGCGCGGTATTCAATGCCGGCGGGCAGGCTTGTACCATTCGACGCCGTCGGGATCGACATAGAGGCCCGGCGCGACATTGGAGCCGATGCTCTTCTGCTCCATCGGCACGCGCACCGTGTCGTCGCGGTCGCCGCGTTTCACGTAAGGTCCGGCGGCTTGCGTCTGGTGGCCATGCCGGCTGCTGCGCGCCTCGGTCGGCCCGGACACGTTTTGCCGGCCCGCCACCTTGTCCTGCAGCTCCGTCACCGAGCGCCCGGCGAAGGCGATCCGCCCGGAGCCTTCGACCACCGGCAACGCCCGCAAGGCAGCGCCCTCGCCCGTCAAGCGCACGCCGCTGAAGCGCGGCACATAGGTCGCTCCCCCGCGCCCGAGCGTATCCCAGCCGCCGGCCGCGACCAGTTGCGCGCCGCAGCGCTTATGGACCTGCTCGCAGGACGCCCGCGAGGCATAGCGCGGCGCCTTCTGCTCGAATTCGGCGCGGGCATTGCGATAGGCGAACTCGCATTGCTCGGCGCTCAGCAGGCCGGCTTCGACGCATTCGTCGCGCCGCTCATAAACCGCGCTCTTGCCCTGGATCACGCTCTTGCCTTGCGCCGCGAGATCGGCGGGCGAACCCAGATAGAGCGCCGGGGCAAGCGCTGCGACGCGGAGCGTGGCGAGGAGCGAGGATGCGGAAATCGTGATCATGCGGCGCACCATAGCCACAATTGTGGCTTCACAGCAGCGAACGGCGCGAGGCTGCAAGCTCGCGCGTCGCTCCATAGTCGATCTTGCCGTTGCCGAGCACCGGAATCGAGTTGGTCACCAGGATCGCGCGCGGCACCCATAATTCGGGAAAGCCCTGCGCCTTCGCCTCGTCCAGCAAGGCGCGCTTCTCGGCATCGGGCTTTTCGGTGACGAGGACGAGCTGCTCGCCCTTGCGCGCATCGGGCAGCGCCACCACGACATGGTTCTGCTCCGGCCATAGCCCCGCAATCATCGCCTCGACTGCGGCAAGCGAGACCATCTCGCCGCCGAGCTTGGCGAAGCGCTTGGCGCGGCCCTTGATCACCACGAAGCCGTCATCGATCGCGACGATGTCGCCGGTGTCGTGCCAGCCGCCCTCCGGCGGCACGATCTTGCCCGGCTCCTCGGCGCTGAGATAGCCGGCCATGACATTCGGGCCCCGCACGCAAAGCTTGCCGCCCTCGGTGATGCCCTCGACCGGATCGAGCCTCGCCTCGATACCCGGCAACAGACGCCCGACGCTGCCCTCGCGCATGGCCACAGGCGTGTTGCAGGCGAGCACGGGCGAGCATTCGGTGCAGCCATAGCCTTCCAGGATCGTGGTGCCGTAAGGCTCCCACATCCGACGCGTCTCGGGCTTCACCCGCTCGGCCCCGGCGACGACATAGCGCACGCTCTTCAGATCGTCGGGATCGGCAGCGCGCGCATAGCCTTGCAGGAAGGTGTCGGTCGCGAACAGGAAGCTGCAGCCCATCTCGCCGATCAGCCTGGGGACCTGCTTGTAGTGCAGCGGGCTCGGATAGAGCACGACCTTCATGCCCTGCAGCAGCGGCATCAGGAGCCCCGCCGTCAGCCCGAAGGAATGGAAGGCCGGCAGCGGGTTCATGACGATGTCGCGCTCGGACAGGAAGCCGGCGGCGAGCTGGAAGATCTGGCGGGCGTTCGAGACCAGATTGGCATGGGAGAGCGCGACGCCTTTCGGCTTGCCTTCGGTGCCCGAGGTGAACAGCACCACCGCCGCATCGTCCGGCTTGGCCTCGTAAGCGCGATGCGCCAGCCCGGGCGCGAGGCTGAGCAGCGCACCATAGGCCTTGTCGAAACTGGTGATCTGCTTGCGGACCTCCTCGAGATAGATCACCCGCCGGCCCTCGCCCAAGGCGGCGATCTCGTCGTCGAGCTTGCCCTGGTCGATGAAACGGCGCGAGGTGATGATGGTTTTGAGCCCGGCAAGCTCGGCCGCCGCCCGCAGATTCTTCACCCCGGCGGTGAAGTTCAGCAGCGCCGGCACGCGGCCGAAGGCGGAGAGCCCGAACAGCGTCACCACCATGCCCTGCATATTGGGCAGCAGCAGGCCAACACGTTCGCCGGCTTGCGTCACGCCTGCGAGCTTGCGCCCCAGCACCAATGCGCCCAGCACGAGCCGCCCGAAGCTGATCGGCTGGCGCTCGGGATCCTCCAGCGCAATACGGGCCCGGCCGTGGCGGGTGCTCGCCTGGATCAGCGCTCGGAACAGCGTGATCCGCGCCGCGGGCGCGTCGAAGGACAGGGCGTCGAATTCCGTGTCGGCCATGTTTGGCTCGGCTCCAGGCAGGCGTTTCCCTCAACGCCTACCTAAGGGCTTTGGCGGCCGTTGCAATCAAAAGCGCTTGACCGTTCGCGCCGCCCCCCACAGCCCTCATCCTGCGGAGCCGCGAAGCGGCGCCTCGAAGGATGGTCCGGGAGCATCCTGGAGCATCCTTCGAGACTAAGCCTACGGCGCTCCTCAGGATGAGGGCTGTAGGACGATGGAGGATGAAGATATCCGACGCCCCCACAGTTCCGTCGCATTGGTTTCACCGAACGGCCAGACGAACGACAGATCCTGACCGGATTTGGCCGCTAGCGTCCCTTTGTTATCGGGAGATGAGTTCTCCCGCTCCAGACCCTCATGGAAAGGAGAGATCATGCGTAAGCTGATGATAATCGCCACCTGCCTGCCGCTCGCCTTCGCCGCCAGCGGCATTGCCCGCGCCCAAGAGGAGCTGCCCGCCCCGGCCGGGCCGCAAGCTCCCGGCAGCCAATCCGCTCCGGGCGTCAAGAGCGTGACTGTGCTGGACAAGGGCAATCTGCCGCCGGAGCTCAGGGCACAGGTCAATGCGCTCATCTCGCGGACCAACCGGGACGAATTGCAGGAGCTGCGCCAGGCCATCGATGCGATGCCGATGGCCTCCTCGGCGCTGAGGGCCAAGGGCCTCAGCTCGGCGCAAGTGATCGCCGCTGCCATCGACGATGACGGCGAATTGACCCTGGTCGCCGAAGAGCAGGTCTGACCGGAGCCAGGCCTTATCGGAACCAGGTCTGATCGGGCCAAATCTGATTGGGCCAAGTCTGATCGGGCCATGGAACCGATCGACGAGGGTGCGCCGCGCGCCCGTCACCTACCCCCCAGACGAAAGGACAGGATCATGAAGCTGACCGAAGCGCGTATCGACCACGCCCTGAACCAGTTGAACGCCCAAATCCCGAGCACCCAGGCCCTGCCGGAGAACCACCCGATCACAGACCAGCTCAGCGATGTGTTCGGCGACCATACCTTCTTCTTCGATGCCGGCGGCCTCACCATCATCGAGCCGGCCAAGCCCGACGACGAAAGCGCCAACCTGGGGCAAGTGATCAAGCTCGCCAGCTGGATCGACGACGCCCGGACCAAGCTCGCCCCGCACCTGCCGGAATACACGGCGGTCGTCGTCGAGCTCGATCGGGCGGCGTGATCCGGACGCAAGGGCTTGCGGCCTGAGCACGGAGCCACCCCGTCATTCCGGGCTCAGGCCCGCGGCCTGCCCCGGAATGACGGGGCGGTAAATGGAGCCAAAAACCCACCCGAACGCCCCGATCTCGTGCTGGATCGCACCCGAGATCTCGCGCAGTAGGCCAAAGCAGGCTCGCATCGGCGCGAAGGCGCCGCTCTGCAGCGCTTGATAGGTCCCGCCTTCGCGCGGTCCCGGCGGCCCGCCGAAGTCCGGTCCGATCGTCTCAATCGGGACTGCGCGGGAAGATCTCGCCGAGCAGGAGCAGCGAGGCCGGGATGTCGAGCTACAAGATGCGTTCGATCAGAGCTTCCTGCGTCAAGCCGGCATGGAGCACGAAGGCGCGGAGTATCGACCGCAGCGTCCAGAAATACCGTTGCTCCGGCGCAAATGTTGTTTCAGATCAATGTTCGCGCCCTCAGACACACGCAACCTATGCGTGGGCTTGGGGACATATGTCGTGCAGCACATCGCCGGAATGGAGAGCAACTGCATCGCGACGGAACGATCGTCGCAACTCTCTTCGGTGCAGCGGCGCCTGCTCGACGCCATGGCGCAGGCTCCGCTTCAACGCTTTCGTCGCGGCTGGGCGCATGATCGCTGCGGTCCCTTCTTCAAGGAAGACTCGATCATCGCCCTGGCGAGACGCGATATGGTGAGGATTACCGCCTCGGGACGCTATGCGAAGCTCTGGACCAAGCCACCCGGCCAATCCCGGCAGGGCACCGCTCTCGGTCTTGCCGACATCTAGCCAAAGGCGCCGATCTCGTGCTGGATCGCGCCTGAGATTTCGCGCAGCAGGTCGAAGCAAGCCCGCATCGGCGCGAAGACGTCGCGGTGCAGCGCTTCATAGGTCCCGCCTTCGCGCGGTCCCGGCGGCTCGCCGAAATCCAGTCCGATCGTCGGATCGGGATTGAGCGGGAAGATCTCGCCGAGCAGGAGCAGCGAGGCCGGGATGTCGAGCCGCAGGATGCGCTCGATCAAGGCCTCGCGCGTCAAGCCGGCATGGGGCCGGAAATCCGGGACATGCGCCGCCGAGAGCCAGATCCGGTGCATCACCGCCAGCCGCAGCGCATGCAGCGCAACCAGCCTGACCGACATGCGCGGCGTGTCGCCTGCCACCGTCTGCAGCTTCAACCAGTCCGATGAGAGCCGCCAGAACAGGCGCCTGAGCGCGGGCGCGAGCTCGAGCCGCGCCAGCGCGTCGGCGACCGCGAGCAATTCGTCGCGCCGCCCCGCGCGCGTCGTACGGCGAGCGCGGTCGAACCAGTTGCCGGGGTCGAGCGTGTCGAGATAGGCGCGCAGCACGTCGAGATCGCTATTGGCCATCGCATGGCTGGCCAGGCTATAGGCGCGCTCGAAGCGGTCGGAGCGCTCGCGCATGGCGCGAAACAGGTCGGGCGCGCGCCCGGCCGCCTGGCCGAGGCCATGCACGCTGTTGGCGAGCCAGCCGAGCTGCTGCAGGATCGCGTTGTTGGGGATGGCGCGCAGTTCGCGCGGATGGCGGATACGGGTCGGCCCGCCCGCATCGCTCTGCCGCGCCGCCGGGCGCGAACCGGTCTTATCGAGCAGCGAGGGACCGAAGGTGCCGATCAGCGCGGCATAGCCGGGATCGTCGACCAGCGCGGTCATCTCCTCGCGCACGGTCTGAAAGAACTCCGAGGCGAAATCCGGCTCCTGATAGATCGGGTCGGCCGCCGCATCCTTGCCCGCATCCCGGCCTTCGCCGAAGACGGCCTCGGCGATGCGCCCGACGGTCGCCGCTGCGATCTGCCGCGTGCCGAAGAGCAGATAGCCGTCACTGCCCTGGAAGCTGGTCTCGCGCACCGTCGCGATGCCCGCCCGCTTGAAGGCCTGCCGCGCGAAAGCCGGATCGAGATAGGCCAGGCGATCGCTGAGGCTGCGCGGATGCGCGCCGCGCCCCGCCGACTCGCCATGGGTGTCGAAGATCACGAGCTCGATATCGCTCAGCCCGTAGCGCGTCAGCAATTCGCAGATGCGGATGCGCAGGCGCTCGACCCAGAAGGTCGCCGCGACCTGGCCGATATAGCGCCCGGAATCGGAATAGCCGAACTGGATGCAGAGCCGGCCGTGCTGCTTGAGATAATCACGGAAATGCGGGCTACGCAGTGCCTCGTCGATGATGCGCGGCCCCTGTTCCAGCGCATCCGAGGTCTCGAATAGCGGCGAGATCTCGACCTTGTCGGCGATGCCGAAGCGCTTCGCCAGCCAGAGCGCGCAGAGCAGTGTGTAACCCGTCTCGGTTTCCGCCACGAGAAAGCGCACCGGGCGCGTACCGTCGAGATGCTTCACGATCTGCGCGATCGTCATCATCATCCGCGCGGCCGAGGCCCGCTCGGCCGCGAGCGCGCCGAAATCGACCGCCGTCGGCTCGACCTTGCCGAGCAGGGCGTTGGCCGCGCTGAGGAAGGCGCGCCGCTGCGCCGGCAAGGCAGGCTCCTCATCGAGCGGAATGACGCCGCGCATCGCATTGTGGAGCTGCGAGGCGTTGAGCCGGAAATGCGGCAGCGCGATCGAGACGCCATGGGCAGCGCAACCTGCCTTGACCAGGCAGAGCGCCATCGCCGTCTCGTCATCAGCCCCGGTCGCCGCGATCGCCCGGTCGAGCGCCGCGATCAATCCGGAAGCTTCCGGCAAGGCCGCCTCGCGCTCACCGACCAGGGCCAGGGCGAAGGCCTGCAGTGCGGTCAGCGCCGGTTGCGTGCCGATCGGCGGCGCGAGTGCGAGCTGGCGCTCGACGGCGGCGAGCGCGGCCGACACCAGCGCCCGCACCTCGGCCGTCGCGGCCACCTCCGGCAGCTTCTCCAGAATGCGCACGAACTGTCCGCGCTTGGATTCGAGCCGGTATCGCAGCGTGTCCCACCAGCCGATATCGGTGCGACCATCCGTGTCGCAACCGACCCAGGAGGCCAGGATCAACGGCCGCGGCGCGAGCTCGCGCCAGCGCTCCGGCCAGCGCGAACGTGCCGCCGTCAGCAGCGCCGCGTTCAAACGGTCGAGCGCATCGCGGGCATGGCGCACGGCGAAACGCGCCTGCTCGAATTCGTCCTGCAGCGTGATCGCGCCATCGGGCCGGAAGGAGAGCGCCTCATTCTCGACCACAGCCGCGCCCGCCGCATCGCCCGAGGCGAGATCGGCCAGCGCATGCGCCAGCTTCCGGCTCATGCCGAAGGTCGGATGGGCCGTGAACACGGCAGCAAAGCGTGGCCGGGCGGTCGCAGCGCGGAAATGCGCGAAGGGCTCGGGCTCGCCTTCGGCGGCGGCGGCCAGCCGCTCGGCCAGCGCCAGCAGCGGCACATCGCCATCATCCGTGAGCCCGACATAAGCCGCGACGCGCTCCGCCCGCTCGTATAATGCCTCGCGGCCAAGATGGCGCACGAGCCCCAGCGCGGCGTCCAATGTCAGCTCGCCGCGATCCATCCGCCGCGTCAGCCAGAGCGTGACCCTGAGCACCGGATTGCCGAACGGGTCTTCGCGCGCAGCCTTGCGCGCCTGCTCGATTGCGCCCTGGAGCTCCAGCGCCGCCGATCCACCTTGCTCGTCGAGCCCATCCGTCATCACCCGCTCTCCCTCACGGATGGAGCAGGCAAGTTTTGGACCTGCGATGCAAGATGGCTGGGATGCAAGACAACTTAGGATGCAAGACGACGACGAAGCCCAAGGCGAAGACGAAGATCACGCCACGCGGGTCTGGCGGCAACTGACCGGCAGCAGCCAGTCGATGGCGCGCGAAGCGGGAACCGCCGGCGAGAACAGGAAGCCCTGGCCATACGGGCAACCCAGCGCCTTCAGCGCCTGCAATTGCGCCGCCGTCTCGATGCCTTCGGCAACGATGTCCATGCCCAGGCTCGCCCCCAGGCGCAGGATCGTCTCCAGGATGGCGCGATCCTGCGCCGAGCTTAGGAAACGCTGCACGAAGGATTTGTCGATCTTGATGACGTCGATCGGATAGCTGCGCAGATGCACGAGCGAGGCGTAGCCCGTTCCGAAATCATCAAGCGCTACACGCATGCCACTCTGCTTCAGGCGCTCGAGGATGCGCTTCACCGGGCCGGATTCATCGTCGAGGAAGACGCCCTCGGTCACCTCGATCTCGATCATGCCGGGCCTCAGGCCCTGCTCGGCGACGCGCTCGATCAGCGTCTCCGCGAAATGGTGGTCATGGAGTTGCGAGGCGCTGAGATTGATCGCGAGGCTGCCGAAATCGAAGCCGGCACGATGCCAGAGCCCGGCCTGGCGCAAGGCCTTCTCGACTACCCATTTGCCCAGTCGCGCCGAGAGATCGGGATCGTTCAGGGCCGCCTGGAACGCACCCGCCGCGACCACCCGCCCATCGGGCATGCGCCGGCGCAGCAGCGCCTCGAACCCCGACAGGGTCTGGTCGGAGAGCTGCAGCTTGGGCTGGTAGTACAATTCAAGCTGGTTCTCGACCAGGGCGCGGCCAATATCGCGGACAGTCTCGAAGCGCCGCTCGCCCTCGCTCTTCATCTGCGGATCGAAGACCCTGAAGGTGTTCTTGCCCGCCGCCTTGGCGGCGTAGAGCGCGATATCGGCATGGCTGAACAATTCCGCCGCGCTCGAGGCGTCGAAGCCTTGCGGGATCGCGATCCCCACCGACGCGCCAAGCTGGAAGACATGCGCGCCCCAGGCGATCGGGCGGCGCAAAGCGTCGAGGACGCGCTCGGTCAGAGCCTCCGCCTCCAGTCGATCGGCTGCCGCGCCCATCAGCACCGCGAACTCGTCGCCGCCGATCCGCGCCACCAATCGCGCCTCGGCGCAGATACCACGCAGGCGCAGCGCGACCTGCTTCAGGCATTCGTCGCCGAGCCCATGGCCGAAGGTGTCGTTGACCTGCTTGAAGCCGTCGAGATCGACGAGCAGGAGCGGCCCGGGAGGCTCGCCCTTCTGGCCGGACAAGATCGCCTGGAACTGGCTGCGATTGGCGAGCCCGGTCATCAGGTCGATTTCCGCCAGGAACCGCGTCTTGTCCCAGAGCGCCCGCTCCTCGGTGATGTCCTGCTTCATGCCGAAGATGCGCACCGCGACGCCGTTCTCACTCTCGACATCGGCGGTGAGCCGCATCCAGCGCTCCTTGCCGAGCGCGGTCGTGATCTTGGCGTCGAGCGTGAAGCCGCCCCGCTCGCAAATCGCCTTGCTGCGCAGGGTCTGCATCGCGACGCGCGATTCCGGGTCGTACATCTCGACGATTCTGGACCGGTCGAGTTTGGAGCCGCGCGGGAGCTCGAAAAGATCGTAGACCGCGTCCGTCCAGCGCAAGGAATCGGCATTGGTCAGATCACATTCCCAGACGCCGATTTTCGCAGCTTCGGAAGAGCGATCGAAGATCTTCTTGCTATGCGCCAGGGCCTCGTCGCGTTCGCGCAGGAGCCGGGATGTCTCCTCCACCTCCCGCTGCAACCGCTCGACCCGCTCCAGCAGGCAAGCCAAGTCGCCGTCGCGCCGCGTCGCGACGACGCCGGTCTCATGCCAGGCCGCGGAACGCGCCGGCTCAGGTTCCGGCAAGGGGTGGTCGCGCACGATCAGGCTCTTTCAACTGAGTATCCGCTCAGGGCGCCATGCTAGTGCGCGGTCGATTAAGCCTTTGTTAGTTCCAAGGAGGCGGACGGCTACTCCATCACCATCGCATGATCCTCAGTGGGAGCCTCCTGCCGCTTCGGGCTGCGCAGCAGGACGACCAGCGGGATCGCAGCCAGGCACAAGAGCATCAGCAGCTTGAAATCGTCGATATAGGCGATGACCGTGGCTTGCTTCGTGACCATTTCGTCGAGCGCGGCGCGGCCGGCGAGCTTCAGCGGATCCCAGGCCTGCTTGATCGCCGGATTCTCGAAGACGCGATTATAGGGAGTGACGTAGTTGGCTATCTCCGCGTGGTTCACCTGCGTGTTGCGGGTCAGGAGATAGGCGACGAAGGAAATGCCGACGCTGGAGCCGATATTGCGCGACAGGTTGTAGAGGCCCGTGCCATCGCCGCGGAACTGCGCCGGCAAGGTCGCGAAGGTCACCGTCGTCAGCGGCACGAAGAGAAGGCCCAGCCCCGCGCCCTGGATGAAGCCCGTGACCATGATCGTGGTCTGCGAGACATCGGGCGTCCAGCCGGACATGTCGTACATCGCCCAGGCGCTGACGCCGAGGCCGGCCGTCAGCAGCAGGCGGATATCGACCTTGCCGATCAGGCGCCCGACGAGGAACATGCAGACCATGGTGCCAAGTCCGCGCGGCCCCATGACGACGCCTGCGGTGACGACCGGATAGCCCATCAGCGTCTGCAGATAGGGCGTCATCAATGCCATCGAGGCGAGATAGGTGATGCCGACGACGAAAATGAAGATCATGCCGACGCTGAAATTCCGGTCGAGGAACAGGCGCGGCTTGATGAACGAGTTCTGCGCCGTGAAGGTGTGAACCACGAGGATGTAGAAAGCGGCGGCGCAGACCGCGGCCTCGACGAGGATCTCGCCGGAATCGAACCAGTCGAGCTGCGCACCGCGATCGAGGAAGATCTGCAGCGAGGCGATGCCGAGGCTGAGCGCCCCAAAGCCGATCCAGTCGAGCTTCGCGGTGACGTTGGTGGCGGTTTCCTTGAGGTAGATCGCAACGCCCGTGAAGGCGAGCGCACCGAGCGGCAGGTTGATGTAGAAGACCCAGCGCCAGGAGATGTTCTCGGTCAGCCAGCCGCCGATCACCGGGCCGAGCACCGGGCCGACCATCACCGAGACGCCAAACAGCGCCATCGCCGAGCCGCGCTCCTCGGGCGTGTAGATGTCGAGCAGGATGCCCTGGGAGATCGGCACCAGCGCCGCGCCGAAGAAGCCCTGCAGCAGGCGGAAGCCGACGATCTGCGACAGCGACTGTGCCGCGCCGCACAGCATCGAGGCCACGACGAAGCCGACGATCGCGGCCGAGAGCACGCGCTTGCGACCGAATCGCGCAGCCAGGAAGCCCGAGGGCGGCGTCATGATCGCGGCCGCGACGATATAGGAGGTCAGGACCCAGTTGATCTGGTCCGCGCTCGCCGAGACGCTGCCCTGGATATAGGGCAGCGCGACATTCGCGATCGTCGTGTCCAGCGCCTGCATGACCACGGAGAGGATCACGCAGGCGGTGATCGCGCCGCGATTGGCGACGCGGACGAACGCCGGCGCGGCGGAATCAGCCATGGCGCGGCTCTGACTTTCCGAATGGCCAAGAACTGCCAAACGCCCCGGAGACAAAGCTCGGCAGGCCGCGCGCATGGCCGGTGTCGATATCGAGCACCACGCTCATGCCGGCGCGCAATTGCGGCTTGTCCGCCGGGGTTTCGATGCGCACGCGCATGGCGATGCGCTGGACGACCTTGACCCAGTTGCCGCTGGTGTTCTGGGCGGGCAGCAGCGAGAAGCTCGCCGCCGAGGCCGGGCTGATGCTGTCGACGACGCCGGTCCAGTCCTGGCCCGGATAGCTATCGACCGCGACCGTCGCCTTCTGCCCCGGGCGCACCCAGGTGAGTTCGGTTTCCTTGGGGCTCGCCTGGATCCAGACATGGTCGGTCGAGACCAGGCTGAAGGCGTTCGTCGCCGCGGCGAGATACTGCCCCTTCTGCAGGGAGGGCACATTCGTCACGATGCCGTCCATCGGCGCCCTGACCACCGTATGCGCCAATTGGCGGGCGGCCTCGCCGCGCGCGGCGACCGCATCCTTGTAGCGGGGGTGGTCGGTTGCAGGCGCTTCAGGATCGCCATTGAGATTGGCGGCGATCCCGGCAAGCTGGGTCTGGAGCAAGGCGAGCTTCTGGACAGCGCCGTCAAGATCATGCTTCGCCTGATCGAAGATCGCCTGCGAGGCATAGGACTTCGTCGCCAGATCCTGCTGGCGCTTGAACGCCACCATATAGAAATCGATATCGATCTTCGCCTGAACGATCTGGCTCTGCACGCCCTTGTAGCTCGCCTGCAGCGCGGCGATGTCGTTCTTGACGATGCCGATCTGCGCATCCGCCCGGTCGAGAGCAAGGCGGAACTGCTGGTCGTCGAGCGTGAACAGGACATCGCCGGCCTTCACGACCTGATTGTCGTGAACCCCGATGTCACTGACGATGCCGGCGACATCGGTCGAGAGGCCGACGATATCGGCCTGAACATAGGCGTTCTCGGTCGACATGACCTGCCCGCCGACAACATAGAAATAACCGCCGACGACGAGCGCGACGGGCAGCAGCGCAAACAGCACCCGCCGCCGGGTGCCGGTCCGTTTCGTGGCACCGACCTTGCTGGCCGGTGCCTCCGCCTGTGGCGTCGCCTCGGCCGAGGGGGCGAGCTTGCTTGCAGCGCGGCGGATCTCGGTCACGTTGCTGGCCGGCGTCGGTTCGTCATTGGCCGGGGATTGGGATTTCATGGCGGCTTCATCCATGGCTGGTCTGCTTTTCCGCACGCGGCGTGCTGCTGCAGGCGGCGGTCAGATTCGATTTCATCGCCCCCAGAAGGGCGAGAAGATGTTCGCGCTCGGCATCCGAGGTGTCGCCGAAGGCTTCCGCCCGGGTCATCTCGCCGATCCCACGCATCTCGGCGAGCTTCGGCGCGGCCTTCTCGGTGAGGAAGAGCCGCCAGATCCGCCGGTCCGTCGCATGCGCGCGACGCTCGACCAGGCCGCAGGCCTCGAGCTTGTCGACGATGCGCCCGAGCGTGATCGGCTCAACCTCCAGCAATTCGGCGAGCCCGCCCTGCTGAATGCCCTCATTATGGGTGAGATAGGCGAGAACCTGCCATTGCGAGCGCGTCAGGCCGAGGCTCTGCGCCCGGCCATGCTGCTCGAAGCGCTTGCGCAGCAAACGCGCCACATCGTGCAGGAGGAAGCCGATTGAAGGAGGCGGATGCCCTGTCGGATCATTAGGCGTGCTGTTCATAGGCATGCTTATAATATTGACGCCTAGGACTTCCAACGGACGCGATGCGTTTTGTCGCAGACCGCAGCGCAGAGCAGCCATGCCGCCAGGGCGACGCGGCGCGCGCCTTCCGTCATGCTCGGGCTTGTCCCGAGCATCCACGTCTTGAACACAGCCTGCGACCCGCGAAGGCGTGAATAGTCGCCACAAAGGCGACCATGACGGGAGGGTGCGTCATTCTCGGACGCAGCGAAGCGAAGATCCGAGAATCTCAGGACCCGATGGCACTGGTTTCAGAGATGCTCGGGTCAAGCCCGAGCATGACAGCGGGACGCCTCGCCTCAGAGCTCATCCTGATAGTCGGTCTTCAGCCCATGCTTGCCCGCCTGCTTCTCCAAGGCGAGTTCGATCAGGCGGCTCAGCAGGTCCCGGTAAGGCAGCCCGGAGGCTTCCATCATCTTGGGATACATGCTGATCGAGGTGAATCCCGGCAAGGTGTTGATTTCATTGAAGTAGAAATCGCCGCCCTGGCGGTCGAGGAAGAAATCCACCCGCGCCAGGCCGCTGCATTCGAGCGCGACGAAGGCGTCATTCGCGAGCTGCCTGACCCGCTCCATCTGCGCAGCGTCGAGCTTGGCCGGCAGGTCGACGGTCGCGCCGTCCTGATCGAGGTATTTGGCCTCGTAGGAATAGAATTCATGCTTGGGATTGGCGTTGATCTCGCTCGCCACGCTCACGAACAGCGGCTCGCCCTCAAGCACCGCCACCTCGATCTCGCGGACATCGATGCCCTGCTCGACCAGGACCTTGACGTCATAGAGGAAGGCGTCGCGCAGCGCCGCATCCAGCGCGTCCCACTGCTTCACCTTATGCACGCCGACGCTCGAGCCCATATTGCAGGGTTTGACGAAGACAGGCAGCGTCAGCTTCTCGCGCACGGCCTGAGTCCAGCGAGCCGGGTCGCGCTCATAGTCGCGCTTCGCCAGCGCCAGATAGGGCAGCACCGGCAGCCCTGCAAACAGCGCCAGGCGCTTGGCGATGTCCTTGTCCATACCGATCGCCGAACTCAAGACGCCGGAACCGACATAGGCGACGCCAGCGAGCTCGAGGACGCCCTGCACCGCGCCATCCTCGTAGAGCGGACCGTGCATTACCGGGAAGACCACATCGATTGGCCGCGGCGACGTCGCCGAACCGATCACCGGCAGGAGCGCGGCGCGCCCGTCGGCCTGGGGCGAGAGCCGCATTTCCGGAGCATCGCCAAAGATGGGCAGCGCCCGCCCCTTCGCCTCCTCGATGAGGCGCAGGTCGTTCCACTGCCACTTGCCCTGCTTGTCGATGCTGACCGGGACCACGTCGAAACGGTCCCGGTCGAGATGCTGGATCACCGAGGCCGCCGATTGCAGCGAAACCTCATGTTCCCCGGATTTGCCCCCATAGAGGACCGCGACTCGGATTTTCTCTTTCATGACCAGGGTTCTAGCTTGTCGGGTCGCGCCTGCAAATCCGGTCGCGCCAAGAGAGCCCCCCTCAGCCACGCTCGGAGCTGCTCAGGTCGCGCGGCACCCCCATCGAGATCCGGTGGGAACAGTGATGGCGAACTCATCGAGAGCCAGGTGACGTTGGTGAGCGACAGAACCAATGTCGCGCTCTCGCGCTTCAGCCGAAGCCAAATAGTCAACCTCGCAGCATCCAGCGCTCAACTTACCGGAATGAGTAAAATATCCATGGACGGCAGCATTATTTGTAGTTCACTGCAATTTTTGTAGAGAGATTCTCTGTAGAGTATTTCAACAAATATTATTTAAATTGACTTTCAAATATTTCTACCGGAACAAAACACTGTCGCGAACGGCGGCACGGGGGAAGGCTCTAAAACCATGACTGCATTCTTATTTTCTTCTGATGGTCGCATCGGACGAGGGAAATTCTGGTCCGCGATATTGTATTATATCGGCGCGTCAATATTCGTCGGATTGCTGCTGTTTGTCCTATGGCAGATAATTCCGGGAGAAGTCAGCGCGGAAGGCAGCTACAATGTCACCGGCGCCAAGTCTGTGCCCTACCTCATCCTTGTCTTCGGCTATATCATTTTCTGCATTTGGTCCGGCATCTGCGTTGGCGTGAAACGCTACCACGATCGCAACAAATCCGGCTGGTGGTTGCTCATTCAATTTGTCCCGCTGATCGGCGCCGCCTGGTACTTCATCGAGGCCGGATGCCTGCGCGGTACTGCAGGATCAAACCGGTTTGGTCCTGATCCTCTGGGCGCGCCTGCAATCGCGGCTTGACCGTCAGCCTCGACCGAGGCGGCGACCTCAGGAGCAGCCGCCGCTCGATGACCGAGCGGCGGCTTTTTCATTCAGCGCAGAGAAGGCCGCAGCGCAGAGAAGGCCGCAGCGCGGAGAAGGCTTTAGCGCGGAGGAGACCGGGATTTCGCGCCGGCAGGCTCCGCGACGATGCGCAAGCGACGCCAACCGCGTCCTTACCCCCGCTTGGGGCTGTCCAGGCCGCGCTGCACTGCCGGCCGCGCCAGGCCGCGCTCGAGCCAGAGCGGCACCTGCTTCAGGCTGGCGTAATCGACGATCTCGCCCGCGCCGTAGAAACCGATCAGGTTGCGCACCCAGCCGAGCAGGGCGATGTCGGCAATGCTGTAGTCCTTGCCCATGATCCAGTCGCGCCCGGTGAGCCTGGTCTCCAGCACGCCGAGCAGGCGCTTGCTCTCATGGGCGTAGCGGTCGCGCGGGCGCTTATCCTCATAGTCCTTGCCGGCGAATTTGTGGAAGAAGCCGAGCTGGCCGAACATCGGCCCCACCGCCGCCATCTGGAAGAAGACCCATTGCAGGGTCTCGTAGCGCAGGCCTGCATCACTCGGGATGAGCTTGCCGGTCTTCTCGGCGAGGTAGACCAGGATCGCGCCCGATTCCCACAAGCCGAAGGGCTTTCCGCCCGGCCCATTGGGATCGATGATCGCCGGGATCTTGCCATTGGGGTTCAGCGACAGGAATTCCGGTCCCCAGGTCTCGTTCTTGCCGATATCGATCAGATGCGGCTCATAGGGCAGTTCGAGTTCCTCCAGCGCGATCGAGACCTTCACGCCATTGGGCGTCGGCAATGAATAGAGCTGGATGCGGTCGGGATGCTGGGCCGGCCAGCGCTTGGTGATCGGGAAGGAGGAGAGATCGGTCATGGCACTGGCCTCATCGAAGGAGCGACACCGCAGCGAAGCGGCGCTGTTTCGCGGAAGCTAGAGGCCGGCGTGCGCCGCGCATAGAGGCGTGGCTGCAAACGCGGCCATGCAGCCAAGGGGGCTTGAACAAGCGGGTGTGAGGCGGCCATGCGCCGAGCTCGGGACCACCCCATGGCGCACGCCCTTGCAGCGAAGGCCGCCGTGCCGGCATAGCAGCGCCACCCTTGCAGAGGCGCGCGACGTACGGCCTCCCCCGGAAAGCACACCCCGTGAACCAGGCCGTTCCGCCGCCTCAACTCGCCGCTGCCACGCGCCTCGCCGCGCCTGCCGGCCGGACGCCCTGGCTCGGCATCGCCTGCGGCCTGACGACCAGCCTGATCTGGGGCATCCAGGCCGTGGTCTCGCGCCAATCGGTCGCCGACGGGCTGACTGCGGCCGATGTCACGATCCTGCGCTTTGCGACCGCCGCGCTCCTGCTGCTGCCTTTCGCGCTGCGGCGGATGCGGCCGTTTCCGATCGGGCGGATCGGCTGGCGCCGCGCCCTGGTGCTCACAGCACTCGCCGGTGCGCCCTATTCGCTGGTGCTCATCGCCGGCGCCTCCTTCGCGCCTGCGCTGCATTCCGCAACCATCACACCGGGATTGATCCCGGTCTTCACCGCCATCCTCGCCTATATCCTGGCGGGCGAACGGCCGGGCCGGATGAGGCTAGCGGGGCTCGCGCTGGTGCTGGCGGGTGTCGGCGCTTTCTCCTGGCAGGCGCTTTCTTGGCAGGCGCTTTCCTCGCAGCCCCTTGGACATGCCCCCGCCCATGACAGCGCCTGGATCGGCGACCTGCTCTTCGTGCTCACCGCAATGATGTGGACATTGTTCGGGCTGCTGGCGAAACGCTGGGGCGCGGATGCGATCGACGTCACCATCGCGACCTGCCTGCTCTCGCTGCTGTTCCTGCCCGTCGTCGCCCTGGCGCTGCCGATCCGGCTCGGCGAGGTCGCCTGGGGAGCGCTCGCCCTGCAGGCCTTCTACCAGGGCGCACTGGTCGGCGTCGGGGCGCTGTTTCTCTACACGCGGACGGTGGCGCTGCTGGGAGCGGCGCGCGCGACCCTGTTCCTGCCGTTGAACCCGGCGATCACGGCGCTCACTGGGGCGGTTCTGCTCGGCGAATGGCCCTCGAGGGCGGAGATCATCGGCATGTTGCTGGTCATCACCGGCATGACCGTGGCGCTGCGTTCACGCGGCACTGCCTGAAGCCTCACCCCCCGCCTGACGCTTCAGCCCTTATGGTCCTTGGCGATCGGCTCGACATAAGCGAGCCCCATATCCCAGGGGAAATAGATCCAGGTGTCCTGGCTGACCTCGGTGATGAAGGTATCGACCGTCGGCACGCCAGCGGGCTTGGCGTAGACCGTGGCGAAATGGGCGTTGGGCAGCATCTCGCGCACGACGCGGGCGGTCTTGCCGGTATCGGTCAAATCGTCGACGACGAGCACCCCCTTGCCCTGGCCGTCGCCGATCGCCTTGATCGAGGGCGCGACGTCCTTCAGCACCTTGAGCTCGGACTGGTTCTTGTAGTCGTGATAGCTCGCGACGCAGACCGTCTCGATCAGGCGCAAGCCGAGCTCCCGGCAGATGATCGCGGCCGGCACGAGCCCGCCGCGCGTGATGCAGACGATGGCTTCGAAGGGCCCCTTTTCGGCCAATCGCCAGGCGAGCGCGCGCGCATCGCGGTGGAACTGGTCCCAGGATACGGGAAAGGCCTTGTTGGAGGTCGGTTCGGCCATGGCGCGGGCTCCGGGCTTCATGTGGCGCATCTGGCGCCATTCTCATCGCAAACCCTATCCCCGCCGCGCTGACAAGAGGCCGCTGCCCGCCATCCCCAGAAGGCGGGCAGCGGATCGTCTTTAAAACTCCGACCAACCCTCGGCGCTGCCCCCGGCTACCGCCAGGCGAGGCCGTGCGCGTGGAGCGGGCATGGAGACATAAGAGGAGATGCGGGCAAGAGCAGGCGCCGGCGCACGGCGCTGGAGCTGCGGCACGGCCTGCCTGATCTCGCCTGAGACCCGTGCCGCGAAACCCGCGCCAGCGTCGAGCGTGAAGGCCGCGACCATCGCGCTGAGCGCCGAGGTGTCCTGCTGGAGATCGCGCGCGACCTTGGCGCTCTGGTCGGCCAGGAGCGCGTTCTGCTGGGTCATCTCGTCCATATGCGCGACGGTGCGCGCCATCTCGTCGATGCCGTTGGCCTGCTCGATGCTGGCCTGCGAGATCTCGCTGACGGTGGTCGAGACTTTCGAGGCGGCCGAGACGATCTCGCGCAGGGTCGTGCCGGCATCCTTGACGAGCTGCACGCCGGTTTGAATCTGCTGCGTCGAATTCGCGATCAGCGATTTGACGCCATTGGCGGATTCGCTGCAGCGCTTGGCGAGCGCGCGCACTTCGGAAGCGACCACGGCGAAGCCCCGGCCGGCATCGCCGGCGCGGGCCGCCTCGACCGCTGCATTGAGCGCGAGCAGATTGGTCTGGAAGGCGATCTCGTCGATCATCGCGATGATCTCGGAAATGCTGGACGAGGCCTTCTCGATCCGCTCCATCGCACCGACGGCCTCAGTGACGATCGCCCCGCCGCGCACCGCAACCTGGGTCGCCTCCTCGCCGAGCGCCACCGCGGCGCGCGAATTACCGGCGCTGTGCTTGACCGAGGCCGCGAGTTCCTCGGTCGTCGCCGCCGTTTCCTGCAGGCTGGAGGCGTTGGCCTCGGTCCGCTCCGCGAGCTGGGCGCTGTCCGAGGAGATGCTGGTCGACGCCGCGTCGATCCGGCCGGAAATCTCGCGGACGGAGGAGACCACCGCCGCCATCGTGTCGATCAGATCGTTCACCCCGATGCAGAGCTGGGCGATCTCACCGCTCTTGCCCTCGAGCGAGACGCGGCCCGTCAGATCCTTGTCCTTGGCGCGGGCGATCACCTCGCCGGTTTCGCGCACCGCCGCCTCGAGCTGCTGGCCCTTGAAGCTCGCCGTGATGTCGGTGGCGAATTTCACCACCTTATAGGGCTGGCCCTTGGCATCCATGATCGGGTTGTAGCTCGCCTGGATCCAGATCTGATTGCCGGCCTTGCCGACGCGGCGGTATTGCGCTGCGTCGTATTCGCCCCGCCCGAGGCGCTCCCAAAACTGGCGATAGGCCGACGTTTCGCGCTCGGCGGGATCGACGAACATGGAATGATGCCGGCCGACCACTTCGGAGAGGGAGTAGCCGAGCACCGCCAGGAAGTTCTCATTGGCATGCAGCACCTTGCCCGTGAGATCGAACTCGATCACGGCCTGGGCCTTGTTGATCGCCTGCTGCTGGCCTTCCAGATCGGCGAGACGGTTCTTCTCCTGGGTGATGTCGGTGGCGAACTTGATCACGCCGACCGGCTTGCCCCCGGCGCCGAGGATCGGGTTGTAGCTCGCCTGGATCCAGACCTCCTTGCCGCCCTTGCCGATGCGCAGATATTGCCCGCGCGAGAACTCGCCGCGGCCGAGATCGAGCCAGAACTGCTTGTAGGCCGGCGTCTCGCGCTCAGCGGGCGAGACGAACATGCTGTGGTGCTGACCCTTGATCTCGGCCAGCGTGTAACCCAGCGTCGCCAGGAAATTCTCGTTGGCGTTCAAAACCTTGCCGGTGAGGTCGAACTCGATCACCGCTTGCGAGCGGTTGATGGCGTCCAGTTGGCCCGCGACACGGCGGTTCGAAAACAGGCTGGAAAGGCGCGACATGGATCCCCCCTTAAGCTGTCCCCCGGACACGCTCGCATGACAGGTTTCGGCGGCGGGATGCCGGCGACAGCCACCAGGAAAGGAGCCGAGAGTTATACAACTTAAGATTGTCACTTTCTAGTTAATACAACCTGTAGATAAATCTTCTCCCCGCCGGGAACCTGTTGATTATGCTCGGAACCTCTACGTCACCTGGACAAGCCGCCCTCGGCTCCGGCCTTCGGCCGGCCCAAGGACAGGCCCCGCAGCGCAGAACCGGGATGAAGGGCGTGGTTCTGAGACTGGACGGCAGGCCCTAGACGGCCAACCTTGCGCGTTCACTGTCGATCATCGCCTGGACGGCCGCCATCGCGACCGCGAGCTTTTCGGGGTCGCGCGAGCGCACGACGATGTTGGTGTCGGGCCCCGCTTCCGAGAAGAACGGGTAGGAGCCGATCGAGACCTCGGGATGCGCCTTCGCCACCTCCGCCAGCGCCGTGCCGATATCGCCCTCGCGCAAGCCGGCGCGCACCGTGTCGGACAGCATCCTGATCCCGGTCCTCAGCGTCGGCGCGACGACATCGAGCATGGCCTGCATGATCGAGGGCACGCCGGCCATGACATAGACATTGCCGATGTTGAAACCCGGCGCCTTGGAGACCGAGTTGGCGATCAAATCCGCGCCGGCCGGAATGCGGGCCATGCGCAGCCTTGCCTCGTTGAGCTGGTCGGGTGGAAAGCGCTCGGACAGCATCGCGATGGCGCGCGGATCATGGTCGATCGAGACACCGAAGGCCGCTGCTACCGAATCGGCGGTGATGTCGTCATGCGTCGGGCCGATGCCGCCGGTGGTGAAGACATAGGAGAAGCGGGCGCGCAGCGCATTCAGCGCCTGGACGATCTCGTCCTGGATATCGGGCACCACGCGCACCTCGCGCAGATCGATGCCGATATTGGTGAGATATTCGGCGATATAGCCGATATTCTTGTCCTTGGTCCGGCCGCTGAGGATCTCATCGCCGATCACCAGGATCGCCGCCGTTACGGGCGTGGTTTCGCTGCTCGACGTCATGGCCGGTGCCTCTGGCTGGGCGGCCGGCAAAGCGCGGACGGCCGTTCTCCCTTACAGCTAGGGCCTCCGGCAAGCGGGCTCAAGCCGTCGCCCGCGCGCCCCTCATGCGCGGCAGGGCGACCTCAAGCGGTGTCGCGCTCGAAGACGAGGTTCAGCCGCGTCTGCGCCAGCATGCGATAGCCGCGCTGCGTCAACAGTCCGACCAGGTCCATCTGCCAGCGCTCGCGCGAATCCTCGATGATGATGAAGCTGGGCCAGAGCGCTTCCGGCGCGTCGCGCAGGAAGGGTTCGAGGATCAGATCTTCCGCACCCTCGACATCGAGCTTGACCGCGTCGAGCCGCTCATAGCCCTCGCTCTGGAGCAGAGCGAGCAGCGTCGTCGCCGGCACCTTGACGGTGGCGCCCGTGCTGGAGCGCAGGATGCGCACGCTCGACTCGCCCTTATTGGCCGGGTCGAGGAACAGCGTCAGCTCGCCTGGCTTGTCGGCGAGTGCGCAGGCGATCGCCTTGACCGTGCCGAACGGGTTCTGCGCGATGTTGAAGGCGAGCCGAGCGAACACATCGGGCTGCGGCTCGACCGCGAGAATCCGGGCGCCCGGCCCCGCCTTCGCCGCGACGAACAGGGAGTAAGCCCCGATATTCGCGCCGATATCGATGAAGCGGAAACCCTCGCGAATACGGCCTGCGAGCAGATCGCGCTCGCGCTGGTCGAAATATTGCGGCGTGAACAGCACGCGCTTCTCGCAGACATTGCCGTCCGGATAGAGCCGCATCTTCGCGCCGAGCGATTCGATGTCGACCGGAGCGCCGGCGAGCGAGCGCAATCCCAGGCGGCGCAGCGCATAGGCGATCTTGCGGCCGAGGAAGCTGTCGGGAGCAGCTCGCGTCCAGCTGATGATGCGCGAGAGAACGCCGCGGGGGGCGAAGGCGCCGAAAGGCTTCGCCTCGGCTTGTGTCTGATCGGTGATGGCCATGGGGCGGCGTGATACACCCCATGTCGCTGGTGCGCCAGCCGGAACAGCTTTTGCTTCCACCCACCTTCCGCCGGTCGGTCTGGCATCTCGCCCTGCCACTCCACACCCGGCGCTTCAATCACGGAGCCTGTCGATGAGATTCCTCCCGACGCTTGCCTTGCCAAAGCGTGCCTTGCCAACGCTTGCCTTGGCTCTAGGCCTGGTCTGCACCAGCTTGGCGCAACCCGCTTTGTCGCAAGAGGCGCGCTGGGACGTCATCAACGAATATCCGGCCTCGTCGCTGCCCGGCGAGGCGGACAGCTTCTTTGCCGAGGCGGTGAAGGCAAAGGCGGCCGGAAAGCTCACGATCAACCCCATTCCCGACGCGAAATCGGGACTGCGTACGCGCGAGCAGTTGAAGGCGGTCTCGGACGGGCGCTTCGCCATGGCCAACAGCTTTGGCGGCGCGCTGGGCGACGAAGCTCCGCTCTTCCTGCTCTCTTCCCTGCCCTTCGTCACCGCTTCGACGGCGGATGCCAAGGCGCTCTATGACGCCGCCAGGCCACTATACGAAAGCCTCTTCGCGGCGCGCGGGCAGAAGCTGCTCTACATCTCGCCCTGGCCGCCCTCGGGCATCTGGTCGGCGGCGCCGCTGAAGGATCTTGCGGCGCTGAAGGCGCTGAAAATCAGGACCTATGACAAGACCGGGACCGAGGTGCTGGCGCAGGTCGCGGCCAGCGCCGGTATCGTCTCCTTCTCCGATCTCAACCCCAAGCTGGACTCCGGCGAGATCAACGCCGTGCTCTCCTCCGGCGATGGCGGGGCTGGCCGGCAATTGTGGAAATACACCCTCAACTTTTCGGAGATCCTCTACGCCGTGCCCCTGAGCTTCGCCTCGGTCTCGCTCGAAGCCTGGCAGAAGCTCGACACCGCGACGCAAGCCGCGGTCGAAGCTGCCGCAGCCGAGACGAGCGAGCATCAATGGCAGGCGATGAGCGGCCGCGTCGCGATCAACTACAAGCGCATGCGCGACAATGGCGTCACGATCGACGAGGCGCCGCCCAAGGAGGTGATGGACGCACTTCGGGCCGCGGCCGCGCAATCCGTAGCGCAATGGAAAGCCACGGCCGATCCCGCGGCGCAGCAAGTCCTGACGGACTTCCTGGCGCGTCCGCGCTGAACCCGCTCACAGGTTGTCGTGCAGAAGCCCCAGGGCCGACGCCGCAAAGACGCGCATATTGCCGATGCGATCACCGGAGCCGGTCTCGATCGTCCTGACCAGTTCGACAGGCCCGGAGATCGCCAGGCAACTATGGCCCGGCGCATCGCCATAGCTGTTGCCCGAAGGCCCGGAGGCCCCGGTTTCCGCCAGTCCCCAGGTTGCGCCGAAGCGCACGCGCAACCGCCGCGCCAGCAGCAAGGCATAAGGCTCGCTGGCCGAGCGGATGCCCTCCATCTCCGCAAGCGAGATGCCCATCAGGCCCTCGCGCGCCTGTCTGGTGTAGACGACGGCGCCGCTGACGAAGAAGGCGGATGCGCCGGGCTGGGCCAGGAGCGAGGCCGCGATCAGGCCGCCAGCCGAGGATTCCGCCACGGCCACGGTCTCGCCGCGCGCCTTGAGCCGCGCCCCGATCTGCCCCGCCAGTTCCAACAATCCCTGCATGCCCGTTCCAACCCTTTTCGGCGCTGCGATCGCTTGCCTGGTACCGGTTGCAGACCCAATCCGAATGCGCGTCAAGCGACCCGGCCCGCACCGCAACCGTCTTGCACCATACGCCAAACCCAATAGATATGGTCGGCAAGGAGCCATGACGTCACGATGACATTCGACGAAACCCTGGGACGGTCGCGCATGCGCGATCCGGTGATCAAGCTGCACGGCGCCGAGGCCTTCGCGGCCATGCACAAGGCCGGCCGATTGACCGCCGCGGGCCTCGACACGCTCGGCGATTACGTCAAGCCGGGCGTCACCACGCAGCGCCTTGACGACCTCGCCTTCCAATTCGCCATGGACAACGGCGCCTATCCGGCGACCTTGTTCTATCGCGGCTACACCAAGTCGATCTGCACCTCAATCAACCACGTCGTCTGCCACGGCATCCCCGACGACAAGCCGCTGCGCGAGGGCGACGTCCTCAATATCGACTACACCCTGATCGTTGATGGCTGGCATGGCGATTCCAGCCGGATGTACGGCGTCGGCGAAATCTCGCGCAAGGCCGAGCGCCTGATCGAGATCACCTATGAGAGCCTGCTGCGCGGCATCAAGGCCGTCCGCGCCGGCGCGACCACAGGCGATATCGGCTTCGCGATCCAGCGCTATGCCGAAGGCGAGCGCTGCTCGGTGGTCCGGGATTTCTGCGGCCACGGCGTCGGCCAGGTCTTCCACGACGCGCCCAATATCCTGCATTACGGCTCGCCCGGCGAGGGCCCGCAGCTCAAGACCGGCATGATCTTCACCATCGAGCCGATGATCAATCTCGGCAAATCAGGCGTCAAAGTCCTCTCCGACGGCTGGACCGCCGTGACGCGAGACCGCTCGCTCTCGGCCCAGTTCGAACATACCATCGGCGTCACCGAAACCGGCTGCGAGATCTTCACCCTGTCGCCGACCGGACGCGACAATCCGCTCGCCCTGCGATGACGGCAGGCGGCGGCAAGGTTCCAAACCGCACCGCCCAGTCAGGCGCCCTTCCCGACGTTGCCCCGCATTATCACGGCCATCGCGAGCGCCTGCGCACCCGCTTCCAGGATGCGGGCGCGGCCGCCCTGCCCGATTACGAACTGCTCGAACTGCTGCTCTTCCGCTCGATCCCGCAGCGCGACGTCAAGCCGCTCGCCAAGGAATTGATCCAGCGCTTCGGCTCCTTTGCCGAGGTGCTCGCCGCACCATCCGCGCGGCTCACCGAGGTCAAGGGTGTCGGCGCGGGCGTCGCGCTCGACCTCAAGATCGTCGAGGCCGCGCTGACGCGCATGGCCAAGGGCGCAGTCGCCAACCGCACCGTGCTTTCGTCCTGGCCGGCCGTGCTCGATTATTGCCGCATGGCGATGGCCTTCTCCGAGCGCGAGCAGCTCCGCATCCTCTTTCTCGACAAGAAGAACGCGCTGATCGCCGACGAAGTTCAGCAGACCGGCACGGTCGACCACACGCCGGTCTATCCACGCGAGGTCATGCGCCGGGCGCTGGAGCTCTCGGCAACGGCGCTGATCCTCGTACACAACCACCCCTCTGGCGACCCGGCGCCGTCGCAGGCGGACATCCAGATAACCAAGGCGATCGTCGACATCGCAGCTCCGCTCGGCATCGCCGTGCATGACCACGTCATCGTCGGCAAAAACGGCCATGCGAGTTTGAAGCAGCTGCGGCTGATCTAGATTTATAGGCCACAATCCATTTGGTTGCGCCAACCTCCGGCGAGCGAGGCACTCGCTTGAGCCGGCCGGTGATCCGGCCTCTACGCCCCGGTCGCGGCGAACGTTTGTAAACAACTTCAGCCCCGCAGGCATGCAGCGCCCGCCGGGCGAATTCGTAGCCGAACATGACAACCGAGATCAGGTCGCGGCCGGACACCGTTCGCCCCGCCACGGTCTGGGCGGCGAGCACGGCTGGCAGGGGCAACAAACTCCCGCTGTGAGCCTGGGCGGGAAGCCTCTATCATCGGATGCCTGCCAAACCGCTCAGATCGAGGCACATGACGACGTCGCAGAAGCTGGGATTTGATCTTTGGCAATTGGAGATCTTTCGAACGGTCGTCGCCACGGGGAGCCTGACCAAGGGCGCGCGGCGGGTCGGATTGACGCAATCGGCGGTGTCGCAGGTCGTGGCCAATCTCGAAAAAGCCATGGGTGTCACCCTGCTCGACCGCGACATCCGGCCCGTGCAGGCGACGACGGCTGGCCGGTTGCTCATGGAAAAGGCGCATGACCTGCTGGAGCAGGCCCGCGAGCTTGAGACGGCGGTCAAATCGTCTGCCCATCATGTGATCCCGACCTTGCGGATCTCGATGGTCGCCTCGCTGACCACGACGCTCGGGCCCGATTTCGTCCGGGAACTGGGCAAGAGCGTCAAACGGTGCTCGCTGTTTGCGAACATGCGGGGCATCAGCGAGGAACAGTTCCAGGCCCGTGAAATCGACATCCTCATCGGCGTCGATCTTCTCAGGGAAGTCGATGCGGCCATCACGATTCCGCTGCTGATCGAGCCCTACGCCCTGGCGCTGCCCGCCGAATGGGACATCGAGGTCCGGTCTTTGGCCGATCTCAAAGGCCGCAATTTCATTCGCCATACCCATCGCACCAGCGCCGGCCGCCAGGTCGAACAGGTGATCCGGCAGTTGCGGCTGGAGTTTCCCCGCGAGTTCGAGAGCGACACGGCCGACACCATCGCAACCATGGTGTCGGCGGGTCTCGGCTGGTCGATCACCACGCCGCTGATGGCGCTGCAGACCAAGGAACGCATGACCGGGGTGCGGCTTTTGCCGCTGCCGGGCATCAAGATACGTCGGCGGATCGACCTTTATTCCCGGAAGTCCGAACTCGGTGCGATTCCGCAAGAGGTCGCCCATGTCCTTCACGTCCTGCTTCGGGACAAGATTGCGCCCAGCCTGCATGCCATCGCCCCGTGGATGGGTGATCAGTTCCACGTCTTCGAGCAGCCGCGCGGTTGACGCGCAGCGAAGGCAGTCTGCGGGGCAGCAATCCCGCAGGCCTGTAGCCAATTACTTCAACGGCACTTCGTTGATGGAAACCTCGGTGATCGCGCTTGGCTGCACCTCATATTTGGCGACGATCTTGTTGTAGGTCCCATCAGTCAGCATCGCCTTGAGCGCGCCTGCGACGGCATCGCGCAAGGCGGCGTTCTTTTTGGCCACCCCGATGCCTTGGAAGGTGATGGCGAAGGGAGCTCCGAGGAGCTTGTAGGTATCGGGGTCGAGCTTCATCAGATAGGGCAGGCTCTCATTGCCCTGGGCGCCGGCATCGATGCGGCCCTGTCGGAGCTGCGCCCGCGCATCGGCTGAACCTTCCGTGCCCAGCACCTTGATCGCAGGCTTGCCGGCCTTGACGCACCATTCCTGGCTCCAGGCATCGATGTCCTTGGGAAAGTTCGTGCGGCGGCTCGCCCCCACGGTCTTGCCACAGAGATCGGCGGCCTCCTTGAATTCGGCCGAGCGCTTGTGCTGGACGAAGAACTGAACGCCGGACTTCATATAGTCGATGAAATCGACCGTCTCGCGGCGGGCGGGGAGATCGTTCATCCCGCCGAGGATGAGATCGATCCGGTCGGTGGTGACCCCGCTGATCATCTGCTCGAAGCTGGTGTCCTGCCATTCGATCTTGATCCCCAGCTTATCGCCGATCGCATTGCCGATCTCGATGTCGTAGCCGGTGAGCTGGTTGGTCGCCGGATCCTTGAACGTCACGGGCGGGTAGTTCGGTGTCGTGCCGATGACGATCTTCCCCGCGCTTTTATACTTCTCGGGCAAAGCCTGGGCATGAGCGGCGGCGCTGAGCACCAGCAGGGCTCCCGCGGCGATGACGGCGAATTTCATTGTCCCACTCCTTTGTTGTCGTTGATGATCTCGAGGCAGCTCAGGCGCGCACCGCCGAGATGAAATCCTGGGTGCGCTTCTGGCGGGGCGAGGACAGCAGGTCCCGGGCGAGGCCGGCCTCGATGATCTCGCCCTGATCCATGAAGACGATGCGGTCGGCGACCTCGCGGGCGAAACCGAGTTCGTGCGTCACCACGACCATGGTCATGCCGCTGGTGGCGAGGTCCTTCATCACGGACAGGACGTCGCCGACGAGCTCCGGATCGAGAGCCGAGGTCGGCTCGTCGAACAGCATGATCTCCGGCCGCATGGCGAGACCGCGCGCGATCGCCACACGCTGCTGCTGCCCGCCCGACAATTCGGATGGATAGGCGTTTTCCTTGTCGGCCAGGCCAACCTGGGCAAGCAGCGCCCGGCCACGCGCCTGGGCCTGCTTCAACGGCTCGCCCAGAACCTGCACCGGACCTTCCGTGACGTTTGCCAGCGCCGTGAAGTGAGGGAACAGGTTGAAGCGCTGGAAGACCATGCCCACGCATTGCCGCTGCCGGGCGATCTCGGCGTCCGTCAGATGATAGAGTTTGGTGCCTTCGCGGCGATAGCCGATCAACTCGGCGTTGACCCAGATGGCGCCGCCATCGATCTGTTCGAGCTGGTTGATGCAGCGCAGAAGCGTGCTCTTGCCCGAACCGGACGGGCCGATGATGCAGACGACTTCGCCGGCATCGACCTCCAGATTGACCTGTTTGAGAGCGTCGAAATTGCCGAAGCGCTTGCAGACGTCGATGGCTCGGACGATGGGACTGGTTGAGGGGGAGTTCATCTCGCGCCTCCCGTCACAAGCTGTGGCGGACGGCGGCAACGCCGCGCCCGAAATAGCGCTCGACGAAGCTCTGGCCGAAACTCAGCACCGAGACGATGACGAGGTACCAGATGCTCGCGACGATCAGGAGTTCGAGCACGCGGGAATTCGCGTAGTAGATCGTCTGCGCGGCATGGAGCATTTCAGAGTACTGGATCACGCTCGCCAGCGATGTCAGCTTCACCATTCCGATGAACTCGTTGCCGACGGGCGGAACGATGACGCGCATCGCTTGCGGCATCACGATCCGCCGCAGCATCCGCAGGCGGGTCATGCCGATCGCCTGGGCTGCTTCGTACTGGCCGCGATCGACGGAGAGGAGGCCCGCTCGGACGACCTCGGATGTGTAGGCGCCCTGCTGGATGCCCAGGCCGAGCAATCCGGCGACGAACGGCGTCATCACATCGACCGTGCGCAGGTCGAAGAGCCCGGGGAAAGCGATCCGGGGGAAGATCAGGGCCAGGTTGAACCAGATCAGCAGTTGCAGCAGCGCCGGCGCGCCACGAAACAGCCAGACATAGAGCTTCGCCACGGTGCTCAGAACGGGGTTCTTCGAGAGGCGCATCACGGCGAAGAGCACGCCGAGAACGACACCCAGCAGCATCGCGCAGATTGCGAGCAGGATGGTGTTGGCAAGCCCGGTCATGATGGCCGGCGCCGTGAGAAACAGGCCGACATAGCGCCACTCGATATCGCCGACGGCAAAGGCCCGGATCAGCGCCGCCAGGACTGCGAGGATCAGGACGGTGGCGAGGATCCGGCCATAATGGCGCCGGGGCACGATCGTGTAGTGGGCGATCTTGTAGGCATCGGCCGGCAAGGCGGATTGTGGAGCGGAGATCGCGCTGACCCCGGCGAGATCCGTGTTGGAAGGCGGCATGCGTCATCCTCCCTTTCGGCAACAGAGCCGCGCCTGCTGCTGCAGCGCCTGGCTTGGCTCGAATCTGCGCGTCGTCGGCTTCATTGGGTTGTTCCCTCGGCTTTTTTGCTCGGCGCGGATGCCTATGCGGCGTGCCGCGTCAATCGGCGCGTTATGCCGGGCGCTGGTCCGAGCTGCTGTTTTGGGAAGACGCGGCGCCCGCATTGCCGAGATAGTCCAGGGCGCACATCACCTGCAGTTTGAGCACGGCGATGGCCTCGTCGATGGTGACGTGCTCGTCATCGCGTCCCATGCTGATCGGCGAAGGGCCGCAGATGATCGCGGGGATTTTGCGCCAGCGCCAATAGCGCGTGTCGGTGCCCCCGAGGCTCGAGACCGGCGGCGCGTCATGCCCGAGCAGGGACTTGATGTTGTTGCGCAGGATGGTCGCCATCTCGCCGAACGGATCGGTCATGCTCGCGGGGTAGCTGTGGTCCTCGTTCACGACCATCTCGCAGCCATGCTCCAAAGCCAGCGTTTCGAGATCGCGCCGGATGACGTCGCGGTCGGAGCCGATCGGTACGCGGATGTCGAGATGCGTGCTGCATCCGGTGGGAATCTGCGTCGCCTTCTGTCCGCCCTCGATGATGCCGACATTGACGGTGATGCGGCGCGCGATATCGCCTGCGCCCTTGCCGAGATTGGCGTCCGCCGCAGCGATCGTTTCAGGCGATGTCAGGACCGCATCGATCTCGGGAGGCAAGGTTGCGAGCTTGAGATGGTAGCGCTCATAGATCGCAGCGACGAGCTTGCAGACCGCCTCGATTGGATTGGGCGCGCGGTGCGGATAGCCGCCATGCCCTCCCGCGCTCCTGGCGGAAAGCTGGAAGCGCAGGGTTCCCTTCTCCGTGAAGCGCAGATTGGCCAGCCCGCTGGGCTCGCCATTGAGGCAGCAATCTCCGGCGATTTCATCGGCGAATTCATCGAACAGATATTTCGTGCCGTATCGTCCGCCGGACTGCTCGTCGGAGACGACCGTCAGGGTCAAGGCGCCGCTGAGATGCTCGCTATAGGGATAGAGATAGCAATAGGTCAGGATCGAGGCGAGCGTCCCGGTCTTCATGTCGGAGGCGCCTCGGCCCATGATCGTACCGTCGACGATATCCGCGTCCCACAAGCGTTCATTGGTGACGGGGAAAACGTCCATATGCCCGTTCAGGACGAGATGACGGCCCGGTCTGGGCGCATCCCAGCGGCCGATGATGTTGGGCATGTCGTCCCTGAGAGCGACGGTCCTGTGCGGGCTGCCGAACTGGTCGAGGATGCTGCGGACGAAATCGGCCGTCTCGCGCATATCGCCTGGCGGGTTGACGCTTTTGATCTGAAGGAACCGCTGGAGCAAGGCGATGATCTCGTCGCGCCTTCCGTCGATCATCCGGCACAATTCGGCTTTGATGGCCGCGACGTCTTTGGACATGGGAAACCTGCTTGCCGTGACGATCCTCGGGTGCCGGTCGAGCCAAGCCCCGTTCGAGTCATCAAATCACGGCGCTGGAAGGCGCAAAGGCAATATAAGAATATCTAATTGAAGAGATCGACACTGCTAATTCTTCTGCTTAGCAGGCCTGAGTGCACTCTCACGCGAAATCCGCGCGAGAACGGCCACTCGCTGGGCTAGCTGCGGTCCCACGCACCGAGCCGCTGGGAGGCCGACAGTTCGGAGGTCCGGAGAGGACATCGGAAGAACCGCTCGGCAAGGCAAGATTTATCTGGGGTGGTACGGACAGCGCGTATTTGAGGATCTCGGCAGGTAGGCCCTGGCTAGTCCTGCATCGGCGTCTAGGCATCGCCGGAATCGCCGAAGGCCATCCAGCCGCCATCGACGGAGAGGACCACCCCGGTGATGTAGGAGGCGGCCGGCGAACAGAGGAACCAGACAGCCTCGGCGATCTCGGCCGGCTCCGCCAACCGACCCATCGGCGTACGCCGTTGGAGTCTCGCCTGGTCGACGCGGCCGCTCGCGATCAGCTCTGCCACCAGCGCTGTCCTGACATAGCCCGGCGCGACCGCGTTGACGCGGATGCCGCGGCCGGCCCATTCCACCGCCATCGACCGCGTCATCGCAGCGACACCGGCCTTGGCGGCGCCATAGGCATTGCGACGCGGCAGGCCCGACAGACCGGCGATCGAGGAGAGATTGACAATCGCGCCGCTGCCTTGAGCCAGCATGCCGCGCCCGACCTCGCGCGAAACCGCAAAGACACCCTGCAGGTTCACGCGCACGATCCGCTCGAAGGCAAGATGATCCTGATCCACCGTCGGCTTATGCGTGTCGGCGATCCCGGCATTATTGACCAGCATGTCGATGCGCCCGTGACGCGCCAGGATGGCGGCGATGCCGGAGGTCACGGAGCTCTCATCGGCGACATCCATGGCGAGCCCGTGATGGCCAAGCCCCTGATGGCCAGGCCCGATAGCGGCCGCCTTCGCAGCAGCTTTGCTTCCATCCAGATCCGCAATGACGACGGTGCAGCCCGCTTGCGCAAACCGTTCGGCGACAGCGAAACCGATGCCGTCGGCCCCGCCGGTTACCACCGCCACTGGAGTTCCCGCCATTGCGCCCTCCGCGTTCAGTCGTAGCCGGGGCGCGGGATCAGGTTCATCAACATGCGGCTATAGCCGCCGTCGACGATGATCTCCTGGCCCGTGATGTAGCTCGCCCGCGGGCAGGCCAGGAACAGCGCGGCATCGGCGATGTCCTGCGGCATCCCGATCCGGCCCGCCGGCACCACAGCGCTGCGGCGCTCGCGCACGCCCGGCGCCACATAGAAATCCCGGCTCATCGGGGTCTCGACCATGCCGGGGCTGACGACGTTGCTGCGGACACCCTCTCCCGCCCATTCGGTGGCCAGCTGACGCGACAGCATCACGACGCCTGCCTTGCTGACGCTGTAGGCGCCGCTGCGGTCCTGCGGATGCGAGCCGGCGATCGAAGCGACATGGACGATCGCGCCACGGCCCGCCACCCGCATCTGTCGTCCGAAGGCCTGGGCACAGAGCAGGTAGCCGGTCAGGTTGACGGCCAGCAAGGCATTCCATTCCGCCAGCGGAATGCTGGCGAGCGCACCGGGCCGAAGCAGGCCTGCATTGTTGACGAGCACCGCACAAGCGCCGTGCCGCTCGAAGCTTTGAGCCGCGGCTTGCTCGACGGCAACGGGATCCGTGATATCGCAAGGCAGGGATAAGACTTCTCCCTTCGCCATCTCCGAAACAGCGGTTGCCGCATCCGCGAGGCCTGCTTCATCGCGATCGAGCAGGACAAGCCGCGCGCCCTGCCCTGCCAGGCTGACGGCGATGGCGCGGCCTATGCCGCCCGAAGCACCGGTGACGACACAGAGCACGCCGCCGAGGCCGAGCCATCCATCCACGCCGGCGCTCATCGCGGCGGTTCCCGATCGACACCGGCAAGATGCCGCCCGAGGATATAGCCGAAGGTCATGATCGGCCCGAGCGTGATGCCAGCGCCGGGATAGTTCCCGCCCATCATGCTGGCGCGGTCATTGCCGACGGCGAACAGCCCTTCGACCGGTCTGCCATCCCCACGCAGCACCTGGCCGCTGACATCCGTATCGAGGCCGTCGAAGGTTCCGAGATCGCCCATCACCAGCTTCACCGCATAGAACGGTCCCTGCTGGACAGGCGCGACGCAGGGGTTGGGCTTGTGGCTGGGGTCGGCGAGATAGCGATTGAACGAGGTCGAGCCCTTGCCGAACTCAGGATCCTCCCCCTTCTCGGCCCCCGGATTGAAGGCGGCGACGCTGCGCTCGAGGCCGCCTGGATCGATGCCGGCCTGCCGGGCCAGTTCGGCGAGCGTCTTGCCGCTCAGAAGATAGCCGCTGCGCAGATAGCCGATCAGCGGCACCGGCGCCGGCTTCACATAGCCCAACCCGTAGCGGCGGATCGTCCGGTGGTCGCAGATCAGCCAGGCAGCCGTCTCCGGTTCGGTCTCGCAGGCCTTGATCATGGCGGCGCCGAAATCGTGATAGGATTCCGCCTCGTTGCAGAAGCGCCGACCGTGCCGATCGACCGCGATGATGCCGGCCTTGCAGCGGTCGAGCAGATGCGGAAACACACCCGTGCGCCCGCCCGAGAGCGGCACCTTAGAGACCGGCATCCAGGCGGCGGCGTTGGGATAGCGCGCCTCGAAGCGCCCGCCTGCGGTTTCGGCGAGGCGTATGCCGTCGCCGGTATTGCCGGCCGGGGTGGGCGAGGCGTGCTCTCCGCCGCGCGCGACATGCGGATAGGCTTGCCTCGTCCTCACCGCATCATGCGGGAAGCCGCCGCAGGCCAGCACCACGCCACGGCGGGCCGTGATCCGCATGGCGCCTTCCGGGCACTGCAGCATAGCTCCGGTGACGCGTTCACCTTCCCGGATGAGCTCCCTGGCGGGCGTCGAGGTCAGGATCGGGATGCCGAGATCGAAGGCGGATTTCGCCAGCCGGGCAGCCAAAGCATTGCCGCTCGTGATCATGACCCCACGCCGATAGAGCAGGAGGTCCTTGAGATGGAGAGCGAGCCGGCGCGCGACATAGGCCGCCGAACTCAGTGAACGCGTCACGTTGAAGAAGTGCTTGAGGTCGGCATTCGACGAATTGAACATCATGCCGATGAAGGTGATCGTCGCCAGCGGCGGACGCAGGCGAGCGAGCTCCGGGCCCAGCACCGTCGCATCATAGGGCGCGGCAAGGACGGAGCGCCCGACATCGACCCCACCCGCCACCTTGGGGTGATAATCGGGATAGAGCGTCGGCACGAATTTCACCTGGGTTTCGCGCTCGAAGAACGCCAGCATCTCCGGGCCATGATCGAGAAAGGCCTCGATCACATCCTGGCGCGCGAAATTGCCGACCTCATTGCGCAGATAGGTCCGCACGGCCTCGCGGTCGTCGCCACGGCCGGCGCGAGCCGCATGCGGGCTGCCGGGAATCCAGAGAACGCCGCCGGAAAAAGCGGTCGTGCCGCCGAAGAAGGCTTCCTTCTCCACGACGATGACATCGAGGCCGTGCTTGCGGGCGGTGACCGCAGTCGAGAGCCCGCCTGCCCCCGAGCCGATGACCAGCACGTCGCAGATGCGTTCGGGCAGCGAAGCGGCCATGTCAGGAGCCTTTCATGCGGCCAGCGTCGGGCGCGGCAGCGCGTCCGAAAAGGCCCAGCCGGCAGCCGCCAGCGCCCGCGCCCCGTCGATCAGGCCGTTCAGTGGCTGGTCCGAGAGGATCTCCAGCGCCACGGGCCCGGTATAGCCAAGCTCAGCGAGGCGGGCGCCAATGGCGGCGAAATCGATATCGCCGGAGCCGATCGGATCATGACGCCATTGGCCGCCCGGGCTGTCGGAGACATGGACGATGCCGAGGCGCGAACCGAGCAGGCGCAGGCCTTCGACCGGATCTTCGCCGATCGCGACCGCGTTCGCGACGTCATAGATGACCGGGACATCGTCCAGCCCTTCCTCGCGCAGGAAACGGTCGATCGTGCCGGCATCCGCAAGCAGGCCCTGCGGATGGTTCTCCAGGATGACGTCGATGCCCTGGCGGCGCGCCTCCTCGACGATCGCCAGGAAGGCCGGGCGGAACGTCTCCATCAGCCGCGTATTGGCATCGGCCAGCAGCGCATGCCCCCGGCCCGAGCCGACGCAGACCCAGGGCGCACCGAGCTCGGCACAGCGCGTGATCGCGCGGCGATAGGCATCGACGGCGAAGGCGACGACATCCGGCGAGGCGCTGGCGAGATTGATGTCGCTGCTGGCGAGATCCGCCGCGAGAAGCGTCATCCCGCTCCGATCGAGAATGCCCCGCAAACGCCGCGTCCGCTCGTGATCCTCGCGCCAGCTGTCGAAATGCGGCGGCGCGGCCATGAGCTGGATCTGCGAGAAGCCGGCTTGCGCGATCTGCTCGAACGCAGCCTCCGCACTCTCCCGCCAGACGAAACCGAAGGTATGGGCGGCGAGCCTGAACATCTCACAGGCCCCCGTCGCGGTAATAGGCGAAGGTGCGTTCGATCCCCTCGCGCAGGCTGGTCGAAGGCAGCCCCGGCAGGATTTCGCGCACGCTCCCCTCGGCGATATCGGGGGCGGAGGGCATCAGCTCGCCTCCCCTCCGGATATCGGCGTCAGGGCGCAAGCGGCGCAATTCGTCGATCACATCCTGCGGCGTGGCGAGCGTTCCGACGAGGTTGAAGACAGGGGCGCCGTCAGGCTTGCGCAGCAGCGCAGCCTCATAGGCGGCCGCGACGTCCTCGACATAAACCAGGCCGGCCGCCCCCTCATACGGAAACACATAGCTCTCGCCGAGCGCCGCCGCGCGGCAGGCCAATGACGGCCCGGCGCTGAGGCCGCTGTCCCGCCCCGGCCCGTAGACGACATAGGGCCGGAAGCCGCTGCTCGCGAGGCGATGATCCTCCCAATACGCCCGCGCGCAGCCTTCGCAAGCAAGCTTGAAGGCGCCGTAATGCGACACCGGAACCGGCGTGTGGCCATCCGCCGGGCCATAGACGCCGGCCGTGCTGGTATAGATCAGGCGGTCGATGCCACACGCCCGCGCGGCCTCGAAGATGTTGAGCGTGCCGATCAGGTTGATCTGCGCGCCGCGCACCGGATCGGCCTTGCAAGCCAGGGTCAGTACCCCGGCAAGATGGATGATTGCGTCGCAGCCCTCGGCGGCGGCGCGCACATCATCGGCGCTGACGATGTCGCCGATGCGCCATTCGCAGGCTTGCGCTGCCGCCTCGCCCGCAATCGCGGCGATGAGGCCGCGCTTCTCGGTCAGATCGAAGATCCGGACGGCGTGGCCGCCCGCCGCCAGGCGCCTGACGATCCAGGCGCCGAGGAAGCCCGCGCCGCCGGTGACGAGAATACGCATGACTGTCCTTTGGCTCAGTGGTTCATGCGGGCGAGTCGAAGAAATTCGACTCGCCGCTGGCGCGCCGTGGCGCGAGCGTCGGCGTCACCATCATGGCGAGAGACAACTCGCGCGCTGCTTCGATGAGCAGCGGCGAGAGGCTCAGCATCTTCTCTTCGGAGAGCCGGTTATGCAGGCCGGCGATGACGACGGCGCCGATGACTTCGCCGGTCTGCGGCCTGCGGATCGGGGCGGCCGTGGCGTTCATCCAGGCCGAATAGGTCTGGACGACAAGGCTGAAGCCGCGCTGGCGCGCCTGCCGGATATAGCGCAGCAGCGCCGCCTTGGTCTGCGGCGCGCGCGGACCGAACTCCTCGCGCGAGCCATAGCCCTGCTTCTCGACGAGAGCGAGCGCCTCCTCCTCCGGCAGGCAGGACAGCCAGGCATGGCCGCTGGCCGAACAGGAAAGCCGGCCGACCTGGCCCATATCCGGATCGTAGCGCAGGCCGAATGGCGAGCCCTGCGATTTGGCCACCCAGACGAGTTCTCGTCCGTCGACCAAGGCAAGGCGGACGAGTTCTCCGGCATCGCGCGCCAGCCGGTCGAGGATCGGCTGGGCGAAGTCGGTGATGCCGCTGCCGGCGAGGAAGCTGAAAGCGAGCGAGGCGATCTTGGCGGTGAGCTGATAGGCCCCGAGCTGGCGCTCCTGCCGGACATAGCCCTGCTCGACCAGGCTCGTCAGCACGCGATGGGTGGCGCTGCGCGGAATGCCGAGCCGGTCGGCGATTTCGTAGAGCTGCAGGCCGTGTGCATGGGCTGCCAACAGCTCCAGCACGCCAAGCGTCCGCTCGAGCAGCCCGCTAGGCCCCGCTTCCTGCTCGGCGGCTGGATCGTCGTTGTCGAGTCGCTTTGCCATGGGCTTATCCGGAGGTGAGGGCCACACGCCGGCCCGTCCGCGCTGCCTCGCTCACCGCAAGTGTCGCCCGTAACGTCCTCGTCGCGTCGGCCGCATCGATCAGAGGCGTGGTTTCGCCCCGCGCAACCTCGCACAGGTGGCGCAACTGTTTGACGTATGGGCTGCCGCGCGTGACCGCAAGCGCGTCCTGGGAGAGCGCGGCGAACCAGCTCTTCTCCCCCTGATAGCGCCAGAGCTCGAGGCGCGGCAAAGTCAGCGACCCCTGCGTGCCGCTGATGAAATGCGAGTTCACCGGCGCCGGCTGCGGCGGGTAAGGCGGCAGTTCGCCGGAGCTGAGATCCCAGCTCCAGGGCGTGACCGCCGTGTCGGACAGGCTGATCGTCACCAGCGCGCCATTGGCGAGTTGCAGGAGGACGGCTGCGGTATCCTCGACGGGAAAGCCGCGCACCGCGTTCGAGGTCACCGCCTGCACGGATTCGATCTCGCCGCAGATGAAGCGGATCAGGTCGATCTCATGGATGAGGTTGATCAGGATTGGCCCGCCGCCAGGCTCGCGCCGCCAGGCCATGTCGAAATAAGGCTCCGGCTTGAAGAAGGTGTAGAGCACCGAGACATTGGTCAGCCGCCCGAGTTCGCCCGACCCCACGAGCTCGCGAGCCCGCGCGATGATGGGGTTATGGCGCCGGTGGTGGCCGACAAGCACGGGCACGCCGGCCTTCGCGGAAGCCACGGCGAGCGCCTCCCCTTCCTCGACCGTGCTCGCGACCGGCTTCTCGACCAGAACCGGCACCCCGGCGGCGATCGCATCGAGCGAGATCGGCAGATGGGTGTTGTTCGGCGTCGCGACGATCAGCGCATCGGGACGCACCTGCTCCAGGAGCTGGCGGTGATCCGAAAACCAGGCAAGCCCCCTCTCCTCGCAGAAGCGCCGGCCGGCTTCCGTCGGGTCGGCGACTCCGGTCACGCGGCAGAAATCCGTCCTGAGGATCACCTCGGCATGCATGCGCCCGATCGCGCCCGCCCCGACGAGGCCAATTGAGAATTGCGGCATCGGTCTCTCCACTCCGCCGCATATCTCCCCCGCACCGGCTCCAGCGTCAAGCGATTTCGGAACTGGATTCCAGTTTTGAAAATAATAGTAGAACTGGATTCCAGCTATGTTACACGGACGAAGTTCGGTCCGCCTCGATGCGCGACCGGGGCCAATCAGAAAAACCAGATGCTGTGGGAGGACGATGTGAAGGACGATCAAACAAAGGGGCCGATCATCGGTCGGCGCGGCCTGATCATGGGCGCGTCCTCTCTGGGCGCGACGGGCCTGGTCTCAGGCAAGCTCGGCATGCCCTATATCGGCAATGCCGCCGCCGCCGAGCCGATCAAGATCGGCATGATCTGGGCCAAGACCGGCACGATCGTCGATCAGTCCGAATATCTCGCACAAGGCAGCCTGCTTGCCCTGGAGCAGCGCAACAACATGCTGCTCGGCCGACCGGCCGAGATCATCTGGCTCGACGAGCCCAACCCGCAAGGCGCACAGCAGAACGCGGAGCGGCTCGTCGGCGAGCACAAGGTCGTCGGCATCGTCGGGGGCGCGCTGAGCTCCTTTGCGCTCGCCATCTCGGCCGTCGCGAAGAAGGCGAAGATCCCCTACATCGCGGCCAATGCTGCGACAGGCGACCTCACCGGCAAGTCCTGCAACAAATACACCTTCCGCCTGCAGCCGCCGGTCGATGTCCATGCCCGCGTGCTCGCGCCCTATTGCGCCGATATCGGCAAGAAATGGTATCTGCTCACCGCGGCCTACGCTTTCGGCCAGGACATCAAGCGCGCCTTCTCCGAATACGCCACCGCCAATGGCTGCACGCTTGTCGGCGCCGATGAGGTGCCCGTCGGCACGCCGGACTACAGCTCCTTCATCCTCAAGATCCGCGCAGCCAAGCCCGATGTGGTGATCGGCGGTATTGCCGCGAGCGACCTGACGACGTTCCTGAAACAGTGGAACGAGCTCGGCATGCGCGGTCGCATTCCCTTCGCCGAGATTTCTGTCGGCAATACCGATCTCTGGGGCGTCGGCCCCGAAGCGGCCGATGGGCTCTATACCCTGACCTGGTACTACAAGAACCCGAACAACCCGCCCGAAGAGCAGGCGATGGCGGCCGATTACGAGAAGAAATACAAGCGCCCGGCCGCCGACAAGACCTGGATGGGCTGGATGGGCATGAAGAACCTGCTCGACGCCATCGAGCGCGCCAACTCGACCGAGCCCGCCAAGATCGTCGAGGCCCTGGAGGCGTGGAGCGTCAAGCGCGGCGACATCGATTTCGGCTATCGCGCCTTCGACCACCAGATGGTCAGCCGCCTCCTGGTTGCCAGCATCAAGCCGAAGATCACCGACAAATGGGACTATTTCGACGTGAAAGCCGAGTTGCCGGCCACGCCGTCCGGTGTCGCGCGGGCCTTCGGCAACCAGGCCGAGAGCATCTGCAAGATGGATTCGCTCTGAACTGAGGAACCGACGACCGGTTTTACAAACGCGGCCCGGGCCCTGCCCGGGCCGGTCCCTGACGCGCGGCCTGGAGCGCTTTCGAGCGAAGTGGCCGCCGGTTCGCGTGAAGAAAACGCGTCAAAACAAAGCCGCAGGATTCGTGCGCCATGCTCGACATGATCTTATCCCAGGCCGTCAATGGCCTGGTGCTGGGCTTCCTCTATGTGCTGATCGCGGTTGGGCTCTCGATCATCTTCGGGCTGCTTGGTATCGTGAATTTCGCCCATGGCGCATTCTTCGCGATCGGCGCCTATCTCGCCCTCGTGCTCAACCGCGAATTCGGCTGGTGGGCGGCCTTGCTCGCCCCGCTGCTCACCGGAGCGCTCGGGGTGCTGGTCGAGATCGTGCTGATCCGCCGGCTCTACGGCAAGGAGCCCCTGCTCGGGCTGATCCTGACCTTCGCGCTGGCGCTGTTGTTCGAGTCGGTGCTGCGCATGATCTTCGGCGGCGCTCCGCTGCCCTTCGCCGCGCCGCGCTTCCTCTCGGGCTTCGTCGAATACGGCCCGATCCTGATCACCAAATACCGCATGTTCGTGCTGGCCGTGACGGTGGCTGCGCTGATCGGGTTCTGGGCCTTCCTGACCTACACACCATTCGGCCGGATCATCCGCGCCGGCTCGCGCGATGCCGAGATGGTCGGCCTTCTCGGCATCAACCTGCCCGTGGTGTTCAGCTTCGTCTTCGGCATCGGCTGCCTGCTGGCCGGCCTTGCGGGCATGCTGGCCGCGCCCCTCTGGACGGTGAACCCGACCATGGCGGCAGGGGCCATCATGCCGGCTTTCGTCATCGTGACGATCGGCGGCCTGGGCTCCTATGCGGGTGCGATCATCGCCGGCCTCCTCGTCGGCCTGACCACGGCCATGACCATCCAGTTCCAGCCGGAATGGGCGGGAGCGGCCATGTATGTCCTGATGGCGGCCATCCTGCTCCTGCGCCCTCGCGGCCTGTTCGGCGAAAAATGGGAGCGCTTCGAGTGAAGACCCAACAGCTTCTCCGCCACCCTGCGCTCTGGGCAGCGCTCGTCCTCTCCGGCCTCACGGTGCTCTGGCTCATGCTGGGCGCGCCCGTCGGCCTGATCACGCAGATCGCGATCTACACGCTCTACGGAATGGGCGTGAACCTCCTCGTCGGCTATACCGGCCTCGTGCCGTTCGGCGCCTCGGTCTTCTTCGGCTGCTCCAGCTATGCGCTCGCCTTCTTCGTGCTCGGCCGCGTCGCGACCGATGTCGTGGCGCTCGTCCTTGCGGTCCTGTTCTCGCTGGCGCTGGCGCTCGTCCTCGGCGCGCTGATCCTGCGCCGCAAGGGGCTCTATTTCTCGCTGTTGACGCTGGCCTGTTCGCAGATCGCCTTCGAGGTCGCGTTCAAATGGACGGCCGTCACCGGTGGCGAGAACGGCTTGCAGGGCGTCGAGCGCCCGACCTTTGTCTCGGATCTCGGCTTCCATCTCTTCGCCGTCGCAAGCGTCGTCATAGGCATCGCATTGTTGTGGCAGATCGCGCATTCGCCCTTCGGCCGCGCGCTCCAGGCCGTGCGCGACAATGAGCAGCGCGCCCGCAGCCTTGGCTACAATGTCTACCTGCTGCGGCTCGGCTCCTTCCTCCTGATGGCCGGCTTCGTCGGCTATGCCGGGGCATTGCTGACGCTGCTGCTGCAAGGCGTCTACGCCAATAATCTGAGCTGGCAGCATGCCGGCGATGCCCTGCTGATGACCGTGCTTGGCGGCGTGCACCATTTCCTCGGCCCGCTCTGGGGCGCGATCACCTTCATCATCATGGAGAACCGGCTTTCGGCGATCACCGAGAACTGGTGGCTGATCTTCGCGCCGATCCTGATCCTGTTTGCTCTCCTGTCTCCGGAAGGCATCCAGGGACTGGTGCAGCGGGCGCTGCGGCGCGAACGCTGGACGCTGACGCGCAACACGATCCCGCCCCGCCCCGCCGTGATCGCGCCCTATGCAAGCGCAGCCCAGGCGATGGATCCCGACAAGCCGATTCTGGAGACGAAGAAGCTGAACAAGCGCTTCGGCAGCCTCGTCACCGCCCATGACATCGATTTCGAAGTGCGCCCCTTCGTGCTGCATTCGATCATCGGCCCCAACGGAGCCGGCAAGACGACCTTCTACAACATGCTGACCGGCGTGCTGCCGCCGAGCGGCGGCAAGGTCTTCTTCGAGGGCCGGGACATCACCAGGCTGCCGATGCATGCCCGCGCCCGGCTCGGCATCAGCCGCTCCTTCCAGATCCTGTCGGTTTTTCCCAATCTCAGCGTGTTCGAGAATGTCCGCATCGCCGTGCAGGCCCAGAAGATCGGCGCGCGCGGATTGCTGAACGACGCCCATGGCATCGACGCGATCAATGCGCGCAGCTGGTCGCTGCTGGATGCGGTCGGGCTCGCCGACAAGGCGGCCTCTCCTTGCGCAGACCTTCCCCATGGCGCCAAGCGCCTGCTCGAGATCGCGGTGACGCTGGCGATCGAGTCCAAGCTCCTGCTGCTCGACGAGCCACTGGCCGGCCTCGCCGAAGCTGACCGCATCATCGTTGCAGATCTCATCCGCCGGCTCGCGAAGAACCATGCGGTGCTGCTGATCGAACACGACATCGACCGTGTGCTGGCGATTTCGGACCGCATCTCCGTGCTGCATCAGGGCCGGATCATCGCGGACGGCAAACCGACCGAGGTGGCCAACAATCCGGAGGTCATCTCGGCCTATCTCGGCGCGGCCAAGAGTGCCGACCAGGCGGCGCCCGCCATCGAGCGTCGCGCCGCCGCCGCGACCGAGCCGCTGCTCGAGGCGCGCAATATCGCGGTCGGCTATGGCGGCAGCACCGTCCTCTCCGGCGTCAGCCTGGACGTCCGCAAGGGCGAGGCCGTCGCTCTGCTCGGCCGCAACGGCGTCGGCAAGACGACGGCGTTGCGCGCGCTCACCGGCAGCCTGCCGCTCGATGCGGGGACGATCTCCTTCGCGGGAACGCAATTGGCGAAGCTGCGCCCCTTCGAGATCAACCGGCTCGGCATCTCGCTCGTGCCGGAGGGGCGGCGCCTCTTCCCCAACCTCACCGTCGTCGAGAACCTGCAGCTCGCAGCGCGGCCAGGCGGAATGACACTGGAGGAGGTCTTCCAGCTCTTCCCCCGGCTGCGCACGCGCCAGGCGGCCAAGGCCGAGAACCTGTCCGGCGGCGAACGGCAGATGGTCGCGATCGCCCGCGCCCTGATGGTGCCGAGCAAGCTCATCCTGCTCGACGAGCCTTTTGAGGGGCTGGCGCCGGCCGTCGTCAACGAAGTGATGGACGCGCTGGTGAAGCTGCGCGGACGGGTCGCGATGCTGATCGTCGAGCACCATGCCGAAACCGTGCTGCCGATCGTCGACCGTGCCTATGTCCTGGTCAACGGCCAGGTCGCCTTCGCCGGCGATGCCACCACGCTCGAAAAGGATCACGCCCTCCAGGCGCGCCTGCTCGGCGTCGTCCATGGCGAGAATCAGAATCCGCCAGCCCATGCGGCTGTCGTCTGAACACGGAGATCATGACCGCGATGGATTTCAACATCACCGGCGCAACGCGCCTCAATCTCATCATCGGCGATCCGATCGCCCAGGTGAAATCCCCAGCCGGCATGACGGCGGCCTTCGCCGCGCGCGATCATGACGCCGTGGTGGCGCCCGTGCGGGTCTCGCCCGAGGACCTGAAGGATTTCCTGACGGTTGCGACCCGGCTGAAGAACCTCGACGGCATCATCGTGACCGTGCCGCATAAATTCGCCTGCCACGCGCATTGCAGCAGCGCGACCGAGCGCGGCGACTTCCTCGGTGCGGTCAACATCATGCGCCGCCGCAAGGATGGCGGCTGGCATGGCGAGATGGTCGACGGCCTCGGTTTCGTCGGTGCCGTGAAGGCAGCGGGCTACGATCCCCGCGACAAGCGCGCGCTCTTGATCGGGGCCGGCGGCGCAGGCTCCGCGATCGCGCTCGCCCTCGTCGATGCCGGTGTCCGCGAACTCGCCATCCATGACGCCGACACCACACGTCGCGACCGGTTGATCGAGCGGCTCAACGCCAGGAACAAGGCGAAGATCTTTGCCGGCTCGCCGGATCCGACCGGTTTCGACCTGGTTGCAAATGCGACGCCGGCCGGGATGAAGCCGGGCGACGCCTTGCCAGTCGATGTCGCGAAGCTCTCGCCTTCGACCTTCGTCGGCTGCGTCGTCACCGTGCCGGCCGTCTCGCCGCTGATCGAGACCGCCCGCAAGCTCGGCTGCCGGACCTCGACGGGAACCGAGATGTACCAGGCCCTGCAGACCGCGATGGTCGAATTCCTGCTCGCTGGCGAGAGGCTCGGCTGAGGAGGCCATCCATGTTCCAGAGCATCGACGCCATTCCCGACAACGCCAGCTACGACATCATCGTCATCGGCGCCGGCGGCGGCGGGCTGGCAGCTGCCGTCTTCGCGGCCATCGCCGGCAAATCCGTCCTCGTCGTCGAGCGAACGGAATATGTCGGCGGCACCACCGCGCTTTCGGCGGCGACGACCTGGATCCCGAATTCGCTGCATGCAAGCAAGGTCGCGACCGATGACAGCTTCGAGAAGGCGGCCGCCTTCCTGGCCGGCGTCGTCGGCAATCGTTCCTCCGCAAGCCTGCGCGAAGCCTTTCTGAAGAGCGGCCCGGACGCGGTCGCGGCGCTGGAGGCGAAAACCGACGTCAAATTCCGTCCCTACGCCACTCATCCGGACTATGAGCAGCAGGTCGAGGGCGCGACCATGCGCGGACGGGCGCTCGAGCCCCTGCCTTTCGACGGCCGCGAGCTTGGCGACGACCTCGCCCGCATCCGCCCGCCGATCCCTGAATTCACCCTTTTCGGCGGCATGATGGTCGACCGCACCGATATCGGCCATCTGCTCGGTCTCAAGGCATCCTGGAAATCCTTTCGGCACGCCGCCGCGATCCTGGCTCGCTATGGCCTGGACAGGCTGAAGAGCCCGCGCGGCACGCGGCTCGTCATGGGCAATGCGCTGATCGGGCGGCTGCTGCTCAGCTTGAAGAAGCATGGCGGCGCGGTCCTGCTTGGAACCTCGGTCTCGCAATTCCTCACTGGGGCGGATGGCGTCGCTGGCGTCGTGCTCGCGCAAGCCGGACAGACGCGAAAAGTCGAGGCGCGCCATGGCGTAGTGCTCGCGGCGGGCGGTTTCAACCGGCACAAGACGCGCCGCGCGGAGTTGCTGGCTTCGCCCGCTCCCGACTTCAGCCCGGCCGCGCCCGGCCATACCGGTGAGATGCAGGACCTGGCGCTCGGGCTCGGCGCGCGTCTCGGCGAAGGCAATCTCGACAATGCCTATTGGGCGCCGGTCTCGCTGCGGATGCGTCCCGACGGTTCGACCGCCGTTTTCCCGCATTTCGTGCTCGATCGCAGCAAGCCAGGTACCGTCTGCGTCGATCAGAGCGGGCGCCGCTTCGTCAATGAATCGACCTCCTACCACCTCTTTGTCCGCGCGATGTTCGAGGCCAATTGCAGCACGCCGACGATACCCTGCTACATCATCACCGACGCTGCCGGCCTGAAGAGCTACGGGCTGGGCCAGGTCCGGATGGGCGCGAAGAACCTCAAGCCCTATCTCGCCGACGGCTATCTCATCGAGGGCGGGACGGTGGCCGCCCTCGCCGAAAAACTCGGCATGGTGCCGGCCATCCTCGAAAAGACCGTCGCCAATATGAACGGCTACGCCAGGACCGGGATCGACCCCGAATTCGGTCGCGGCGCCACCGCCTATCACCGTGCCAATGGCGATGCTTCCAGGGGCCCGAACCCAACGCTCGGACCGATCGCGACCGCGCCCTTCTATGCGGTGAAGCTCGTGCCCGGCGATATCGGCGCGGCGACCGGCCTCGTCATCGACGAATGGGCTCGCGTGCTCGATGGCGAGAACCGGCCGATCGGTGGGCTCTATGCCTGCGGCAATGAAGCGAATTCGGTCATGGGCGGCACCTATCCAGGTCCCGGCATCACGATCGGCCCCGCGCTCACCTTCGCCTACCGTGCGATCCAGCATGCGTTGGGCCGTCGCGACGCCGCAACGGGACCGGCCTCGCATCGGGCTGAAGTCGCGGGATGAGCGGGCCAGACGAACTCTCCTGCGATCTCCTCGTCATTGGTTCGGGAGCCGGCGGATTGTCGGCGGCAGTCACGGCCGCCTGGCTCGGGCTCGACGTGATCGTGATCGAGAAGGAGGCCCAGTTCGGCGGCACCACCGCCTGGTCCGGCGGCTGGATGTGGATTCCGCGCAATCCGCTCGCCCAGGCCGCCGGCATCGATGAGGATATCGAGGTGCCGCGCCGCTATCTGCGCAGCGAACTCGGCGACGGCTATGACGAGGACTTCGTCGCCATGCTGCTGGAGCAAGGGCCGCGCATGGTCTCCTTCTTCCAGAATGAAACGAGCCTCGCCTTCATCGATGGCAACCGGATTCCGGATTTTCATGACCGCTCGGACGGTTCGGCGACGGGCGGCCGCTCGCTCTGCGCGGCGCCGATCGATGGTCGGATGCTGGGCTCCCGGATCAAGGATCTGCGTCCGCCGCTGGCCGAGGTCGCCCCCTTCGGCATGAGCATCGCCTCCGGGGCCGATCTGCAGCATTTCCTCAAGGCGACCCGCTCGCTGTCCTCCTTCCTCCATGTCGCGCGCCGACTCGGGCGGCATGCCTTCGACATGCTGCGCCATGGCCGTGGCATGCATCTGGTCAATGGCAATGCGCTCGTCGCCCGCCTGTTGAAATCGGCCGATGATCTCGGCGTGCGCCTGATGGCCGGGACGCCGGCGGGCGACTTGATCCGCGCGGGAGACAAGGTCGTCGGCGTGGTCGCGACCAAGGCTGGGCTGCCGCTCGCGATCCGCGCGAGGCGCGGCGTGGTGCTCGCGGCCGGCGGCTTCCCGCATGACACGGCCCGCAAGGCAGCGCTGTTTCCTCATGCACCCACGGGACAGGAACATTGGTCGGCCGCGCCTCTTGCCAATAGCGGCGACGGTATCCGGCTCGGCGAAAAAGCCGGTGGCCATGTTCGAGCCGGCCTCTCCGATGCCGGGGCCTGGGCGCCGGTTTCGCTCGTCCCGAAGGCCAATGGCGATGTCGGACGCTTTCCCCATCTGATCGAGCGGGCCAAGCCCGGCCTGATCATGGTGCGCCGCGACGGGCGCCGCTTCGTCAATGAAGCGGATTCCTATCACGATGTGATGAAGGGGCTTTTTTCCGCGACGCCTCCCGGCGAGGCGGCCGAGGCCTGGTTGATTTGCGACCACGCCTTCCTGCGGCGCTACGGACTTGGCCGCGTGCGGCCGCGCCCTTTTCCGACCGGGTTCTGGCTCCGGAACGGCTATCTGCGCAAAGGCCGCAGCCCGGACGCGCTCGCCCGCGCCTGCGGCATCGATCCGGCCGGGCTCAAGGCGACATTGGCCTCCTACAACCACGACGCCAAGCGAGGCAGCGACCCGCAATTCGGCCGCGGCGACAGCCCCTATAACCGCGTCCAGGGCGAAGCCTCGCATCAGCCCAACCCTTGCGTTGCGCCGATCGCTTCTGCGCCGTTCTACGCGGTGAGGATCGTGCCTGGCAGCCTCGGCACCTTCGCCGGCTTGAGGACGGACGCCAGCGCGCATGTGCTCGACGCCGCGGACCGGCCGATTCCGGGCCTCTATGCCGTGGGCAACGACATGTCGAGCATGATGGCCGGGCGCTATCCCGCCGGCGGCATCACGCTCGGCCCGGCCATGACCTTCGGCTTCGTCGCAGCCCATGACGCGGCCGGCGTCCCGCTCGCCAACAACCGTTCCTGACTCCAGCGAAAGAGGTTTCCCATGCGCTACGAGATCGCAACCCTGACCGTAAAGCTCGGCAAGGCGGCCAGCGTCGTCGCCGGCATCGACGCCTATGTGAAGGCGCCCGAAGCCAAGGGCACGCTGCTCGGCTGCTGGACGAGCGAGATCGGCGTGCTCAACGAGATTTTCGTGCTGCGCGGCTTTCCCGACGATATCGAACTCCAGGTCGAGCGCCAGCGCGCGCTCGACACGACGAACCCGTTCGGCGCCGGCGACGACATCGCCAGGCTGCATTTCGACAGCTACGCGCCCTTCCCCTTCCTGCCGCCGGTCAAGCCGGGCAAGCTCGGCAAGGTCTATGAGATCAGGACCTACAAGCTGAAGCCTGGCGGCGTGCCGGCGACCATCGCGGCCTGGGAAGCCGCCGTACCCGAGCGCGTTAAGCTTTCGCCACTGGTGATCGCCATGCATGCGCTCGACGGGCCGCCGCGCTTCACCCATATCTGGCCTTTCGCCAGCCTGGATGCGCGCGCCTCGGTTCGCGCCGATTCCGTCGCGAAAGGCATCTGGCCGCCGAAGGGCGGGCCGGAGTGGCTGACCGGCGAGATGCACTCGACGATCGCGCTGCCCACCGTGATCTCTCCCCTGTCCTGACCGGCAACCTTGCAAGGACGGAAGCGCTATGATGCCGACACTTTCGCTCGCCTATCTGACGAGCATCCCGCTTGCTCCGCCGGACGCCGTCTCGCTTGCCGCCGAACTCGGCTATGACGCAGTCGGCCTGCGCGCCTTACCGGCCGCTCCCGGCGGCGATTTCAGCCGCCTCATCGAGGAACCGGCGCTCCTGAGGGAAACAAAGCGGCGCGTCGCAGATAGCGGCGTTTCCGTCTTCGATGTCGAGATCGTCCGGCTTGCGGCCGACTTCAAGGTCGAGGCCTTTCGACCCTTCCTCGATCTCTGCGGTGAGCTCGGAGCCCGCGCGATCCTCGTCGCCGGAGACGACCCAGATGAGGCGAGGCTGACGGCCTCCTTCGCCAGCTTTTGCGCGGCGGCAGCCCCCTATGGCCTGACCGGCGACCTGGAATTCATGCCCTGGACCAAGGTGCCCGATGGCCGCACCGCATTGCGGATCGTCACCAAAGCGGGCGAGGCCAATGGCCGCGTGCTGGTCGATGCTCTGCACGCAGGCCGCTCGCAGACGACGCTGGCCGACATCGCGGCGATCCCGGCCGAGCGCTTGAGCTATGCCCAGATCTGCGACGCGCCGGGCGCAATTCCGAAGACGGATGAGGGCCTGATCCACACCGCCCGCTGCGCGCGGCTGCTGCCGGGTGAAGGCGGCATCGACCTCGTCGGCATCTTCTCGCAACTGCCGCAGGACTTGCCGGTCAGCGTCGAGGTGCCCCATCTCGAACGCATGGCCGCGCTCGGCCAGCGTGAATGGGCCCGCCAGGCGCTCGAGGCGACGAAAGCGATACTCGCTCAGCGCGATCAAGCCGTGGCGCGCGGCGCGAGCCTGCGCGAGGGAACCAGCACATGAACGCGATCGATCTGCGCGGCAAGACGGCGCTCCTGACAGGCGGCTGCGGCGGCATCGGCCTTGCCGTGAACGAACGCATGCGCGCTTCAGGCGCGACGGTCGTGACCTGGGACCTGGCGGAGGCCGCCGACGACCGGGTCGACGTCACCAGCGAGGAGGCTGTCGATGCCGCGATGGAACGGTTTCTCGCCCGTCATGGCCATCTCGACATTCTGGTGAACTGCGCCGGCATCACCGGCCCGAACCAGCCCATCGAGCGCTACACCCTGGCGGATTGGCGCCGCACGCTCGACGTGAACCTGACCAGCACCTTCCTGTGCTGCCGCGCCGCCGTACCGGCAATGCGACGGCGCAATGCCGGGCGGATCGTCAACCTCGCCTCCATCGCCGGGAAGGAAGGCAATGCGATGATGACGGCCTATTCGGCGGCGAAGGGCGCGGTCATCGCGCTGACCAAGGCGCTGGCCAAGGAACTGGCCGATACGGAGGTGCGCGTGAACTGCCTCGCTCCGGCCGTGATCGCGACGGATCTGATCAAACAGATGTCGGCGGAGACCTATGCGACGGTCGTCGCCAAGATTCCGCTTGGCCGCCCGGGCCGTCCCGATGAGGTCGCGGCCCTGATCGCATGGCTGGCATCGGACGAATGCTCGTTCTCGACAGGAGCCTGTTTCGATCTCTCGGGCGGCCGGGCCACCTATTAGAGGCTGTCAGGGCTTCCAGTGGTTGTCCGGCGGCGGACCCCAATCATTCAGGACGCAGCTATAGACAGCGCTCTCATCGAAGGGGTAGCGCGCTTCCATCTCGGGCGTCAGCGTCAGGCCGAGGCCCGGCGCGGTGGGGCGCAGCAGGCGACCGTTTGCGATCCGTCCCTGGTCGCCGATCATCTCGCGACCGAGGGGGAAATCGAGCATCGGGAGTTCGACCAGCCCGCCACCGCCGGCAAAGGCGGCATGGTAATTCGCCATGATCGCGGCAGCTCCGCCCCAGGCGTGCACGACGACGTCGATCTTGAGTGCGTCCGCAACCGCGAAGATCTCCATCACCGCGCTGACGCCGCCGATCACGGAGGCATCGGGCTGGACGAAGGCATAGGCGCCGGCGCGCATGCGCTCGATCATCTCTTTCGGTGTCGTGATGATCTCGCCGCCGCAGACAGGAACGTCGATGCGCTGGCGCAGCTCGCGGAAGGCCTCGGGGCTGTCGGGGCCGACGGCCTCTTCGAGGAACAGCATGCGCTGCTCCGTCCTGGCATGCACGGCCTCGACGAAGGCGACGACATCGTCCACGGGCTGCGGCGGATCGGCCAGATTCTGGCACATGTCGACGGCCACGCGAATGCCGCGCCTGGCCGCTTCCTCCAGCGCCCAGACGGTGCGCCAGATGTCGCGCTTGAGCGAGCGGATCTTGTAGATGCCGATGCCCTTCGCGCCGAGAAGGTCGAGTTCGCGGATGAACTGGTGCTTGGCGTCACAGCAGCCGCCACTGCCATAGATCTGGATCGAGTCGCGTTTCGCCCCGCCGAGCAGCTCATGGACAGGCGCGCCCAGGCTCTTGCCCCTGGCGTCCTGCAACGCGGCCTCGAACGCGCTGATGACATGGCGCGCCGCGCCCTGGAGCGACCAGTAATCGCACAGCGAGCGCAGATCCTTGACCCGCCGTGGAATGTCGAAGCCGTCCTTGCCCAGCATCAGCGGGGTGCAGAGATCGACGATCGATTTGAACACCAGCGGCGCGAACACGGCGAGATAGCCTTCGCCGATGCCGGTCACGCCATTGCCCAGCGTCACCTCGACCATGCCGATCGTGCGCTTCGGCCCGTTCGGGAAACAGGCCTTGATCTCGCGCTCATCCGCATCGGCATAGGGTGAACTCAACAGGACGCAGCGAACTCCGGTGATCTCAGGCATGGGTTCCCTCGTTTCGACCATGGCCACCATTTGGACCACGGCTACACTTGGCCGGACTCAGCGCGCGTCCATGATCTCCGGCATCATGCGCCGCGCGATCGGCCTCAGCCGCTCGGCCTCGGCTGCGTCGATCCAGCGATAGGGCCGGCGCAGGCGCGGACCGACAGGTGCCCAATTGCCGATTGCGGCGAGCAGCTTGTCCAGGGCGGCGTTGGAATAGCCATGGTCGCGCCGGAACGGCAGGATATGCATGTCCATGAATTCGCAGATGCGCTGCTCGATCTCGCGCGCCCCTGCGATGTCTGTCCGCATCATCTCGGTCCATAGCTGGGCGCCGCGCGGGCTGAGGCAGGCGACATTGGAGAAGGCCCCGGCCGCGACGCCAGCCTGAACCCCGGTCGCGAGATGGTGGCCCGGCACATATAGCGCCCAGTCCCGCAGATGCTGATCAGCCTCCGCGTACCAGTCGGCATCGCCGTCAGCGAGCTTGACGCCGACGACCGCGGGCACTTGTTTCAGCACGGTGGCCAGCGTGGCCGGCGACAGCACGCGCTTCGCATGCGGTGGATTGTAGAGCACGAGCGGGATGTCTCCCGCCGCCTCGGCCGCCATCTGCAGGAAGTCCACGGCCTCGGGATCGGTGACCGGCCACCAATCCGGCAGGATCACCTGGATTCCGTCGGGCGCATGCGCAACCGCCCGGCGCAGCCGGTCGAGCGCCAGGCTCGGATCGGGCTGGCAGGCGCCGATGACGAAGGGCGTCTTCGACCGGCTGCAGTGCTCGGCCAGGATGCGCTGGATTGCGTCGAATTCGGCCTCGGTCTGGTTGCAGCACTCGCCGGCGGTGCCGTTCGAATAGATGCCGTCGACTTTGGCGGCGATCAGAACCTCGATCTCGTCGGCTAACCCCGACAGATCGATGGCGCCGTCGGGCGCGATCGGCAGCAGCAGCGTCGCCCAGTTGCCGCGCAGTTTGCCCCATTTGCCCGCTCGCTCGAGCTTCCCGGCCATCGTCGTGTCCCGTCCCGTCGCCTTGTTGACTTAAGGGATATCCTACAAGTAAATATCGATCAACCAACGGACGGCATCCGCCAGTGCTCGGAGAGGGCACCCCGCGCGCCACCCATGACGAGGTCGAAGGCCCGTGAACCGGACGATCAAGCCTCTGGTGAAACCGCAATCGCTGCACGCCTCGGTGCTCGAAAGCGTCAAGGCTTACATCGACGAGAGCGGCCTGCCTCCGGGCAGCCCGCTTCCGCCGGAAAACGACCTCGCCCAGCAGCTTGGCGTCAGCCGCAATTCGGTGCGGGAAGCGGTCAAGGCGCTGGAATCCGTCGGCATCGTCGAGACCAGGCGCGGCATCGGCATCTTCGTCAGCGACTTCTCCTTCGCCCCGCTGCTCGACAACCTCGCCTTCGGCCTGCGCGGCCGGCTCGATGATTTCGAGGAACTCCTGACCATTCGCCGCGCGCTGGAAGGCGCGTTGATCGGCAGGACGGTGGAGATGATCGGCGCCGACGACATCGCCGAACTGCGCGCCATCACGGGCCAGATGAAGGCCAGGGTCGATGCGGGCAAAAGCTTCCTGGAGGAGGATCGGCGCTTCCACCGCACCTTGTTCCGCTGCCAGAACAATCAGCTCCTGCTGAAGCTGCTCGACATCTTCTGGCAGGCCTTTGTCAAGGCCTCGGACTTCTTCAATCTCGAAAACCGCGATCCCGTCGCCACCTGGCGCGATCACCACGAGATCGTCGAAGCGGTCGCAGCACGCGACGCCGAAACGGCGCGCGAGCGCCTCGACCACCACTATCACGGCATCTCAAAAATAATAGCAGCCAGCAAGGCGAGCTAATGGGAGGTTACCATGACCATGAGGACCTATCGTAAGGCGCTGATCGGCGCAGCGTTGCTGGTCGGCACGATGATGACCCCGGCCTTCGCCCAGATGAAGACGATCACCGGCGGCTTCGACGTCGGCCCAGGCGGCCTGCAGGGCAATTTCAACCCGATGACGGCGCCGGCCGGCTACACATGGCTGAGCACCTATTTCGAGCCGCTGGTCACTTATGATGCCGGCCTGACCAAGCTCGTGCCGGCATTGGCGGCGAGCTGGGAGATCAGCCAGGACAAGCTGAGCTATACCTTCAAGCTGGCGGAAGAGAGCTGGCATGACGGCCAGAAATTCACCGCAGCCGATGTGAAGTTCACCATCGAGCTCAACAAGAACCCGAAGACTGCGAGCCTGCTGTCGGCGCGGCTGTCCGCCGTCGACAGCGTCGAGGTCAAGGACCCGCGCACCGTCGTCGTCAAGCTGTCGCGGCCCGACAACGCCCTGATCGTCAGCTTGACCAAGATGATGATCCTGCCGGCGCATGCGCTCGCCGCGATAGCACCGGAAGACATGGCGAAGAACGCGATGTGGTCGACCAAGCCGATCGGCACCGGCCCGTTCAAATTCGTGCGCTACGAGACCGACCGGTTCGTCGAACTCGCGGCCAACGAAACCTACCGCGGCGGCAAGCCCAAGGTCGACCGCCTGATCAACCGCTATTTCGCCAATGCGGCTGCGGCGATCTCGGCGCTGCGGGCCGGCGAGATCCAGTTCACCTATATCGAGTCCGACGACGTCCCGACCTTCAAGGGCAACAAGGACTACACCATCATCGAAGGCGCCTCCTACGTCGCCAATTATATCGGCTTCAACAACCAGGTGCCGCTCTGGAACGACATCCGCGTCCGCCAGGCGGTAATGCACGCGATCGACCGCAACACGATCATCGACAGTCTCTACAAGGGCGCGGCCAAGAAGGCAGATTGCGGCTATGTCGAAGGCAGCCTGATCCCCAAGGGGCTCGACGAATATGCCTATGACCCGGCCAAGGCGACAAAGCTGCTCAAGGAGGCCGGCTGGGACAAGATCAACGGCACCAAGCCGATCTCCTGGATCACCTATTACAACAACCCGCTGACCGCCAACGTCATGGCCGCGGTCCAGTCCATGCTCGCCCAGGTCGGCATCAACGTCGTGCCGCGCGCATTGGATTCCGCGGGCTATAACGGCATCGTCATGTCCAGGACGCCGAACCCGGCCGATTTCCCGCTGGTCTATGCCGGCCTGCAGAATGGCCCCGATCCCGGAACGCTCAATCTCGGTCTGAACGAGAGCCAGATCCCGCCCGTCGGCCAGAACTTCCTGCAGATCAAGCTTCCCGAACTCAACGCCGCGCTGAATGCCGCCGTCGCCGAGACCGACCAGGCCAAGGCAACGACGAAATATCAGGACGTCTGTGCCGTCATGAACAAGACGCTGCCCTGGGGCACGATGTGGGTCGCCAACCGCTACGGCGTCGCTTCGGTCAAGCTCAAGGACTTCGTCTGGACGCCGGCGCCGGGCGGCGGGCCGTTCGCAGCCACGCCGGAGAAATGGTCGATCGCGCCCTGAGCTCCCCTCGACGACGGCGTAACCCATGCTTGGCTTCTATCTGAAACGGCTCGCCGCCGGCCTGATGATGCTGATTGCGCTCAGCATCATGGTCTTCGTGCTGCTGCGCCTGGCGCCGGGGGACCCGATCGACGCCTACCTCAATCCGCTGGCCCCGCTGAGCCAGGTCGAGATGGACGCGCTGCGCCAACGGCTCGGGCTCGACCAGCCCTGGCCGGTGCAGTATCTCGCCTGGCTGCGCGCGGCGCTCGGGGGCGATCTCGGCTACTCGATCGACCGGGCCGGCGTACGCGTGCTGCCGCTCCTGGTCGAGCGCACCGGGCCGACGCTGCTGCTGATGCTGACCGGCCTGGCGATGGCGATCGTCCTGGGCATCGCGGCAGGCGTGGTCGGCGCGGTCAAGCGCAACTCCGCCATCGATGTCGGCCTCGGCGTGCTCGCCTTCCTCGTCATCTCGACCCCGGCCTTCCTCAAGGCCCTGCTCGGCCTCTATGTTTTTGCGGTGGTGCTGCGCTGGGCTCCCTCGGGCGGAATGCTGACGCCGGGCGCGCCCTTCTCGCTCACCGACCTGCTGGCTCACCTCACCTTGCCCGCTTCGCTGCTCGCGCTCGTCTATTCCGCGCTGTTCATGCGCTACATGCGCTCGTCGATGATCGAGGTGTTGAACCAGGATTATCTGCGCACGGCCCGGGCCAAGGGTGTCGGCGAATTCGCGGTGATCGTCAGGCATGCTCTGCGCAACGCCATCCTCCCCGTCATCACCCTGATCGGCTCGACCATCGGCATTGCCATCGGTGGCGCGATCTTCATCGAAAGCGTCTTCGACTGGCCGGGCATGGGGCTCCTGATGGTCAAGGCGGTCGAAACCCGCGACTACCCCGTGATCATGGGAGCGACGCTGCTGATCGGCGTCGGCGTCATCCTGGTCAACCTTCTGACCGACCTTGCCTATGCGGTGGTCGATCCGCGCATTCAGGTGAGCTGATGAGCGCCGATACGCCCATGGCCGCAGGCGCAGCCACCTCACGAAGCCGGGGCCGCAGCCCGCTGCAGCGCGCTCTCGGGCGCTTCTTTCGCAATGGCGCGGCGATCGCGGGACTGCTCATCCTCGTGCCCGTGCTGCTCGCCGTGCTGACTTATCCGTTCTGGTGGCGCTATGCCCCCAACAGCATCGATCTGCGGGCGCTGAACTCCGGGCCGACAGCGGCCCATTGGCTCGGCACCGATGGGGTCGGCCGCGACACCTTGGCCCGCCTGCTGCAGGGCGGCCGGATCTCGCTGCTGATCGCATCGGTCTCGGTGGCGATCTCGCTTCTGATCGGCTTTCTCGTCGGCGCGATCGCAGCCTTCGGCGGGCGCGTTCTCGACGGCACGATCATGCGTTTCGTCGATCTCGCCATGACGCTGCCGCCGGTCATCCTGCTGCTGGTGCTCGCCTCGATCACCGGCACCGGCATCCTGCCGACGATCTTCGTGATCTCGCTCCTGTCCTGGCCAGTGCTGTCGCGCATGGTGCGAGCTCGCCTGCTGGAGCTGCGCGAACGCGATTTCGTCGTCGCCTCCCGTGGCTTCGGCGCCGGTCTCGGGCACCTGCTCTTCCGCCATGCCTTGCCGAACTCGCTCGACATCCTCGTGGTCTACGCCACCGTGCAGTTCGCCAATGCGATCCTCCTCGAAGCCGGCCTCTCCTTTCTCGGCATGGGCATCGTTCCGCCCGAAGCGAGCTGGGGCAACATGTTGAGGGCAGCGCGCTCGACCGTGGTGCTGGAGCTGCACCCCTCGCAATGGATGCCGGCGGGCGCCGCGCTCGTAGCGACCGTGCTCGCCATCAACTTCATCGGCGACGGCCTCCGCGACGCCTTCGATCCGCGCACAGACCTCAAGTGATTCAAGCAGAGAAAGTCCAGACTCATGGCACGCTTCCACGGAGTGGTTCCCCCGGTCGTCACCCCCCTCACAAAGGATTATCGGGTCGACTACCCATCCTTCACCCGCGTGATCGAGCATCTGCTCGAGGGCGGCGTCGATGGCCTGTTCGTGCTGGGGTCGACCAGCGAAGTCGTCTTCCACGACAATGACGAGCGTCGGAAAATCATCGAGCACGCCGTCAAGATCAACAATGGCCGCGTGCCGATCTTCGCCGGCGTGATCGACCCGACGACCGACCGCGTCATCCAGCATGCGAAGGTCGCGCAATCCGCCGGCGCCGACGCGCTGGTCGTGACCGCACCGTTCTACACCCGCACCAGCCAGGCCGAGACCATCGACCATTTCCGCTATGTGCGCGAGGCGGTCGACCGCCCGGTCATCGCCTATGACATCCCCGTCTGCGTCCACATCAAGCTTGAGCGCAAGACGACCGTCACGCTCGCCCGCGAAGGCACCGTGGCAGGCCTGAAGGATTCCAGCGGGGACGACGGCAATTTCCGCTTCGTCAAACAAGACCTGGCGGACATCCCCGATTTCTTCGCGATGACGGGGTCCGAGATTGTGGTCGACAACGCGGCGTTGATGGGCGCCCAGGGCGTGGTGCCGGGCCTCGCCAACGTCGACCCCAAGGGCTACGTCAAGCTCTGGCGGCTGACCCAGGCCGGCAAATGGGACGAGGCCCGCCAGGAGCAGGAACGGCTCTGCCGGCTGTTCGAAATGGTCTGGATCTCGCTCGGCCGCACCAGCGCGGGCTCGGCCGGCGTCGGCGCATTCAAGACGGCAATGCAGCTTCTCGGCGTCATCGACACCAACACGATGGCGCGGCCGCAACGCTCCCTCAACGCCGAGGAAGCAGCAGCCGTCAAAACGATTCTCAAGCAGACCGGGCTTCTCGACTAGATGTGAGCTCTCAATAGGTTGTCCATCCGGTCCCGAGCGAGGAAGCTGAGTTTGCGAAGCTTCAGAGCCCTCGGGGAGGAACCGGATGAACATCCACAAGAATGCCCGTCTGACGCCGCTGGGTCGAGAGCGGATTGTGGCCATGGCGGCTGCTGGCTCGGCATCTGTTGTGATCGCCAGCGCGGTTGGTGTCAGCCTGAAGACGGTCCATAAGTGGATCGCACGCTTCGCCGCCGAGGGCGTGGCCGGGCTGGCCGACCGCTCGTCGCGTCCCCACCGGCTGCATCGCCCGACACCCGATGACGAAGTCGAGCAGATCATCGCGTTGCGGCGCCAGAAGCTGAGCGGTCAGGCCATTGCCCGGCAGGTCGGCGTCTCGCCGGCGACGGTGAGCCGGATCCTGCGGCGGGCGCGATTGAGCCGGATGCGCGACCTCCAGCCGGCCGAGCCGGTGCGCCGTTACGAGCGCGCCCATCCCGGCGAGTTGATCCACATCGACATCAAGAAGCTCGGCCGCATCGATGGCGTCGGGCACCGCATCACGGGAGATCGAACCCGCCAGAGCAACCGGCGCGGACGCGGCGAAGGCCTCGGCTGGGAATTCGCCCATGTCTGCATCGACGATGCCTCACGGCTGGCCTTCGTCGAGATGAAGCACGACGAGAAGGCACCCAGTGCCGTCGCCTTCCTCAGGGCGGCCGTGGCCTATTACGAGCGCCTCGGCGTCACCGTCACCCGCGTCATGACCGATAACGGCTCATGCTACAAAGCCCACGCCTTCCGCGATGCCTGCCGCGAGCTCGGGCTCAAGCACATCCGGACCAAACCCTACACGCCCAAGACCAACGGCAAGGCCGAGCGCTTCATCCAAACCGCGCTGCGCGAATGGGCCTACGCCAGGCCTTATGACCACTCAGACCGGCGAACAGAGGAGCTGCCGCGTTGGCTCCATCACTACAACTGGCATCGACCACACGGTGGCATCAATGCCAAAATCCCAATCAGCAGACTCGCTCTCGACGAGGACAACCTGTTGAGGCTCCACAACTAGAGCATCGACCCGAAAAGTGGGAACCGGTTTTCGGGACAAGCCGATACAAGATCAAAACCTGACGAGCCTCAGAACGACACTTTCGCTCTGAGGCAATGGTTCGAAAATGATCAGGCGGGCCGGTTCTGACGCAAGCCGGACCACCTTGGGCGATTCTGTCGAAGGCCCGCAGCGGCCCAACTCGGCACGATGCGCCTCATCCCTTTTGACGACTCGACAAGCGCGCCGGCCACACCAACGCCGGAATTGCTCAAGGATTAGGCAGATACCGACGCAGCCCTGACCATGCGCCCTCTTCCCGAACGATCGCGAATAGGCATAGGCTGCCCGAAATGGGGAAAACACCTGCGATGGTCGCGTTCGATGAAATGACCGGCTCCGGCTCCGATTTGCGGCCGGCCTATGCTGAGCTCGACCGCTGGCTGAAGGAAGCGCCACCGGAAACGCTGGCGCTGCGGCGCAGCCAGGCCGAACTGTTCTTCCGCCGCATCGGCATCACCTTCGCCGTCTATGGCGATGAGGAGTCGACCGAGCGCCTGATCCCCTTCGACATCATTCCCCGGGTCCTGACCAAGCCGGAATGGACCAAGCTGGAGGCGGGCCTGCGCCAGCGCGTGACCGCGCTGAACATGTTCCTGGCCGATGTCTACGGGCCGAAGGAATGCCTCAAGGCCGGGATCATCCCGCCCGACCTGGTCTATGGCAATGCCTGCTACCAGCTCGAAATGGTCGATTTCCAGGTGCCGCACGGCATCTACTGCCACATCGCCGGCATCGACGTGGTCCGGGTCGATGCCGATACCTTCTATGTGCTGGAGGACAATGCGCGCACGCCATCGGGCGTCTCCTACATGATGGAGAACCGCGAGGTGATGCTCAGGCTCTTCCCGGAGCTCTTCGCCACACATCGCGTCGCACCCGTCGACAATTATCCCGACCAACTGCTGGCGACACTGCGCTCGGTTGCGCCGCGCAGCGCGCCCTCCGACCCCTCGATCTGTCTGCTGACGCCCGGCCAGTTCAATTCGGCCTTCTACGAACACTCCTTCCTGGCCGACAAGCTCGGCGTCGAGCTGGTCGAGGGCTCGGACCTGCTGGTCAAGGACGACGTCGTCTATATGCGCACCACGCAGGGGCCCAAGCGGGTCGATGTGATCTACCGGCGCATCGACGACGACTTCATCGACCCGCTCGTCTTCCGCGGCGACTCGGTGCTCGGCGTGCCCGGGCTGATCGGCGCCTACAAGGCCGGCAATGTCACGCTGGCCAACGCGGTCGGCACCGGCGTCGCCGACGACAAGGCGGTCTACAGCTACATGCCCGAGATCGTGAAGTTCTTCACCGGCGAGGAGCCGATCCTGAAGAACGTGCCGACCTGGCGCTGTCGCGAGCCCGAGGCCAACGCCTATGTGCTCGACAATCTCGAGAAGCTCGTCGTCAAGGAGGTCAACGGCTCCGGCGGCTATGGCATGCTTGTCGGCCCGCACGCCAACAAGGCGCAGATCGAGACCTTCCGCAAGAAGCTGAAGGCGAGCCCCGAGGGCTTCATCGCCCAGCCTACCCTCGCCCTCTCGACCTGCCCGACCTTCGTGGCCTCGGGCGTGGCCCCACGCCATGTCGATTTGCGCCCTTATGTGCTTTCCGGCGCCAACGGCATCTCCTGCGTGCCTGGCGGCCTCACCCGCGTCGCGCTGAAGGAAGGCTCGCTCGTCGTCAATTCCAGCCAGGGCGGCGGAACCAAGGACACCTGGGTGCTCGATGCATAATATCAACAGCGGCATCCAACCCGGACGGAACGCCGACGCACCGCGCCTCGCCACGAAAAGGCCCGAACTGACCATGCTCTCGCGCACTGCCGACAGCCTTTACTGGGTCTCCCGCTATGTCGAGCGGGCCGAGTATCTCGCCCGCATCCTCGATGCGACGATCCGATTGACCAACCTGCCCCACGCCTATGGCGGCGCCGGCACGGAATGGCAGAGCGCAGTCTCGACCGCCGGCTGCGAGGAGGCTTTCGCCACGGCCTATGGCGAGGCCAATGAGCGCAATGTCTGCGACTTCCTGACGTTCAACCCCGACAACCACTCCTCGATCCGCAACTGCCTGGCGCTCGCCCGCTCCAATGCGCGCGCGGTGCGCACCGCGCTGACCTCGGAGATGTGGGACGCGCTGAACGGCGCCTGGCTCGAGCTGCAGCGCTTCGAGAAGAAGCGCATGGACCGCGAGGAACTGGCGCGCTTCCTGGACTGGGTGAAAAACGTCTCGCTGGTCTTCGACGGCTCGGCCTACCGCACCATGCTGCGCGACGACGGCTACTGGTTCTCCAGGCTCGGCGTCTATGTCGAGCGCGCCGACAACACGGCCCGCATCCTCGACGTCAAATACCATGTGCTGCTGCCGGCCAATGAGCAGGTCGGCGGCTCGCTCGACTATTTCCAGTGGACCACGATCCTGCGCGAGGTCTCGGCCCTGACCGCCTATCACTGGGTCTATCGCGAGGCTGTGAAGCCGCTGCTGATCGCCGATCTTCTGATCCTGAACCGGCGCATGCCGCGCTCGCTGGCGAGCTGCTACGAGAACATCTCGCGCTTCCTCGACGCGCTCGGCGACGCCTATGGCCGCCAGGGACCGGCCCAGCGCCAGGCGCGCAAGACCCTCGCCAACCTCAACAACACCCGCATCGACGACATCTTCCAGCACGGGCTGCACGAGTTCATCTCGGACTTCATCACCGAGAATAATCGCCTTGGAGGCACCATCATCGAGCAATATCTGCAATGAAATTGGGCCTTGGGCTCGCTTCCAGCCGCATGGCCCGTTAAAGAGAGGCCGTCCCGCCCCACCGCCCGAGACCCAGCGACGCCATGCGGATCCGGATTTCCCACTCGATCGCTTACGCCTATGCCGAGCCTGCCCGGCACATCACGCAGATCCTGCGGCTGACTCCGCGCGACCATGACGGCCAGCACGTCATGTCCTGGCGCATCGAGCCCACGGTCGATGGTCGCCTGCGCGCCGGCCAGGACCCTCACGGCAACCTGATCCACACCTTCTCGGCCGATGGCCCGATCGCGACGCTGGCGATCCAGGTCAGTGGCCTGATCGAGACCACCGACCTCGCCGGCGTCGTGCGCGGTGGCATTGAGCGCGTCCCGCCCGAGGTTTTTCGCCGTGACACGCTGCTGAGCGCGCCAGACGAGGCGCTCCGCAGCTTTGCGCTGGAGACGACGCGCGAAGCAGGAACGCCGCTTGCCAGGATGCACGCCCTGATGGACGTGCTGCATGAGGAGATGACCTGCCAGGAGCCCGCCGACCGCACCGGGATCGGCGCCGCCGCCGCCTTCGCGGCGCGCAAGGGCATCGCGCAGGATCTCGCCCATGTCTTCATGGCCTGCGCCCGCCATCTCGGCATGCCCGCGCGCTACGTTTCCGGCTATGTCGCCGAAAGCCAATCCCTGCCCCATGCCAGCGGCGCCCATGCCTGGGCTGAGGTCCATCTCGACGATTATGGCTGGATCGGCTTCGACTGCGCCAATGGCCTGTGCCCGATCGACACCCATGTGCGCGTCGCCTCGGGCCTCGACTATTCCGATGCCGCTCCAGTGCGCGGGGCGCGCAAGGGCGGCGACGGTGAGCGCCTCTCCGTAGTCGTCAGCGCGCGCCAGGCCGCCGGCTTCCAGGCCAACCAATGACGGAGCGGCCGGGAGCCTCCCGGCCAATCCCACGACAAGGACCCACCTCGTGACCTATTGCGCCGGAATCCTCGTGCAGGACGGGCTGGTGATGATCGCCGACACCCGCACCAATGCCGGGCTCGACGACGTCTCGACCTTCCGCAAGCTGCATGTCTTTTCCACGCCGGGCGAGCGCACCTTCGGGTTGATGACAGCGGGCAACCTCTCAGTGACCCAGTCGGTGGTCAGCCTGCTGCATGAAGGGCTGGCCAATCCCGAAACCGGCGAGATGGACACCCTGCTCAACGCGACGACGATGTTCCGCGCCGCCCAGCTCGTCGGCCGTGCGATTCGCGCCGTCAGGGACATGGATGGCGCCGCCATGAAGGAAGCCGGCGTGAAGTTCGACGTCTCGATGCTGTTCGGCGGCCAGATCAAGGACCAGCCTATGCGGCTCTTCATGGTCTATGGCGCCGGCAACTTCATCGAATGCGGCATGGATGCGCCCTTCCTCCAGATCGGCGAGCATAAATACGGCAAGCCGATCCTCGACCGCGCCGTGACCTACAAGACGCATCTCTACGACGCGCTCAAGGTCGGCCTGATCTCGATGGATTCGACGATGCGCTCCAATCTCGGCGTCGGCCTGCCGATCGACCTGATCGTGCTGCGCCGCGACGTCGCCGAGCCCGAGCTCAATCGCCGGATCGAAGCCGGAGAGCCCTATTTCCACGACCTGCGCGAACGCTGGTCGGCAGCGTTGCGCGCGGCCCATACCGCGATACCGCGCCCGCCCTATGGACCACCCACTGGTTGAAAACCACAAAGAATCCGCACCCGCGGCAACGGGATGTCAACGATCCCTTGGCATTATGCATGTCCTGATGCCCTTTTCGGATAGCTGATGCGCGCGCCTGCCGTCGCGAAGATGACCAACGCGGACTCGTCGGCGCGGATGCTCAAGAGCACCGTGGCGACGCTCGGCTGTGCGTTCCTGCTGGTCTTGTCCGCCCTGGCCGCCGTCGTGTTCGCGATCACCAGCGACGCCAACAAGCTCGAGGCGATGCGCCAGCGCGACCGCATCGAGGCGGCGATCGACAGCCAGCTCAAGCTGCGCCGCTTGCGGCTCGACAGCCTCGCGGCAAGCGGGGAATTGCAGGCCGCCCTCTCCGCAAGCGATGATCCGCTCTCGGCGCTCCAATCCGCTTTCACGCGCCTCAGCACGCGCTTCCTGGAATTCGACGGCGCTTATATCGTGACCGGCACTGGCCGGGTTCTCGCTGGTGTCGAATCCGGCGTGCAGGCCGGCCAGACCGGCTATAATGGGCTCAAGCATTTCAGCCCGCGCATTCCCGGAGGCTCGGCTGCCGCGACTGAGCCTGCGACGAACCTGGCTGAACCGACGGTCAGCTTCATCATTCATGACGGCCAAGAGGCCATCGTCGTCCTGGTCGCCGATCTCGCGGCGGCGGCCACGCCCGCGGTCTCCCCCTGGCCCGGCAGTTTGAAGCTCGTCGGCTACCGACGCTTGACCAGCGCGGTGCTGCACGACATCGCCGATCGCTACCGCGTCGCCGATGTCCGCCTGACCGGGCGGATGCCTGAGGATCCGGTGTCGCGCCGTCAGGTTCTGGCCCCCGACGGCGCCGTCAAGGCCTGGTTGGCCTGGACGCCCGAACGCCCAGGCGACGCCATGCTGCGTCAGTTCTTCTGGGGCTTCGTCGCGGTCGGCCTGCTCTTCGCGGCGATCTTCGCCTATGTCATCCAGAGGTTGCGCGGCGCCGCAAGCCAGGTCGCGCTCAGGGAACGCCAGATCCAGCGCCTCGCCGGACAGGACGAGCTCTCGCTGCTGCCGAACCGGCGGACCTTCGACCTCAGGCTCGATCAGGAACTGGCGCAGCTCAACCGTTCGGGGGCCAGCCTGGCGGTCATGCTGCTCGACCTCGACCGCTTCAAGGCGGTCAACGACACCTATGGCCACACCGCCGGCGACGAGCTGATCCGCCAGGTCGCAGACAGGCTTCTTGGCATCATGCGGCTGGGCGACACTGTGGCGCGGCTTGGCGGCGACGAATTCGGCATTATCCAGACCAATATCCATGATCCGGCCGGCTGCGCCGCCCTGGGCGAACGCATTCTCGAGGCCCTGACCAAGCCCTTCACCATCTTCGGGGTGGAAACCTCGATCGGCTGCTCGATCGGCATCGCGCTCGCGCCACAGGATGGCAGCGACCGCGGCTTGCTGCTCCGGCTCGCCGACACCGCGCTCTACCAATCCAAGAACGAAGGCCGGAACCGCTATTCCTTCTTCGAAGAGCACATGAACCGCTCGCTGCAGCTCAAGCGCATGGTCGAGGAGGACCTGCGCAAGGCGATCACCGACGACCAGCTTGTGCTACACTACCAGCCGCAGGTCTCGATCGACGGCCTGTCGATCATCGGCGTCGAGGCCCTGGTGCGCTGGCCGCATCCGGAGCACGGCCTGGTGCCGCCCTCCGAATTCGTCGGTATCGCCGAGGAGCGCGGCCTGATCGTGCCCCTGAGCGACTGGGTGCTGCGGCGCGCCTGCACGGAAGCCCTGCGCTGGGAGGGCGTCAAGCTTGCGGTCAACGTCTCGCCGATCCAGTTCCGCCACAAGGACTTCGTCGCCAACGTCATCGCCATTCTGGAAGAGACCGGCTTCGATCCCGCGCGTCTCGAACTGGAGTTGACAGAGGGCGTCGTCGTCGAGGACGCCGACGCGGCGGAGGCCGCGATGATGGATCTGCGCAGCCACGGGGTCGGCCTCGCGCTGGACGATTTCGGCACCGGCTATTCGAGCCTGATCTATCTACGTCGCTTCGCCTTCGACAAGATCAAGATCGATCGCTCCTTCCTCGAATACATGGAGACGACCGGCGAATCGGCGATCCTGGTCCATTCGATCGCCCATCTCGGTCGTGCGCTCGGCCTGCGCGTCTGCGCCGAGGGCGTCGAGACGGTCGAGCAGCACCGCTTCCTGCAGGCTATCGGCTGCCACGAATTGCAGGGCTTCCTGTTCTCGAAGGCCGTCTCGGCGGACGAGATCGATCGGCTCCTGGCGCAGGACGCACCTTTCGCCGCCCGCCTCGCAGCGGCTTGATCCGGCTCTCGAGCGTTTTCGAGCGAAGTGGACACCGGTTCCCCCGCTACAAACGCGAAGCGTTTGCGCGGAGAAAACGCGTTAAAACAAAAAGCTAGAACAATTGAACGATCCAGTTGGATCGGAAAATGCTCTAGAACAGCCCGGAGAGACCGCTGACGATCGCATAGGCGAAGCCGGCGCTGAGGATCAGCCCGCCCACTCCGATGACGGCGCCGGCGATGATGAACAACCCGTCGCGCTCGACGAGGCCCAGGCCGACCAGGCAGACGGCGAGCCCAAGCGGGATCTGACCGATGAAGGGCGCCGCGACGACGAGACCCAGCGCCAGCACGAGGATGATCAGCCCGAGCACCGGGGTCGCCAAGGCGCTGCCCAGGACGGTGAGGCGGGGCCGCGAAAAGCGCTCGAGCCGCGTCAATACCGGCACGGCGCGCGCCACGGCGCGGCTGAGCTCGGGCTTACCGACGCTCTTGCCGAGCACGGCCTGCGGCAGCCACGGCATGGCGCGGCCGGTCAGCATCTGCACCGCGACGAAGGCGAGCACCAGGCCGCAGACCAGCGGGATCGGCGGCGGCATCGGCAGGCAGTTCGGCAAGCCGAGCAGGACCACGAGCAGCGCGTAGGTCCGGTCCTTGAGCGCGGACATGATCGTAGCGACCCCGATGCGCTCTCCAGGCAGGGCGGCGAGCGCCGTCAGTAGTCCGGAAGTGCGCAATGGATATGACAATAGGACAAGGCCGGGCCGGGTCGGGAGCAGCGGCCTAGCATGCGCAGGCCCCGCGCAACAAGCGCGGCGACGCCGAGGGCAGGATGCAAAAAAGTGGGTACCGGCCCTTTGCCCGCTGCCTGGGCGCTCAGGCTAGAGCAGGAAGCGAAAAAGTGGGCACCGGTTTTTCGCGTCGATCCTGCTCTAACTCTTTGATGAGAGCCTTCAATGCAGCGTCAGCACACCGTTGACGCTGATGATTTCGGCCGGACGGATCAGGCGCGAATGCGCCACTGTGACCGAATGAAGCGGGCCTTCCAGCTCCCGCTTCCAGAAATCGAGAAAGTCGTGCAACTGCGGGAAACGCGGAGCGAGATCATATTGCTGCCAGATATAGGTCTGCAGCAATTTCGGGTGATCGGGCATACGGTAGAGGATCGTCGCCGTCGTCAATCCGTATCCCGCCAACTGCCGGATGAAGTCCGCTGAAGCCATTGCCATCTCCCTTCGCCACGTCACGATGAAAGTTGAGCCGGTTAGATATAGGGTGCGCCCGTGTGGTTAACAAAAGCTTGCAAGCCTCCTGCCAAGCATCTGCAGTCAGGGCATGCATCCGGCCATGCGTTTGACCGCGCTCACCACGTGTCTCTGCGCGCCTTCCGCCATGGCCGAGGACGAATTCGGCATGCGCCAGCCAGCTTCGCTGAGGCTGTTCGGCTGGCTCGAGATGGAGCTCGCCAGGAGCTTCGCCTCAGTCGGCATGAAGCGCGCCTTCGGCGAGTGCGAACTCGGCTATGGCGGCCTCCGCAGCATGGCCCACAAGCTGGAAGAGCAGATGCTGGTCGGCTATGAATGGCGTCCCATCTGGCTCATTCCGGCCATCATGAATTCTGGGTTTGGCACTACGGGCCGTCCCGGAATGACGCTGCCGATCCAGATCAAGCCATCGCCCTACCCGACCAGCGCCCGCAACGCCTCCGGCGTATCGACGTCGAGTGCGATCGCTGGATCATCCAGCTGCACCTCGGCGACGGCCTCGCCGGCCTCGTCGAGCAGACGCCTGGCGCCCTGATCGCCGGTCAAGCGCGCCACCGCCGGGAACAGTGCCCGGGCGAGCAGCACGGGATTGCCGCGCTGGCCGAGCAGTGTTGGGACCACCGCGAGCGCATCCGGCCTGTCGGCGAAGACTTCTGCCAGCCTATCGATCACCTGCGCGGTCACATTGGGCATGTCGCCGAGCGAAACCACGACGCCTGGCGCCGAAGCCGGCAATGTGGCAAGCCCCGCCTTCACAGAACTGGCAAGGCCGCTGGCGAAATCGGGATTATGGACAAGGCGAATATCGAGGCCGGCCAGCGCGGCGGCGACCTCCTTCTGCTGATGCCCCGTCACCACCAGGACAGGCCCGGCCTTTGAGGCCAGTTGCGCCTCGACGGCATGGCGCACCAGCGGCTTGCCGCGTACGGCCTGCAGCAGCTTGTTGGCCTCGCCCATCCGGGTCGAGCGGCCGGCCGCGAGCACCATGCCGGCGACCGGCGCGGCCTCGGCATGGCCCGGAGCCCGTGGCTGCGGGCGGGAGACGATCTCCATCAGGAGGCCGCCGACGCCCATCGCCTGTATATCGGCCTTGCGGACGGGAATGCCGGCGAGACAGCGCTGCAGCACCCAGTCGAAGCCGTTCTCCTTGGGCGAACGGGCACAGCCGGGCGCGCCGATCACCGGCTTGCCGGCGAGTTCGCCGATCAGCAACAGATTCCCAGGGTCGACCGGCATGCCGAGATGCTCGATCCGCCCACCGGCCGCAAGCAGCGCCTGCGGGATCACATCGCGCCGATCGGTGATGGCCGAGGCCCCGAAGACGACGAGGATGTCGGCCGGCCCCGCCGCCATCTTCGCAAGCGCTTGCGCCAATGGCGTAGCCTCATGTGGCACGCGCCTGTCGGCGGACAGGTTCGCGCCGGCCGGCGCGAGCCGGTCAACCATGATCCGCAGGGTCTTCTCGATGACCGAGGGCTTGAGGCCAGGCAGGAGCGTCGAGATCACCCCGACCGAGACCGGCCGATAGGCTGCGACCGAGATCGGCGCGCCGGAGACGGCCGCCAGCGCCCCGTCGACCAGGCTTCCGGCCAGGCCATAGGGGATGATCTTGACCGTGCCGACCATCTCGCCCGCGACGACAGACTTCATCGCCGGCAAGGTCGCGGCAGTGATCGCCTCGTCGATGCGGTTGAAGCGGTCGATCGCCGCGACATCGATCGTCAGCACGCCTGCTGCGGTCGCGAACAGATTGACGCGGCCGGTGAAGGGCGCCTCGGTGACAATGCCCTGCCCGGCCAGCGCAGCGGCCAGCTTCGCCGCCGCCGCATTCTCGTCGATATCGCCCGGCTCCAGCCTGACGGCGACGAGCTCGGTCAAGCCGGCGGCGGCAAGCCTGACGGCATCCTCAGCGCTGATCGTCGCACCCTTCCTGACGATGACGTCGCCGGCGCGGACGGTATGCGCGGCGATGCAGCCTGCGGCCTCGGTGATGGCGACGGGTCCGAATTTCATCTGGGTTGTAGCTCAGACCGGTTTGCGGCGCGGGCCGCGCAAGCTGCTGACGATTTCGGCCAGGATCGCGACCGCGATCTCGGCCGGAGACACCGCGCCGATGTCGAGCCCGATCGGCGCATGGATGCGCCCGGTCGCGGCCTCGTCGAAGCCCGCAGCCGCCAGCCGCTCGATGCGCCGGGCATGCGTCTTCCGGCTGCCGAGCGCGCCGATATAAAAGCAGTCCGAGCGCAAGGCAGCCTCGAGGCCGGGATCGTCGATCTTGGGATCATGCGTCAGCGCGACGAAGGCCGTGTAGCTATCGAGCCCGATCGTCGCGATCGCCTCATCCGGCCACTCGGTCAGCAGGCGCACATCGGGAAAGCGCTCAGGTGTGGCGAAGGCGGTGCGCGGGTCGATGATCACGAGGTCGAGGTCGAGCAGCCTCGCCATCGGCGCCATCGCCTGCGAGACATGGACGGCGCCGGTGATGACGATGCGCGGATGCGGCGCCTGCACGGTCAGGAAATGCTGCGCACCCTCGACCTCGACCATGGCGCTCTTGGCCATGCGCAATTGCTTGTCGAGCACCTCCGCCAGCGGATCGGCAGCGATCTCGCCCGCCTTGACCAGCCGCTGTGCACCGCTTTCGATCGTGGTGACGAGCACGCTCGCCCGTCGCGCAGCGCGCTCGGCATTGAGCGCAGACAGGATCGAAAGTTCCATCGCGTCAGCCCTTGTCGGTCGCGAGCTTCAGCCCCAGCCCGATCATCATCGAGCCGCCGAGCCAGCGCCCGAAGGCGAATCCGGCCCGCGTTTGCTTCATCGTCCTGATAACGGCGGACGCCCCCAGGACCGTGACGAAATCGGCCGAGGAGAAGGCGAAATTGACGATCGCGCCGAGCATCAGGAACTGGGCCCAGACCGGCAGGGAGCCGGCCGGATCGACGAATTGCGGCAGGAGCGCGATGAAGAACAGCGCGACCTTGGGGTTCAGCACTTCGACGATGAAGCTGTCGATCAAGGCGCGCTTGACCGTCTTGGCTGGCGTCGCGGGAGCGTCGCCCTGGGTTAGCTTGGCGCGGATCATACCGATGCCAAGCCAGACGAGATAGAACGCGCCCGCAAGCTTCACCACGACATAAAGCTCCGGCACATGCTTGAACACCGCCGACAGGCCGAAGGCGGCGGCAAAGACATGCAGATAGCAGCCGAGATGGATGCCGAGCATCGCCATGAAGCCGGCACGGCGGCCATGCGAGATCGTCTGCGCCGCCGTATAGAGCAGCGCCGGGCCCGGGAAATAGGCGACCAGGATGGTCAGCGTCGCAAAGGCGACGAGGGTTTCCCAGGAGGCCATCAGTTCACCTTTTCCACATAGACCCGAATCCGCCCGCCGCAGGAGAGCCCGACCTTCCAGGCGGTCTCGTCGGCAACGCCGAATTCGAGCGTGCGGGCTTTGCCATCGCCGATGACCTCGGCCGCCTCCTCCACGACCGCCCCCTCGACGCAACCGCCCGAGACCGAACCCTGGAAATTGCCCTCGTCATCGATGACGAGATGCGAGCCGACGGGGCGCGGGGCCGAGCCCCAGGTTTCGATCACGGTGGCAAGCGCAACGCCACGGCCCGACTTGGCCCAGGCTTCGGCGAGGCTGAGGATGTCTGTGTCGGTGCTGATCATGGGATGACCTTCGATCGCTATGACTTCAGATGTTTCCCGCCAGTGCGGCGTGGCAGCTTGAAAATCCTCACCGATATCATGCCTCACCCGGCCTTCTTCAACCACTGGCGCGGATCGCTCTTCCGGTCTGCATCCGGCGACAGCGCCGCGCAGAGATCGGTCATCGCCGCGAGATTGTGGATCGGCCGGAAACTGTCGACATGGGGCAGCATCGCGCGGATGCCGCTGGCGCGCGCCTCGAAGGCCTCGAAGCGCAGCAGCGGGTTGAGCCAGACGAGCTGGCGGCAGGAGCGGTGCAGGCGGTCCATTTCGAAGGAGAGCTCCCCGTCGAGGTGCCGCTCCAACCCGTCGGTGAAGAGCAGAACAACCGCCCCGCCTGCCAGAACCCGGCGCGACCAGATCCGGTTGAACGTATGCAGCGCCGTCGAGATGCGCGTACCGCCTTCCCAGTCGGGCGCAGCGCGTCCCGCCAGGGCCAGCGCATCGTCGGGGTCGCGGGCGCGCAAGCTGCGCGTGACATTGGTCAGCCTTGTGCCGAAAACGAAGGAATGCACGCGGTGGCGCTTCTCGGTGAGCGCATGCAGGAAATGCAGGAAGATGCGCGAATACTCCGCCATCGAGCCCGAGATATCGACCAGCGCGACGACAGGCGGATGCACCTCGGCGCGCTCGCGGAACGCCAGATCGATCGAACCGCCGCCGCCCCGCAGGGAGCGGCGAAAGGTCCGGCGCGGGTCGATGCGCGCACCCTGATGCGCCGCTTGGAAGCGCCGTGTCGGCACCCTGTCGTCAGGCAGGCGCAGCCCCGCAATCAGCTGTTTGGCGCGCGCGATCTCGGCCGCGCTCATCTGGGCGAAATCGCGCGATCTCAATGTCTCGCGATCGGAAACGGTCATCTGCGCGCTGAGTTCGGTCAGCTCTCGCGGCGGCTCGTCATCCTCTCGTTTGGGCGGAGCGAAGGCCTCCGCCACCCGCAGCGCGCCAGCCTCCTCCTTCTGCGGCGTGCTGTCGCCCCCAGGCGAGACGGGCGACATCTGCGCCATCAATTTCTCGATCAGCGCCCGCCTGCGCCAGAACAGCCCAAACGCCTGATCGTAGACGACGCTGTCCTCATGCTTCTTCACGAAGATCGCATGCAGCGCCCAATAGACGTCGTCGCGCTCGCCGAGCGCCCCTTCGGCCAGCGCCTCGACCGCCTCGACCACCGCACCGGGGCCGACGGGCACGCCGGCGATGCGCAGCGCTCGGGCGAAATAGGCGACGTTTTCGGGGAGCTTGCCAGTCATCGGTGAGCCGCGACCGTCATGTTCGGGCTTGTCCCGAGCATCCACGTCTTCGCTTCCACCGGTATCAACGTCGCAAGGCGTGCATGGTCGGCACAACGTCGACCATGACGGAAAGTGTCGGTGCTCACTCCCGCACCTCGGTCATGAACACCTTCTGCACGACCTGCCATTTGCTATCGACCTTCAGAAAGGACAGCAGGTCGGTGAAATAGCGCGGCGGCATCTGGCATTTGACCTTCACAAGCGCCAGCGTCGGCCCGACCAGATCGATGGTCAGAATATGGTCGCCGCGCGCCAGGCCGGCGGCTTTCGGGGAGGGCCGGCTGCGCACCCCCTCCAGCCACTGGTCGCGCGGCAGGATCTTGATCGCGCCATCCTCCTGCGCCGAGGTCAGCGCGCTGGTCGGATGGAAGACATGGGAGAGCTTGTCGACATCGCCCTCATAAAGCCCGTTGAGATAGGTCCAGGTCGCCGCCTCGATAGCCTTGAGATCATTGTACATGGTGTCCCTCCTCTCCCGTCATGGTCTGGCTTGCCCCGACCATCCGCGCTTGCGACGTGTCGGCCGGGTTGAACGAAGGCGTGGATGGTCGACACAAGGTCGACCATGACGGCTGAGCCCCAGCCTAGCCTCGCGCTTCCGCCTTCACCTGATCCAGCAGCTCCTTCACCTTCGAGCCCTGCATCGCCTGGATATCGTCCTGGTATTTCAGCAGCGCGCCCAGCGTGTCGGAGACCAGCGCGGGATCGAGCGCGACCGCGTCGAGCTCCACCAAAGCGCTCGCCCAGTCGAGCGTCTCGGCGACGCCGGGCGCCTTGAACAATTCCTCCTTGCGGATCGCCTGCACGAAGGAGACGACCTGCTTCGCCAGCTTGGCGGGAGCGCCTGGTGCGCGCGCCTTGAGGATGGCGAGCTCGCGCACGGCATCGGGGTAGCCGACCCAGTGATAGAGGCAGCGCCGCTTCAGCGCGTCATGGATCTCGCGAGTGCGGTTCGAGGTCAGGATCACGATCGGCGGCTCGGTAGCTTTGATCGTGCCGAGCTCGGGAATCGTCACCTGCGCATCCGCCAGAACTTCGAGCAGAAAGGCCTCGAAAGCCTCGTCGGTGCGGTCGAGCTCATCGATCAGCAGGATCGGCGCGCCACCCTCCTGTGGCTCCAGCGCCTGCAAGAGCGGACGCTTGACCAGGTATTTCTCTGAGAAGATATCAGCCTCGAGCCGGTCGCGATCGCCGCTCGCACCGCCCGCCTCGGCCAGCCTTATCGCCATCATCTGGCCGGCATAGTTCCATTCATAGACGGCCGAGGCGAGGTCGAGCCCCTCATAGCATTGCAGCCGGATCAGCTTGCGCCCCAAAGCAGCCGAGAGCACTTTCGCGATCTCGGTCTTGCCGGTGCCGGCCTCGCCTTCCAGCAGCAGCGGCCGCTTCATCCTGAGCGCCAGGAACAGCACGGTCGCAAGCGAGCGGTCGGCGACATAGCCCTGCGCTTGCAGGAGGGACAGCGTCGCATCGATGGAGACAGGAAGAGCGGTGGGCATGACAACTCGCGTCATGCTCGGGCTTGCCCCGAGCATCTCTTGGGAATGAACCACCAGCTAGGCTTGGCGGGAAGGCCCGGGTCAAGCCCGGGCATGACGCGGCAGGCTTGCGCGCAGCGCCCTACTTCCCCGTCGCGCGCGCCACGGCTTCCTTCGCCATCACGCCGATCAGATGCGCGCGGTATTCGGCATCGGCATGCATGTCGGCATTGATGCCCTTGGCCGAAGCCTTGACGCCATCGAGCGATTTCGCGGTGAAGCGCGTCTTCAGAGCAGCCTCGGCCTCGGGCCAGCGGAAGACACCGCCCTCGCCCGCGCCCGTGACCGCGACGCAGACATCGGAGCCACGCTTGGCGACGAAGACGCCGACCAGCGCATAGCGCGAGGCCGGATTGCGGAATTTCGCATAAGCCGCCTTGGAAGCCAGCGGGAAGACGATCTTGGTGATGATCTCGCCCTCCTCCAGCGCCGTCTCGTAAAGGCCGGTGAAGAACGCGTCCGCCCCGATCTTGCGCTTGTTGGTGACGATCGTCGCCCCCAGTGCGAGGCAGGCTGCGGGATAGTCCGCCGCAGGGTCATTGTTGGCGACCGAACCGCCGATCGTGCCGCGATTGCGCACATGCGGGTCGCCGATATGCGAGGCGAGATAGGCCAGGCCCGGAATGGCCTCCTGCACGAGTGGCGAGGCCGCGACCTCGGCATGGGTCGTCATCGCGCCGATCACGACAGTGCGGCCCTTGCGCTCGATGCCCTTGAGATCGGCGCAGCCGCCGAGATCGACGAGTGCTCCCGGCGAAGCGAGACGCTGCTTCATCGTCGGCAGCAGCGTGTGCCCGCCGGCGAGCAATTTGGCGTCCTCCTTCTTGGCGATGAGACCGGCGGCCTGGCGCGCCGTGGCCGGGCGATGGAAGGTGAAGGCGTACATGGGCATGATCCCTTTCGAAACGTCGCAGGCGCTGGACAAGCGGATGACGGCCACATGCCGTCATCCGCCCTCTCGATGCTTACTCGGCAGCCATTCTCTTGATGCTCTTCTGCGCCGCGCGCCAGACCGCCTGGGGCGTCGCCGGCATGGCGATGTCCTCATGGCCGAGCGCGTCGGTGATGGCGTTGATCACGGCGGGCGGGGCGGCGATGGCCCCGGCCTCGCCGCAGCCCTTGATGCCGAGCGGGTTGGACGGGCATGGCGTCACCGTCATGCCGACATCGAAGGATGGCAGATCGCCAGCGCGCGGCATGCAGTAATCCATGAAGCTCGCGGTCACGAGCTGCCCGTCACTGTTGTACTTCGCCCCTTCCAGCAGCGCTTGGCCGACACCCTGGGCGATGCCGCCATGGACCTGCCCCTCGACGATCATCGGGTTGATGACATTGCCGAAATCATCCACCGCCGCCCAGCGCTCGATATGGGTCGTGCCGGTGGCGGGGTCGATCTCAAGCTCGCAGATATGGACGCCGGCCGGGAATGTGAAGTTGGTCGGGTCATAGAACGCCCCCTCCTTCAGCCCGGGCTCGAGATCCTGCCCGTTGAACTTGTGCGCGACATAGGCCTGCAGCGCGCAGGAACCGAAATCGAGCGTCTTGTCCGTGCCCTTCACCTTGAAGTGCCCATCCGCGAAGTCGATGTCGGCCTCGTCGGCCTCCAGCACATAGGCCGCAACCTTCTTGCCCTTGGCGATGACCTTATCGACGGCCCTGAAGATCGCCGACATGCCGACCGCGCCGGAGCGCGAACCATAGGTCCCCATGCCCATCTGCACCTTGTCGGTGTCGCCATGGACGATCGAGACGTTCTCGATCGGGATGCCGAGCTTGTCGGAGACCAACTGGGCGAAGGTCGTCTCATGGCCCTGGCCATGGCTGTGAGAGCCGGTCAAAACCTCGACGGTACCGATCGGATTGACCCTGACCTCCGCCGATTCCCACAGGCCGACGCCTGCACCCAGCGACCCCACCGCGGCCGACGGCGCAATGCCGCAAGCCTCGATATAGGAGGAGAAGCCGATGCCGCGCAGCTTGCCGTTGCGGGCCGAGTCGCGCTTGCGCTTGCCGATGCCCTTGTAGTCGATGATCTCCAGCGCCTTCTTCATCGCCGCGCCGTAATTGCCGGCGTCGTACATCATGATCACCGGCGTCTGGTGCGGGAACTTCTTGATGTAGTTCTGCATCCGGAATTTTGCCGGATCCTTGCCGAGTTCGCGCGCCGCGACCTCGACCAGGCGCTCGACCACAAAGGTCGCCTCCGGCCGCCCCGCCCCGCGATAGGCGTCAACCGGAGCGGTGTTGGTGTAGACCGCATCGACCTCGGCATAGATCGCCGGGATGTCGTAGGAGCCCGAGAGCAGCGGCGCATAGAGATAGGTCGGCACCGAAGAGGAGAAGGTCGAGAGATAGGCGCCAAGATTGGCCGTCGTCTTGACGCGGAGCGCCGTGATCTTGCCCTCGGCGTCGGTCGCGAGCTCGGCATGGGTGACATGGTCGCGGCCATGCGCGTCGGAGAGGAAGGCCTCGGAACGGTCCGACGTCCATTTCACCGGCCGGCCGACCTTCTTGGCCGCCCAGACGCAGACCGTCTCCTCGGCATAGATGAAGATCTTTGAGCCAAAGCCGCCGCCGACATCGGGCGCGATCACGCGCAGCTTGTTCTCCGGCGCGATGCCGATGAAGGCCGAGAGCACGAGACGGGCGACATGGGGGTTCTGGCTCGTGGTGTAGAGCGTGAATGCCCCCTCACCCTGATCATAATCGCCGACGGCCGCGCGCGGCTCCATCGGGTTGGGCACCAGCCGATTGTTGACGATGTCGAGCTTCGTCACATGCTTGGCCGCCTTGAAGGCCTTCTCTGTCTCGTCCTTGTTGCCGAGATGCCAGTTGAACACCGTGTTGTCGGGCGCCTCCGCATGGACGACGGTCTTGGCCTTGGCGGCGCTTGCGGTGTCGACCACCGCCGGCAGCACGCCGTAATCGACGACGATCGCCTCCGACGCGTCGCGCGCCTGCGCCAGCGTCTCGGCGACGATCACGCAGACGTGGTCGCCGACATAGCGGACCTTGCCCTGGGCCAGGGCCGGATGGGCGCCGGCACGCATCGGCGAGCCATCCTTGTTGTGGATCATCCAGCCACAGATCAGCCCGCCGACCTTATCGGCCGTGAGATCGTCACCCGTGAAGATTCCAAGCACGCCGGGCATCTTGGCGGCGGCCTTGGTGTCGATCTTGTTGATGGTGGCGTGTGCGTGGGGCGACCGCAGAAAATAGGCGTGGGTCTGGCCCGGGCGATTGATGTCGTCGGTATAGCGGCCCTGGCCGGTGATGAAGCGGTGGTCTTCCTTGCGGCGGACCGAGGCGCCGATTCCGGTGGCGAAGCTTGATTGAGAAGACATTGGTGTTCCCTCCTCGCAGCGCGCCTCTGGCGGGCACGTCATGGCATGAGAAAAAACCCGCGCGGGATGGCGCGGGCGAAACGCCTTACTCCGCGGCCTGGCGCGGTGGATCCTTGCGATCCATGGCCTTGCCACCCATCGCTTCAGCCCCCGCGGCAATCGCCTTGACGATGTTGTGGTAGCCGGTGCAGCGGCAGATATTGCCGTCGAGATCCTCGCGGATCGTCTGCTCGTCGAGCGCATGGCCGCGCCGGTTCACGATATCGACGGCCGCCATGATCATGCCCGGCGTGCAATAGCCGCACTGAAGCCCGTGATGCTCGCGGAAAGCCTCCTGCATCGGATGCAGCGAGCCGTTGACCGCCAGCCCCTCGATCGTCGTCACGGAGGCCCCCTCGAGCGACAGCGCCAGCGTCGTGCAGGACTTGATCGCCTTGCCGTCGACATGGACGACGCAGGCGCCGCACTGGCTGGTGTCGCAACCGACATGCGTGCCCGTCAGGCGCAGATTCTCGCGCAGGAACTGGACGAGCAAGGTACGGGGATCGATTGTGCCGGTGACGGCTTTGCCGTTCACCGTCATCGAAACGGTGGCCATGGGGCATTCCTCCTGTGACCCGGGTCTGGCGCCCGGCTAAGACATCTCGAAGCCGTAGCGTGTTCCCCCCTCGCGCAATCGCGATCGGCGAAGGGCAGCTTTTCCTTGGAATAGCTCGAAACCGAATGTGGACCCACGTTTTTGCGCGGTCAAGCCAGGGGCGCCCAGGCAAGGCAGGCTGTTTTGTACCGTTTCGCGGCGATTCATCGCGTTCGACGGGAACTCGGCCGGAATTTGCCAGACCACGTAGCCGAGACCACGTGCCTATGGCCCATTGCCGGAATTTTAACCGGGACCACTCACCGTGAGCTGGCTCGTTGGAGCGCTTTTGCCGGCGGCGCGGGGGCCGATCTTGACATCGATTTCCGAACAGGTCGCACGTCGCCTGCGCTCAACAGGCTACGGCGAGCAAAAGCGCACCACGCTGCGGGGCTATCGCAAGCACGTCGACCTCGTCATCGAAGACATCGTCGCCAAGGCCTTCGCCTATGGTCGCCAGATCCATCCCGGGCTGAAAGACAGCATCACACCGCTAACCGAGAACCTCTATGAGATCTCGGAGCAGCATTTCAGGCTGATTTTTGAAGGTGATTTCGACGAGCGCTACCACAAGTCCATGGAGCGCATGTGTATGCTGGAGCGCGCCGTCAAGGTCGGCACCCGTTCCCGCGTGTCGATCGCGGGAGCCCTTTTCAGAGCGATCGCGACAAAGCCGCGCCTAACCTCTCTACTGTTTCCCAGCCGTTTCGCGAGAGACATGGAGATCATCGAGAACGTCCTGGTTATGGACATCAATACCGCGATCACGCTGGATCATGCCCTCGAGGCTGCGGAAGCCAAGCATCGCCGCGACGCGCTCGACACCGCCGCGCATATGCTGAAATCACGGATCGGCACGCTCGATTCGACGATCAGTGGCGCCGTCGAGCAGTTCGTCGGAGCCACAGACGAGACCACGAGCGCGACAGCCTTCATCCGGACACAGGTTCTCGATGTCACGCGCGCCGCCGAAACGATGAGAGACCGCGCCCGCCAGACGGCCGCCGCGACCGAAGAGATGTCGGCCAATATCGGCGAGATCGGACATCGCGCCCGCCAAAGCGTCGCCATCGCCACCCGCGCCGTCGGCGACGCGGAGGCGATGAACAACGCGATCATGCAATTGCGTGAATCGACCGCCAGCATCGGCTCAGTTCTCGGCCTGATCGCAGACATCGCCGCGCAGACCAATCTGCTCGCTCTCAACGCCACGATCGAGGCCGCCCGAGCGGGGGAAGCCGGGCGCGGTTTCGCCGTCGTTGCCTCGGAGGTGAAGTCACTGGCGACGCAGACAGCCAATGCGACGCAGGAGATCTCTCGCCAGATCACCGAATTCTCGGCAAACGCTGCGGCGTGCGGCCAGCATGCCGCCTCGATCAGCACGACGATCGGCGAAATCCGGGGCGATTCCGAGGCGATATCCGACTCGGTCGCCCAGCAGAGCCTCGTCACCTCCGGCATAGCGCGCGACGCCTCGGACGTGGCCGGGTGTTCGGATGACACGATCGCCAGCGCCCAAGCCGTCGGCGACAGCCTGGAGACGACGACGAGGGCAATCGAACGTGCCACCCTCGTCGCTTCACAGATCGCACTTCAAGTCGGCGCGGCGGAGGCGACCGTCAGCGACGCGTTGACGGCGCTGAGACAGGTGTCCTGACGCGCTCGGCCTTTGCTGGCCATTCTGAGACAGAAGAACGCGATCAGCCCTCGCTGACCGCTCCGAGACGGAAGAACGCGTCAGCCTTCGCTGACCGCTTTGGCGAAATTCGCGAAAAACTCGTCGGCGAGCTTCTTCGAAACCGAATCGATCAACCTTGCACCGAGCTGCATCAGCTTGCCGCCGACCTGCGCCTCGACATCGTAGCGCAGCAGCGTCTGCCCGCCCTCGGCCTCGCTGAGCGCGACCTTGGCGCCGCCCTTGGCGAAGCCGGCGATGCCGCCCTCGCCCTCGCCCTGGATACGGTAGCCATTGGGCGGGTCTAGGTCGACGAGCTCGACCTTGCCCCGGAAGGTCGCCTTCACCGGCCCGAGCTTGACCTTCACGATCGCCGAGAAATGGGTGTCGTCGTCCTTGGTCAGCTGATCGCAGCCGGGAATGCAGGCCTTGAGCACCTCGGCATCGTTGAGTTTGGCCCAGACCACGTCCTTGGCTGCGGGCAAGGTGACCTCGCCATTCATCGTCATCGCCATGCCGCTACTCCCTCATTCCTAGATCAAGACGACCCCGCTGCTGTTGCAGCCGGCCATGCCTCGGGTCTATCCAAGGCTCGGGTTGGCTATCCATGAGCGGAAAGCCCCTCGCTACACAAGGGGACAAAAGTGAACAGCGCCCAAGGCCCGCACACCACGCCCCGGTCCTTCGACAGATGAGTGGCCCTCTCGGTCTGTACGGCGAATTGTTCGCCGATGCGCAAATGGCAGCGCTGCTCGACGACCGCGCGAGCTTACAAGCCATGCTCGACATGGAGGCTGCGCTGGCTCGCGCCCAGGTCGGCCTCGGCCTGATTCCCGACAGTGCCCTTGCCGGAATCACCGAGGCATGCCGGGCAGAACTCTACGACATTGCCGAGATCGGCCGCCAGACGAGCCTTGCCGGCAATCCGGCGATCCCGCTCGTCAAGGCGCTGACGGGCTTCGTCGCCGCCTCCGACGCCGACGCCGCGAAATGGGTGCATTTCGGCGCGACGAGCCAGGACGTCATCGATTCAGGCCGCTCGCTCCAGGTTGCGGCGGCAGCATGTTTGCTGAGGGACAGGCTGGCACGCCTGGCGACGGCGCTCGCCGGTCAGGCGGAACGCCATCGCTTGACGGTGATGCCGGGCCGCACCTTCCTGCAGCAGGCAGTACCGGTTTCCTTCGGCCTGAAGGCGGCGCAATGGCTTGGCGCGGTCTGCGACAGCGATCGCGCGCTCGCACCATACGGGCAGGCGCAGCTCCAGTTCGGCGGAGCGGCCGGGACCCTCGCAAGCCTCGGCGACAAGGGCGCGGCACTGGCGCTGGCGCTGGCCGCCACTGCGCCATTCGCCGGAAGCGACTGGCTTGCATCGCATACGGCGCGCGGGCGCATCGGCCGGCTCGGCAGCGAACTCGCGATCGCCACGACGACGCTGGGCAAGATCGCCCGCGACGTCGCTCTGATGATGCAAACCGAAACGGCCGAAGCCTTCGAACCCTCGGCGCCGGGCAAGGGCGGCTCCTCGACCATGCCGCACAAGCGCAACCCCGTGCTCTGCACCGCGATCCTGGCTTGCGCGGCGCGCGTGCCGGGCCTCGCCTCGACACTGATCGCGGCGGGCGTCCAGGAGCATGAGCGCGCTGTCGGCAATTGGCATGCCGAATGGGAGCCGCTCTTCGATCTGCTGCGGCTGACCGGCGCGGCGCTGAACCACGCCATCATGCTGGTCGAAGGGCTGGAGATCGACGCAACCCGGATGCGCGCCAATCTCGACCTCACTCATGGCCTCGTCATGGCGGAACGGGCGACCTTCGCTCTTGCTGCCTCGCTTGGGAAGGCTGAGGCGCATCACCGCGTCGAGGCGGCGACGAAGGTCGCGATCCGCGATCGGCGGCATTTGCGCGAGGTGCTGGCGCAGGACACCGTGATCGCCGCAAAGCTCGATACCGCGGCGCTCGACGCCATCTTCGACCCGGCCGGCTATCTCGGCGCCACGGAGGCAATGATCGACGCCCATCTGGCGCGCTACCGGGGCCAATTTATCTCATGACGGCTCTCACTGCCGAGGAACGCAGCATCGCCTCAGGCGCGCAAGGCGAAGGCGCCGCCATGGCGCTGCGCATCGTCGCCGAGGCCGCCCGCTTGATGGGCGCTCCGAGGCTGATCCCGGTCGCCTCGGCCCATATCGACGGCGCGCTCTATCATGGCGATTCCGGCACGCTCTTCGCCGAAAGCCTGGTCGCGGGCGGCGCCAGGGTCGCGGTGCGCGCCACCTTGAATGTCGGCGCGCTCGCGCCCGCCGGCTGCGCCGCTATCCGGCTGCCCGCGCATGAGCGCGACATGGCCGGGCGGATGATGCGCGCCTATGAGGCGATGGGCTGCGAGCCTTCCTGGACCTGCGCGCCCTATCAGGCGGGGCACCGCCCGGCTGTGGGCACGGATGTCGCCTGGGGCGAGTCCAACGCCGTCATCTTCTGCAATTCGGTGCTCGGCGCGCGCACCAACCGCTATGGCGATTTCCTCGACATTGCCTGCGCCATTGCCGGCTGCGCACCCGATTATGGCCTGCATCGGCCGGAGAACCGCATCGCCTCCCTGCTGATCGATGTCAGCGGCCTGTCGCGGGCCCTGCGCAGCTCGGACGTGTTCTATCCGGTGCTGGGTACCTATCTCGGCCGCGCCGCCGGCAGCGCGGTCGCGGTCATCGAAGGCTTGCAAGGCTGCACCAATGAGGACCGGCTGAAGGCGCTGGGCGCGGCCGCAGCCTCCGCCGGTGGCGTCGGGCTGTTCCATGTCGCGGGCGTGACGCCGGAAGCGCCCGACGCTGCGACCGCGCTCGGACATATGCCACCGCGCGAGCGCCTCATCCTGACCCCACAGGAGCTGCAGGCGACGCTGGCGCGGCTCTCGACCGCCGGCGCGACTGAGCGCATCGACGCCGTCGCGATCGGCTCGCCACATCTCTCCCTGGCCGAGATCGCGGAGGTCGAGCGGCTGCTCGCCGGCCGCAGGCTCGCCACGCCGCTCTATGCCAATACCGGCCGCCATGTGGTGGGTCCGCTCGCCACCAATGGCCGCCGTGCCGCGCTGGAAGCCGCCGGCGTGGTCTTCGTGGTCGATACCTGCGTCGTGGTCACGCCGATCCTGCCCGACATCGAGGGGGCGGTGCTGATGACCAATTCCGGCAAGTTCGCACATTATGCGCCAGGCAATACCGGCTATGCCGTGACCTATGGCTCGCTGTCGGAATGCGTCGAGAGCGCCGTCGCGGGCCACCTCGTCAGGGAGGCCCTGATATGGAGCTGATGGCTGAGATCCTGATCCCGGGCGAAGCGGTCTCCGCGCCATGCCTGGCGCTCACTGCCCCCATCAGCTTCTGGGGCGGCGTCGATCCCAAAACCGGCCTGATCATCGATGCGCGCCATCCGCAGCGCGGCGCGAGCATCGCCGGCACGGTGCTGGCGTTGCCGGGCACGATCGGCTCCTCCTCGGCTTCGGCCGTGCTGTTGGAGCTGGTCCATGCCGGCAAGGCTCCGGCCGCAATCCTGATGGACGCGCCCGACGCCATCCTGCTGCTCGGCATCATCGTTGCGCGCGAAATGGGCTGGCAAGCTCCGCCGGCGTTCCGGCTTCCAGCCGAGCGGCAGCAGGCTTTGGCCGGCCGGCGGCTGACGCTGTCCGCTCGTGGCGCGATCACGATCAACTGACAACACGCAACTGACAACACAAGAGAAACGCCATGCCGATCGAGATCATCAGGGGCGAGCCCTTCAACATCCGGATCGACGGCGCGGCCGACGCGCCCGTGCTGCTGCTCTCGAACTCGCTCGGCACCAATCTCGCGATGTGGGACCCGCAGATCCCGGAATGGTCGAAGGCCTTCCGTGTCGTGCGCTATGATTCACGCGGTCACGGCCAGTCGACAGCAGCCGACAAACCCTATTCGATCGCCATGCTCGGCGAGGACGCGCTGGCGATCCTCGATCATCTCGGCATCGCCAAGGCCCATTGGTGCGGCCTCTCCAAGGGCGGAATGGTCGGCCAATGGCTCGCGACCCATGCCGGCAAGCGCCTCGACCGGGTGGTGCTGGCCAATACCGGCGCCCGCATGGGCCCGCCCGATCTCTGGAACACCCGCATCAAATCCGTGCGCGCCAACGGCATGGCAGGACTGATCCAGCCGATACTGGAGCGCTGGTTCAGCCAGGAATTTCGCGAGCGCGACAGCGCGACCGTGGCCAAGGTCAGCGACATGCTCAGCACCACCCCGCCGCTCGGCTACGCCAATTGCTGCGCCGCGATCCGCGACATGGACCAGCGCGAGCCGATCCGCGCGATCACCAATCCGGTGCTGGTCGTCATCGGCAAGGTCGACCCCGCGACGCCGCCTGCCGCCGGGCACCTGATCGCCGATTCCATCCATGGCGCGCAGACGGTCGAGCTCGACGCCGCCCATCTCTCCAATCTCGAGCAGCCCGCCGCCTTCACCAAGGCCGTGCTCGACTTCCTGCAAGCTTGAGGTCAACCGCCATGGACGAGAAAACCCGTTACGACAACGGCATGAAGACCCGCCGGGCCGTGCTGAGCGACACCTATGTCGACAAGGCCAGCGCCGGCGTCACCGCCTTCAACGGCGAGTGGCAGGAGTTCATCACCCGCACCGCCTGGAACGACATCTGGAACCGGCCCGGCCTGCCGCGCCGGGAGCGCTCGATCATCGTGCTCTCGATCGCTTGTGCGCTGGGCGCCTGGGGCGAGTTCCGCATCCATGTCCGCGGTGCGCTCAACAACGGCATGACCAAGGACGAGATCAAGGAGGTGCTGATGCAAGCGGCGATCTATGCCGGCGTGCCCGCCGCCAACCACGCCTTCAAGGAAGCCGCCAGCGTCTTCGCCGAGATCGAGGCGGAAGCCGACAAGCCCTGAAGCCTCAGCAAGCCTTGAAGCGCGAGAGCGTTTTCGAGCGAAGCGGAAACCAGTTCCCTCGCGACAAACGCGAAGCGTTCGCGGGGAGAAAACGCGTTAAAACAAAGACCTAGACGGTCTCGAAGCCCCGGTCGCGATAGATCAGGCCGGCTCCTTGCCCCGCGCCGCCCAGCGCCAAGACCTCGCCGATGACGATGCGATGCGTCGCGACCTCCTGGATCGCGACGAGCCGGCAATCGAAGGCGGCGAGTGCCTCCTCCAGCACCGGCGCGCCGCTCACCAGCCGGCCCCAGCGCGCCGAGGCGAAACGCGCCTCGCCCTCGATGCGGCGGCGCCCGGCGAAAGTCTCGGCCAGGTCGGTGGCGCCGCCCGGCAATGTGTTGATGCAGAAGACGCCGTTGGCCGCGATCGCCGCCAGCGTCCGGCTGTTGCCCTCGATGCAGACCAGCACCGTCGGCGGCGCATCCGAGACCGAAGCGACGGCGGTCGCGGTCAAGCCGGCGCGGCCGTTCTGCCCTGCCGTCGTGACGATATGGGTCGGGCTGGCCAGCCGCGCCATGGCGTCGCGGAAGGCCCGCCCATCGGCCGCCGGCGTCAGGCGCGGCGCCGCCTCAGCGATCTTGGTCATTCACCCAGCCTGCTCGCATGAACCCTTGCCCACATGAACTCTTGCCCGTTGATGTAGGCGCACGCACCCGCGAAAGCCAGTTCGCGGAGCGACACACCGGCCCGTTCAATCATGAGCGGTCTTGGTGAAGACAACGTGTTCGAGACCCTCGAAATGGCGATCACGGATCAAGCAGCCGCCACTCCTGTCGAGCGCCGTGGCATAGGTGACCGCATCCGCCATGGCGAGTGGGCGAGTTCGATGCGGCTTCGGCAATCGAAATAGATATATCAGAGGCGCTCAACTGCGCCGGTATCACTCCGCCCCATGCCCTCAATCCCGCCCCAACGCGCCAAGCAGGCCGCGGCGGAAATGCAGCATCAGCGCATCGCTCGCGATCATCGCCGCGGCGGGGTCGGCCGTCGCGATCGCTTGCGCGAAGGCGACATGCAGATGCGCGGAGGGCACGAGGTCGTCCTGCCGCTCGAAATGATACCAGGCACGCCGCATCAGCGCCTGCAGCGGCTCGACGGCGCGCGTGGCATACGGGCTGCGCGCGGCAGCCGCCACCATGCCGTTGAGCTCCGTATCGATGCGCATGAAGGCGTTGACGTCGCCGGTCTCGGCCGCCGCGCGCATCGCCTTGGCCTGCTCGATGATGAGAATACGTTCGCGTGGGCTCGCCCGTTTGGCTGCATCACCCGCGATCAGTCGCTCCAGCACCTCGCGCGCATCGAGCGCTGCCATCACGTCGATGGCGTTGATGTCGGCTACGGCGACGCCCTTGCGCGGCAGAATCTCGACCAGCCCCTGCTGCGCCAGCCGGATCAGCGCCTCGCGCACCGGCGTGCGCCCGACGCCGACGAGATCGATCAACTGCGCCTCCGTCAGCACCGCGCCGGGACGCAGCGACAGGGTCACGATCGCTTCCTCGAGCCGGCGATAGGCTGTCTCGGACAGGCTGGGCGCCGCCGATGGCGGAAGCGAGGCGTGCGCCTCCTCATCCTCTCGGGCTTCGGAAGGCGGGCGCAGATTCATGCGTGCTCCGGCAGCCGGCAAGGCTGGATTGACGTGCGACCGATCATTGATATATCACCTATGTCGCTGAGAGCCGAAGCTCGCCTGTTTGCAATCTGCAAGCGAAACGGGCCGGCACGCAAGGAGCTTTGTGCCATGAGCTATTGGACCGGCGTTCTGCCTGCGGTTACGACGAAATTCACGAGCGACGATCGTCTCGACATCCCCGAAATGGAGCGTTGTTTCGCTCTCCAGATCGAGGCCGGCGTGCATGGCCTGATCGTCTGCGGCTCGCTCGGCGAGGCCTCGACGCTGGAGCCTGACGAGAAGATCGAGGTCCTGAAGGCCGCTTTGCGCGTCGCCGATGGCAAGGTACCGGTGCTGCTGACGGTCTCGCAGGGCTCGACCAGGGCTTCGTGCAAGCTGGCGGAAGCCGGCGCCGTAGCCGGAGCGGCGGGTTTCATGGTGCTGCCCGGCATCCCCTATAAATCCGAGCCGCACGAGACGGCCGCCCATTACCGGACCGTTGCCAAGGCCGGCGGCCTGCCGGTGATGATCTACAACAATCCGCCCGCCTATGGCGTCGATATCCCGCCCGCCATGCTGGCGGAGCTGGCCGACGAGCCGCTCTTCACGGCCATCAAGGAATCCTCCGACGACATCCGCCGCATCAGCGAGATCAAGTCGCTCTGCGGCGATCGCTTCAAGGTGCTGACCGGCGTCGACAACCTCGCCTTGGAAAGCCTGGCGATGGGGGCTGATGGCTGGGTCGCGGGGCTGGTCGTGGCCTATCCGCGCGAAACGGTGGCGATCTACGAACTCGCCAAGGCCGGCCGCATGAACGAGGCGATCGCGATCTATCGCTGGTTCCGCCCCCTGCTCGATCTCGACGTCTCGGCGAGACTCGTCCAGAACATCAAGCTGGTCGAGGCGCTGGTGATTGGCTCCAATGACCGCTGCCGCGCCCCGCGTCAGGCGCTGCAGGGCTCCGAGCGCGCCCGCCTCACGACGATCGTCAAGGCAGCTGAAGCCACGCGTCCGACGCTGCCGAGTTTCTAAAAGACCCGAGTTTCTAAAAGACCGGAGACGCCATGGCCTTCGCCTGCACCCTCCCCGCCATCCCGACGCTCCAGCAGGACGACGAGGCGATCCGGATCACGCGCTGGGATTTCGAGCCCGGCGCCGTGACCGGCTGGCATAGCCATGGCTGGCCCTATTTCGTGGTGATGCTGGTCGCGGGCACATTGCGCATCCACGACGGCAAGACGGAAACCGATGTGCCGCTGGCGCAGGGCCAGGCCTATATGCGCCCGGCCGGTGTCCAGCACGACGTCATGAACGGCTCCGCCCACCCGATCGCCTTCGTCGAGATCGAGGTGAAGCAGCCCGGCGCGCTGAAGGAATTGTCGCTGCCATGAAGGCCCTGTCGTGAAGATCGCCGTTATCGGCGCCGGCATCGTCGGCTGCGCCATCGCGCATGCCTTGCTCGACGAGGGCCACGAGGTCCTGATCCTCGACAAGGAAGGCCCCGCTTTCGGCCCCTCCCGCGGCAATGCCGGCTGGATGGCCCATACCGACATCCTGCCGATCGCCAGCCCCAAAAATCTGCGGCAGGTGCCGAAGTTCCTGCTCGACCCGCTCGGGCCGCTCTCGATCCGCCCGGCCTATTTCCCCAAGCTCCTGCCCTGGCTCGTCCGCTTCGTACTGGCGGCGCGGCCGGATGCCTATGAGCGTTCGATCCAGGGGCTCGCCGCCCTGCAGCAGCTCGCCTTGCCGGCCTGGCTGGCGCGAGCCGAGAGCCTGGGCCTCAGCCGCCACATCCATCGCCAGGGCGGGCTCTATGTCTTCACAGACAAAGCGGCCTTCGACGAAGCCGGCCATGTCGCCAGGCGACAGGCGGAGTTCGGCATCAAGGTCGAGATGATCGGCCCCGAGGAACTCAGCCAGTTCGAGCCGGCGCTGAAGCCGCGCTTCGTCGGCGCGGCCTTCCATCCCGACACCGCCCATATCAGCGATCCCCTGCAATTGACGCTGGCGCTGTTCGAGGCGGCGCTGGCGCGCGGCGCGGTCTTCGAGAAAGCCGAGGTCAGCAATATCTCGACGGGCGAGCGCCCCTCCCTGATCGGCCCCGATGGCTGGCAGCGCGTCGTCGATCGCGCCGTGATCGCGGCCGGGGCATGGTCGAAGCCATTGGCGGCGGCACTTGGCGATGCGGTCCCGCTCGACACCGAACGCGGCTACAATGTCAGCTTTCCCGGCGTCACCGGCCTGACCTCGCGCCCGGTCGGTTTCGAGGGCCATGGCTTCGTCATGACGCCATTGGAAAGCGGCCTGCGCATCGGCGGCGCAGTCGAGTTCGGCGGGCTGAAGGCAACGCCCAATCACGCCCGGACACGCAGCCTCTACGACAAGGCCGCGAGCCTCGTCGACGGCCTCCCGCCCTTCGAAAGCGGCACGCTCTGGATGGGCTTCCGGCCTTCACTGCCGGATTCATTGCCCGTGATCGGCGAAGCGAGCCGCAATCGTAACGTCGTCTACGCCTTCGGCCACGGCCATTACGGCATGACGCAATCGACCGCGACGGCGGGCCTCATCGCCGCGTTGATCTCCGGTCGTAAGCCAGCGATCGATCTCGCGCCCTTCAGTCCGCACCGGTTCTGAAGGCGATGACGGCGGGCCCGATCTTCAGCATCGCGATGATGGCGGACGCGAAGGCCGCCTTCGCTTTCGCACTCGAGCGCAGCCGCCCGTCACATGAATCAAGCTCTGAGCCGACGAGGCCAAGACAATGATTCGAATCCTGTTTCTGGCCAGCCTCGCCTGCCTCGGCGGCTGTGCCAGCCTCGCGCCGCTTTCGTGTTCGCCGGGCCAGCAAGCGATGCTCGTTGCCGAACTCCTGTTCGGCCGTAATATCGGCAACAGGCCCGGCGTCAGCGAGGCCGCCTTCGGGCGCTTCGTCGACGAGGAGGTCACGCCACGCTTCCCCGACGGGCTGACGATCCTTGCAGGACAAGGGCAGTATCGCGATACGACGCGTGGTGTCCTAGTGCGCGAGCAGGCCAAACTCCTCGTCATCGCCCTGAAGGACGAGCCCGAGGGGCGCGCCAAGCTGGCGGCCGTTGCCGAAGCCTATAAACAGCGTTTCAACCAGCAATCGGTCGGCACGATCCTGAAGCCGGCCTGCATATCCTTCTGAGTGGATGCCATGACGACCCACACCTTCTTCTGCGTCGACGGCCATACCTGCGGCAACCCGGTGCGCCTCGTCGCCGGCGGCGGCCCTGCCCTGAAGGGCAACACCATGGTCGAGAAGCGCGCCCATTTCCTGGCTGAGTTCGACTGGATCCGCACCGGGCTGATGTTCGAGCCGCGCGGCCACGACATGATGTCGGGCGCAATCCTCTACCCGCCGACGCGCGAGGACGCCGACATCGCCTTCCTCTTCATCGAGACTTCGGGCTGCCTGCCGATGTGCGGCCACGGCACGATCGGCACCGTCACCATGGCGCTGGAGCGCGGGCTGGTGACGCCGCGCCAGGAGGGCGTGCTGAAGATCGACACACCCGCCGGCCTCGTCACCGCGACCTATGTCCGCAACGGGCCTTATGTCGACAGCGTCCGCATCACCAACATCGCCTCCTATCTGCACGCGACCGGCCTCTCCGCCGAGATCGAGGGGCTGGGCGAGGTCAAGGTCGATGTCGCCTATGGCGGCAATTTCTACGCGATCGTCGATCCGCAGGACGCGATCCGCGACATCGCCGAGGTGAACCCCTCCGATCTGCTGCGCTGGAGCCCGAAGCTGCGCGCGGCCCTCAACGCGAAATACCAGTTCGTCCATCCCGAGAACCCGGCGATCAACGGCCTCTCCCACATCCTCTGGACCGGCGCGCCGACGAAGCCCGAGGCGCATGCCCGCAACGCCGTGTTCTACGGCGACAAGGCGCTCGACCGCTCGCCCTGCGGCACCGGCACCTCCTCGCGCATGGCGCAATGGGCCGCGCAGGGAAGGCTCAAGGTCGGCGACGACTTCGTCCATGAGAGCATCATCGGCACGCTCTTCCGCGGCCGGGTCGAGGCGGCAGCGAAGGTCGGCCCCCACGACGCGATCATCCCTTCGATCGAGGGCTGGGCCCGGATGACCGGCTACAACACCATCTTCATCGACGACCGCGACCCGCTGGCGCATGGCTTCCAGCTCGCCGATCGCGCCTGACGCCGCGAAATTGCCGCTGCGTCAAGCGATGCGGCCGCGCTCCGTTGGAAGCCGATTGGGCGCAGAAAGATCATCCTAGACGGTTTTTCGCATCGATATCCACAGCCCATCGGGCCCAAATACCCGCTGCGAAGGTGCCCACCTCGCAATCATCTTGCGCGAAATCGCCGCCGTACCGCAGAGATGCCTGCACAAACAGCAGGCAAAACGTGCCAGATTGCTTTTGACAGAATTGTGGCCCGGCGCGATTGTCGAAGCCGCAAGCCGTTGGTAGCTCTGCGTAGCAATCGCATCCCGCATGCGCCGGCGTCATGCCGCCGAAAAGAACGGGAGCGGATGAGAGGGGTTAGGCGTCGTCAATGGAAGTATTTCTCCAGCAGCTCATCAATGGGCTGACCCTGGGGTCGATCTACGGCCTCATCGCCATCGGCTACACGATGGTCTTCGGCATCATCGGCATGGTGAACTTCGCCCATGGCGATATCTTCATGCTGTCGGCCTTCATCGCGCTGATCTTCTTCATGCTGATCGCCTCCTGGTTCGGTGCCGGGCTGATCGTGGTGGCGCTCATCATCGTGCTCGCTCTCGCGATGTTCTTCACCTCGCTGTGGAACTGGGCGATCGAACGGGTCGCCTACCGGCCGCTGCGCGGCTCCTTCCGCCTCGCACCGCTGATCTCGGCGATCGGCATGTCGATCTTCCTGTCGAACTTCGTCCAGGTCGTGCAGGGCCCGCGCAATAAATCGACCGCGCCGATGCTGAACGACTCGATCACGCTGATCGAAAGCGCCACCTATTCGGTCCAGATCTCCTACAAGCAGATCGTCATCATCGTGACGACGGCCGTGCTGCTGGCCGCCTTCTGGTACATCGTCCAGAAGACGCCGCTCGGACGGGCCCAGCGCGCCTGCGAGCAGGACCGCAAGATGGCCGCGCTCCTTGGTATCGACGTCGACCGCACGATCTCGATCACCTTCGTGATGGGCGCGGCGCTCGCGGCGGTCGCCGGCGTGATGTACCTCGTCCTCTACGGTGTGGTCTCATTCAATGACGGCTTCATCCCCGGCGTGAAGGCCTTCACCGCCGCAGTGCTCGGCGGCATCGGCTCGCTACCCGGCGCCGTCATCGGCGGCCTGCTGATCGGGCTGATCGAGGTGATGTGGTCGGCCTATTTCACCATCGACTACAAGGACGTCGCGGCCTTCTGCATCCTCGCGATCGTGCTCGTCTTCATGCCCTCGGGCATCCTTGGCCGCCCCGAAGTCGAGAAAGTCTGAAGCCATGGCGACGACCATTTCGACGCCCGCGGCGCCTCCTCGCGACTTCAAGGCAGCGCTCAAGGAGGCCGGCTTTGCCGCCCTCGTCACCTTCGGCCTGTGCATCCCGATCATCGCCTGGGGCACCCGCCAGAACATGGAAAACGTGCTGGTGCTCGACCAGCGCTGGGAGGCCGTTGCCTGGGCGGTCGCCATCGTCTTCATCGGTCGCTTCCTGGTCGTGCTGCGCCAGCAGGGCAAGGCCGACCGGAAATCGCTGGTGCGCTTCCTGCCGCACGGCACCTTCGCCTTCTTCCAGCGCCACTCCGGCATCTTCTCGGCGCTGGGGCTGGGCTTCCTGATCACCTTTCCGCTTATCGCGGTCATGCTGACCGGCTGGGGCGGCGCGCTGAAATGGATCGACAATTTCGGCGTCCAGATCCTGATCTACGTCATGCTCGGCTGGGGGCTGAATATCGTCGTCGGCCTCGCCGGACTGCTCGACCTCGGCTATGTCGCCTTCTATGCGGTCGGCGCCTATTCCTACGCGCTGCTGGCCAAGAATTTCGGCCTGTCATTCTGGCTCCTGCTGCCGCTCTCCGGGATCCTCGCCGCCTTCTGGGGCATGCTGCTCGGCTTCCCCGTGCTGCGGCTGCGCGGCGACTATCTCGCCATCGTCACGCTCGCCTTCGGCGAGATCATCCGCCTCGTCCTGATCAACTGGGTCGATTTCTCGAACGGCTATGCCGGCATCTCCGGCATTCCGCGGCCAAGCTTCTTCGGCATCCCCTTCAATGCCAGCGATGAGGGCTTCGCAGCCGTGTTCGGGCTGGAATTCTCGCCGCTCTACCGAACGATCTTCCTCTACTACCTGATCCTGGCGCTTGCCCTGCTGACCGCCTTCGTCTCGTTGCGACTCAGACGGTTACCGGTGGGCCGCGCCTGGGAAGCCTTGCGCGAGGACGAGATCGCCTGCCGCTCGCTTGGCATCAACACCACCAACACCAAGCTCACCGCCTTCTCGATCGGCGCCATGTTCGGCGGCTTCGCCGGCGCCTTCTTCTCGGCGCGGCAGGGCTTCATCTCGCCGGAATCCTTCGTCTTCATGGAATCGGCGATGGTGCTGGCGATCGTCGTGCTCGGCGGCATGGGCTCGCTCTGGGGCTGCGCTATCGCGGCGATCGCCATGATCGGCGGTACCGAGCTGCTGCGCGAGCTCGACTGGCTGAAGGCGTTCTTCGGCAATGATTTCGACCCGACCAAATACCGCATGCTGATCTTCGGTCTGGCCATGGTGGTGATCATGATCTGGAAGCCGCGCGGACTGATCTCGACACGCGAGCCGACGGCCTTCCTCAAGGAAAAGAAGGCGATCTCGTCCGACATGGTCCAGGAGGGCCACGGCTGATGACTACCGCCCCGCTTCTCCAGGTCGAGCATGTCACCATGCGCTTCGGCGGCCTCACCGCCGTCAACGACCTCTCCTTCGAAGCCCGCAAGGGCGACATCACCGCGTTGATCGGCCCCAACGGGGCCGGCAAGACCACGGTCTTCAACTGCATCACCGGCTTCTACAAGCCGACCGAAGGCATGATGGCGCTGACGCATGACAGCGGCGCGAGCTATCTGCTCGAACGGATGCCGGACTTCCGGATCTCCTGGAAGGCGAGGGTTGCGCGCACCTTCCAGAACATCCGTCTCTTCGGCGGCATGACCGTGCTGGAGAACCTGCTCGTCGCCCAGCACAACCCGCTGATGATCGCCTCGGGCTTCACCTTTCTCGGCGTGCTTGGCGTCGGCGGCTACAAGGCACGCGAGAAGGAGGCGATCGAGAAGGCCAAGTTCTGGCTGGACAAGATCAGGCTGACCGACCGCGCCGACGATCCCGCCGCCGACCTGCCCTATGGCGACCAGCGCCGCCTCGAGATCGCACGAGCCATGTGCACCGAGCCGGTCCTGCTCTGCTTGGATGAACCGGCCGCCGGCCTCAACCCGCGCGAGAGCCATGACCTCAACGAGCTGCTGCTCTCGATCCGCAAGGATATCGGCACGGCGCTTCTGCTGATCGAGCACGACATGTCGGTGGTGATGGAGATTTCGGACCATGTCGTGGTGCTCGACTACGGCACCAAGATCGCCGACGGCACACCGGCCGAGGTTCAGGCCGATCCCAAGGTGATCGCAGCTTATCTAGGCGTCGACGACGACGAGGTCGCGGCCGTGGAAGCAGAGGTCGGACTGTGATGACCGAAGCTCAGCCTCTTCTCACGGTACGCGGCGTCAAGACCTATTACGGCAAGATCATCGCCCTCAAGGGCGTCGACATCGATGTCCGCCCCGGCGAGATCGTCACCATGATCGGCGCCAACGGCGCCGGCAAATCGACCCTGATGATGACGATCTTCGGCAACCCGCAGGCGCGCGAAGGCACCATCACCTATGAGGGGCGCGACATCACCAAGATGCCGAGCCACCTGATCGCGAGGCTGGGCATCGCTCAATCCCCAGAGGGACGACGCATCTTCCCGCGCATGACCGTCTACGAGAATCTGCAGATGGGCGCGGCCGTCCGCGACCTCGCCCATTTCGAAGAGGACCTCGAAAAGATCTGCGTTCTCTTCCCGCGCATCAAGGAGCGGCTGCAGCAACGCGGCGGCACGCTCTCAGGCGGCGAGCAGCAGATGGTGGCGATCGCGCGCGCCCTGATGGCCAGGCCCAAGCTCCTCCTGCTCGACGAACCCTCGCTGGGGCTTGCCCCGCTGATCGTGAAGCAGATCTTCGAGGCGATCCGGGAGCTCAACAAGACGGAAGGGTTGACCGTCTTCCTGGTCGAGCAGAACGCCTTCCATGCGCTCAAGCTCGCCCATCGCGGCTATGTCATGGTCAACGGCGTCATCACCATGAGCGGCACGGGCCAGGAGCTGCTTGCCAATCCGCAGGTGCGTGCCGCCTATCTCGAAGGCGGGAGGCACTGACATGCAAGGTATCCTCTACGAAGAACCGACGGTCTGGCTGTTCCTGCTGGTCACGGTGGTGATGGGCGGCTGGCTCGCCTGGATGTCGGGCCGCGCCGTGGCCAAGGCATGGAAGCCTACATTCCAGCTCGTGCTCTACATTCTGGTTCTCGGGCTCGCCGTACGCTTCATCCATTTCGCGCTGTTCGAAGCGACGCTGCTGACGCTGCACTACTACATCGTCGATACCATCGTGCTGATGGCTTTCGGCTTCGCCGGCTGGCGCTACAACCGCGCCAGGCAGATGACGACCCAATATCGCTGGCTCTTCGAGCGCACCGGCCCATTCAGCTGGAAAGCGCGCGAAGGCGTAAAGATCAGGGCCGAAATAGCCTGAAAATAGCGACGAGCTTGACGCGTGACAGACCGTTGAAAAAGCGCAAGACTGCGTTTCACGGTAGCCGCGCGCGCCGAGACGGGCGGACCATCCAGCCCGTTCATAGTAATCACAGGGGAGTCTGATCTCATGAAGAAACTGCTGTTGAGCGGTATCGCGCTCGGCGCCGTCCTCGCCTTCTCCGGCGTGGCGAATGCACAAATCAAGTTCGGCGTCGCCGGACCGATCACAGGCCCCAACGCTGCCTTCGGCGCCCAGCTGAAGAACGGTACCGAGCAGGCGATCGATGACATCAACGCGGCTGGCGGCATCATGGGCCAGAAGATCGCGCTGTCCGTCGGCGACGACGTCTCCGATCCCAAGCAAGGTGTCTCCGTCGCCAACAAGTTCGTCGGCGACGGCGTCAAGTTCGTAATCGGCCACTTCAACTCCGGCGTCACCATGCCGGCCTCGGAAGTCTATGCCGAGAACGGCATCGCGATGATCTCGCCTTCGGCCACCAACCCGAAGATCACCGAGCGCGGCCTGTGGAACGTGTTCCGCACCTGCGGTCGCGACGACCAGCAGGGTGAGGTCGCGGCGGCCTATATCGCCAAGAACCTCAAGGGCAAGAAGATCGCCATCGTCCACGACAAGACCACCTACGGCCAGGGCCTCGCTGACGAGACCCGCAAGGGCCTGACCAAGGCGGGCGTCAAGGACGTGCTCTATGAAGGCGTCAACGCTGGTGAGAAGGACTATTCGGCGCTGATCTCCAAGCTGAAGTCCGTCGGCGCCGACTACCTCTACTGGGGTGGCCTGCACACCGAAGGCGGCCTGATCGTGCGCCAGATGCGCGACCAGGGCCTGAAGACCGTGATGATCTCGGGCGACGGCATCACCACCGACGAGTTCGCCACGATCGGCGGCCCCGGCGTCGAAGGCACGCTGATGACCTTCCCGCCGGACCCGCAGAAGCGTCCTGAAGCCGCGGCTATCCTCAAGAAGTTCGAGGCCCGCAAGTTCAAGCCGGAGGCGTATACGCTCTATTCCTACGCCGCCGTCGAGATCTTCAAGCAGGCTGCCGAAGGCGCCAAGTCGCTCGATCCCAAGAAGGTCTCCGAGTACATGCGCTCGGGCAAGACCTTCAAGACCGTGATCGGCGACATCACCTACGACAAGAAGGGCGACATCACCCGCCCGGACTACACCGTCTACACCTGGAAGAAGGGTGCCGACGGCAAGATCACCTATGTCGAGAATTGATCTCGACTAGCAGATCGCCACTCTTTGGTGAGAGACGGATTCAGATGTCAGATGGGATCACTTTGTGAACCCATCTGACATCATCAGGCTCTTGCGTGAAACGAGACCGCCCCGGAGCAATCCGGGGCGGTTTTGTTTTGGAGGTGCCCGAGCCGGGCATCCGCGTCATTGCGAGAAGAGAAAGCGACGAGGCAATCCAGGGAGGACTGTGCGAGGCCTCCCGGATCGCTTCGCGCGCGCCCGCAATGACGACCGAATCAGATCCGCAGCTGCTCAGCCCAAGCGTCTGAGAAAGCTTGCGAACTGCAAGAGCCCGTCCGGCCAGGGGCCATGCCCGGAATCACTGTTGAGGTGGCCGCTGTCGCCGGCGTCGACGAAGGTCGCGCCCCAGGCTTCCGCCAGCGCCTTCGCCTCGTCCAGCGAACAATAGGGATCGGTCGCGCTGGCGATGACAGTGGCCGGAAAGGGCAGCTTCTCGCGCCGATGCACGGCGAATTCGGCTTCCATATCCGGAAGGGCGCGCTTGGCGGCTTCCGACGGCGGAGAGACCAGGAACGCCCCCGCGACCTCGCCGGGCTTCAGATGTTCGCCCGCATGCGCGACCGCGCTGACGCCAGCCGAATGCGCGACCAGCACCACGGGCCGCGTGGCGGCCCGCACCGCCTCGACGATGCGCGCGGCCCATTCCTCGCGCCGCGGCCTAAGCCAATCCGCCTGCTCGACGCGACGCGCCGTTGGAAGCCTGGCCTCCCAGCGGCTCTGCCAATGATCAGGCCCGGACCCGGACCAGCCAGGGATGATGAGGATGTCGGCTTCGGAGGATTTCATGAAAGCTCAGATAGCGACGCTCGCGCGCTTGTCCAGACGTGGATTGCTCACCCCTCCCCGAACACCCGCGCAAAAATCGTATCGACATGCTTGAAATGGTAGCCCTCGTCGAACATTGCCTCGAGCTCAGCGTTTGACAGCTTCGCCGTGACGTCCTTGTCCTTCTTGAGATTGGTGAGGAAATCCTCGCCATGCTCCCAGGTGCGCATCGCGTTGCGCTGGACGAGGCTGTAGCTCTCCTCACGGCTGGCGCCGGCCTGGGTCAGGGCCAGCAGCACGCGCTGCGAATTGTGCAGACCACCGAGCCGATCCAGGTTCTTGCGCATGTTCTGCGGGTAGATCAGCAGCTTGTCGACGACGCCGGTAAGGCGGGCGAGCGCGAAATCGAGCGTCACCGTGGCGTCGGGGCCGATCATGCGCTCGACCGAGGAGTGAGAGATGTCGCGCTCATGCCAGAGCGCCACATTCTCCAACGCCGGCACGACCATGCCGCGCACGAGGCGGGCAAGCCCGGTCAGGTTCTCGGTGAGAACCGGGTTGCGCTTGTGCGGCATCGCCGAGGAGCCCTTCTGGCCGGGCGAGAAGAACTCCTCCGCCTCATAGACCTCGGTGCGCTGCAGATGCCGGATCTCGGTCGCGAGCCGCTCGACCGAGGAGGCGACGACGCCGAGCGTGGCGAAATACATCGCATGCCGGTCGCGCGGGATGACCTGGGTCGAGACCGGCTCGACGCTCAGCCCCATCTTTTCCGCAACATAGGCTTCCACGCTCGGATCGATATTGGCGAAGGTGCCGACCGCGCCCGAAATCGCGCAGGTCGCGATCTCGGCCCGGGCCGCGACCAATCGAGCCCTGCAGCGGTCGAACTCGGCATAGGCCTGCGCCAGCTTCAGCCCGAAGGTCACCGGCTCGGCGTGGATGCCGTGCGAACGACCGATCGTCGGCGTCAGCTTTTGCTCGAAGGCCCGGCGCTTGATCGCCGCAAGCAGCGCATCGACATCCGCGATCAGCAGGTCGGTGGCGCGCGCGAGCTGCACCGAGAGCGTCGTGTCCAAGATGTCCGAGGAGGTCATGCCCTGATGGACGAAGCGGGCTTCCGGCCCGACGATCTCGGCCAGATGCGTCAGGAAGGCGATGACGTCATGCTTGGTGACGCGCTCGATCTCGTCGATGCGCGCGACATCGAAGGTCGCGTCCTTGGCCTTGGCCCAGATCGTGGCCGCAGCCTCCTTCGGCACCACGCCGAGTTCGGCGAGCTTGTCGGTGGCGTGCGCTTCGATCTCGAACCAGATCCGGAAGCGGGTCTGCGGCTCCCAGATCGCGACCATCTCGGGGCGGGAATAGCGCGGGATCATCGTCTCGTCCTTGTGACAAACGAGCCCTCATCCTGAGGAGCGCTCTGCAGGAGCGCGTCTCGAAGGATGCTCCAGAAGGCGCTCGCTGGATCATCCTTCGAGACGCCGCTTCGCGGCTCCTCAGGATGAGGGCTGTACTAAAATCTCAAACCCACTGCCCGCGCGCGGCTTCGGCCGCCTTACGGATCGCGGAGATATTGGCGGCATAGGCGGCAGGCCCGCCCTTGAACACGGCAGAGCCGGCGACGAGGACATTCGCTCCGGCCTTTGCCGCCAGCGGCGCGGTCTCAGGGCTAGCCCCGCCGTCGATCTCGAGCGCGATCGGCCGCTCGCCGATCATGGCGCGCACCCGGGCGATCTTCTCGAGCACGGAGCGGATGAAGCTCTGCCCACCGAAGCCGGGATTGACCGTCATCAGCAAGATCAGGTCGAGATCGTCGAGCAGCGGCTCGATGGCGCTTTCATGCGTGCCGGGATTGAGCACGATGCCGGCCTGCTTGCCATGGCCCCGGATCGTCTGCAGCGTCCGGTGGGGATGCGGCCCCGCCTCGACATGGAACGAAATGAGATCGGCGCCCGCCTTGGCGAAGGCTTCGACATAAGGATCGACCGGCGCGATCATCAGATGCACGTCGAAGAGTTTCTTGGTGCAGGGGCGGATCGCCTTCAGCACATCCGGCCCGAAGGTGATGTTGGGCACGAAATGCCCATCCATCACATCGCAATGGATCCAGTCGGCTCCTGCCTCGTCGATCGCGCGCACCTCCTCGCCCAGCTTCGAGAAATCGGCCGAGAGGATCGAGGGGGCGATGCGGATGGGAGCGCTCATGCGCCAAGCGTTTAACGCCCGCAAGCCGGCGCCGCAATCAAATCCAGATGCTTTTCAACGCCGCTTCACCGGGTATGACAGCCGCCTGTCGGCCTCAGCCACTTCCTCCACCGCCACCGCGAAGGCCGGCCGGTCGCTCAAGCGGCCAAACCAGCCGGCAAGCTCGCTATAATCCGCCAGGGACGGGCCGCCGAGACGCAAGCCCCACAGCAAGGTCATGAACAGCGCGATATCGGCCGCGGACAACGCCTCGCCGAAGAAGTCGCGACCGGCCAATCGCTCATTGAGCCCGCAATAATGCCGCGCGAGCTCGGCCTCGGCGATCAGCGCATCGGTCTCCTGCGCCACCCGCTTGTTGCGGTCGGCCGTCGGCGGCTCGCTACGATGCATCAGCGGGCGCACGGCCATGAACAGGATTTCGTCGGCGAAAAGCTCGTCCAGCCGGCAGCGCGCACGCTCCGCCGGGGTCTTGGGATAGAGCGACGGCTGCGGATAAGCTTCATCGAGATATTCGAGGATGATCGTGGAATCGTAGACGACCAGCCCTTCGTCGTTCAGGATCGGCACCTGCCTTTTCGGGTTCAGCGCCAGCACTTCAGGATGCCTCGGCTCATAGCCTGCGGTCTGGCTGAAGGGCACCATGATGCGCTCAAAACGCAGCGCTTTCTCCCGCAATGCGATCTCGACCTTGCGGGAGAACAGGCTGAGCGGCCCGGAATAGAGCGTGATCATGACGGTGAGGTCCCGGTTACGTTGAGGTGACCCTCGCAAAGCGAGCCGTCAGCTCACGGCAGGAGACTTCAGGCCCAAGACTTCAGGCCCCAGACTTCAGGCCCCAGACTTCAGGCCCACGACTTCAGGCCTCCGTGTGGCGAATACGCGCCGCGAGGCCGCGCAGCAGCCAGGGTTGCAGATAGATCGGGAACTGCGCCAGGGCAAAGAACAGGAAGGTCGAGGGTGGCACGCCTGCTCCCAGCGCCGCGACGATCATGCCCATGTTCCGCTGGCCCGAGCCGTAGCCGATCATGAAGCGCTCCGAGGCCGGCAGGCGGCGCAGGGCGAGATAGGCGGTCAGCAGCCCGAAACCCGAGACCGCGAAGACGCAGGCCAGGAAGAGCAGCACGCGCTTGGGATTGTCGATCGCGGCTTGCGTGACGCCGTCCATCGCAGCGATGGCGAAGATGAAATACATCAGCACGCCAAAGCCATCGAGATTGGCCTTCATCCCCTTGATCCGCTCGACGCCGAGCCAGCTCCGCAAGGCCGCCGCGACCGCCATGCCGCCGCCGACGAAGAGCAGAAGCCTGAACGCCAGCACCCAGCTGTCGAGCGGCACCGCGGCGCCCGCCAGCAATTCGACCAGGAAGGGCGCGACGACAGGGCTGATGATCGTGGTCAGGATGACGCAGGCGATGATCAACGACGGCTCGAAGCCGTAGAGGATCGCGACCGCCGGCGACGACATGATCGGCGGCGCCGCCCCCATGATGGCGAGCCCGAGCAGAAGACCTGGATCGAGCGCCTCCCGGCCAAGCAGGAGGAAGGCCCCGCCGATCAGCAGGACCGGCGCTGCGATCAGCCAGAGACAGGAGAGGATGAGCTTGCCCGGCCGCCGCACGAGCCCGGCGATGATGCCGAGATCGGCCCGCATGAACACGATCGTGGTAAAGCAGAAAATCGTGATCGGCAGCACCGGGCGCGCCGCAGCCGAGAACTGCGGCAAGGCCAGTCCAAGGAAGATCGAGAGCGCGAAACCTTGCGTGCCATGGCGGCCGAGCCAGGCCAAAGCGGCGGCGATTGAAGCGGCGAAACGCGAAAGCATGAAGGCCCGGCTTGGACTGGAAGGGCCGCGACACTCGCCGATCCAGCGCCTTGCGTCACCCACCATCGCCGCAGGCCCGCCCTGCGTGCGCAGAAAATTGCAAGGAAAAGCCGGCAAAGCGAGGCAAACCCACAGCTTGCAGCCAATTGGCGCAAATCTTGCGAAACTTTGGCTGCAAGGCCGCAAAAATACGCCGTGGCGCTGACATCGCCCCGCAAACGGCTATTTTGCTGCGGTAGCAGGTTGGCAGGAGCATAAGATGCAGACGGATACCATCGTCCTCGGCGCAGGGATCGTCGGCATTTCGGTGGCGCTGCATCTGCAAAAGGCGGGCCGCTCCGTGCTGCTCGTCGACAAGCGCGGTCCCGGCCAGGAGACGAGCTACGGCAATGCCGGGCTGATCCAGCGCGAGGGCGTCTACCCCTACGGCTTCCCGCATGATTTCGGCGCGCTCATCCGCTACGCGATGAACAACACCATCGACGCGCATTACCATTGGAGCGCGATCCCCAAGCTCGCGCCCTTCCTATGGTCGTACTGGATGCATTCGCGCGCCTCGCAGCATGAGGCCATCGCCCATAAATATGCGACGCTGATCGAGCATTGCGTCAGCGAGCATGACGCGCTCGCGCAGGAGGCCGGCGCGACCAATCTGCTGCGCCGCAAGGGCTGGATGAAGGTGTTCCGCACCGCAGCCCAGCAGGACGCGCGCCTGGCCGAGGCCGCACGCTGGAACCGCGATTTTGGCCTGAACTACAAGGCGCTCGATGTCGCGACGCTGCGCAGCGAGGAACCGCATCTCGACCAGAGCCTGATCGGCGGCCTGCACTGGACCGACCCGGTGACGGTGGTTGATCCGCTGGGCCTGTCCAAAGCCTATGTCGCGCGGTTCGAAGAGCTCGGCGGCAAGCTCGCGCTCGGCGATGCCGGCACGCTGGTGCAGGACGCCGCCGGCTGGAGCGTGACGCTCACTGATGGCACCAAGGCCCAGGCCAAGGACGCCGTCGTCGCGCTCGGCCCCTGGGCCGATGTTGTGACCACCAAGCTCGGCTACCACCTGCCGCTCGCGGTCAAGCGCGGCTACCACATGCATTACAAGGCGCAAGGCAACGCCGTGCTCAACCACCCGGTGCTCGACACCGAGCGCGGCTATTTCCTCGCGCCGATGCTGCAGGGCATCCGCCTGACGACGGGCGCCGAATTCGCCGACCGCGATGCGCCCAAGACGCCGGTCCAGCTCGCCCGCGCCGAGCCGATCGCCAGGACGCTGTTCCCGCTTGGCGAGCGGGTCGATGCCGAGCCCTGGCTCGGCCGCCGGCCCTGCACACCCGACATGATGCCGATCATCGGCCCCGCGCCGAAGCACAAGAACCTGTGGTTCTCGATCGGCCACGCCCATCACGGGCTGACGCTGGCGGCCGTCACGGGCCGGATGATCGCCGAGATGGTGACGGGCCAGAAGGTCTTCGTCGATCCGACGCCGTTCTCGGCCGCGCGGTTCGGCTAGGTGGTGTCATCCCGCGCGCGCTGCAGCACTGTGTGCCGCAGCGCGTGCGGGATGACAGCCCTGCACCGCGCGCCCTCGCCTCGCGCTCCGCGACCTGCCACCATCGCCGCCGCTCTCGATTCCAGCACAAGGTTGCGCCATGGCCCTCGCCGAAGCTCCCGTTCAGGACAATGCCTACGTCGCCGCGCTCGCACTGCTCGACCGCGCGCCGATGATCGACGGCCATAACGACCTGCCCTATGTCATCCGCCAGGATCGGGCTGCGAAGGGCGATGTCGGCGTTTACGATCTGGCGAAGCTGCATCCCGAGGTCGACACCGACATTCCGCGCATGCGCGCCGGCAAGCTCGCCGGGCAGTTCTTCGCGGCCTATGTGCCGCCGAACCACCCCAAGCCCGCCGGCTTCGCGCTCGCCCAGATCGCGCTGATGCGCGATATCCTGAAGCGTCATTCGGACGCCTTCCGCCCCGGCCTCTCGGCCGCCGACGTCGCTGCAGCCAAAGCCGAGGGCAGGATCGCGCTGTTCATGACGATCGAGAACGGCTCGGCGCTCGACAACGAGCTCGATGCGCTCGACGCCTATTACGATCTCGGCGTCCGGCTGATGACGCTTTGCCATAACGGCACGCATGATTGGTGCGATTCCGCTACTGACGCCCCCAGGCACAACGGCCTCAGCACCTTCGGCAAGGCGGTCATCGCGCGCATGAACAAGCTCGGCATGGTCGTCGACCTCGCCCATGTCTCGCCCAAGGTGATGCACGACACGCTCGACGTCACAAGCGCGCCGGTCGTCTGGTCGCATTCCAACGCGTTTTCGCTCTGCGACCACCCGCGCAACGTCCCCGACGACGTGCTCGACCGCGTCGCCGGTAATGGCGGCGTGGTGATGGCGACCTTCGTGCCCGATTTCATCAGCCAGGCCGCGCGCGACTGGCACCGCCCAGTCAAGGACCAGTACGGCAAGACGCCCGAAGGGCTCGATTACGCCAAGGCGGAACAGGAGATCGAGCGCAAGGCCGGGCCGCGCCCCAAGGCGACGCTGCCACAATATTGCGACCATCTCGACTACCTCGCCAAACGCATCGGCCACGACCATATCGGCGTCGGCTCGGACTTCTTCGGCTGGGTCAATCCCGATGGGCTCGAGGACACCACGGTCTTCCCCTCGCTGATCGCGGAATTGATCCGGCGCGGCTGGTCGGAGGACAACCTCGAGAAGCTCGCCGGCGGCAACACGCTGCGGGTCATGCGGGCGGTAGAGAAGGCGGCCGCCTGATTCGCGAGGCGGCGCTGAAAGCCAACGCCTCAGGATTTCAGCGCCCCTGGATTGCGTGCCCGCAGAGGCGCGCCCTATACGTGCGGAGATGGGTGATTTATCGGCCAGAAACCGTTGATTTCATTGATCCTTAACCGCCTTCGCTAACCATCCCGGCCGGTAGCAGCAGCTCGAGATGGCCATGATCAACCTGAACAATATCAAGATCGGTACGAAATTCGTCAGCGCCATCATCCTGATGGGCCTGATCGGACTGAGCGCCTGCCTCTATGCCGGCCAGCAGATGAAGCAGGTCGATACCGACTACTCCACCATGCTGGACACCCGCCCCAAGGCGATCCTGGCGAGCGCGCGCGCCTCGCGGACGGCAAACGACCTGATCGCGCAAACCTACAAGGTCATCGCCTACCCTGCCGGAGCGCCGGGGATCGCCGAGGCCAAGGCGCAAGGCGAGACCTCCTATAAGAACACCCTCGCCTATCTCACCGAGGCGGCCACGATCCTGCCGGATATGAAGGAGCGTTTCGAGAGCTTCGCCACCCAGGTGCGCGGCTTGAAGGCCTCGGTCGACCAGGCCATCCAGTTCGGAGAGCAGGATAAGAACACCGACGCGCTGGCGGTGATGAGCACGCTGGACGGCAAGCTTCGCGGGCTCGTCAGCGAGATCGTCGCCTTCAACGGGGCGCTGATCAAGGATCTCGACGCCAAGTCCAATGCGTTGACCGCGACGACCGAGCACACCGCCACCGTCACCCTCGTCGCCAGCATCGCCGGGCTCCTGCTCGGGCTCGTCGGCGCCATCCTGATGTCGTCGCGTACCATCACCCGCCCGCTGGATCGCTTGAAGCTTGCGATGAGCGAACTCGCCGCCGGCAATTTCGACACGGCCGTCGAGGGCGACGCCCGCAAGGACGAAGTCGGCGCCATGGCCAAGACCGTGCTCGTCTTCAAGCAGAACGGCCTCGAAATGCGGCGGCTGGAAGAGGAGACCGTGCAGTCCCGCACCGCCTCCGAGACGCAGCGCCAACAGATCGAGCGCGACCGCGCCGCCAATGCCCGCGAGCAGGAACGCCTCGCCGCGGAGCAGCGCGAGGTCATGGAGCTGCTCGCCGGCGGTCTCGACATGCTGTCCAAGGGCGACCTGACCTGCCGGATCGATAGCGATGTCGCAGCCGCTTATGAGAAGCTGCGCGACGACTTCAACACCGCCGTCGCCCGCCTCAGCGAGACGGTCTCGACGATCCAGGCCACCTCGACCGATGTCGGAAACTCGGCCCGCGAGATCAATATGGGCGCAGACGACCTGTCGAAGCGCACCGAGGAGCAGGCGAGCTCGCTGGAGGAGACGGCCGCCACCACGGAGGAACTCGCAGCCTCGGTGAAGGCCTCGGCCCATTCCTCGAAACAGGCAGTCGCACTGGCCGAACAGGCGATGACGGTCGCAGAGAAGGGCGGCGCCATCGTCACTGACGCGGTCGAGGCAATGGCCCGGATCGAACTCGCCTCGAAGAAGATCTCGGACATCACCTCGGTGATCGACGAGATCGCCTTCCAGACCAATCTGCTGGCGCTTAACGCGGCGGTGGAAGCCGCCCGCGCCGGCGATGCCGGCAAGGGCTTTGCCGTCGTCGCCTCCGAGGTCCGCACGCTGGCGCAGCGCTCCGGCGACGCCGCCAAGGACATCACGGCGTTGATCGGCGAGTCCGGCCGCGAGGTCGAGCAGGGCGTGGCACTGGTGCGCTCCGCCGGCGAGGCGCTCAACCAGATCGTCGAAGCCTCGCGCAAGGTCTCCGCGACAGTGACCGACATCTCGGCCGCTTCGGCCGAACAGGCCAACGGCATCGACGAGATGAGCCAGACCGTGGCGCATATGGACGAGATGACGCAGCAGAACGCGGCCCTCGCCGAGGAAAGCGCGGCCTCGGCCACCTCGCTGCTGAGCCAGATCCAGCGCCTCAACGGCCTGGTTGCGACCTTCCGGACCCATAGCAGCTCAGCCGGCCAGCAAGCTCCCGCAGTGCAGCCGCAGCGCCGCTACGCCGCCTGATCTCAAGCCGGCGGGCCTCCGGGCAGGGATCGCTGGCTCAAAAGGCAGAGACCGCTTCTCAGAGATTGCTTGCCGAAGCTGCTCCATCCGTTAAGGGCTCGCTCTCTATCCGAGAGCGAGCCCATTTCATGACTGGATCCGGCACAGACCGCACACGCCCGCCAACCACGGCGCCGGCCCCGGTCATCATCCTGGTCGAACCGCAGATGGCCGAGAACATCGGCATGTGCGCCCGCGCCATGGCGAATTTCGGCCTGTCGGAGATGCGCCTCGTCGCGCCGCGCGACGGGTGGCCGACCGGCGGCGGCCTGAAGAAGGGCGCAACCTCCGCAGCCTCTGGCGCGACCCATATCCTGGAGAACGCCAGGCTCTTTCCAGACACCGCCTCGGCCATCGCCGATCTCAACCATGTGCTCGCCACCACCGCCCGCGAGCGCGGCCAGATGAAGCGCGTGGTCACGCCGGCAGAGGCGATGCCGCCGCTCACGGAGCGTGTCAGTGCGGGTGAACGCGTCGGCATCCTGTTCGGGCGCGAGCGCATCGGCCTGACCAATGAGGAGATCAGCTTCGCCGACGCGATCCTGACTTTCCCGGTCAACCCGGCCTTCGCCTCGCTCAACCTGGCGCAGGCCGTGCTGCTCGCCGGCTATGAATGGTTCAAGGCGACCGGCGGCGAACCGCCCTTCCGCGAGAGCAACACCTCGCCGCCGGCGACGCGCGAGACGATCCTGTCGATGTTCGATTATGTCGAGGGCGAGCTCGATATCTGCGGCTTCTTTCCACCGGGCAAGAAGCCGGTGATGACCGCCAATCTGCGCGACATCCTGCACCGGCTGAGCCTGACCGAGCAGGAGGCGCGCACCTTGCGCGGTGTGTTCAAGTCGCTGGCCGAGGGGCCGCGGCGGCTGCGTGTGCCGAAACCACTGCATGGCGAATGAAAAAGCCGGCCGCAGGCGGCCGGCCTTCGAAGTTGTCAGCCGGCGCCGTAGCGTCGACCGAGCGATTTGGTCTCAGAACTGGTACTTCATCGTCGCCTTCACGGTGCGGCCCGGCTCGCTGTAGTAGTCACGGCCCTGGGGACGCGCGAGCGGGACATTGACGGCATCGAAATATTTGCGGTCGAAGATGTTGTAGACCCCGACCTGCAATTCGAGATCCGCGACCTGCGGCAGCGGCCGCCACCACGCCGAAGCATTGAAGATCGCATAGCCCGGCGCGCTGAAGCCGGTGCCCGCTGAGACCGTCGAGATGTCGTCGCGCGCAGCCGCCAGCTTGGTCGAAACCTCCGCCCCCCAGACATCGGTGCCGTAAGCAATCGCGACGATGCCCTGCACCGGCGGGATCGAGTTCAGGAAGGTGTCGTTGTCCTTGTTCTTGCCGCGGGTATAGGCGAAGGAGCCGCGCACCAGCCAGTTCGGTGCGAAGGCATATTGGCCGCTCGCTTCGAAACCCTGGATCTCCGCGCGGTTGATATTCTGATAGCCGGTGATGCCCCCTTGCGGATACAGCCCACCGACGCCCGCGGCCTGAACCTGATAGGCCTCGATGAAATTGCGGTAATTGGTGTGGAAATAGGTGATCGAGCCGCCGAGTTGCTTGTCGCCGAAGCGCAGGCCGACATCGATGCCGTTGCCGACTTCAGGGCGCAGATTCGGATTGCCGGTGCGCAGATAGGTGGAGGTTCCGCCAAAGCGGCCATAGAGTTCGTCCGCCGTCGGCGCGCGGAAGGTCTTGGCCCATTGCGCGAAGACGGTGACGTCCTTCACCAGGGGCGCGTTCTTCAGGATGTCGTATTCGAGCCGGACGCGTGGCGACCAGCCCGTGTCGCTCGATGACGGCGGCAACCCGACCGGGCGCGAGCCGCCATTCGTGTAGGCCGGCGTATCCTGCGGCTTCTCCTCGTACCAGTCGAAGCGCACGCCAGGCGTGATGCGCAAGCGGTTGTCGATCAGGCCGATCTCGTCATGTGCGTAAAGGCCGACGAGCTTTCCGTCGATCTTCGGCTGGTCGGCCTGGTTGGTGAACAGGTTGTTGCAGGTGGCGAGCGCCCCCGTGAACGCACCCGACGCCGGACGCGCCGGGCAGTTGTCGACGCCGGCAGAATACTGCTCCAGCGACGTGGTGCGCAGCTCGGTGCCAAGCGTGACGCGGTGCGACAGCACGCCGGTCTGGAAGTTCTTCAGCAGATAGCCGTTGAAGCCATAAGCATTCTCTTCGTTGGAATTGTCGCGGGCATAGGGGCCGACGATGCTCGTGAAGCGCCAGGCGTTGGTGAGGTCGTCGCGCTTCAACCGCTGCCAGTAAAGCGTCGCATGCGCCTCGTCGATGAAGCCGCCGGGCCGCTTGTAGTCATAGGTCAGCGAGACCCGGTTGCGCTCGACGTCCTCGCCGCTCTGATAGGCGCCCGGACGGAAATTGCCGGTCAACGAGACCGTATTGTTCCGGACCTGGGTGCGATCCGCGCGCTTGAAGAACTCGGCGGTGAGGCCGAAGCGATGGTCGCCGACCTCCTGATAGATCTTGCCGAGGAAATTATACTGGCTGAAGTCGCTCGGGTTCGGCGCCGTGCGCGTTGCGCCAACGCTCTTGTTCGAGCCCTTGCTGTCGATCTCGTGGCCGTCGCGGAAGCCGCCCTGCAGCAGGACGGAGGTGTTGCCCATGCGGGCGGCGACCGCACCGCTGCCGAACCAGGCCCGGTCCGTGCTGTCATAACCGGTCTTGGCGAGCGCGCCATAGGAGCGGCCGTTGCGCAGCAGATCCTCGGGGTCGAGCGTGCGCACGGCGAGCGCGCCGCCAAGCGCACCGCCGCCCAGCGTGCTGGCGCCGCTGCCGCCGCGAAGCAGGTCGAGCGTCGAGAGCGAATCGAAATCGAAGGCGTTCTGGGCGCCGCGAGAGATGCGCGTGTCGATCAGGAAGGGTTGGCGGATGCCGTCGATCGTCGTCAGCACGCGGGCGCCGTCGAGGCCACGGATGTTGAGCGAGTTGTTCTGGCGGTTGAAGCTGATGCCGGCTTCGACACGGTTGGCGAGATCGGAGAGGTTCTGGAGCTGCTCACGGTCGAGCTCCTGGCGAGTCGTGCGCGTCGTGGTCGGCCCGTTGAGCAGCGCTCCACCGGCCACGGCTTCGCCCTGCACGTTGATCTGGTCGAGAACCACCGGAGCGTCCGGATTGGCCGCACTGGCAGCCGGTTGCGAGCGGCTTTGTTGCTGCGCGTAAGCCGGTCCGGCCATCAAAGCCAACATCAAGCTTCCAAGCGCCACGCCCCCGCGCAATCTACCGGAATAATCGCCCATCGCCCAAGTCCAGTCCTTGTCACCGCAGCCCAGCGACATCGCCGCGCCATCGGAGCTTAAAATGAATATAAACAAGGCCTTATACAGCGGTACAAGACGAAGATCAGATATTTGCCATATTTGTAGCTGTCAATCTTTTGCGGCATCGCAACTAAACTATAGATTTATTCTAACGAACAACTGAAACGTCGACTCGACTGCCTCGAATGTGGCAATTCGCTCCGCGACCGGGACATGCTTCGCAACATCCGCCCCCCGCTCGCATCGCTCCCGATCTCGTGATCGTCACAACGCCGCCGCAAGTCAGCTTCCTATTGCAACGCACAAGCGCCGGAGCATCATGGGCAGGCGCCATCAGGGAACCCACGCATGCTCGATCGCCGGAGCCTCTTGACCGGAGCCAGCGCCATGGCGGCCACGCTTGCCGGAACCGGGCGCAAGGCCTCGGCCGCCGATGTCGATGTCGTCATTATCGGCGCGGGCGCGGCCGGCATCGCCGCCGCCCATGGCCTGAAGGCGGCGGGCCGCACGGTGATCCTGCTCGAAGCCCGCAACCGCATCGGCGGCCGCGCCTTCACCGACAGCTCGCTCGGCCCAGCTTATGACGCCGGCGCGATGTTCATCCATTGGGCCGAGCGCAACCCCTGGGTCCAGATCGCCCGCGAACTCGGCGTCGAGACGCCGAACGAACCCTGGGGCGGCGGCTTTCGGGTCTTCGCCGACGGCAAGCCCATGCCGGAGACCGACCGACTGAAGCGCCGCAGCGCCTTCGGGCAGATCGACCGCAGGCTGGAAACCGTCGATCTGACCAAGCGCGACCTTTCGGTCGCCGAACTGCTCGGCGATCTCGGCCCCGACATGGCCCCGGTCGCCTCCTCGGGCCTGCTGCTCTCGATCGGTGAGGAATCGGAGCGCATCTCGGCGCGCGACTACCAGCGGCTCTGGGCGGGCGACGACCTCGTCGTGCCCTCGGGCTATGGCAATCTCGTCACGCGCCATGGCGCGGGCCTCGACATCCGCCTGAACGAGCCGGTCAGCACGATCGCCTGGGATGGGCCGGGCGTCGTCGTCACCAGCCCCTCCGGCAGCTTGCGGGCCAATGCCTGCATCGTCACGGTGCCGGTCGGCGTGCTCAAGGCGGGGGCGATCCGCTTCACGCCCGAGTTGCCGGCGACGACGCGCGACGCGCTCTCCGGCATCGGGATGGGCGCACTGACCAAGATCGCGCTCAAGGTCGAAGGCGAACGCTTCGGCGTGACTGCGGGCATGAGCTTCCTCGAGGCCGGCTCGCCCAAGACGCTGATGAATTTCGACCTGTTCCCCGACGATCAGGACATCATCATCGGCTATTTCGGTGGTGACCATGCCCGAGAATTGGCGAAGGCCGGCACGGCCGAGGCACAGGCCCATGTCACCGATCTGCTCTCGCAGATGCTCGGCGGGGATGTCCGCAAGGCGGTCAAGGCCTGCTCCTTCCCGGCCTGGTGGACCGACCCGTTCTCGCTCGGCTCCTATTCGGTCTGCCTACCCGGCAAGGAGACGGCGCGCGACGCGCTGGCCCAGCCGATAGGCGGGCGCATCTTCATCGCAGGCGAGGCAACGGCCGGCGGCGGTGCGATGACGGTCGGTGGCGCGACGCTGGCCGGGCGAGTGGCAGCCGCGGCGGTCGCCCGGCTGAAGGCCTAGGGGTTTTAAGGACCATGCTCGCGACCGTTCAGAGCGCGAGTTCCCAATTCTGCCCGACCAGATCCTGCCCGAAGGAACGGTGCCGCTCTTCGGCCACCAGCCTGAAACCTTCCGCGGCATAGATCGCGCGAGCTGCGTGCAGGATGTCGTTGGTCCACAGCACCATTCGCCCATAGCCGGCGGCGCGGGCGAAGCCGACCGCCTCCCGCACCAGCCCCTTGCCAAGACCGAGGCCCCGCGCGTGCCTCTCGACCAGCACCAGCCTTAGCTTGGCGATCTCTACCGTTTCCTCCACCACGAAGGCCGACCCCACCGGCGCGCCATCCAACTCCGCGATGAAGCAGCGCTCCCGCTTCGGCTTGTACTCGCGCAGGAACTTCGCCGCGATCTCGGCCACCAGCGCCTCGAAGCTGGCGTCCCAGCCATACTCCTCGGCATAGAGCCGGCCATGAGCCGAGATCACCCAGCCAATCTCGCCCGGCCGGTGCTGACGGATGAGCGAGCCCCCCGGCGCAGGCCGGCTTCCGGCGAGCAGGGCCTCGGACCGGTCGAGCGCGTCGATCAGCCTCGCCTGCTCGGTCGGCGAGAGCCGGGTCACGATCCCCTCCGCCTGATCCCGCGAGGCCGTATCGAGCGGCTGGAATGCATCACGGCCCTTTTCCGTCAGCCGTAGATGCGATGCCCGTCCGTCCTGGCTCGACCGTTCGCGCGCCAGCCAGCCGGAGGCGGCGAAACGCTTGAGGATGCGGGAGAGATAGGCAGGATCGAGCCCGAGTTCACGCGCCAACTCGCTGGCGAGCCAATCATCACGCTGTGCCAGTTCATAGAGCACCCGCCCTTCGGTCAGCGCGAAACCCGAGCCGTGCAAGCTGCCACCGAGTGCACCGACCCAGCGGGTATGGAAGCGGTTGAAACGGCGGATCGCTGCGATCGCGGCCAAATTTGCGCATTGCATGAGCGATCCCTCCATGCGGGAGGATCAACGAGAATAGTGGACTGAGTCAACTAAATAGCGAAACCGTCAGACGCCGAAGCAGGGGTAGCGGACGCGCAATCGCGGCACCAGCAGCTCGGCCACGGTCTTGTCGCCGATTTCCGCACGCGGCAGCCTGAGCAGGTCCTTGATGACGTCTTTGTAGGCATCCGGCGGCGGGCAGATCACGCCAGCCCCCGCAATGCCGAGGACGAAGCCCTCGACAAAGGCATGGCAGCCCGAGACGATCTGCGCATTGGTCGCCGAACAGATCACGAAGAGCGGGCCGGCCTTCAGCTCGGCCGCTTCGACCGCCGACGATGAAAGCAGTACCAGGCCAATCAGAAACCCAAAGCCACGCATCCTCGTCTCACTCCAATAGCTGACGGCGCCCTCATCACCCGCGGATAAGGGCACCTCAATATGACGTCGATGGGTCGGCGCTCAAGCCAGGCAAAGTCCAGCCGGGAGACGGCAAGGCTGCGGGGGTTTCCGACGCCAACAGCCCGAACGACCAAATCCGAGACAGTTCTGAAAGCACCCCTTAACCCTTTCGCAACCTGCCTCTGGCGCAATCGTGGCCCAGCTTTCTCTCGGCAAGCCAGTTCTCTCAACGACAAGCGTCGCGTCATGCAGGTCGATCTTTTGGCCGGAACGGCCTATGGCACGGCGGCGATGCCGTTGCGCCAGCCCACCATCCTGGTTTTCGATTCCGGCCTGGGCGGGCTCACCGTCCTGGCCGAGACGACGCGCGCACGTCCCGATGCCCGCATCGTCTATGCCGCCGACGATGCCGGCTTTCCCTATGGCCGGCTCGACGAGGCGACGCTGGTCGCGCGCGTGCTGAGCGTGATGGAGCGGCTGGTCGAGCGCTGCCATCCCGACCTTGTCGTCATCGCCTGCAACACCGCCTCGACCTTGGTGCTGCCGGCCCTGCGGGCGCGGTTCAGCATTCCCTTCGTCGGCACGGTTCCCGCGATCAAGCCGGCCGCCGAGCTGACGCAGAGCGGCCTGATCTCGGTGCTGGCGACGCCCGGCACTGTCGCCCGCGACTACACCCGTGACCTGATCGCAACCTATGCCGGGGCCTGCCACGTCACGCTGGTCGGCTCGACGCAGCTTGCCGGCCTCGCCGAAGCGGCGCTCAAGGGCGAGGCCATCGACGACGCAGCGGTCCTGGCCAAGATCGCGCCCTGCTTCGTCGCCTGCGACGGCGCCCGCACCGATGTGGTCACGCTATCCTGCACCCATTACCCCCTGCTGATCGAGCGGATGCGGCGGCTCGCGCCCTGGCCGGTGAACTGGATCGACCCGGCCCCGGCGGTCGCCCGGCGCGTCACCCAGCTCCTCGGGCCGGCCATGCCCCGGCTCGCCGAGGCTGCCGGTGAAGCGCCGGCGATCTTCACCAGCGGCGCCGGCATCAGCGGCCCGCTGCGCATTGCCTTGGCCGGCTACGGGCTGACGCAGATCACCATCGAAGCGATTCCGCTTACGAACTGACGCAGCCTCATAGTCGGATCGCTTGAGCCGAGAATGACGCTCCCGGTTTGACAAACCCGCTCCCGCATGGTTCTAAGCCGGCGTCGCGCGGGCCCAAAAGGCCCGCGTGGCTTTTTCCGCACCCGTGATCCGCTCTCAGGAGCCGGATCTGTCGCCCCGGAGATGGGGAGCAGGAGGGCGCGGTCCTCACTCGCGAACCTAGAGGACACGCGAAACATGACCAAGCGCCACGAGGCGAAGTACAAGATTGACCGCCGTCTCGGTCAGAACATCTGGGGCCGCCCGAAGTCCCCGGTCAACCGCCGCGAATACGGCCCCGGCCAGCATGGCCAGCGCCGCAAGGGCAAGCCTTCCGATTTCGGCACGCAGCTGCGCGCCAAGCAGAAGCTCAAGGGCTATTACGGCTCGATCTCCGAGAAGCAGTTCCGTCGCTACTACGCCGAGGCGATCCGCCTCAAGGGCGATTCGGGCGAGAACCTGGTCGGCCTGCTCGAGCGCCGCCTGGACGCCGTGATCTACCGCGCCAAGTTCGTGGCGACGGTCTTCGCCGCCCGCCAGTTCGTCAATCACGGCCATGTCACGGTCAACGGCAAGCGCGTCAACATCGCGTCCTACCAGGTCAAGCCGGGCGACGTGATCGCGGTCAAGGAGAGCTCGCGCCAGCTCGCCATCGTGATCGAAGCCGCCGCCCTGGCCGAACGCGACGTGCCCGACTACATCGAGGCCGACCACAACAAGTCGACCGCCACCTTCACCCGCACGCCGACCCTGACGGACGTGCCCTATGCGGTGCAGATGGAACCGAACCTGGTCATCGAGTTCTACTCGCGCTGATTCAGGCTCAAAGAGCCGGGCTGCAAGCGCCTGGCGGGATTCACGAAAGGGCGGCTCGCGAGAGCCGCCCTTTCCGTATTGTGTTCCCGAGCCAGCGTGTCGCGGCGCCGGCGATCCAGCCTATCGCTGAAGCGCCGGGTCGATGCCGACCCAGGCGGGATGCCCGGCAGGGTTCTCGTTCCAGAACAGGATGTCGTCGAACAGGATCGTCTGGGCCGTCTCGGGCAGCGCATCCCGATAGAGGCCGAAGCGCGGCTGCGTATCGATCACCGGCGTGCCCTGCCGCGTCGCGCCATAGCGCGGATAGCCGAGAAGGCCGCGATAGACCGGGCAGGCGCGCCCGTCGAACCAGAGTCGCAACAGGCTGTCGCCAGTCGCTCGACCCGGCCTGATCAGCACATTGACGCGATGCCATCGCCCCGGCTCGACCGGCCAGTCGCCACAGAAGCGTTGCTGGCCGACGCTGTCGCCGCAGCCTTGCGTGCCGGCGACCTTGGCCCGGAAGACCGGTTTCGTTCCATCCGAATCGACCTCGATCTTGAAGAGCGGATTGGCGGCGTCGCAGATTTCCTCGCCGCCCCTGCCCTTCTCGTAACGCGGGTCGATGTTCTGCTTGATCTGCTGGATGACCGTCCGGTTCCGGCGCGACGGCCAGTCGCCATCGATCCGGAAGCTGAAGCTGTACCAGGTCGCAGCATCGAAACGCACAACTTCATGGCGCAGCTGGACCTCGGCCCGCTCGGTCGGGATCGCACCGGGATTGGGATCATAACCGTCTCCCGGCCTGACCGTGACGCCCAGTGCATGCTGTCCGCCCGCCGTTTCGACACAGCGGATTCGGCTGGAATGCGCGGCACGGTCGAGCTGCGAGGAGATCCGCCAATCCTGGGCGGAGATGCAAGACGTCTCGAAATCAGCAGCGAAGACCGGCTGTGCCCCGTCCGCATGCGCGACCATGGGCCAGAGCGGGATCGCAAGCACCAACACCATCGAACGAAGCAGAGCGCGCACCGCACCACCTTCGCAAAAGCCGACCCGACGATACACTGGATGGATCGCCCTGGCCGCGCAACACCCTGGGAACCAAGGGCGCGCAGCGCTCAGGCGGGCTCACAGATGCGAGCCAGCCTCGTCGCGAAAGCAATAGCAGCCGACGCAGAGGCCGCCGATCAGGATCGAGATCGCATAAGGCCCCAAGAGGCACAAAACGAAGACCGAGCCGATGAAGCTCCGCATCCCCCATGTCAACCATGTCGCCCTCATGGTCACCTCCTCGCAGTGGATTTACTGCTGAAACGTAAATGCGAAGCGATGAATTCAACTTAAACAAGTATGGTGAATCGCAGGCCCAGAGATTTTACCTGTTGTCAGCGATGTTCGCCTTCCCCTCGGCTGACAGGGCCGCATAATTTTACCAGGCCTTGCCGGCCCTGATTCGGGAAAGGATGACCATGATGAAGACGCTGCTCGCCGCCCTCGCCTTGACCTGCCTCTCCAGCCTTGCCCAGGCGCAAAGCTGCGCGGTCCAGGCCAGCGACAAGAAGCTCAACGGCGCCGCCAAGACCAGCTTCACCAAGAAATGCGTCTCGGATGCCGCTGGCGGCTGACGGGCACGCTGAACACATGGAAAAGGGCGGCTCCGGAGAGCCGCCCTTGTGTGCAGGCTGGAACCTGATCAGCCGCGACGGTCGCGGCCGTCCTCGTGCCAGCGACGCGGACCACGGTCGTCGTCATCGCGGTCACGGCCACCACCGCGGCGCTCCTCGAAGCGCTCGCGCATGCGCTGCATCATGCCGCGCCCCTCGGCCATCGCTTCACGTACGGCGCGGCGGGCGACCGTCTTCTGCTCATCGCTGAGCGTCGTCCAGAGCGGGCGGACAACGTCGGCGAGTTCCTTGGTCCGTGCGGCGCGCTCGGCCTGGCGGCCGGACATCATGTCGAGCCGCTCCATGATATCGGCATGACGGAAGGTCTCGCGCTGCTCGCGCATCGCCGCCCAGCCCTCGCGGCGCTTCTCGGCTCCCTTCTTGATGACATTCTCGACGGCATCGAACAGCGGCACCTGCTCGGGCTTGAGCTTCATGTCGGTGCGCAGCTTGGTCAGGCGCTCGGTCAGGCGGGCCTGCATGCGCTCGGCCCGCTGCTCGCGGAATTCGCCGCGCCGGTCGTCACGCGAATCGCTGCGCTCCTGCTGGGGGCGATCGCGGTCGGAACCGCCGGCCGGCGGCAGCGGCTGGGCCAGCGCAAGCGTGGCCGTGATGGCGGCAGCGGCTGACGCTGCGATCAGGGCAATGCGTTTCATCTTGATCTCCCATGACACGAGACGAATATCTGGCAGGAAACGAATATCGGGTCGCTGAGCGGGTCTCGAAGCCGGTTCACGATAATCGCAAGGTGACGCCGCGGGCGTGACCCGGCGATGGCGCAAGCATGAAAAGATCGTAATGTGGGCAGGCTCGGTACGGAAGTCCCGTTCTCAGACGAGAGCGCCTTCAACAGAAACGGGCACCGGTTCGGGCGAAGAAACCCGTTAGAACAATGATATAGCCTGAAGCCTGACCTTGATGCGCAATCTCATCACCGATGTTCGCGGCGTCCTCGTCGGCAATGCGCAGGACCCTCAAGCGGCGACCGGCGTCACGGTCGCCCTGTTCGAGCGCCCCAGCATAGCCTCCATCGCCGTGCTCGGCGGCGCACCCGGCACGCGCGACACCGCGTTGCTGGAGCCGGAGATGACGGTCGAGCATATCGACGCGATCGTGCTCTCGGGCGGCTCTGCCTGGGGGCTGGCGGCAGCAGATGGCGTCATGGCGGGGCTGGCCGCAAGGCAGCGCGGCTTTCAAATCGGCAGCCTGCGCGTGCCGCTCGTGCCGCAAGCGATCCTGTTCGATCTGCTCAATGGCGGCGAGAAGCCTTGGGCCAGGGACGGCGCAAGCGAGCCGCCCTACCGCGGGCTCGGACGCAGCGCGCTCGATGCGGCGGCAGGCGATTTCGCGCTCGGCACTGCCGGCGCGGGCTATGGCGCCAGCACCCTCAATCTCAAGGGCGGGCTCGGCTCCGCCAGCGCACGGGCGGCGACGGGGCAGATCGTCGGGGCGCTGGTTGCCGTCAATGCAGTCGGTACGGCGACGATCGGCAAGGGTCCGCATTTCTGGGCCGCGCCCTACGAGCAGGACGGTGAATTCGGCGGGCTCGGCTGGCCCGCCGCGATCACGCCCGCCGACAACGCGATCCGGTTCAAGGGTGGCCCAGGCCAGAACACCACGATCGCGCTGATCGCGACCGACGCCGCCTTGACCAAGGCCCAGGCCAAGCGGCTGGCGCTCGCAGCCCATGACGGCCTTGCCCGCGCCCTGAGGCCGGCCCATGGCGCGCTCGACGGCGATATCGTCTTCGCGGCGGCCACCGGCCATGCCGGTGCTCCGTCCGACGCCTTTGCGCTGACCGAGCTTTGCGCCACAGCCGCCGACGTACTAGCGCGCGCCGTCGCGCGCGGCGTCCATGCCGCGACCGCCCTGCCCTTTCCCGCCGCGAAACCGGCCTGGCGCGACCTGTTCAGCAGCCGATAGCCCAGGCAGTACGACTGCAACCTCGAGGAGATGCAGATGGCCAGCGTCAGATATCTTGTGAACGACGTCGACGAAGCTGTCGCGTTCTACAGGGACAAGCTGTCCTTCGTACTGAAGCAGCAGTTCGGCCCGGCCATGGCAATCCTGGAGAACGAGGGCTTGACCTTGTGGCTCGCCGGTCCACTCGCATCCGCCTCCAGACCGATGCCGGACGGCCGCAAGCCCGGGCCCGGCGGCTGGAATCGCTTTGTCCTGGAAGTTGTCGATCTGCCAGCCCTGGTCGAAGGGCTGCGCGCCCAGGGCGTGCCATTCCGCAACGCGATCGTCGAAGGTCCGGGCGGCCGCCAGATCCTGTGCGAGGATCCCTCTGGTAATATGATCGAGCTCTTCCAGCGCGCCTGACCGGTGGCGCGGCGCGATCAGCCTCGCGCGTACCCCAAAGACTGTATTTATTTTCATGTACGCGCGGCGGATTTACGTCTTGGAAAGTCAGAGAACCACACAGTTCAATCATTGGTTGTATTGCCGCTGTTTTGGGGGATCGCCTCACGCCAGCGGCATGCAACCGTCGAGAAAGGCTGTGGTATGCGTGAGATCGCCTTCGGCGCCGTCTTCAGCCTCCTCATTGCGATCGGAGCCTTTCTCATCGCCGCCTGGCCCGTGCCGGGCCGCCCGGTCGCGGCCTATTTCCGAGCGGGCACATCGGCCGCGCAGGTCGCGGGCGCCGTCGCCCAGGCCGGCGGCAACCTATTGCAGTTCGGCGCCTCGCCCTCCCTCGTCATCAGTCTCGGCGAACGGCCCGACTACGCCGCCCAACTCTACCAATCCGGCGCCTGGCTGGTGATCGACGGCGCGCTGGCGCGCCTGTGCGCCGGCGGATCCTGGCAGGCCCGGACATGACGGATGTCGAGCGGTTCAGGGGGCGTTTCGCCTATGTGATCATCGCTGTGCTCTGGAGCAATGCGGTGCTCCTGGCGTTTTCGAGCAAGCTGGGGATAGCCGGCAACCCCGATCAGATCATCACAGCCGGCATCGCGCTCGCAGCCCTCACGACCATGATCTGGTGGGCTTGCGGCACCAACTGGGTCACCCGGCAGGTTAGCGCGATAGCGACGCTCGGCCAGGTCATGCTGCTGGTCTACACCTTCTCGGGACATCCCTATCAGTCCGACATGCACATGTACTTCTTCGCCATGCTGGCGGTGCTCGCCGGCTGGCTCGACTGGCGGATTTTCGTCCCCGCCTCCCTTGCAGTCGCGGCGCATCATGCCGTGCTCAGCATCGCCTATCCGCTCGGCGTCTTTCCCAACGGCAACAGCCTCGACCGCGTCCTGCTGCACGCAGTCATCGTCATCGTGCAGGCGCTGGCGCTGAGCTGGACGGTATCCTCTCTCAGGGTCGCCCTGGCGACCTCGGAGACGGAAAAGCAGGAGGCGACCGCGGCCAGGCGCTCCGCCGAGGATGCCCGCCACGAGGCCGCCGCGACGACCCAGAAGGCAGCCCAGGAGCGCAAGACGATGCTCTATGCGGTCGCCGAGGATTTCGAGCACAAGATCGCCGGCATCGCCAAGGACGTGATCGCCTCAGTCAGAACCTTACGCGCAGCTTCGCAGCAGATGCAGGCCGGAGCTTCCGAGGTGGCGGAACGGGCGGGAGCCGCCTTCCAGTCCTCGTACCACACCTCGTCCAATGTCGTCGCCATCACCAACGCTACCGCCGAGCTCGCGACCTCCTTCGGCGAAATCGACAAGCAAGTCGGCGAGACCACCCGGATCGTCGGTGCCACGACCTCCACGGCCAAGACTGTGCTCGCCACGGTCAACCATCTCTCGACCAAGGCGGAGGATGTCGGCGACATCGTCGGGATGATCTCGACGATCGCGGAACATACCAATCTGCTCGCACTCAACGCCGCGATCGAAGCCGCGCGCTTCGGTCGATCAGGCGGCGGCTTCACCGTCGTCGCCCAGGAGATCAAGACGCTCGCGAACCAGACCTCGCGGGCGACAGAAGAGATCCAGGGCCAGATCGAGGCGATCCGCAGCTCGAGCGAGGACGCCATCCGCGCCATCGACGCCATGAACGCGACGATCGGCTCGCTGAACGAGGTTTCGGCTGCCGTCGCGACCGTGGTGGAACAGCAGAGCGCCGCGACCGCCGGGATCGCCAACAACATCCAGGTCGCAGCCAAGGAAACCGTGTCGGCGTCCGGCAATATCGAGATCGTCAGCCGCATTGCAACCGAGACCGGCGACGCCGCCGCCTTCGTCGCCAAATCGGCCGACAGGCTGGACCGGCAATCGGCCGATCTCGATCTCGAGGTCGCGCAGTTCCTGGATCGCATCCGCGAGTCTTGAGAAACCGCTTGGAAACTCCAGCCCTCATTCTGAGGAGCCGCGTAAGCGGCGTCTCGAAGGATGTCCCAGATATCCCTGGAGCCTCCTGGAGCATCCTTCGAGACGCCATTCCCAAGGGAATGGCTCCTCAGGATGAGGGCTCGGAGGTTTCCAAACAGCCTCTTGAGACACGACGCGAGGAACGATTTTCGCGCCCCGGGGCATGCGCCAGAGCCGGATCAATGCGAAAAACCGGTTTCCACTTTTTCGCATCCTGCTCGAGAGCCGGATGATGTCAGATGGGATCACACAGTGATCCCATCTGACATCTGAATCCGTCTCTCATCTAAGAGTGAGAGCAGGATCAATGCGAAAAACCGGTTTCCACTTTTTCGCATCCTGCTCTATGGGGCTGTCATGTCGACAGATGCCTTCCTTGCGCGTTTCGGCGCGCCCGGCGCAAGCCAACCCGACCCCGTCGCCGCCGCGCAGAGCGCGATGCGCAACGCCCTGCCCCGCCGCTTCTACGGGAAGGCCGCCGTGCTGGAGCGTGACGGGCTGTTCCATGTCGCTCTCGACGGCAAGACGGCACGCACCCCGGCGCGCAACCCGCTGGCGGTAACCTCTCGCCCCGCCGCCGACGCGCTGGCCGCCGAATGGCAGGCGCAGCAGGAGAAGATCGACCCCGCTCGCATGCCGCTGACGCGATTGGTCAATTCGGCGCTCGACGGGGTCATCGACCAGCAGGAGGCCGTGCGCGCCGAGATCGTGCGCTATGCCGGCAGCGACGCGCTCTGCTACCGCGCGGCCGAGCCCGACACGCTGGTCGAGCGCCAGGATGCGATCTGGAATCCGATCATCGCCGGGGTCGAGGCCGCGATCGGCGCCCGCTTCGTGCTGGCCGAGGGCGTCATGTTTGCCGCCCAGCCCGCCGGCACGCTGGAGGCCGTTGCCGCGCGCGTCACCACGATCCCTGCGCCGCTCGCGCTCGCGGGCGCGCACAACGTCATGACGCTGACCGGCTCGACCATCCTGACGCTGGCGCTCGCCGACGGACAGCTCGATCCCGATGCGGTCTGGAACGCTGCCCATCTCGACGAGGACTACCAGATCGCGATCTGGGGCCAGGACGAGGACGCCGCCGAACGCCGCATCATCCGCCGCCAGGAATTCGACGCGGCGGCGCTTTTGCTGCTGCAGGGCTGAGAGCCTGATCGCACCCGGCCTTGCACCAAAACGGTAGGCGCCCCGATGGACAGCCCGGCCTTCCGCCCTTAAGCCGGGTAGGAACTTGGCTCGGCTCGCGGGGGCTCCATGAAAGATATTCTCGAACAGCTTGAAGACCGTCGCGACGGCGCGCGCAAGGGCGGCGGCGAGCGCCGGATCGAAGCGCAGCACAAGCGTGGCAAGCTGACCGCCCGCGAGCGTATCGAACTCCTGCTCGACCGCGACTCCTTCGAGGAGTTCGACATGTTCGTGCAGCATCGCTGCGTCGATTTCGGCATGGAGAAGGGCGAGAAGATCCCCGGCGACGGCGTCGTCACCGGCTGGGGCACGGTCAATGGCCGCACCGTCTTCGTCTTCTCCAAGGACTTCACCGTCTTCGGCGGCTCGCTCTCCGAGACACATGCCCAGAAGATCACCAAGATCCAGGACATGGCGCTGAAGATGCGCGCGCCCATCGTCGGCCTGTTCGACGCGGGCGGCGCCCGCATCCAGGAGGGCGTGGCGGCGCTCGGCGGCTATGGCGAGGTCTTCAAGCGCAATGTCGCGGCCTCGGGCGTGATCCCGCAAATCTCGGTGATCATGGGCCCATGCGCCGGCGGCGACGTCTATTCGCCGGCGATGACCGATTTCATCTTCATGGTCCGCGATACCAGCTACATGTTCGTCACCGGCCCCGAGGTGGTGAAGACCGTCACCAACGAGACGGTGACCTCCGAGGAGCTCGGCGGCGCGAAAGTCCACACCACGAAATCCTCTGTCGCCGACGGCTCCTTCGAGAACGATGTCGAAGCGCTGCTGCAGGTGCGCCGGCTGATCGACTTCCTGCCCGCCAACAACACCGTCGGCGTGCCGGAATGGCCCTCCTTCGACGTGCCGGACCGTGTCGATATGAGCTTGGACACGCTGGTGCCGGACAACCCGAACAAGCCCTACGACATCAAGGAGCTGATCCTGAAGACGCTCGACGAGGGCGATTTCTTCGAGATCCAGGCCGCTTATGCCGGCAATATCGTCACCGGCTTCGGCCGCATCGAAGGCCGCACTGTCGGCGTCGTCGCCAACCAGCCCATGGTGCTGGCAGGCGTGCTCGATTCGGACGCCTCAAGGAAGGCCGCGCGCTTCGTGCGCTATTGCGACGCCTTCGAGATCCCGATCGTGACGCTGGTCGACGTGCCGGGCTTCCTGCCGGGCACGGCGCAGGAATATGGCGGCCTGATCAAGCACGGCGCAAAACTGCTCTATGCCTACAGCGAATGCACCGTGCCGCTGGTCACGGTGATCACCCGCAAGGCCTTTGGCGGCGCCTATGACGTGATGGCGTCAAAGCATATCGGCGCCGATGTGAACTATGCCTGGCCGACCGCGCAGATCGCGGTGATGGGCGCCAAGGGCGCGGTCGAGATCATCTTCCGCGGCATGGACGCGGATGGCATCGCCGCCAAAACCAAAGAATACGAGGACCGCTTCATGTCGCCCTTCGTGGCGGCCGAGCGCGGCTATATCGACGAGGTCATCCTGCCGCATGGAACGCGCCGGCGCATCGCCCGCGCACTCGCCATGCTGCGCACCAAGAGCGTCGAGCGGCCCTGGCGCAAGCACGACAATATTCCGCTGTGAGAGGCGTCGCGCGCTCAGCGCGACGCCCGAAACGCCTCGTCCGTCCAGTCGAGCAGCTTGCCGAGGAAGCGCGACGCCGCCGGCATGAAGAAGCTGCCATGGTGGTAGAACGGGTCGAGCGTCGTCACGATCATCCGGCCCGGCCCACCGCCGACATTGCGGTGGTCGTAGAGGATCGAGCCGCCCTTGCCGTGTGGATCGCCCTCCGGCGTGATCTCGACCAATGAGGTCGCGCCCGGCGGCGGTGTCAGCAGGCCGTGATAGTGCCAGACCAGTTCGCCCATGCCGACATGGCGGAAGATCTCGTGGCCGGGCGCGACAATGCGGTGGCCCGGATCGGTCCCTTTCTCCAGCCACCACCAGAAATTCGTCGGCCTGAACTCCCAGGCGACGCCCGGCGCCCAGTCCTGCGCCCGGTTTTCGCCCAGCACGATCAGCGTGCCGCCGGTCGCGAGATAGCTCAGCAGGAGCGGCCGCTTGCGCCGCAGCACCGCCGGATGGATGCGATCAGCGACAATCAGCGCGTCGCAGCCCACGAGGGCGGCGGCATCGAGTTCCTGTGCGTATATCGTGCGGTCGAAGCGTCCTGTCAGGCGCTCGCCCTCGATCGCCTCTTTGTGGAAATAGGTTCCACCTTCGAGCAGCGCCAGCATCACCAGGCCTCCATCGGGGCTGTGATCCAATCGAGCAGTTGCGGCATGATCCGGTCCGCTGTCGAACCGGAGCCATGATAGCCCCAGAGATCCGCCCCCGCATGGACCAATAGCCGCCCGCCAGCCGCCGGCCGGCACTCGAAATCGACCGGGTGGCGGCCAGGCCCGAGACTGTTGAGCACACGCGCGCCCGGCGGCGGCGGATTCGAGCCGCGGCCATAGAAGCCCGCCACGCCCCGGCGACGCGACAGATGCTCCATCTCGACACCCTCCCAGACCGGATGCACCGCTTCGCGGTTCACTTCGAGATCCTCGACGCGATAGTTCGGGATCGGCGCGAAGGGATGGAGTTCGGCCAGGAAGGGATGACCGACATGGCCGCAGACCACGATCGTCCCACCCTGCGCCAGGAAGCCTTCGAGCTGGGTCCGGCGCGAGGACAGATAGCGCTGGTCGGCATGGAGGCCGATCAGCAGGCCGCGAAAGGCGGCGAGATCGGTCCGCTCCAACTCGTAGAGCGGCAGCAAAGCAATGCGTGGCCCCAGGACGAGGTCGCGGATGAGATCCTGGACCCCGCCCTCGGCCTGTTCGCAATCGAGCAGGGCGACGTCGTTCACGGCTTGAACGCCAGCGGATCGATCAAATCGGCGCGGATGTCGATCGTCTTCTGCAGCATTCCGGCCTCGACCATGAAGCGCTGGTCGCCGGCGAGGTTCTCGATGTCGCGATCGGTCATCGCCAGGGTGAAATCGTACCAGGGCAGCTGCTTGCGCGCGTCATCGATCGAGATTTTCTGGTCCTCGGCCGCGATCTTCAAAGCCTCCTCGGGATTGTCGCGCATGAAGTCGAGCGCCTTGCGATGGGCGGCGAGATAGGCCGCAACCAGAGCGGGCTGCTCGCGCAGGAAGGCACCGCGGACGGCAATCACCGAGATCGGCGCGATCAGCCCCTCTCCGCTCGCGAGGATGCGCCCGCCGGCCGCCTCCACCTGCAGCGCATTGGCGCCGGCCAGCGTCGCAGCATCGACCTTGCCGGCGAGCAGCGCGGCACGCGCGGCCGGCAGCTCCATGTTGAGATACTCGACATCGGTCAGCTTCATGCCCTTGGAAGCGAGCGCCGCCGCGAGGAGCTGGTTGAGCGTCGTGCCCTTCGGCCCGGCGACACTCTTGCCCTTGAGCGCCTCGATGCTGCCGGGGCCATTCGCACCGGTCATCACGAAGAAGGCCTTGGGCGAGCGCGAATAGGCGGCGATGACCTTGAGGTCGATGCCGTTGGCACGACCCAGGATCGCCGAGGTGCCGCCGAGCACGCTGGCAATATCGATGGCCCCGGCCGCAAGCGCCTGAATCTGCGCACCGCCTGAGGTGATCTCCGGATTCTCCGTCTTGACGCCGAGCGCGCCGAAGGCATCGTCGAGGAAGCCCTTCTTGCGCATGATGATCGAGGGCACGTTGAAGGGCGAGGAGACATAGGTGACGCTGACCTTCGCCGGTTTGTCGGCGGCACGCGCCGCGATCATCGGCGACGTCGCGAGCATTGCCACGGCGACGAAGAGCTTCAGAAGTCTCATGGCACTGTTTCCTTGAGGGGAGAATTCGGCCCTGTTTCGAGCAGCCGCTCCAGCACGGTGCGGCGATGGGCGAGCAGAGCGGGATCGGTGGCGTCACGCGGATAGGGCAGATCGACCCTATGCAGGCCGACGAGCCGACCTTCGGAGAGTTCGGCGACCGCCTGCCCCAGCAGCACGGCTTCCTCGACATCATGCGTGACGAAGACGATCGTCGTGCCCCGCGCCCGCCAGATCTCGACCAGCTCCATCTGCAAGCTGCGGCGGGTGAAGGCGTCGAGCGCGCCGAAAGGCTCGTCGAGCAGCAACAGGTCGGGTTCGAGCACGAGGGCGCGTGCAAGCGCGACGCGCTGGGCCATGCCGCCGGACAACTGGTCCGGCGTCGCCTCGGCGAAGCCGGACAGGCCGACGAGTTGCAGCGCCTCCGCGACGCGCCGCACCAGCAACCCCTTGTCGAGGCGGCCCACGAGGCCCAGGCCGACATTGCGGGCGACGCTGAGCCAGGGCATCAGCCGCGGCTCCTGGAAGACATAGCCGATGCGGGGGCGCCCACCGCCCTCGAAGCGCAGATCGCCATCGCTCGGTTCCGCCAGCCCGGCCAGCAGCCGCAGCAGCGTGGTCTTGCCGCAGCCGCTGCGCCCGACGATGGTGGTGAAGCCGCCGCGAGGCAGGCTGAGGTCAACGCCCTCCAGCGCTGCGAATTCCCGCTCGCCGACGGTATAGCGCAGACCGAGATTGCGCGCTTCAAACACGACCGAGCTCCAGCTGCGAGCGCAGCCACGGCGCCGATCTGCGCAAGGCGGCGCGCGCCAGCGCATCGGCGATAAGCCCGAGCACGCCGATGACCAGCACGCCGACGAGCACGATATCGGTCCGCGCCATGTTCTGGGCGTCGATGATCAAATAGCCGAGCCCCGCACTCGACGCGATCAATTCGGCCCCGACCAGCGCCCGCCAACTATAGCCGAGCGCGATCCGCAGCCCGACCACCAGCGCCGGCAGGGAAGCGGGCAGAACGATGCGCGTCAGGATCTCCCGCCGGCTCAGGCCGCAGATGCGCCCGACCTCGATCAGCTTCGGATCGGCCTGGGCGATACCGCCAAGCGCTCCGAGAAAGATCGGAAAGAAGCAGGACAGCACGATGACGCCAACCTTCTGCACCTCGCCGATGCCGAGCCAGAGAATCAGCAGCGGCAGCAGCGCCAACGGCGGAATCTGGCGCAGGAATTCGAGCGCGGGCTCGCAGAAGGAGCGCAGGCGCGGCAACAGCCCAAACAGCAGCGCCAGCGGCAGCGCGAGAATGACCGACAATCCGTAGCCGAGGCCGACGCGCTGGAGGCTGATCGCGGCGTGTTTGGCGAGCGAGCCATCCTGGATGAGCTGCCAGCCGGCCTGCGCCACCGTGAAGGGCCCCGGCAGCAGAAATGGCGAGACGAAGCCGATTGCACTGGTCACGAACCAGGCAAGCCCCAAAACCCCAAAGACAAGGAATCCGCTGAAAGCCGGCATAGCTGAACAAAAGGACCTGCCTGGCGCGCGACATCCGCGACGGCGAGCGAAGCCCTAATGGCGATATGGCTAAAAATCCAACATAAACTTCAATTCCGAATATTATTTACTTAGAATAACCAAGATATAAGCTAGGAATTGTAATAATTATAAACTTTGACGAAAGGCCTGAGCGATCGAATAGGCCCATTATCCTGACTTGCCCATCTTGACGTGGCAGACGTATTTTTGCGGCTGAGCCCAGGGTTCGCGAGGCATGCTCAGCCCTATTCCCAGCGCCGGAAGACCACGCTGGCGTTCACCCCGCCGAACCCAAATCCGTTCGAGATGGCATGCTCCATCGCGAGCGGCCGCGCTGCCCTGGCGACGAGATCGAGCCCGGCCGCATCCTCGTCCGGGTGCTCGAGATTGAGCGTCGGCGGCGCGATCTGGTCGCGCAAAGCCAGGATCGTGAAGATCGCTTCCAGCCCGCCGGCTGCGCCGAGCAGGTGGCCCGTCGCCGATTTCGTGGCGCTGATCGCTATGCTCTTCTCGGTGCCGAACACGGCCTTGATCGCCGCCAGTTCGCCGCGGTCGCCGACCTGCGTCGAGGTCGAATGGGCATTGAGGTGCTGGACATCGCCGGGCTGAAGCCCGGCTTGTTTCAGTGCAATCTCCATGGCGCGGCGCGCACCCGAGCCATCCTCGGGGCCGGAGGTAATGTGGTAGGCGTCGGCGCTGGTGCCATAGCCAGTGATCTCGGCCAGGATCTTGGCGCCGCGCGCCTGCGCATGTTCCAGCGCCTCTATAACCAGCAGGCCGGCGCCCTCGCCCATGACGAAGCCGTCGCGGTCACGGTCGAACGGGCGCGAGGCCTTTTCGGGCTCTTCGTTGAAGCCGGTCGAGAGTGCGCGCGCCGCAGCAAAACCGCCGAGCGCGACGAGATCGATGCAGGCCTCGCTGCCGCCGCAGAGCGCGATATCGGCCTCGCCGGAGCGGATCAGCCGCGCCGCATCGCCGATGGCCTGAACGCCCGCCGCGCAAGCGGTTACGGGTGCGCCCATCGGCCCCTTGAAGCCATGGTCGATCGAGACTTGGCCGGCGGCGAGATTGACCAGGAAGGACGGAATCGTGAAGGGCGAAAGCCGGCGCACGCCGCGCGCATCTGTGATGCGCACGGCCTCGGCGATCGCCGGGAAGCCGCCTATGCCCGACGCGATCACCGTCGCGGTGCGCTCCTGCTCGGCTTCGCTCGCTGGGTGCCAATTCGCCTGGATCAGCGCTTCCTTGGCCGCGACCAGCGCGAACTGAATGAAGCGGTCCATCTTGCGCTGGTCCTTTGGCGCGATCGCACGGTCGGGATCGAAACCGCCCTGGCTATCCTCGTCCTTAGAGGGCACCGCACCGGCGACCTTGGCCGGCAAACTCTCGACGACGGAATCCGGCAGGCGGCGCAGCCCGGAGCGGCCGGCAAGCAGGCGCTGCCAGGCCAGTTCGGCTCCGCAGCCCAGGGGCGAGACCACGCCCATACCGGTTACGACCACACGACGCATTTGCATACCAAGCATTTGAATGTCCTATTCGCTACGGGAGGGCGCGGCAGAGCGCATCGTCGCAATGCTGGCCAGGCGCTGGCGCATGCCGGGGCTCGCGCGCGGGCCGGCAACCACCGTGACAGTCTCAGGCGTGATCGGACGCAAGCTCGTGGCATCGACCATGACCGGTTCGATCGGCCGCGCGGTCTCGCGCTCGGCCAGCACCAGCGCCGCGCCCTCGGGCGCCAGATGCCGATTGCCGAAAGCGACCATCGCGGCGATCACGGGGAAGAAATCCCTGCCCTTCTCGGTCAGCACATATTCGTAGCGCTGCGGTCGCGGTTGGTAGAGCCGCCGCTCGAACAGCCCGCTCTCGGTGAGATGCTTGAGCCGCCGCGCCAGCATGTTCGGCGCGATGCCGAGGCTGCGCTGGAATTCATCGAAGCGCGTGAAACCCTGCAAGGCATCGCGCAGGATCAGGATGCTCCACCATTCGCCGACGGTCTCGACCGTGCGGGCGCAGGGGCATTCGGCAAGCGGAACGAGCTTCGGTTGCATGGTGCGCCCGAGCTAAAGCAGTTACTATCATTTTGCAAGCTATGGACAGCCACTATCGAATCGAAGCGGCATCGCCCGCCGACGCACTGGACGTCCTTGCGAGCGAGAGCGAAGCAATCCAGGACAGCAGAGCTCTACGTCCCCTGGATTGCTTCGCTTTGCTCGCAAGGACGGATGGGCTCCACCGGCCTACGGCGCTCGCTAATCCAGCGTGCTCCTGAATCGCATCAGCGCGAGTCCGGCATAGGCGGGCACGAAGACGGAGAGCCAGAACACCTCGACGCCGACATCGTCGAGGCCTGCGCCCTTCAGCATGATCGCCCGGATGACCCGCAGGAAATGCGTCAGCGGGAACAGCTCGCCGATCGCCTGAGCCCAGCCCGGCATGCCGGCGAACGGGAACATGAAGCCCGAGAGCAGCAGCGATGGCAGGAAGAAGAAGAAGGTCAGCTGCATCGCCTGCAACTGCGTCCGCGCCATGGTCGAGATCGTGTAGCCGAGCAGGACGAGCGCCAGCACGAAAATCAGCACACAGGTGAGCAGCAGCAGCAGGCTCCCCAGAAACGGCACGCCGAACAGCAGTTTCGCGGCACTGAGCACGACCACCACCTGGACGCTGCCAACGGCGAGATAAGGCAGAACCTTGCCGAGCATGATCTCGGCCGGCGTCGCCGGCATGGCCAGCAGGTTCTCCATGGTGCCGCGCTCGATCTCGCGGGTAAGCGCCATCGAGGTCATCATCACCATCGTCATCTGCAGGATGACGCCGAGCAGGCCGGGGACGATGTTGTACTGGGTGATGCCTTCGGGATTGTAGCGCCGATGCACGATGAAGGAGAGCGCGCTCTGGCTCTGCTCGCGCACCGCCTCCTCATTGCCGAGGGCTCGGGTCAGGGCCCGGCCGGCGATGGTCTGCAGGGCTGAGACTGCGCCGCTCGACGCCGCTGGATCGGTCGCGTCGGCCTCGACCAGGATGCGCGGCTCGTCGCCACGCTCGACCCGGGCGCCGAAATCGCTGGGGATGGTGACGAGGAAGGAGATCGCGCCGCGCGCCATCAGGCTTTCGGCCTCGGCCGCGCTCTCCGGCTGCTGGCCAAACCGGTAATAGCCCGAGACCTGCAGCGCGGCGACGACCGAGCGGGTGTAGCGGTCCTGGCCGAGCGCCAGCACCGCCGCAGGCAGGCCCTTGGGGTCGTTGTTGATGGCGTAGCCGAACAGGAGCAGCTGCACGATCGGCACCGCGAGCATCATCGCGAAGGTGATGCGGTCGCGCCGCATCTGTACGAACTCCTTGGCGAGCACGGCGCCAAGCCGCCCCAGCGACAGCAGGTTGCTGATGACCATCGCGCTCATGCCGCGCTCGCCTGGGCGCCGGTCATGAACTTGATGAAGACGTCCTCCAGGCTGGTCTCGCCGGGCTCGACCCTGACCCCTTGCTGCGCCTTCAGCGGCGCCAGCGCCGCCTCGAGCTTGCCCCTGTCGCTGCCGACGACATGCAGCGTCGTACCGAAGGGCGCGACCTGCTCGACGCCATCGACCGCGGAGAGTTCGCGGATCTGGGCTGCAGTCAATGTGCCATGCACGACAAAGGTGACCAGGCCCGAGCCCTGCACCACCTCCTCGACCGTGCCGGTGGCCAGCATCTTGCCATAGGCGATGTAGCCGATGCGGTGGCAGCGCTCGGCCTCGTCCATGTAATGCGTCGAGACGAGCACCGTCAGGCCGTCGCCGGCGAGCCGGTGGATCTCGTCCCAGAACTCGCGCCGCGCCTTAGGATCGACGCCGGCCGTCGGCTCGTCGAGCAGGAGCAGTTTCGGCTGGTGCATGATGCAGGCGGCAAGTGCCAGTCGCTGCTTCCAGCCGCCAGACAGCGTGCCGGCGAGCTGGTCCTTGCGCGAGGTCAGGCCAAGGCCATCGAGCGTCCGCGCCACCGCGTCGTGCAAAGGCTTCAGCTCGTAGAGCCGCGCGACGAAGGTCAGATTCTCCTCGATCGTCAGATCCTCGTAGAAGGAGAATTTCTGCGTCATGTAGCCGACCTGGCGCTTGATCGCGGCGCTGTCGCGCCTGACATCGAGACCGAGCACCGTGCCCTCGCCGGCATCGGGCGTCAGCAGCCCGCAGATCAGCCGGATCGTCGTCGTCTTGCCCGAGCCGTTGGGGCCGAGGAAGCCGACGATCTCGCCCGTCGCGACCGTGAGATCGACATTGTCGACGACGGTGCGGGTACCGAAGCGCTTGGTCAGCCCCTTGACCTCGATGGCGTTCATCGTCGGCCCCGCAGCACGACATCGATGATCTGCCCCGGCTGAAGCTTGGCCGCCTGCACGCCTTCCGGCCGGGCCTCGACCAGATAGACCAGCTTCTGCCGGGTCTCGGCCGAATAGATCACCGGCGGCGTGAATTCCGGCTCTTGCGCGACATAGGACACGGTGGCGGACAGACCGGACGGACAGCCGCTGCAACGGACATCGAGCTGCGTCCCGACACGGGTGCCCGCCAGCAGCGCCTCCGGCACGTAGACCATCAGCTTGATCGCCCCGTCCGGCAGGAAGGTCAGCACCGGCGCCGCCGGCCCCGCGAGCTCGCCGGGGTAGCGCACGAGATCGGTGACGATCCCGGCCGCCGGCGCAACGAGCCTTCGCTGCAACAGGCGCCATTTCGCCTGGTCGAGAGCGGCCTGCGCCTGCATCACCTGGTTCTGCGCCGCCTTGATCTCCTCCTCGCGCGCCGGCAACCGGGCAACCGCGAGATTGGCCGCGCTCTGGCGTACATTTGCGGCCGCGACGTCGCGAGCCGTCTGCGCCTGGTCGAGATCGGCCTGGGTCGAGACGCCGCGGCGAAAAAGGTCCTGCCGCCGCTCCAGCGCCCGGTCGGCCTCGCGCTCCTGCGCCTTGGCGGAGGCCGCGCTCGCCTCGATCACGGCGATCTCTTCCGGCCGCCGGCCGCTGAGCAGATTGGCAAGCTGGGCCTTGGCCTGCACCGATCGGGCATCGCTCTCGGCGACGGCATTTTGCGCATCATCGGTCTGCAGCACCGCGACGACGGCGCCGGGCGCGACACGCTCGCCGCGCCTGACCGCGACGCTCTCGATCCGGGCGGTATCGATCGGACCGAGGCGGACATATTCGCCCTCGACATAGCCGGCGATGCGCGTCGTCGATGGTCCGCAGAAGGCAAATGAGGCAGCGATGCCAAAAGAACAGATGAATTCAGCGATCATGGCTGTCCCTCCGACATGGCAGCGACACTGGCCCGGACATTGGTCCCGATGACGGTGGCGATCGCCTCGCTCTCGGCCTCGCCGATATCGCTCCAGCCCATGCGCCGCATCACGGCCGGCCGGGCCAGCCGGAAATAGAGCACCTGCCCGACCATTGCGAAGACGGCGAGCTTGGTCGCCTGCGCCTCGGCATCGAGGCCGGTCGCGACAGCCCAGAGCATGCAAAGACGGCCATGGACCGGGCCGACCAGCCCGTCATAAAGCGTCTCGAACGCCGAGGTCGGCTCCATCATCTCGCGCACGACGAAGCGGGCGATGGTCTCGCTCTCCGGCGCGCGTGCCGCGAAGGCCGTAACCCGGCTCACGACCGCAACCAAAAGCTCCACCGCCGCCTCCGGCTGGAGCCCTTCCAGCGGCGGCATCGTCGCGGCGGCCCCGAAAACCCGCTCCTTCAGCGTGGCGACGATGGCTGCGGCGCAGGCCTGGCGCAGCCCGTCCTTGCCGCCGAAATGATAGGCGATGCCGGCGCTGTTGACTCCGGCCGCCTGCGCGATCTGGCGGATCGAACTCGCATCAAAGCCGTGCCGCCCAAATAGGTCGAGCCCGGCGCGCAGCAGCGCTTCACGGGCGCCTTGGTCGTTGCCGGAGGCTACTTTCATCCGTCTTACCTAGCTCAGAAGCTCGATTTAATCAATCGATTGATTGAACGCATATGTGACACTCGAGGCATTGCCCGGGGCAAAGGGCACGCTCGACATGACTTGCGCGGGACAATGGGCTAAGGCGGCCCTTCCTGCACCGCCATCGGCCCAATGCTCTTCAACTCCTTCGCTTTCCTGCTCGGCTTCCTGCCGCTCGCCCTCGGCCTGCATTGGCTCGCCGAGCGCTTCGCGCCGCAGTGGCGGCTGCCTGTGCTGGTGGCGCTGTCCTTCGCCTTCTATGGCTATTGGGACTGGCGCTTCGTGCCCTTGCTGGCGCTCTCGATCGGGCTGAACTGGCTCATCGCCGAAGCATTCCAGAAGACCAAGGCGGGCGCGCTGATCACGCTGGCGATCGTCTTGAACCTCGCCGCACTTGCGCTGTTCAAATACGTCAACTTCTTCGCCGATCTCGCTGGGATGATCCCTGGGTTACCGACGCCGCGGCTCGATCTCGCGCTGCCGCTCGGCATCTCCTTCTTCACCTTCCACCACGTCATGTACCTGACCGATCTCAGGCGCGGCGAGGCGCCGCGCTACGATCTGGTGCGTTACGCGCTCTACATCGCCTTCTTCCCGCAGGTGCTGGCGGGGCCGTTGGTGCGCTGGCGCGAGATTATGCACCAGTTCGAGGAGCGGCCCTATCAGCGGCCGGATGCGGCCGAACGGATCGCGCGCGGCCTGCTGCTGCTGACCGCCGGCCTCGCCAAGAAGGTGCTGCTCGGAGACCCGCTGGCCGAATACGCCAACCCGGTCTTCGCAGCCGCCGCCATCGGCAAGGTCGTCAGCATGGCGGAGGCCTGGCAAGGCATGCTCGCCTTCACCTTCCAGATCTATTTCGATTTTTCCGGCTACTCCGACATGGCGCTCGGGCTGGCGCTGCTCTTCGGCATCGTGCTGCCGCAGAATTTCGAGGCGCCCTATCGTTCGACGAGCATCCAGGATTTCTGGCGGCGCTGGCATATGACGCTGTCGCGCTTCCTGCGCGACTACCTCTATATCTGGCTTGGCGGCTCGCGGCATGGCCTGCCGACCCAGATCTGGGCGCTGTTTGCGACCATGGCGCTGGGCGGGCTCTGGCACGGCGCGGGGCTCACCTATGTCGCCTGGGGCGTCGCGCATGGGCTCGCCCTGATCGTAGCGCTGCTTTGGCGGCGCGCCGAGCTGCCGATGCCCAAGCCGCTCGGCTGGCTACTGACCTTCGTCTTCGTCATGCTGTGCTGGGTGCTCTTCCGCGCCACGAGTTTTGAGGCGGCATTGGCGATCTATAAGGGGCTGCTCGGCCTGGCTCCGACGGGGACGGGCTTCAAATGGCGCGCGTTGCTGCCGGCAGTTGCCTTTGCGATTCTCGGTCCCACGGCCTGGACGCTCGTGCACCGGCTGCCCCCGATGCGCTGGATCGCGGCGATTGCCGCGCTCCTCTTCGTCATCGTCCTGTTCAAGATCGGCGACGACGCCAATTATGAATTCATCTACTTCCAGTTCTGAAGCCATCGCGCCGATGTCGGCACTGCGCTGGGTCGGCTTCACACGCGCCTTCCTGGCGACGGCCCTGCTGTTGGCGGCCAGCCTTCTGGGGCTCGCTTTTCTGCTCGACCCCTACGACACCGGCCATTCCCCGCTTGCGCTCAAGCCAGGAGTCAGGCCGCAGGGGCCACGCATGGTCACAGCAAGCCGCGGGCGCGACCCCGCTTTTCAAGCGGTGATCATCGGCAACTCCCACATCCAGCTCGTCTCTCCCGAGGAACTCACGGCGAGGACCGGCATCGCCTTCCTCTCCCTTGCGACACCGGGAACCGGTCCCAAGGAAGCTCTTGCCCTGCTCGACTGGTTCCTGCGCAAGCGGCTCGAACCGGCGCGCGCGATCGTCGTGGGCATCGACGAACACTGGTGCACGCCCGATCCGGCGCTGCCGAACGAGCGACCTTTCCCGTTTTGGCTCCTCAGCCGCAACCTTGGCGACTACCTCCTGGGCCTCGTACGCTACGACGTCGTCCAGGAGCTGCCCTTCCGAATCGCTTATCTACGCAATCCCGACGGCTCACGCGCTCGCCCCGACGGCTATTGGAACTATGAAGCGAATTTCGATGCGCAGGGCCCCGAGGCGGAACGCGATCGCCGCATTGCGCTGGAGACCCCCTTGCAGATTGGCGGCAGCAATCGCACCGGGCCGTTTCCCGCTGCACGGGCGCTCGAAGCGCTGGTCCTGGCAGCTGCGCCGGAAGCGGCTCTGATCCTGCTGCGCCCGCCAAGCTACGTAACGAGCCACCCGGAGCCTGGCAGCCAGAATGCCGCGGCGGATTCCGCCTGCCGCGCCGCCTTTGCCGAGATCACGCAGCGACACCCCCGCTCTGTACTGATCGACTGGCGAATCGACCGACCGGAGAACGGGGACCCTGATCGATTCTTCGACCATACCCACTACCGCCGTAGCCTCGCCGAGCTCGTCGAGGCGGACATCGCCGCCGTCCTGGCACCGCCACCTTGAAGCAAGGGCAAGAATCAGGGGCAGAAACGCCTGTTTCGGCGCTCTATCGCTCAGTCGAGGCAATGTGTTGACGGAAGCGGTTGAAGACGCGCTGCGGTGATTGTTACTGCCCATGTCCCTCGCTATAAGGGCGCGAAATCGGCGGGCCTACCACGGCAGAGTCGGTGGGCGCGCCGAGACGACCAACTCAGAGAGTGTGCCTATGTCGAAGCAAATCATTCTCGAAGCGGACTACAAACCCACCGACAGCGAGCCGTTCATGAACGAGCGGCAGCGCGAGTATTTCCGCGGCAAGCTTCTGTCCTGGAAGAACGAGATTCTGAAGGAGGCGAAAGAAACACTCGTCACTCTGCAGAGCGAAAGCGAGAATCACCCCGACATTGCCGACCGCGCCTCCTCCGAAACCGACCGCGCCATCGAGTTGCGCGCGCGTGATCGCCAGCGCAAGCTGATCGCCAAGATCGAATCCGCCATCGCGCGCATCGATGAGGGCTCCTACGGCTATTGCGAGGACACCGGCGAGCCGATCTCCCTGAAGCGCCTCGAGGCCCGGCCGATCGCAACGCTCTCGCTGGAAGCGCAGGAACGTCACGAGCGCAATGAGCGCGTGTTCCGCGACGACTAAGCCAAGCTCTGCTTCGCCGCCATGCCGAAGGCCTTCCGCAACCCGCGGAGGGCTTTTTTGTTTCGGGGGCAAAAGCCCCGCGCGGGAGGCGCGGGGCTTCTTCTGGGCCGCCAGCCTTGTGAGCTTGGGGAGCGTGACGGGCGGCCGGGACGAGAGCGGGATGACGAAAAGCGGCAAGCCGGTTCTCGTCTACCACTCTCACTTGGCGATAAGAGCCGGCGGCTCGGGAGAGACCGCCGGCCGGCCTGCGCGGGAATAAGTGGGGAGCGTTCCACGCCGGCCGGAGCTTCGTGAGATCTGCGCGATACCTTTAGAAGGGCAGCAGGATATCCATGACCTGCTGGCCATAGCGCGGCTGCTGGACATCGGTGAGCTGGCCGCGCCCGCCATAGGCGATCCGGGCCTGGGCGATCTTGGTCGAATCGATGGTGTTGTCCGATTCGATGTCCTCGGGCCGAATCACGCCGGCCACGATCAGCTCGCGCACCTCGAAATTGACCCGGATCTCCTGCTTGCCCTCGATCACCAGATTGCCGTTGGGCAGGGTCTGCGTGACCACGGCGGCGACATTTGTCGCCAGGGTCTCGGCGCGGCGCACCGAGCCCACGCCCTCGCTCGAAGCAGTCGAATCGAGCTTCAGGAGCGAGCCGGCGGTGGCGCCGTTGGGCAGCTTGTTCTCGTAGCCGAGGATGTTGTCGGCGCCTGCGTCCTCGCCGTTCTTGCGGCTGCGCTTGGTCGTGTTGTCGAGCTGGGCCTTGTCGGTGACCTTGACCTTGACCGTTACAAGATCGCCGACCATCCGCGCACGCTGATCCTTGAAGAAGGCGCGCGAGCCGGTGCGCCAGAGCGAGTTCGGCGCGAAGGAGGCGTGCTCCACCGCCGGCATCGGCATCTGCACGGGCTTGTAGCCCTTCACCGCCGTTGGATCCTCGATCGCGGAAAGGGCCGGGGCCTGGCCGACATTGGCGAGCCGGTCGGCCGCGCCACAGGCGCTGAGAGCGACACTGAGGGCAAGGAGCCCGGAGAGTCTGACGAGAATGCGTGTGGTCATGATCAGGGTCCGCAACTGTCTGGATCAGGGGGCGCTGGCGACACGGCCGACGGCGGAGCTCTGGACGGAAACCCGCCCGGGCCCGCTGACCGTGCCTTGCAGCACGCGCTTGGATTGAGGATTGGTGACGGTGACGACATCGCCCATCGCGCCGGCCTCGCCGGCCTTGCCGCGCATCGAGATGAGCAGGCCGGGCGCTGCATAGACGATGGTGACGAGATCGCCCTTCCCGACGATCTCCTCGCGCTGGACGTCGCCGACGCGCAGCGGCATGCCGACATTGAGCGCACGCCGCGCCACCTTGTCGATGGCCGCCTTCGCGTCGCCGATGAGTTCGCTCACCTGCCCGTCGCGCGGACGGCGCTCGACCACGACGTCGGTCGCGCTCAGCGTTTCTCCCCGGGCGATGCTGCGGCGAGGCACTACGACCTCGATGGTGTCGACCATCTGCCCGGTGATGCGGATGGGCTTCAGCCGCATCGCTGCGCTGCCCGGCACGATCAGCCTGGCCTGCACCCGGCGCGAGCGGACATCATAGCCGAGGTCGAGCACCGTCACGTCGCCGGTCAATTCGGGCTCGATCGCGATCGCCGGCGCGCCGCCGTCGATCGCAAGCGCCAGCGCCCGGGCATCGACTCCGAAACGCTCCTGGAGGCCGATCTTTACCGCCGCCTCGAGATCGGACGCCATCAGGCGGCGCGCAGCGCGGGTCACGATCACCTGCGCAAAGCCATGGCTCTCGATGTCGCCCGCATCACGAATGATGCCGGCGGCGCGCGCGGCCTCCATGATGCGGCTGACCTGGATCGTGCCGGTCTCGCCGAGTGCGGGCGCCCGGAAGCCCGGGGTCGCAGCGGCCTCGCTCGGCAATCCCGAGAGCAGATCGCCGAAGCTGACGAGCTCGCTCGTGAGCGTGAGCTCCGGACGCAGGAAGGGTTTGCGCACCGGCGTCGGAGCCGACGGCTGTTGCGGCGGCGGCGCGACGATTGCCGCGACGGCCCCGGCGCGAGCGACTGGATGGGGCTGGGCGGCAAACGCCGTACCAGCCAGCGCGACGGTAGCGAGGAGGATGGACAAGCGGATCATGGCGCGCACCCTCAGCCCTAACCGCGGAACATCGACGTCGTCGCCGACATCATCTGGTCGGCGGCGGTGATGACCTTGGAGTTCATCTCATAGGCGCGTTGAGCTGCGATCAGCGTGGTGAGCTCGGTCACGGCCTGGACGTTGCCTTCTTCGAGATAGTTCTGCTGCAGCGTGCCGAAGCCCTCGCCGCCGCCGACACCGTCGATCGCTGGCCCTGAGGCCGCCGTCTCCACGAACAGGTTGTCGCCGATCGATTCGAGACCGACCTTGTTGACGAAGCGGGTGAGCTGGAGCTGGCCCAGCGTCTGCGGCGCGGTCTGTCCGGGAAGCTGGACCTCGACCGTGCCCTGCGCATTGATGCTGACGCTGGTCGCGTTGTTTGGAACCGTGATGCCGGGCTCGACCGTATAGCCGTCCCGGGTCACGAGCTGGCCCTGGGCGTCGAGGTCGAAGGAGCCGTCACGCGAATAGGTCGTGCGACCATCAGGCATGCGGATCTTGAAGAGGCCCTCGCCCCTGATGGCGACATCGTACTGCTTCTCGGTCGAGGACAGGTTGCCCTGGCTCATGATGCGCCCGGTCGAGGTCGTCTTGACGCCGGAGCCGATGAAGGTGCCGGCCGGGACCATCGTGTTCTGGTCGGAGGTGGCCGAGCCGGCGCGCCGGAAATTCTCGTAGAGAAGATCCTGGAAATGCACCGTCTGGCGCTTGTAGCCAGTGGTGCGCACGTTGGCGATGTTGTTGGAGATGACCTGGACGTTGAGTTCCTGGGCCATCATGCCGGTGGCGGCTGTCTGCAGGGCGCGCATTGGCTTGCTCCTTCCCCGGTTCAGGCTTGCTGATCGGCCAGGCGGGAAATCGCCTTGGTGCGCAGCTCATCGGTCTTGGTCATCATGTTGGCGATGCCCTGATAGGAGCGCTGGACCTCCATCAGGCGGGTCATCTCGATGATGGCCTTCACATTCGAGCCCTCGATCGCACCGGGCTCGAGCCTGGCCTGCGGCCCGGCCGGCAGCGGCGGCGTCGCCGAGGCGAACAGGTTGTTGCCGTCGCTGCTCAGCGCCCGCGGATTGTTGAAGCGGACCTGCCTGAGCTTGCCGCGAACGCCTTGATCGCTGGAGACGGTACCGTCGACGGCGATGCTGAAATTGGTCTCGGTGTTGCTGAAGCGGATTGGCCCGCCCTCGCCCAGCACCGGCAGCCCGGTTTGGGTCACGAGCTCGCCCTGCTGGTTCAGGCTCAGCGAACCCGCGCGGGTGTAGCGCTGGCCGTTCGGCGTCTGGACCACGAGGTAGTTGTCCTCGCGCAGCGCGACGTCGAGCGGGTTGCCGGTGCGCTCCAGCGCTCCCTGCGACAGGTCGATCGGCGTGCCCTTGTCGATGACATAGGAGAGCCGCCGGTCGCCGTTCGGAAAGGTCTCCGCGCTGGCGACAGGCATGATGAATTCATTGAAGCGCGCCGAGCGCGACTTGAAGCCGTTCGTGCCGGTATTCGCCAGGTTGTTGGCGATGACATCCAGCTCGCGCGCCAAAGCCATTTGACGCGATAGGCCGACGAGAAGCGCGTTCTCCACGGCATGGTCTCCCGAATTGTCCCGCGATCGCTTCGACGCTCCCCAGCGCAGCCATCGCAGCACCACATCCGCAAGCGCTGTGCCAACATGGTTAAAATCAACTAACATACTGATATACAAAATAAATCATGGTCTCTCCCGGCCTTGCAAGGCCCGGCAAATTCGAGGCTTCGGGCAGAAATGACCCGGCAAGATTTGCCGTCCTTAACGACGCGTTAACCGTGATTGATCAGGGTAATGACAGGGAGCAGGGCATCGATGCCGCGCGCGCCCAGCCCGAGGCGGTGCTGCGATGTCGAAGAAGTCCGGAAAGACCGACGAAGAGGCTGCCGAGGGCGGCGAGGCGTCCAAGCCCGGCAAGAAGAAGCTGATCATGATCCTCGGCGGCGCGCTGCTGCTCGCCGGGCTCGGCGGCGGCTGGTTCTTCTTCATGAAGCAGCCCTCCCCGGAGCAGATCGCAGCGGCCGAGCATGCGAAGGCCGCCAAGAAGCCGGCGAGCTTCGTCGAGATGAGGGACATGATGATCGGCATCTCGCCGGGCGGCCAGCAGGATCGCCAGCCGATCATCAAGGTCAAGGTCGTGCTCGAGATCGCCGACGCCAAGGTCTCCGAGGAGATCAAGCCGCTGCTGCCGCGTGTCGAGGACGCTTTCCAGGTGTTCATGCGCGAATTGCGCCCGGCCGATCTGGAAGGCTCGGCCGGCATGTATCGCCTCAAGGAAGAATTGCTGCGCCGCGTCAACGTCACGGTCTATCCGGCCAAGATCGACGCGGTGCTGTTCAAGGAATTGCTGGTGCAGTGAGCCCTCCGGGCTTCCGCGCTCCAGCCGGGATGACGACGAAGACATGAGCAACGACGACCTCGACCTGGCCGGCAAGCCCAAGAACGAGCCCCTTAGCCCGGAAGGGATGGCGGCCGAATGGGCGACCATGCCCGACATGCTGGTGGAGGAAGGCGAACAGGATGGCGGCACCGACCGCCTGATGTCGCAGGACGAAATCGACACGATGCTCGGTTTCTCCATCGGCGACGACCGGGACGCCCGCAACGGCATCCAGGCCATCGTCGATTCCGGCTCGGTCGCCTATGAACGCCTGCCGATGCTCGAGATCATCTTCGAGCGTCTCGTGCGCCTGCTCTCGACCAGCCTGCGCAACTTCTTCACCGACAATGTCGAGGTCTCGCTGGAGAGCATCCGCTCGGTGCGCTTCGGCGACTACATCAATTCGATCTCGCTGCCCGCCATGCTCTCGGTGTTCAAGGCCGAGGAGTGGGACAATTTCGGCCTGATCACGATCGAGTCCTCGCTGATCTATTCCGTGCTCGACACGATGTTCGGCGGCAAGCGCGGCCAGCCGGCGCCGCGCGTCGACGGCCGCCCTTTCACCTCGATCGAGATCAACATGCTCAAGCGCGTCATCGCGCTGATCCTGAGTGATGCCGAGGCCGCCTTCAGACCGCTCTCGCCGGTGCGATTCACGGTCGATCGCATCGAGTCCAATCCGCGCTTCGTCTCGATCTCCCGCCCCGCCAACGCCGCCATCCGCGTCGAGCTCAAATTCGACATGGAAGGCCGGGGCGGCTGCCTGCATCTGCTGCTGCCTTACGCCACGATCGAGCCGATCCGCGAATTGCTGCTCGAAAGCTTCATGGGTGAGAAGCTCGGGCGCGATGCGATCTGGGAAAACCATCTGGCGACCGAGGTCTGGCAGACCGACGTCGCCGTGACCTGCGTGCTCCATGAGACAAAGATGCCGCTGAAGCGGGTGATGAAGCTCGAGATCGGCGACACTTTGATGTTCGACGCCAGGCCCGATTCGACGGTCGCACTGCGCTGCGGCGACTTCATCGTCAGCGAGGGCCGGATCGGACGTGTCGACGACAAGATCGCCGTTCAGGTCGTCAGCCCGCTGCGCCGCTCCAAGACCACGATCGCCGCCTTCGACAGCGCCACGAGCCATCTCGGTTCCCCCTCCTGACGCGGATATTCACCAAGCCATGACGATCACCCTCATCGCCGATGCCCTCGTCGCAAGCCTCCTCGTCGCGACCATCATCACCTGCTACGTGCTGGCCAAGCGCATCGAGCGCCTCAAGGCCGACGAAGGTGCCATGCGCCAGACCGTCGGCGCGCTGATCTCGGCGACCGATACCGCTGAGCGCGCCATCGCCGGGTTGAAGCTGACGCTGGGCGACTGCGACCGCACCCTGGCCGAGCGCCTGCGCACCGCCGAACGCTACGCCGCCGACCTCGCCGCCCAGATCGAAGCCGGTCAGACCGTGATGGAGCGGATCTCGCAGATCGTCAGCGCCGCCACGCTGGTCGCGCCGAAAGCCGCGGAACCGCCAGCGCCCGAGCCCACCCCGATTTCGCGCATGACCAGCGCCGCCGAATCCGCGGCCGCCATCCGCGCCCGTGCCGCCCGACGCCTGGAAGGCCAGGCCGCGTGATCGAAAGGCCCCGCCTCTTTCCGGCAGTGATTCTCGGCGCCATGGGTCTCCTGGCGCTGAAGCTGCTTGCCTGGACGGCGGAGCCCTATCCGGGAAAGGTGCCGTCAAGCGCGAGTGTCTTTTCCTCCGACAATACTCGCCCCATGAAGCCGGAGCCCCAGGTCTGGGCCCTCGCCAAGGTGATCGCCCAGGCGCATGCACCCGATCGCGTCCTGCGCGACCCCGAGACGACCGGCTCGGTCGACAAGCCTGATCCGAAGAAGGAGCAGGAGAAGGCCGAGGCGGAAGCCAAGGCCGAGGCGGCGCGCGCCGCCAACCCCAACAACAAGGCCGGCGTCGTCAACGGCACGGCCAAGATCGCCTCCCCCGCCGAGCGGGCCATTCTCGAACGCCTCGGCGAGCGGCGCGAAGAGATCGATGCCCGGGTTCGCGAACTGGAGATGCGCGAACGCCTGCTCGACACCGCCGAGAAGAAGCTCGACGGCCGCGTCGGCGACCTGAAGCAGCTTGAGGACAAGGTCGACGGCCCCAAGCGCAAACCCGCCGAGGATGAACTCAAGGCGATCAAGAATCTCGTGATCATGTACGAGACGATGAAGCCGAAGGACGCCGCACGCGTCTTCGACCGCCTCGGCCTCGACGTGCTGCTGCCGGTTGTCCAGCAGATGAACCCGCGCAAGATGTCCGACGTGCTCGCCGCCATGTCGCCCGAGCGGGCCGAGAAACTGACGGTGGCCCTCGCCACGAGCTCGCGCGCACCAGAGCGCAGCACGGCCGAACTCGTGCCGCTACCGGGCAACGAACTGCCGGCCATAGCGCCCGCTCCGCGTCGCTGATCGCACCAAACCAAGGCCGGGCTCAACGCAACCGGGGCTGCGGCTTTTCCTTATGGGCGGTCAGGCAATAGAGGGCCGCCCTCATGAATTCGCGGACCGCAGCAAGCGATGATCTGATTGCCGGCATCGGCGATGGCCGGCCAACGCGCGAAAATCGAGCGCCGCAACAGATCAGGCTCCAGCAAAAACGCTCGCCCAAAGGCTGATGACCGCCACGACAGCGCTGCTTTTCGTCAGCACGACGATTTCACGGGTCGGATGTCTTGGCCGGGCGGCCTGGCGTCGGCCGAACGTCAATCCATGATCGGGGCGCGATCGACCAGTTCCAGGAAGACCGCGAAGCACGACAAATAGAAAATCCCGACATAAATCAGCATCGCGTCCTCCAACCCAGGCTCTTGTTTCGGATAGAACGCGACCCCCTACTGACCAGTGCGGAAGTATGGTTAATTTCTTGATAATTGCACCCGTTTTTTAGCCGGCACGGCATGATTCTGGCCTTGTGAGCGCCAAATCGGCACGCGCAGCCGGCGGGTAAACCTAAATCGCCTGCGCGCTCGAAATCATCGCGTGGCTGGCGCCGTGCCATGGCCGGCCCTCGGCGGCTTCCGTATTGCCCAAGCCCGCAGCCCCGACGAAAGCCCGCAACCCCGACGAACCCTCTAAACGATTGTTCCACAAGGATATTATGGCGCGGCCACGTTAACCCGGCATTATCCTTGACAGGCTAGCGTCCAAAGCAGGCGGGCGGCCTGGTCAGGCAGCTCCGGCCTGTTCGTGTCGCGTTGCGTGAGTTCTCCGGTTTTGCGTGTCCCGCGTTCCCTTGCCTTCGGTATCGGGTTGGCTGCGCTCGCCATCGGCGCGGGCCTGTGCGAGCCCGCCCTCGCCGCCAACGCCACCTTGCGCGGCCAGGACATGCCGCCGGGCTTCGGCCGCCTCGCCCTGACCTTCGACGAACCGACGCCCACCCGCATCCGCCTCAACAATGGCGTGCTCGTGGTCGCCTTCGCCTCCCCGGTGAAGATCGACATCAACAAGATCGCCAAGGAGCTGCCGGAATACATCACCCTGGCGCGGCTCGATCCCGACGGGCTCGGCATGCGCTTCGCGCTGCCCAAGCGGTTCCGCGCCAATCTGATCGAGGCTGGCGACAAGGCCTTCATCGATCTTTTGCCCGAGAACTGGACCGGATTGCTGCCCGGTCCACCGCCCGAAGTGATCGCCGACATGGCGGAGCGCTTGAAGCAGGCTGAAGCCCGCGTCAAGGAAGCTGCGCGTCAGCCGCGGCCCCAGAACAAGCCATTGATCGTGCGCGGCGCCAAGCTGCCGACACTGGAGCGCCTGGTCTTCCAGGCGCCTCTCGGGACCACTCTCACGACTGCGCTTGAGGACGGCACTCTGAACCTGACCCTCGACCAGCCGCTGACGGTCGAACCCTCTGCCCTCAAACGCGCCTTGCCGGACGGCGTCGCGCTGCTCTCCCACGAGACCGCAGAGACCACGACACGGCTTGAACTCTCGATTCCGAAGGACTGGCAGGTCAGGAACTTCCAGGACGAGGATGGGCTGACGGTCGATCTCCTGCGCCCCACCAAAACCACCGGACCGACATTGGCGAGCCTGCCGGAGGGAACGGATGTGGCGGTGAAGGCCGCGCCGACGCCAGCCTCCTTGCCGGCTGCCGCAGCAGCCTCCGCCGTCACTCCCGAAAGCCAGCCCGCGACAGCTCCTGCGGCTGTCGCCCAGCCGGTTATCGACCCGACACCCCAGGCAGTGAAGATCGAGGCTGCCGGCACTGCGCAAGGCGGCCATATCGACTTCCGCTTTCCGCGCATGACCGGCGCAGCCGCCTTCATCGACGCGGGGATCGTCACCCTCGTCTTCGACACGCGCGACACGATCAACCCTGCCGATTTCAAGACCATCCTGCCGCAACTCGTCGAAGATGCGACCGTAACCCGCGAGGGCAAGGTCACGCTGGTGCGTCTGCGACTGACGAGTCAGCAATTGACGCGGCTGCTCGATGACGGCCCGACCTGGTCGCTAAGCCTTGGCGAGCCGCAGAAGAAGACAGCTACCCCGATCGCGCCGCGCCGCGCGGTCGACGAGCGCGGCCAGACCATCCTCGCCGTCCCGCTGCCTGGCATGACGGGAGTGCACTGGCTCGAGCCGGGCCCGTCCGGGACGTCGCTGGCGGTCGCGACGGCGTTCGGCCCGGCGCGCGTCATGGCCAAGCCCTATCAGTTCGTCGAATTCAACTTGCTCCAGACCGCCCATGGCCTTGCCGTCGCGCCCCGCGCCGACGATCTCCTGGTGCGCGCCGGGAACGACCAGGCCCAGATCGGCCGCGCCAGTGGCTTGACGGTGACGCTCGACGTGCCCGCCGAGGCGCCGAGCGACACGAACCAGACTGCGGCCGCCCAGCCGCCCCTGCTCGATCCCGAGCAATGGAACAAGCTGCACGTCGACACCGTGCGGGACGGCGCACGCGCCCTGCTGCGCGACGTCGCCGACGCCTCGCGCGGCCGCAAATCCGAGGCGCGTCTCGCCTTGGCGCGCTTCTACGCGGCCAATGGTTTGATGGCGGAAGCCAATGGCCCCCTGTCGGCAATGATGGCGGACGACCCGGCCATGCGGAACCAGCGCGAGCCGCTCTTCCTGAAGGGGCTGATCGCGGTGCGCATGCATCGCAATCAGGAGGCGATCACCGCCTTCGATGCCGGCCCGATCAAGGAGGATGCCGAAGCTGGCCTCTGGCGTGCTTTGCCGGAGCAGAGACTTGGGCGCAACGCCCAGGCGCTCATTGGCTTTCGCCGCGCGGAGGCGACCCTCGATCGCTATCCACCGGAGATCCAGGCCGAACTGCGCTTCGCGAAGGCTCGCGCGGCACTGGCGATGCAGGACCTCACCGTAGCCGAGCGCGAGATCGAAAAACTCTCGAACCTGCCGCGCGGCCTGGTCGACCCCGAGAAACTCGCGCTCCTGCGCGCCATCCTCGACGATGTCGGCGGCCGGCCGGAAGCGGCGCTGAACGGCTACAAGCCCTTGTTCGAGGCCCGCAGCCGGCCTGTCGCCGCCGAGGCGCAATTGCGCGCGGTCAAACTGGTACAGACCGAAAAGCGGCCGGACATATCGTCCGACGAAGCCATCGCTCGCCTGGAGACGGTATCGATCATCTGGCGCGGCGGCGATCTGGAGATGGAGGCGCTGGCCGAACTTGGCCGGCTCTATGCCGACCACCAGCGCTGGCGCGACGCCTTCATGGTCGCGCGCCGGGCAAATGAGAACTACCCCGACAACCCGCTGACGCGACGCATGCATGACGAAACCGCCCAGCGCTTCGCCGAGCTGTTCAGCGGGCGCGGCACCGAGGAGTTGCCGCGCATCGAAGCGCTGGCCCTGTTCTACGACTTCAAGGAATTCCTGCCGGTCGGCCGGCGCGGCGATGAAATCACCCGGCTCTTGGCCGACAGGCTGGTCGAACTCGACCTGCTGGATCAGGCGAGCGAAATCCTGCGCTACCAGATCGAGAAACGCCTGACCGGCGCGGCACGCTCCACCGTCGCGACCAAGCTCGCCATGATCAACCTGATGAACGGCAAGCCGGTCGAGGCGCTGCGTGCGCTCAACGCGACGCGGCTGATCGAACTGCCCGGCGACGTCAAGCGCGCCCGCCTGCTGCTCGAGGCCAAGGCATTGTCCGATTTGTCGCGCACCGACCAGGCGCTCGAGTTGCTGGAAGCCGAGCGCGGGCCCGAGGTCGACCGTTTGCGCTCCGACATCTTCTGGACCGGCAAGCGCTGGCGGGAGGCCGGCGAGGCGCATGAACGCATGCTCGGCGAAAGCTGGCGAGGCACCGCGCCCCTCAGCGAAGGCGAGCGCGCCGACGTGATGCGCAGCGCGATTTCCTATGTCATGTCGAACGAGGCGCTCTCGCTGGACCGGCTGCGAGGCAAATTCGCCGTCAAGATGGCGCAGAGCACGGATGCGCGCACCTTTGCCTTCGTCACCGGAGCCAGCCGCGCCAAGGCCTCCGACATCCGCGAGATGGCCCGCGCGGCAGCGGGTTCCGACACCCTGACCGACTTCATGACGGCCTACCGCGCCCGCTACCCCGGCTACTCCACCGCCGTGCGGCAGCGCCCCAGGCCCGAGCAGCCCCCGGCCGATGGCCAGACCGGCGCTGCTGAAAGCGCGACCCCATCGCCCAGGCAGGGCTGAGCCCTATCCCGACCCGCCATAGCTCTTCACCAGCGAGCTCGCGACAAGCCCCCAGCCGTCGACCAGCACGAAGAAGATCAGCTTGAATGGCAGCGCCACGGTCACCGGCGGCAGCATCATCATGCCGACCGACATCAGGATCGAGGCCACCACCAGGTCGATGATCAGGAAGGGCACGAACAGCAGGAAGCCGATCTCGAAGGCCCGGCGCAGTTCCGAGATCATGAAGGCCGGCACCAGCACCTGGATCTGGACATCCTCGGGCCGCGCGGGAACCGGCTCGCGCGACATCTCCATGAACAGCGCCAGATCTTTTTCGCGGACATTCTTGAGCATGAACGCCTTGAACGGCACGACCCCGCGATTATAGGCCTCCTGCGGCTGGATCTGGCCGGCAACCAGCGGCTCGATCGCCGTGCGATAGGCCTCGCGCAGCGTCGGCGTCATGACGAAGCCGGTCAGGAACAGCGCCAGCCCGATGATCACGGCATTCGGCGGGGCGGTCTGCGTGCCGAGCGCCGAGCGCAGCAACGACAGCACGACGGCGATGCGCGTGAACGACGTCACCATGACCAGGATCGACGGCGCGAGCGACAGCACCGTGATGACGGCGATGAGCTGGAGCGCGCGCTCGGCAACGCCCCCGCCTTGCCCCAGGTCGAGCGAAAGCGTCTGCGCCCAGGCCGGAGCCGCCAGCACCGGCAAGAGCGCGAATGCGCCCCATAGGGCGCGGCCGCCTCGCAGCGATCTCTCAAGGGTTCTCGTCAAGGTCACGCCGGGCCGGAACAGCGCCCGACTCAGTCGATCGGGCCGGCCAACGCTAGAACCGGCCAGCGCGCCCCGGCAACCGGGGACCGGGCGTCAAGCCCGCGCACACCGACAATCCTGTTGATCGTGCCCGTTGATCGCGCCCAGGCCCGCCTCGCAAAGGCGACGAGGCGGGCCTGTGTGATGTCAGGATTTGGGCTTGGGATCGCGGCCGAGCAGGCGTGCGAACTCCGCCTCGATCGCATCGACGGAGAAAGGGTCGATGGCGGCAGGCTTCGGCGCAGGCGCAGCCTCGGGCTGAGGTTCAGGCTTGGGCTCAGGCTTGGGTTCAGGCTTGGGTTCAGGCTTGAGGGCGGGTTCCGGTTCGCTCGCCGAGGTCTTGGGCTCGGGAGCCGGGCTCGCCTCATGCTTGTGCTCGGAGGCAGGCGCAGACTCGGCGGGCTTGCCCGGAGCTTCGAGGAACGAATCGTCGATATCGTCGGCAAGAATCGACTCGACAGCAGCCTGCTCGATCACGGCCGCAGGCTCGCTCTTGGCTGGGGCAGCCTTGACGGGTTCCGGCTCCACGACCGGCTCCGGCACGGGAGCCACGGGTGGCGGTGCGACGGGAGCAGATTTTGCCGTGACGGTGACGGCAGGCGCCTTGGGAACTATGCGCTCGGGCCTGAGGCCCAGGGCCATTTCGAGCTCGGCCTCGACATCGGCCGGCAACGGAATCGGCCGCCCAGCCGTTTCGGGCGGCGCAGGTGGTGTCGGCGTCGGCATCGCCGGCGCAAGAGTGGGGGTCTCGACCTCCGGCTCGATCGGCGGCGCTGGCGGCTTGGGCACGTCCTGAGGTCGCGGCGGCTCTGCAGGCGCATTCGCCGAGCGGACGGCCGAGTGAGGCCGCTTCAGCGCCTCCTCCAATTGCTGCGTCATGCTGTCGAGTTCAACGGCGCTGGCAGATTGCGACGGAGAAAAATCGCGCGTGAAGCTCGGCGGCTGAACCACCGGTGCCGGCATCTGGGTAGCTGCAGCCGCAAGGCTGGGCAGGACGACGGCGGCAGCAATAGCGCCAGGAGCCTCGGCCTGCGTCGCCCCCTGTTGCGCAGGGCGCGACGGCGCACTGCCCGGAACCGATCGGATCGGCAGCCGATCCAGTGCGGGCTGTTCCTGGCGCAGGTCTTGACGCGTGTCTTGACGCGCGGCCTCGGTCGGCGGCAGGGCCTCGAAGGCGCCCGGCCGCTCGGGCGCCTGGGTCTCCGTGGGAAGCGCCGACGCCGCACGGCCGCCGCTGCGCAGAATGTTGGTTTCGACCACGATGTCCGAGACACCGCCGATCATGATCAGGTGTTCGACATTGTCGCGTCGGATCAGGACGAGCTGACGCTGACGGTCGAGATCGTGGATGTCGACGACGCCGAGGCGCGGCTGGCGAGCGCGACCGCCGCCCTGCCCTCTCACCCTTAGACGGCCACCCTTGATCTGGCGCGCGAACAAGCCGAGCAGCGCCAGCAGAGCCAGGATGACAGCGAAAGCGATGATCCACTTTTGCCCGGTGGAAAGATCGAAGCCAAACAACGTCTGCAAGGTTTGCCTCATGAGCGACGGCGACGCCTTCGAGCGGCCGATGTTTCCGCCCAAGGTTCAACGCCTTGGCTATAGCATAACGCTTTTCTTATCGGGCAACATGGTGAACGCGTGGTTAACCGTTTCGCGCACCCAGTCCGATTTTAACCAGTCGTTAACCCTGCACCCGGCAATATTTACCCAGTGAGCGAAAGCCTCGCCGCGCGGTCGCCCCTTGGCGACAGCCGGCCCCAGGGTGACCGGAACGGAACGAGCGACCATGGCCGACACTGCTTTGGGCACCGGCGGAAACCTGATGCAGGCGCTGAAGACGCGCATGCATTGGCATCAATCGCGTCAGAAGCTGCTGGCCGAGAACGTCGCCAATGCCGACAGCCCGGGCTTTCGTCCGCATGACTTGAAGGCGCCCGCGATCGCGCCCGGCCAGGCCGGAGTCGTGATGGCGCAGACCAGCGCCAGTCATATGGGCCTCTCCGGCCAGCGTGGCGGCGGCTTCGACAGCACGGGCGCTCCGCGTTTCGAAATCACGCCGAACGGCAACGCGGTCAATCTCGAGGACGAGATGATGAAGGTCGCGCAGAATCAGTCTGACTACCAGCTCGCTGCCTCGCTCTACACCAAGGGGCTGGGCCTGATGAAGATCGCGATCGGCAAGGGTCGCTGACCGGCACCGCTAAGGTGGGAGGCAAATCATGGATTTGATGAAGAGCATCGCGGTCGCGGCATCGGGCCTGCGCACCCAGTCCGGCCGCATGCGGGTGATCGCGGAGAACATGGCCAACGCCGATTCCGGTCCCGCCAGCGCCGGTGCCGACCCTTATCGCCGCAAGATTCCGACCTTCCAGCGCCGTTTCGATCGCGACCTCGATGCACAATTGGTCAATCTCGGCCGCGTCCAGCGCGACCAGAGCGCCTTCCGCACGAAATTCGAGCCCGGCAATCCGGTCGCCGACGCCTCGGGCAATGTCCGCATGCCCAATGTCGATACCCTGATCGAAACCGTGGACATGCGCGAGGCCCAGCGCAGCTACGAGGCCAACCTCAATCTGATCTCCTCCACGCGCCGGATGATCCAGCGCACCATCGACATCCTGCGCACCTGATCGCGCGGCCCGGAACAGGAATCCCAGCCATGGCCACACCCAGCTTCGCCGCGGGAGCCTACGCCTCGATCCAGGGGATGGGCGCGGGCAATCTGATGCGCAAGCCGCTCGCCGCCGCGACCGGCGCAGGCGACGGCCCGGATTTCTCGTCGCTGATCAGCAAGGCGCTCGAAGCCACCGCCGACGCCGGCAAGAAGAGCGACACGCAGACGGCCAATGTCGCCGCCGGCCGCTCCGATGTGGTCGATGTCGTGACCGCTGTCGCCGAAAGCGAGGCCGCAATCGAGACGCTCGTCGCCGTACGCGACAAGATCATCGCAGCCTATGAGGAAATCATGCGGATGCCGGTCTGACGGCCGCCGCGTTTCAGGACGAGAAGCCAGGACAAGAAGCGAAGCAATGACCTCCGGAGCCATCCTCGACGTCGCGCGCGACGGCATTTTCGTCTTCCTCAAGGCTGGTGGGCCGGTGATGGCGGTTGCGCTCATCGTCGGCCTCGCCGTCTCGCTGGTGCAGGCCCTGACGCAGATCCAGGAACAGACGCTCGTCTACGTTCCGAAGATCCTCGCCGTTTTCGTGACGCTGATGGTGTTTCTTCCGTTCATGGGCGACGCGCTCGCAGGTTATATGGGGCGGGTCGCCGTCCGAATCGCCACGGGCGAATGAACCTGCCGCAGCTTTGCCCGGCCATGGTCGCCCATGGCCCCAGCTTGCGACGCACCGATCGGCGAAGAGGCCCGCCGCGCCCGATGCAGATCGCGATCCTGCCCGAGATCAGCGCCGTTTTCGTGCTCGTCTTCGCGCGGGTCGGAACGATGGTCATGCTGATGCCGGGCATCGGCGAGCGCTTCGTCTTTTCGCGGGCGCGGCTGTCGCTGGCCTTCTTCATCGCGCTGATGCTGGCGCCGATGGTCCGTCCGTTGCTGCGCGTGCCGAGCGACATGCCCGGCGTCGTCGGCCTGCTCGCCAGCGAGGTGCTGATCGGCCTCGTCATCGGCCTGTGCTCGCGCTTCGTCATGGCCTGCCTGCAATCGGCGGGCGCGATCGTCGCGCAGACGATGGGGCTGGGCTTCGCCACGACGATCGACCCGACGGGCGGGCAGCAGAATCCCTCGGTCGGCAACCTGCTGACCATGCTCGGCATCACGCTCATCCTGACGACGGACCTGCATCATGTCGCCATCGTCGCGGTCCATGAGAGCTACCGCGTGCTGCCGCCGGGCGGCCTGCCCGATATCGGCGACGTGATGACCCTGGCCGTCCGCGCCGCCGCGCAAGGATTCGCGCTCGCCGTGCAGATCTCGGCGCCCTTCATCGTCTTCGGGCTGCTGTTCAATCTCGGCATGGGCGTGCTCGCCCGGATGATGCCGCAGCTCCAGGTCTTCTTCCTGGCCGTGCCGGCCTCGATCTTCGGCGGCATGGTCGTGCTCGCTGCCGTCCTCGGCGTGATGATGAGCGTCTTCCTCAATGACCTCGGCGTCTTCCTGCGCCAATTCACCGGAAACTGAGCGGCGATGTCTGACGAGGCCGACAACGAGGACAGAACAGAAGACCCGACCCAGCGAAAGCTGGATCAGGCGATCGAGAAGGGCGACGTCGCCCGCTCCAACGAGATCGGCACCTTCTTCGTGCTGTGCGGCTTCACCCTGGCGCTGCTCGTCGCAGCCGGCTGGTCGGCGCGGGAATCGGCACTCTCGCTGCGCAGCTTCCTGATGAACGCCCACCAGGTGCCCTCCGACGGCACGGCCTTCATGAACGTCACCCGGCAAGGCATCATGACCGGCTTTTCCGCGATCGGGCTGCCGCTTGCCTTCATCCTCTGCGCCGCACTCGCCGGCGCGCTGATCCAGCACAGGCCGCTCTGGACCTTCGAGCCGATGATGCCGAAGTTCAGCCGCATCTCGCCCATGGCCGGCGCCAAGCGCATGTTCGGCAAGGAAGCCTGGGTGAATTTCGCCAAGGGGCTCGCCAAGACCGGTCTGATCGGTGTCGTGCTCTGGACCACGCTCTGGAACGAGCATGACCGGCTCGAGAGTTTTGCCCAGATGAATGTCTCGGCGCTGCTGCCGGCGACGCTGGCCTTGACGATCAAGCTGATGGCGAGCGCGCTCGCTTTGTTCGCGGTGATCGCGATCGGCGATTTCGGCTATCAGCGCTACTCCTGGTACCAGCGCCAGAAGATGACGAAGCAGGAGCTGAAGGACGAGTACAAGAACTCGGAAGGCAATCCCGAGGTCAAGGCGAAGCTGCGCCAGATCCGCGCGCAGCGCGTGCGCAAGCGCATGATGGCTGCCGTTCCCAAGGCGACCGTGATCATCACCAACCCGACCCACTTCGCCGTCGCGCTGCAATACGAACCCGGCATGGGCGCGCCGCTCTGCCTCGCCAAGGGCGTCGATGCGGTCGCGCTCAAGATCCGCGAGGTCGCCGGCCAGCACAGCGTGCCGATCATCGAGAACCCGCCTTTGGCGCGGGCGCTTTACGCAACCGTCGAGATCGACGAAGAGATTCCTGTCGAACACTACAAGGCCGTCGCCGAAGTGATCGGTTACATCTTGCGCCTGAAGGGCCGGCGCGCCTAACTCGCAAGAGCTTGGCGCGCAAGATAGGCTTAACGTGCAAGACAGGCTGAGCGCGCATCGGCCGGTCGCAGGACCGCCGCTGCGGTGTCAATGGAACGGACCAAACCGCAATGAGCGGAACCACGGCGACCACGGCGATCGATCGCTCCGACAAGCCCGGCCATATCGGCGTCATCCTGCTCGTCGCGGGGCTGCTCGTCGGCGCGGCGATCGCGCTCGGCTTCATCGCCAATGAATGGGCGCAGCCGCTGATCCTCGGATTGCTGGCGCTGCTCTCTGTGATCGGCGTCTTCGGCCTCTTTGCCTTCGCCATCGGCCTCATCCAGTTTTCCGGCCGCGCCGCCCGCAACGACTTGACCAAGGCCATAGTCGACGGTGCCGAGGACGGCGTCGTCGTCACCGAGGGCGAGAACCGCATCGTCTATGCCAACGAGGCCTATCTCGCTTTGGCCGGCGCCCGCGGCGCCAGCGACATTCGCCCGGTCGAGCGCCTCTTCACCGGCCGCGCCGACGTGTCGGAGGCGATCTACCGCCTCGCTACCGCAGCACGCGAGAACCGCCGCCTCATCGAGGAGGTTAGGCTCGAGCCCGCGCTGGACGGGCGCGGCGGCGTCGGCTGGTACCGCATCCGCGTCTCCTCCGTTCACCGCGACAGCAGGCCGGCCACGCTCTGGAGCGTCTCGGACGTAACGCCCGAGCGCGAGCGTCAGGAGAACGCCTTCCAGGAGTTGCAGCACGCGATCGACTATCTCGACCATGCGCCAGCCGGTTTCGTCTCGATCGATGCCGATGGCGAGGTCTCCTATCTCAACGCCACCCTCTCCGGCTGGCTCGATTTCGATCTCGCCCGCTTCGGCTCCGGCGGCCTGCATCTCGACGACATCGCTACGCCCAACGCCGCGGCCCTCGTCCAGGCCATTCGCGGCCTGCCCGGCGATGTCCGCACCGAAGTGCTCGATGTCGACCTCAAGCGCCGCAACGGCGTGCCGCTGCCCGTCAGGCTGCATCATCAGGTTGCCTTCGGCAGCGACGGCCGCGCCGGCCCCTCGCGCACGCTGGTGCTGAACCGCACCTCCGGCGAGGCCGGCTCCGACGGCCGCAGCGACGCCGAGGTCCGCTTCGCCCGCTTCTTCCACTCCACTCCGATGGCGATCGCCACCGTCGACAAGGCCGGCGCCATCCTGCGCTCCAACGCCGCCTTCACCCGCTTGACGCAGGCCGGCCCCCAGCCGGCCGCGATCCAGGACCTGGTCACGCCGGGCGCGGCCGAGCTGCAGCGCGCCTTGTCGGATGCGATGGATGGCCGCGCCGACATCGCCCCGCTCGACGTCACGCTTGCAGGCGAGGACGGGCGCTCGGCCAGGCTCTACCTCTCTCCCGTGGCGGCCACGGAAGATGGCGACGGCGAGCGCGCCATCATCTACGCGCTGGAGACCACCGACGAGCGCAAGCTCAAGGACAATATGGACCAGGCCGGCAAGATGCAGGCGGTGGGCCAGCTCGCCGGCGGCATCGCACACGACTTCAACAATGTGCTGCAGGTCATCATCAACGCCTCGGAGTTCCTGCTCGCCAGCCACCGGCCGACGGACCCCTCCTTCCCCGACATCATGCAGATCAAGCAGAACGCCTATCGTGCGGCGGCTCTGGTGCGGCAATTGCTCGCCTTCTCGCGCCGGCAGACGCTGCGCCCGCAGGTGCTCGAGCTTGGCGACGTGCTCTCCGATCTCTCGCTGATGCTGAAACGCGTGGTTGCCGACAAGGTCGGGCTCGATGTCCGCCAGGGTCGCGACCTCTGGTCGGTCAAGGCTGATCTCGGCCAGCTCGAACAGGTCATCGTCAATCTCGCAGTCAACGCCCGCGACGCCATGCCCGACGGCGGCAAGCTGACGGTGCGCACCCGCAATGTCGCGGCCGCCGATGCGGCGGGCTTCGGCCATGCCGCCTTGCCGGCCGACGACTATGTGCTGCTCGAGGTCGAGGACACCGGTACCGGCATCTCGCCCGAGCATCTCGACAAGATCTTCGAGCCCTTCTTCACCACCAAGGAGGTCGGCAAGGGCACGGGCTTGGGCCTCTCCATGGTCTATGGCATCGTCAAGCAGACCGGCGGCTTCGTCTTCTGCGATTCCGCCGTCGGCCGGGGCACGACCTTCCGCATCTTCCTGCCCAGGCATGTGCCGAGCGCCGAGGAGATCGCCGCCGAAGCCGCCGCCAAGGAGGCGCCCAAGAAGCTCGCCGCCGACCATACCGGCGCCGGCGTCATCCTGCTGGTCGAGGATGAGGATGCGGTCCGTGCGCTCAATGCCCGCATGCTGGTCTCGCGCGGTTACACGGTCCACGAGGCGGCCTCGGGCGTCGAGGCGCTCGACATCTTCATGAAGCATGATGGCCGCATCGACCTCGTCGTCTCCGACGTGGTCATGCCGGAGATGGACGGCCCGACCCTGCTCGGCGAACTGCGCCAGCGCAACCCGGCGACCAAGGTCGTCTTCGTCTCCGGCTACGCCGAAGAGGCCTTCCGCAAGAACCTGCCCGAGGGCGAGGACTTCCAGTTCCTGCCCAAGCCCTTCACGATGAAGCAGTTGGTGGAAACGGTGAAGGCGGCGATGGGGTGAGCGGGATCGGCCCGGGCGCCGCGGCGAAGGGCTGGCCGCGACGAAGATATAAATGTTCCGTATGCCGCGCGAGAACCCGCGCGGATACATTGTCCTGATGGTCGCTCAGACGATTTGCGCCGGACAGGTCTTCTATTGGCGGCGTCAGAGAACGGTTGCCGTTCCAAGCCCCGACAAGAACATTGTCATCAGCCACTTCCTCGCCTTTGCGAGCAAGATCGGATTGATCTTTGGCGGGGCGCTGTTCTCGCTCTACTTTCCTCGGCATGTTCCAGAGTTCGACCTTGACTATCTCGGTCTGAGCTGGCGCGGCGGAATCCTGATCGCCATTCTCTTCGCTCTCTACTGTTACACGCTGGAGCTCGAACGCCTCGGCGATGCGCTTCAGGAAAAGCCCGGGCAGGAAGCGCTCGGAGAGCCCGACTGAAGTCCGGCCGCCTCCCTAGAGTGCAAAAAATGTTTTCTCCTTGCGAGAGCCGGCATCACTTGTCTCGGAACTGGGAGATGCCCGCAGCGCAACCACCATCCACGGGCGCTCAACCAGCCAATAGAAAAGGAAGGAGACTGCCATTACCGCTGAAAGGCCCCAAAAAACGCACAGGGCGACCAGCATAAATACAGGAAATTGCCTAAAATTTATCACCACAAGCTCTATCACGACCTGCAAGATCTGAAGGTGAACCAAATAGATCGAATAGGAGGCGACGCCGACCTTGGCCAGCCATCGACTGACCAGCGCACGTTGAAAATTGGTCCTGCCGACGAACGAGGCACGAATGATCAGTCCGAGGCAGATGACCTGCCCCGACAACTGCACCAACGCATCGCCGAAAGGCGCCCCAAGGATGATGAGCGCCGCCAGCCCCAGCCAACCGACAAGCCACACGCGCCGGAGGGCGCGATCGATCTGATCACCGTCGCGATGGATACGAAAATCAGCGAGAAGCGCGCCCGCCCAGAAATAGGGCATGAAGGCGATGACTGAGTATCGGATGCCGCGGGATCCGTATTCCATGGCAAGCGACGAGACGAGCAGGAACAAGATCAGGAGCATCACCCCGATGCTCAGCCGTGCTGCGCCCGCCCGAATTTTAAGATACCAGCGCCAGACCCAAGCGCCAACCAAGAAGAATTGAACGTGAACCTCGAGATACCATCCCGGCGGGAACAATCTCGGAAACGTATCAAAAATCAAATCGTGTAAAAATACAAGACTAAATAAGAAGCTTACAACAAGAGAATCAGGCTTAGATTCAAATTGATATGTTCCAGACGGCTTATACCCTGTCGCTGATAGAAAAAGAAGCGTCGCCGCCAGGACCATAAAATACGGAGGCCATATCCTGAGAAACCTTTTCTTTATTTCGATCGCAGCGGAGGATCGATGTGAAGATTGCCCTTTGTCCTGCAGCGATATCATCAGGGCATAGCCGCTGATGAAAAACAGCAGCCGACACCCAGTAAACGGCGTCGCGAGAACGTTGAACAGAAACTTCTCCCAAGCGACCAGGGACGTTTCGCCGTAAAAGCGCTCCACCCTCTGCAGTAAATGACCGCAAACGACGATCAGTATAGCGACGCCACGCAGCCCCATCAGCTCCGGCAAATGGCCGCGCCGCGGATCGGAAGCTCGCCCTTCAAAACCTGGAACAGCACCGACGCCGTAGTATTCAGCCAGTTTTTGAGGCAGCAAATCACCCTCCGCGGTTTGATGAACACGGGCGAAAACCATTCATCAACACCACGCAACGACAGATTATCCCAAACGGCCTGGACCCAAAAACAACCTCAAGCCCAGACATCGCCCGAGCACTATTTCGTGGAAGGCACCAGATCGAAGGCCTGACATTTCGGCGCGTCCGAGCCGCCACTCGGCATATGGCCAAGCATAGTCCTAGGCATTTAGACACAGGCGAAGCGAGAACCGCAGGCACGATCCGTGCCAGCCCGTGCTGCGAAACCACGGAATCAGCGACTTGGTCATTCAAGCTATGCAAGCGCGGAAATGCTTGGCCGAGCGGCGGCTTAACCCGACCAAGCGGTTATCCCGCCATCTCTGCTAGAACGGCTCAGCCCGGTGTATATCGCCACGCGATGACCGGAACAAAAAAAGAACTTGCGAACAAGAACAAACCATGATCAATCTTCGCCATCGGCGCGGATTGAGATGTCCCCGCGCCCCTGCCATAAGGAGCGCAATCCGTGAATCAGGCGAATCTCAAGCTCGTGGAAGGCTCCTCGATGGACAAGGCCAAGGCGCTGGACGCCGCGCTCTCGCAGATCGAACGCGCCTTCGGCAAGGGCTCGATCATGCGGCTGGGCAAGAACCAGCAGGCGATCGAGATTGAGACGATTTCGACGGGTTCGCTGGGCCTCGACATCGCGCTCGGCGTCGGCGGCCTGCCGCGCGGCCGTGTCATCGAGATTTACGGGCCTGAATCCTCCGGCAAGACGACGCTGGCGCTCCACACTATCGCCGAGGCCCAGAAGAAGGGCGGCGTCTGCGCCTTCGTCGACGCCGAGCATGCGCTCGATCCGGTCTATGCCCGCAAGCTCGGGGTCAATCTCGACGACCTCCTGATCTCGCAGCCCGACACCGGCGAACAGGCGCTGGAGATCACCGACACGCTGGTGCGCTCGGGTGCGATCGACGTGCTGGTGGTCGACTCGGTCGCCGCGCTGACCCCGCGCGCCGAAATCGAGGGCGAGATGGGCGATGTCCAGCCCGGCCTGCAGGCCCGCCTGATGAGCCAGGCGCTGCGCAAGCTGACCGCCTCGATCTCGCGCTCGAACTGCATGGTCATCTTCATCAACCAGATCCGCATGAAGATCGGCGTGATGTATGGCTCGCCCGAGACCACGACCGGCGGCAATGCGCTGAAATTCTACGCCTCGGTGCGCCTCGACATCCGCCGCATCTCGACACTGAAGGACCGTGAGGAAGCGACCGGCAACCAGGTCCGCGTCAAGGTCGTGAAGAACAAGGTCGCCCCGCCCTTCAAGCAGGTCGAGTTCGACATCATGTTCGGCGAAGGCATCTCCAAGGTCGGCGAACTGGTCGATCTCGGCGTCAAGGCCGGCATGGTCGAAAAATCCGGCGCCTGGTTCTCCTTCGACAGCCAACGCCTCGGCCAGGGCCGCGAGAACGCCAAGGCTTTCCTCAAGGCCAATCCGGATGTGGCGGCCAAGATCGAGGCGACGATCCGGCAGAATTCCGGCCTCGTCGCCGAACGCATCCTCGACCAGGCGACCCCGACTGACGACGATCTCGACGAGGGGCAGGCCTGAGCCAGGCGAAGCGGATCTCTCAGCGGGCGGCCGATCGGGCCGCCCGTTTTCGTTTGCGGCCAAGCTTTCGTTTGTGGCCAAGGCTTTGGGACAACATCTCGCGCTTCGGCTCTCTCGACAGGGGCAAGCCGCCTGACTAGAACGCTGATGTCGCCGGGAAGCGCCCCGGCCCCGTCCTGAACCAGAGTTTCCAATTGCGATGAGCGGCGTCAACGAGATCCGGTCCACCTTCCTCGATTATTTCAAGTCGGCCGGCCATGAGGTCGTCGCCTCGAGCCCGCTCGTGCCGCGCAACGACCCGACGCTGATGTTCGCCAATTCGGGCATGGTGCAGTTCAAGAACGTCTTCACCGGCCAGGAGAAGCGCCCCTATGCTCGCGCCACTACGGCGCAGAAATGCGTGCGCGCCGGCGGCAAGCACAATGATCTCGACAATGTCGGCTACACCGCCCGTCACCACACCTTCTTCGAGATGCTGGGGAATTTCTCCTTCGGCGATTATTTCAAGGAACAGGCGATCACTCACGCCTGGACCCTGATCACGCGCGAATTCGGCCTGCCCAAGGAGAAGCTGACCGTCACCGTCTATTCCGAGGACGACGAGGCGCATGCTCTCTGGAAGAAGATCGCCGGGCTTCCGGATTCCCGGATCATCCGCATCCCGACCTCGGATAATTTCTGGCGCATGGGCGATACCGGCCCCTGCGGCCCCTGCTCCGAGATCTTCTACGACCACGGCGACCACATTCCCGGTGGTCCTCCGGGCTCGCCCGATGAGGATGGCGACCGCTTCATCGAGATCTGGAATCTCGTCTTCATGCAGTATGAGGAAGCAGCGGGCGGGATCAGGACCGACCTGCCGCGCCCCTCGATCGATACCGGCATGGGGCTGGAGCGCATCGCCGCCGTGCTCCAGGGTACGCATGACAACTACGCTATCGACCTGTTCGCGGCCTTGATCGGCGCTATCGCCGACCTGACCTCGGTGGCGTCGGACGGACCGATGAAGGCGAGCCACCGCGTCATCGCCGACCATCTGCGCTGCTCGGCCTTCCTGATCGCCGACGGCGTGCTGCCCTCCAACGAAGGCCGCGGCTATGTGCTGCGCCGGATCATGCGGCGCGGCATGCGCCATGCCCAGTTGCTCGGCGCCAAGGAGCCGCTGCTCTACAAGCTCGTGCCGGTGCTGACGCGCGAGATGGGCCGCGCCTATCCCGAACTGCTGCGCGCCGAGAGCCTGATCTCCGAGACGCTGAAGCTGGAGGAGACGCGCTTCCGCACCACGCTGGCGCGCGGCCTGACGCTGCTCGACGACGCCGCCCGCGACCTGGTCTCCGGCCAGAGCCTGAAGGGCGATGTCGCCTTCACGCTCTACGATACCTATGGCTTCCCGCTCGATCTGACCCAGGACGCGCTGCGCGCGCGTGGCGTCTCGGTCGATACCGAGGGGTTCGATGCGGCGATGCAGCAGCAGAAGGCCAAGGCGCGCGCCGCCTGGGCCGGCACCGGCGAAGCCGCGACCGAAAAGCTCTGGTTCCCGCTACGCGACCGCGTCGGCGCAACCGAGTTCCTCGGCTACGACACCGAGACCGCCGAGGGCGTGGTCACGGCACTGATCCGCGACAATGCCGAGGTCGAGAGCCTGAAATCCGGCGAGAGCGGCTTCGTGATCGTCAACCAGACGCCCTTCTACGGTGAATCCGGCGGCCAGATCGGCGATGCCGGCACGATCCGCGCCTCGGGCACCGTCGCCGAAGTCTCCGACGTCCAGAAGAAGCTCGGCGACGTCTTCGCTCACATCGTCACGGTGAAGGAGGGCGAGTTGAAGCGCGGCCAGCCGGTCGAGCTCCTGGTCGATCATGCCCGCCGCGGCGCGATCCGCGCCAACCATTCCGCGACCCATCTGCTGCATGAGGCGCTGCGCCTCGTGCTCGGCGACCATGTCGCCCAGAAGGGCTCGCTGGTCTCGCCCGAGCGTCTGCGTTTCGACTTCTCGCATCCCAAGCCGATCTCGGCGGAGGAGCTGCGCGAGGTCGAGGAGATCGCCAATGCGATCGTGCTGCGCAACGAGCCGGTGACGACGCGATTGATGAGCGTCGATGAGGCGACCGCCTCGGGCGCGCGCGCGCTCTTCGGCGAGAAATATGGCGATGAAGTCCGCGTCGTCTCGATGGGAACGACGGCTGCGGACAAGCCGTTCTCGATCGAGCTCTGCGGCGGCACCCATGCGACGCGCACCGGCGATATCGGCCTCGTCAGCGTCGTCGGCGAGAGCGCGGTGGCGGCGGGTGTGCGGCGCCTGGAGGCGATGACCGGAAACCATGCCCGCGCGCATCTGAACTCAGAATCCCGCTTGCTGCAGGGCCTCGCCAATCTGCTGAAGGTTCCGGCCTCCGAGGCCGGCCCCAGGCTCACCGCCCTGATCGAGGAGCGCCGCAAGCTCGACCGCGACCTGACCGAAGCGCGCAAGAAGCTCGCCATGGGCGGCGGTGGCGCAGCAGACGAGCCTATCCAGGAGATCGCCGGCGCGAAGCTGCTCGCGCGCGCCGTCAGCGGCGTCGAGATGAAGGATCTGAAGAGCCTGGCGGATGAAGCCAAGACGCGCGTCGGCTCCGGTGTCGTCGTCATCGTCGGCGTCGCCGAGGATGGTAAGGCCGGCGTGGTGGTTGGCGTCACCGAGGACATGACCGCCCGTTTCGACGCGGTGGCGCTGGTGCGCGCGGCCTCCGAACAGCTTGGCGGCAAGGGCGGCGGCGGCCGGCGCGACATGGCCCAGGCAGGCGGCCCCGACGGCGACAAGGCGCAGGCTGCGCTCGACGCCGTCGCAGCCGCGATGGGCTGACCCCGTCATGGCCGCCGCCGCGTCGTTATCGACCTGGCGGCGGCAAGTTCACCTGTGGATCGACCATGGCGCCGGCGACGATCTCGTCGCCACCATGCTCCATCGCGGCCTGGTGGCGCTGATTTGCGCCAATGTCGTGGCGATCGTCCTGGAATCGGTACCCTCGATCGCCGCCCGGTTCAGCGTCGGCTTCCAGGCCTTCGAGCTCGTCTCCCTCCTCATCTTCGCACTCGAATATGCAATCCGGCTCTGGGCCGCCCCGGAGCATGCGCGTTACCGGGGACTGAGCCCGGCGCGGGCGCGCCTCGCCTATGCCGCCTCCGTGCCGGCGGTCGTCGATCTGCTGGCGACCCTGCCGCTCCTGTTCGGCCTCATGGGCTTCGGCGAACTCAAGGTCCTGCTGCTGCTCCGGCTGCTGCGCTTCTTCAAGCTCGGACGCTATTCCCCCGGCATGGCCTCACTCTCGGCCGCGCTCGCCGCGGAGCGCAAGGCGCTTTTCGCCTGCTTCGTCATCCTGATGGGCGTGATGCTGATGGCGGCAAGCGCCATGCATATCGTCGAGCATGAAGCGCAAGCCGAGAAATTCGGCACGATACCCGACGCGATGTGGTGGGCGATCATTACGCTGACCACGGTCGGCTATGGCGACGTCTACCCTGTCACCGCGGCGGGCAAGGCTGTCGCGGCGGTGACGGCCGTGCTCGGTCTCATCATGCTGGCGTTGCCCGTTGGCATCGTGGCGACCGCTTTCGCGCAGGAGATCCATCGGCGCGAATTCGTCGTGACCTGGAGTATGATCGCACGCGTACCGCTGTTCGGCGGGCTAGACGCCGCCGAGATCGCCGAAGTCATGCAGTTCCTGCGCGCCCAGACAGTCCGGAACGGAGCTGTAGTCATGCATGAAGGCGAGCCCGGCCGGGCGCTCTATTTCATCGCCAGCGGCGAGGTCGAGATCCGGCTGCCGGAGGGCAAGAAGCGATTGGACGAAGGTCATTTCTTCGGAGAGTTGCGGTTCGGCGATATGGCCATTGCGAGCCACTCCCCCTGCCCGAATGCTGCGGTCGCGACGGCGCCGTCAAAACTCCTGGTGCTCGATCCGATCGATTTCCACGCCCTGACGAAGCGCCACCCCAAGCTCGCCGAGCGCATCAGGACACTGGCGCAGGCATGATCAGGCTACTGCAGATCGCAAGAGCCGGATGATTTCAGACGGGGTCACTTTGTGATCCCGTCTGAAATCTGAATCCGTCTCTCATCAAAAAGTTAGAGCAGGATCGATGCGAAAAACCGGTTCCCACTTTTTCGCATCCTGCTCTAGCGGGCTCGTCATGCTGCTCACTCCGGCTTTCGCCCTCGCCCAATCCGGCCCGGCCCGGCCGGGCCCAGGCCTGTCGGCGTCGCGCACCATCATGGCGGGCTCGATGCTCGGCGTCGCCGTCAGCAATGCTCCCGGCAAGGCAAGGCTCGCCATCGCGCGGCCCGATGACGCCGCGACGCGCGCCATCATCGTCGTCGAACTGTCCGGCCGGCCCTCCGCAAGCCTGCAGACGCCCGGCGATGCTGGCTCCTATGAATTGCGCTTGACCCAGGATCGCGACGGCGCGCCGGTCATCCTGCTGCGCCAGCCGCTGGTCACGACGCCGGCCAGCGCGACAGTCTCCGCGCCCGCCCGCGTCGCGCGCGGAAATGGCCTGCCCGTGCGGGGCATCGGCCCCAATGGCGAGCAGGATCGCGTCGTCATCGTGCCGAAGGATGCCGCAGCGGACGCTGCAGGCCCCTCATTCTTCCCGGCGGAAAACATCGAGGCGACATTGGAAGCTCCCGAGATGCCGGGCGCCTATGAATTGCGCTATGTCATGCACGCGCCGCTGGCCGAACATCGCATCCTGGCGCGCCAGGAGATCACGGTCGAATAGGCTCCCGCGCCGGCCCCATCAAAGTTCGTGATCGGGATGCTGGCGCGAACGGTATCGGGCGATTTCGCCCGGCGGGATATCGTCCTCGGTGCTGCTGCCCGTAAGCCGGCAGAGATCGTCGAACCAGGGCATGCGGCCCTCGACGCCATAGGCCAGGCTCGGCGGATGGCCGGCCGGATCATCGAGGCTGCCGGCAGTGACCGAAATTCGGCCGCTGCCGCGATAGCTGAAGCTCAATGGCGTGCCGCAGGACGAGCAGAAGCCGCGCTCCGCCACCTCTGAGGACGCGAAGATGCTGGGCTGCCCTTTGGTCCAGACGAGATCGTCGAGCGCAGAGCTGGCGAAAGCGCCGAAATAGCCGCCGACAGCCTTCTGGCACATCCGGCAAAAGCAGATCGAGATTTTGGACGGCGGCTGCTTCAGACGGTAGCGCACTGCGCCGCACTGGCAGCCGCCGGTCACGGGCTGTGTCTTGGACATGATGGGGTCCCCGCGAAAAAGCCCGGCCAGATTGGCCGGGCTTGAAAGCGACGACAAGTCGCGCGGGCTCGTTTTCGAGCGAAGTGGAAACCGGTTCGCGTGAAGAAAACGCGTTCCAACAAAGCGCAGGAGCTGTTGAACGACCCGATCGGATCGGAAACGGCTCTAACGCCTCAGGCGGCCATCGCCTTGCGCAGGTTGTCGCTGACCTTGTCGAGGAAGCCGGTTGTCGAGAGCCACTTCTGCTCCGCGCCGACCAGCAGCGCCAGATCCTTGGTCATGTCGCCGGCCTCGACCGTGTCGACCGTGACCTTCTCCAGCAACAGCGCGAACTTGGCGAGCTCGGCATTGCCGTCGAGCTTGGCGCGGTGGGCAAGGCCACGCGTCCAGGCGAAGATCGAGGCGATCGAGTTCGTCGACGTCTCCTTGCCCTTCTGGTGCTCGCGATAATGGCGCGTCACCGTGCCATGGGCGGCCTCTGCCTCGACGGTTTTGCCGTCCGGCGTCATCAGCACCGAGGTCATCAGGCCAAGCGAGCCGAAGCCCTGCGCGACGGTGTCGGACTGCACGTCGCCATCATAGTTCTTGCAGGCCCAGACATAACCGCCCGACCACTTCATCGCGGAGGCGACCATGTCGTCGATGAGGCGGTGCTCATAGGTGATGCCGAGCTTGTCGAATTCGGCCTTGAACTCGGCCTGGTAGATCTCCTCGAAGATGTCCTTGAAGCGCCCGTCATAGGTCTTGAGGATGGTGTTCTTGGTCGAGAGATAGACCGGGTATTTGCGGATCAGGCCGTAATTCAGCGAGGCGCGGGCGAAATCCCGGATCGAATCGTCGAGATTGTACATCGCCATGGCGACGCCGGCGTCGGGGGCCTTGAAGACCTCCTTCTCGATCACCGCGCCGTCCTCGCCGACGAACTTGATCGACAGCGTGCCCTTGCCGGGGAACTTGAAGTCGGTGGCGCGGTATTGGTCGCCATAGGCATGGCGGCCGATGACGATCGGCTGGGTCCAGCCCGGCACGAGGCGCGGCACGTTCTTGCAGATGATCGGCTCGCGGAAGATCACGCCGCCGAGGATGTTGCGGATCGTGCCGTTAGGCGACTTCCACATCGACTTCAGGTTGAATTCCTTCACGCGGCCTTCATCGGGCGTGATCGTCGCGCATTTCACCGCGACACCATGCTTCTTGGTGGCGTTGGCGGCGTCGATGGTGACCTGGTCGTCGGTGGCGTCGCGGTTCTCGACCGAGAGATCGTAATAATCCAGCTCGAGGTCGAGATAGGGGAAGATCAAGGTCTCCTTGATCTTCTGCCAGATGATGCGGGTCATCTCATCGCCGTCCATATCGACGACCGGGTTGGCGACCTTGATCTTGCTCATGTGATTTCGACCCCTGATGCTGGCCAGACTGGAACGATTCCGGCCTGCAGCAAGCACGCGGCAGGCGGCTGCGCGCTTCCTAGCGGGTTCGAGGGCAAGGGGGAAGCACGGCTTTTGGGCGAATGGCGCGAAGGCGATGCTGCACTGCCGCAAAAATTGCACGGTCCCGTTCTAGCCTTGCGTGCTGATCGTCATCGCGCAGGGGCGACCACCATGCATCACCACCATCGCAGACTTCGCCTTGGCCCGCTCGCCTGGATGCGCACCGGCATCGCTGGAGCAGTGTTCGTCATGGCAGGCACCACACAGGCTCAGGACGGCCTGCCCTATAGCCCGCGTATCCCGATCCCCAGACCCGCGCTCGAGTTCGAAGCTCCCGGAGACGCGCCCGGCCAGGGCAAGCAGGACAGCGCCAATGACGCCCTCCTCGAACCCGATCTGACCGGGCTCGCGGCGCAGATCGCCGCATCGAACGCCCATGGCCAGGCCCGTGCGCCGATTCCCGTCGACATCATTCGCAAGGGCTTTGCCGCCCGCAGCACGATGGCAGGTGCGCTGCCGGAACGCTCGGTCGGCTTCAAGCTCGGTGCGGATATCTTCTCGGTCTCCACCAGGCTCACCGCCCCGCCCGGAGATGAACGGGGCCGCGACGCCCGCATCGACTGGCGGCTCGCCCGCCCGATCGCCAATGCCGGCCCCGGTTTCATCTGGACGATCTCGACGGGTGGCGGCAGCGGCGTCCTCGGCAATCCCGAGCAGAACGCCAATCTGCTCGTCGGCTATCGCCACCAGCTTTTCGAGCACCTGACCATGACCTCGCAATTGAGCATGGCAGGCAATTATGTCTTCGCGCCCGGCGACGGACCGCACTCGAGCCTGGTGCCGGAGGTCAAGCTCTCGGCCAACCTCGCCGCCCTGGCCGACCTGCCCTGGGAGGCCTCCCTCGACGTCGCGCTGGCGCGGCAGATGCCGCTCGTCGCAAGCGATTTCGAGACGCGCGGCACCGCCATGCTGCGCCTGAAATACACTCTCGATTGATAAGATCCGATCAATCGACGAGACTCCGCTCGATTGACGAGGCCCTGCCCTGCCTTTCCCAGCCTTCCCCCTTTGCGCCGGCCGCTTTAGCTTGCCGCCATGGACAGCTCATCTTCCAAATTCGCCCTCGTTACCGGAGGCACGCGCGGCATCGGCGCGGGAGCCGCGCTCGCTCTTGCCCGGGCCGGTTACGAGGTTCTCGCCACCGGACTGACCGCGGAGGAGGTTGCGGTTGCCCCGCCCCACCCCGCGATCCGCCACGCGCAGCTCGACGTCACCAGCGACGCGCAGGTCGCAAGCATCATCGCCCTGTGCCCGCGCCTCGACGCGCTGGTGAACTGCGCCGGCATGATCCAGCGCAACGGCAAGGAGTTCGAGATCGACGCCTTCCGCATGACGATCGAGGTCAACCTCAACGGCACCATGCGGATGTGCCTCGCAGTGAAGGACAAGCTGGCGGCGAAGGCGCAGGACAAGGCGGGCGGCGCGATCGTCAACATCGCCTCGATGCTGACCTTCCACGGCTCGGCCTATGCGCCGGGTTACTCCGCCTCCAAGGGCGCGATCGGCCAGCTCACCAAATCGCTGGCGGCGGCCTGGGCGACCGACGGCATCCGCGTCAACGCGGTCGCACCGGGCTGGATCGCAACCGAGCTGACGAAGCCGCTGGTCGAGGACGCCGCCCGCTCGGCGCCGATCCTGGCGCGCACGCCGATGGGCCGCTGGGGCGAGCCCGGCGATGTCGGCGGTGCGATCGCCTTCCTGCTTTCGGACGCGGCTGCCTTCGTCACGGGCGCGATCCTGCCTGTCGACGGCGGCTATCTCGCGGTTTGAAAGCAGGCGCAGCGCGACGACAAAAACACCAACCGGCGCAATGAGATGCCGGACTTTGCGGAATCAGGTCGGCAACGACTTGAATCAGGATGTCAGAACCGGAGAGACGCCATGAACAAGGTCAGCCCCATCCCCGTCATCGCCTCGGATGCCGAGCGCTGGACGCCCTATCGCCATCCCCAGCCGAAGGACTCCCCGCCCGAACTGATCGTGCCGAACGTCATTCCCAGCGACGAACGCGTCTGGGTGCCGGTCGACGATAATGTCTGGTTCCGGCCGCTCTGCCTCTCGGTCACGCGCGGCTATTGGATGAACCTGCTGCGCGTGCGCCGCTCCGGCGTGCTCTCGCGCCACCGCCATCCCCAGCCGGTGCATGGCTATGTGCTGAAGGGCCAGTGGCGCTATCTCGAACATGACTGGGTCGCGACCGAAGGCGCCTATGTCTATGAGGCGCCGGGCGAGACCCACACGCTGGTGGTCGACCCCGAGACGGAGGAGATGATCACCATGTTCCAGGTCAATGGGGCGATGATCTATGTCGATCCCGACGGCAAATGCCTCGGCTATGACGACGTCTTCACCCGCCTCGACAAGTGCCGGGCGCATTATGCGGGCAACGGGCTTGGAGCGGATTACGCGGATCAGTTCATCCGCTGAAGGGCACGCTGCTGACCAGCGTCATTCTCGGGCGCAGCCCCGAGAACCTCCTGCCGGAAAGGGCTGCACAGCCTTCTTGTCACGAGATGCTCCGGTCAAGCCCGAGCGTGACGGAGATCAGCGTCCGAGCTTGGCCAGCTCCACCGCCGCCCGCAATTCGATATGCGCCAGCACGTCGTCGAGGCGCGGGTCGTCGGTCATCTCGCGCCGCAGTGAAAGCGTCGTCTTCAGATTCTCGAGCTCGGAAATCTGGACGCGGCCCGAGAGCAGCGCCGCCTTCAGCTTGTCGAGCCCGTCGAGCAGGTCATGCCCGCGCTTGGCCTGGCGCTTCTTGCGTTCCAGGGGCTCTTCATAGGCCTGTACGGCGATGAGGGTCTCGAGCCCGCTGGTCGAGCTCACAGCCTGTCCGCGCGCCGTGGTCGCGGTTTCCTTGGTTGGAAGCGTGAACGCCGTCCCCCCGCTGCGCCGGGCAGTATTGGCCGAGCCGGCATTGGTGACGGGCGCGCGCTGGTCGATCCGGATCATGGCGGCCTCGCGAATTGGTACCAGGAGACTAGGGCGTTGCGTGGTTAACAACCAGTAAACCACCCGGCAGAAACTGCCGGGCCGGCAGGAAAGGCGGCAAGGATGCGCCGACCCCGACCATGCCACCAATTCCCAAAACATTGATAAACAAAGGCTTTCGATTTGGACCCAACTGGCATGGGGATCGCAAGGGCATCAGCGCTATCCCTGCCCTCTTGCCGGTGCATTCATGTTTCGCCTGCCAGCCCTCCACACCCTGCTGACACCCGTCGCGGCCCTGCTCGCGCTCGGCCTCGTCATTGCGGCCGGGCCGGCCCAGGCGCTCTCCCGCATCAAGGACCTCGCCTCGGTCGAGGGCGTCCGCACCAACCAGATCCTGGGCTACGGCATCGTCGTCGGCCTCAACGGCACCGGCGACACGCTGAACAACGCCCCCTTCACCAAGCAGTCGCTCACCGCGATGCTGGAGCGGCTCGGCGTCAATACGCGCGGCGCCAATATGCGCACCGCCAACGTCGCCGCCGTGATGGTGACCGCCAACCTGCCGCCCTTCGCCACGCAAGGCACGCGGCTCGACATCACGGTCTCCGCGCTGGGCGACGCCAAGTCGCTGCAGGGCGGCACGCTGCTGGCAACGCCGCTGCTCGGCGCCGATGGCGAGGTCTATGCGGTCTCGCAGGGGCCGGTCGCGATCGCCGGTTTCTCGGCCGAGGGCGAGGCCAGCAAGATCACCCGCGGCGTGCCGACCGTCGGGCGCATCGCCAATGGCGGTCTCGTCGAGCGCGAAATCGACTTCGCGCTGAACAAGCTGAAGACGCTCCGGCTCTCGCTGCGCAATCCCGATCTGACGACGGCGCGCCGGGTGGCGGCCGCCATCAACGACTTCCTCGGCGGCGATGCGGCCGAGCCCACCGATCCCTCGACCATCGTGCTCCAGATCCCGCCGCGCTTCCAAGGCAACATGATCCGGATGCTCACCGACATCGAGCAGCTCAAGATCGAGCCCGACCAGCTTGCCCGCATCGTCATCGACGAGCGCTCCGGCATCATCGTGATGGGCAAGGATGTCCGCGTCTCCACCGTCGCCGTGGCGCAGGGCAACCTGACGGTCACGATCAGCGAGGCGCCGCAGGTCAGCCAGCCCGCCCCGCTCAGCCGCGGCGAGACCACGGTGGTGCCGCGGTCCAACGTCAAGGTTGATACCGAAGGCGGCAACAAGCTGGCGCTCGTCCGTGAGAGCGTGACGCTGGCCGAGCTCGTCGACGGCCTCAATGCGCTCGGCATCGGCCCGCGCGACCTGATCTCCATTCTCCAGGCCATCAAGACGGCCGGCGCCCTCCAGGCAGAAATCGAGGTGATGTGATGACTGCTGCTCTTGCAATCCCCGCCGCCAAGCTGGCGCTGAACACGGCCGGCAGCGTTCTCGGCAGCGTCAAGAACGCGCTTGATCCCGCCAAGGCCAAAGCCAAGAAGCAGGCCGACGACTTCGAGACGGTCTTCCTCGAACAGACCACCGAGCGCCTCCTCGCCACCCCCGAGGGCACCGAGGGGCCGCTGGGCGAGAACGGCACCGGCGGCGGCATCTACAAGTCGATGCTGAGCCAGCAATACGCCAAGCAGCTGCAGAAGGCCGGCGGCGTCGGCCTGTCCGACCAGATCATGCGCGACCTGCTCAAGGTCCAGGAGCAGAGCAGCGGAGCGACGCATGTCGGTGGCTAAGCGCATCCTCGACGAGCGCCCGCGCATCGCGAGCCCCCTCGAAGCCCGCGCGCTGATCGAGGCGGTGCTCGAGGCGCTCAGCGCCTTGTCCCATATCGTCGGCGAGGAGACCGAGCTCGTCCGCGCCGGGCGCCTGTCCGAGGCGATGACGCGCGAGCCGCGCAAGGCCGAGCTCGCCGGCATCTATATGCGCGGCGTCGAGCAGGTGAAGCTCAATGCGGTCGCGCTCGCGCGGTTCGCACCCGACCAGGTCACGCGGCTCAAGCTCGCCCATGTCGGTTTCCAGGCGCTGATCGACATCAATCAGCTCGTCCTGGCCACGGCCCGTGCGGTCTCGGAATCGATCGTCCGCGATCTCGCGAGCGATGCCGGCAAGCCCACCCGCGCCGCCGGCTACGGCCCGGCCTCCACGGTCGGCGCCGGAGTCTTCGCGCGCCCCAACTCCGGGCCTTTGGTGGTTTCGCGGCGCCTCTGAAGCGGCTGCCACGTAAACCATCAATATTTACCTAATTCCCTAACGTCAAATTCAAGCTTAGCTGCAATATTGCGCAGCTGGCGCGGCATGTCCTGCGTCGACCTTGCTACGGGACGCGGCGCATCGGCGCCGTGATAGGCTCCAGAAGGAGTGAAGCTATGGATCTTGGCAACGCACCGAGGGTAACGGGAGTAGCCGGCGTCAACATCATTCCGCGCTCCGACGTCGTCGCGGCCAAAGGCAGCGTCACGGTCGAGCTGCCGCCAGAGCAGACGGTCCAGTCGGCGGGCGAAGCCGTCCGGATCGAAATCCGCACGCAGGATCGCAAGGCTCAGACGAGCCCCGACCGCAGCGCCGCCAACCGCCAAAGCGAGCAGGCCCCGCGCGACGTGGTCGAGAGCCGCCTCTATATCGAGCCGCTGACGCGCAGCCTCGTTCTGCAGAGGAAGGACATGCAGACGGGCGAGACGACGGAGCAGGTGCCAGACGAGGCGACGCTGAAATTGCGCATCTATAACCGCCAGCTCGCCGAGCTTGCCCGCGAGGCCAGCGAGACCGCGGCGCACTCCGTCGAACGCACCGCCTGACCAGACCGCCAGGAACGAGCCCCGTTTGAACCGCCCGCCTCCACGCGGGCGGTTTTCGTTTGGGCCTGTCCGCGGACCGAGGTTCACGTCCGAACGGAATTGACATCTAGTTAACCACGCCCAGCCTTGAGCGCGTTCCTGCACAATTTGACGGCAGAAATTTACCGCTTGTTACGAGCTGGCGGATGAGTGTCCCGGTGTCGCGGCCAGAATGATCGCGACGCCAGAAGGCATCATCCCAGAAGGGTATTAGTCACATGTCCACCATCTCGCTCTCCTCTGGCGTTCGCGCCGCACTCGGCTCGCTCTCCTCGGTCCAGTCCAGCGCCGGCCAGGCGCAGTACCGCCTCTCCACCGGCAAAAAGGTCAATTCTGCCGTTGACGATCCGGTCAACTTCTTCACCGCTGCCGGCCTGAACGACCGCGCTTCGCAGCTGACGAAGAACCTCGACGGCATCTCGAACGGCATTCAGACGATCACCGCCGCTTCGCAGGGCATCGACGCCATCAACAAGCTGGTGTCGTCGTTGCAGTCGACCATCAAGCAGGCTCAGGCCGATGCTGCCGCCAACCGTCCGACGCAGACCGGCGCTACGAGTTCCACGACGGCCACGGTCAGCGGCAAGATCGGCGGCGGCGCCGTTGGAACAAAATCGGCCAAGGACGTTGCTCTCGACACCAAACTCGGTGGCACTGAAGCACTCGCTACCGCGAGCGCTGACGGCGCGCTCGGCCTTGCAGCGAACGTCGCATTGACGATCAGCGCGGGCAATACGACGTTCACGTCGACCTCCCTGACCGGCACGTCTACGGTTCGCGATCTCGTCAACGAGATCAACAAGTCGGGCATCGCCACGGCGACGATCGATGACGGTGGTCACTTGGCCGTCACCGGTTCGGGCTCCGACACGCTCAAGGTCGGCCTCGCCTCAAGCGCCGTCGATAGCGCCACCGCGGTCGCGGCTTCGCTCACTGCAACGAACGACAACGCCAAGATCGGCCTGACCGCGGCCTTCGCCACAACCGGCGTCACCGCGACTACCAATTCGGCGGTCCGCTCGAACCTGGTCAACCAGTTCAACGATCTGACCAAGCAGATCGACCAGCTGGCCAAAGACTCCGGCTTCAACGGCAAGAACCTGCTGACCGGCGACAAGCTGTCGATCGTCTTCAACGAAAAGACCGGCTCGAACCAGTCGAAGCTCGACGTGCAGGGCTCGACTGTCACCTCCGCGAACCTGGGTATCCTTCAGGCTGGCTCGTCTGACACGACGACCAGCTTCGACATCCAGAACGATACCTCGCTTTCGAACGCCGCGGACACCCTGACGAACGTGCTGACCACGCTGCGTTCGACCTCCTCGTCGCTGGGCGCCAGCCTGTCGACGGTGCAGACCCGCCAGGACTTCACCAAGAACCTGTCGAACACCCTGACTGCCGGCGCCGACAACCTCGTCACAGCCGACACCAACCAGGAAGCCGCCAACCTGCTTGCTTTGCAGACCCGCCAGCAGCTGTCCCAGACGGCTCTGTCGCTCTCGAACCAAGCCGACCAGGCGATCCTGCGTCTGTTCTGATCCTTCGTCCGCAGAAGCGGGCTTGCCCACAGAATGTGGGCCGAAGACAAGAGGCGGCGGAGCGAAAGCTCCGCCGCCTTTTCCATTGGCACGCCCGAAATGGGGGCTCCCGCAAAAGCCGACGAGAAACGCCGGGAAACACCGCGCTATTAACGTTTTATTATCCTTAACAAAGCATTTTCGGTCCAGAGCAAACCGCGCAAGCGCTGAATCGCGCTGTAGGGGACCGAACGATGGCCAATCCGATTCTCACCAGTGGCGTCAGGCAGAATCTTCTGACTCTCCAGCAGACCCGCGACCAGCAGTCCGTGATCCAGAACCGGCTCTCCACGGGCAAGAAGGTCAATTCGGCCATCGACAACCCGGTCAATTACTTCACCTCGCTGGGCCTGAACGACCGCTCGAACGCGCTGACCGGCCTGCTGGACGGCATCTCGAACGGCATCCAGACCATCACGGCGGCCTCCCAGGGCATCGATGCGATCAGCAAGCTGGTTTCGTCGCTGCAATCGACCATCAAGCAGGCGCAGGCAGACGCGGCGGCCAACCGGCCGAGCGCTATCGGCGGCACAAGCAGCGGCGGAACGCCTCCGGCGACCCTCCTCGGCAAGATCGGCGGCGGTATCTATACTGGCAACAAGAGCGCGAAGGATTTGGCGCTCGACACCACGCTCGGCGGAACAGAGGCTCCTGCAAGCTATAATTCGACGACCGGCGTCACCACGGATGCGTCGCTCGGTCTGAGCGCCGGCAACATCACCCTGTCGATCAAGGCCGGCAACACCACTTTCGTCTCGACGACCCTTACGGCAACCTCGACGGTTCGCGACGTCGTCAACGAGATCAACCGCTCCGGCATCGCCAACGCCTCGGTCGATAGCAGCGGCAAGCTCAACGTCACGGGCACCGGCTCGGGCACGTTGCAGATCGGTATTGCCGCCAATGCGACTGCCGCCACAGCTCTCGCCAATTCGCAGAGCGACACCCTGAGCCAGAACACCGTGCTCGGCCTGCCCCTGACGACAGCGAACACCGGTATCGCGGCGAGCGCGGGCAACTCCACCGTCCGCACCAACCTGATCAACCAGTTCAACGACCTGACCAAACAGATCGACCAATTGGCAAAGGATGCCGGGTTCAACGGCAAGAACCTGCTCTCCGGTGACAAGCTCTCGATCATCTTCAATGAGAAGACCGGCAGCAACCAGGCCAAGCTCGACGTCCAGGGCGAAACCATCACCGCCGCCAATCTCGGTATCCTGCAGGCCGTCAGCGGCACGACCGTGACCGGCCAGTTCAACATCCAGGACGACAACGCCCTCAACAACATGTCGGACATCCTGACCGGCGCCCTGACCTCCCTGCGCTCGACCTCCTCGACGCTCGGCTCGAGCCTCTCGGTCGTCCAGACCCGGCAGGACTTCACCAAGAACCTGGCCAACACGCTGACGACCGGCGCCGACAACCTTGTCTCGGCCGACTCGAACGCGGAAGGCGCCAGCCTGCTTGCGCTCAACACGCGCCAGCAGCTCTCGCAGACGGCGCTCTCGCTCGCCAACCAGGCCGACCAGGGCGTGCTGCGGCTCTTCCAGTAAGAGCCCGGCAGCCCGACCGCCCTTCCCGCAGCCAGACGGCAGGACAGCTATGGCCCTCAAGGTCGAACTCAAGCCCAATGAGCGCATCATCATCGGCCAGGTGGTGATCCGCAACGATGAGCAGCGCACGCGCTTCTTCATCGATGGCGACGCGCCGATCCTGCGCGAGAAGGATATCCTCACCGCGGCCAGTGCCGATACGCCGGCCAAGAAGATCTACCTCGCCATCCAGCTCATGTACCTCGCGCAGGATCCGACGCTCGAGCACGACATCTATTTCGAGCTGGTGCGCGATTTCGTCCAGGCCGCGCCAAGTTCTCTGTCGCATATTCATGAGATCAATAACCGCATCTTAAGTGGCGATCTGTACAAAGCCCTGAAGGCAGCGAAAAAGCTGATCGCCTACGAAGCGGAACTCATCGAGAATGCAACACGGGTTTAACGCGTACGCCTCCGCCGCCAAGACGGCCCAAGCCACCGTCTCTCCTCGCGAACTCGAAGCCTCCCTGCTGATCAAGGCCGCCACGCGCCTCCAGTCGATCGCCGATGACTGGACCGAGCGCGCGCGTGATCTCGACGAAGCACTGCATTACAATCGCAAGCTCTGGACACTGCTGGTCTCGGCCATAATCGCGGAAGACAATCCACTTCCGGTTGAGATCAAGCGCAACATCCTCGGCCTGGCGAATTTCATCTTCAACCAGACCTTCCGCATCGCCGCCCAACCTGCTCCAGAAGCACTCGGCGTGCTGATCAACATTAATCGCGACATCGCCGCGGGCCTGCGCGGCCGCTGAGGCGGCTCCCCAGGTCTTCGCCCCATCGCAGACAACAAAATAGGCGTCGCCCACAAAGGCGACGCCTGTTTCATTTGGCGCCACGGCTCGCTGGAGCATGCTGTTCGGGCTCGGAAACTCAGCGTCATCCTGGGCGGAGCAGAGACCCGGAATCCACAGCACATCATGGTCGGGCTTGACCCACGGGTGCCGGTTGGGAGGGCCCTGAGCGGATCATGTGCAGCGCTCCTCATCCGGGCGAGATGAAGCGAAGTGCCGGATGAAGGGTGCGGGGAACCCTTCTCCCGTGTGGGAGAAGGGCAGGGATGAGAGCCTGCCGCTGATTGTTGAGGCGCGACCGCGCCGCAGCGCCTTCTACTGAAAGGGCGCACCCTCACCCCTGCCCCTCTCCCATCCGGGAGAGGGGTTCCCGCGCTTGTCTCCTCTGTGACCGCTAGCTGGAAAGCTTTGAATGAACGGAGCTTTTTCGATCGGGCGCTCGCGGGGGCTTGACCCGACCATCTCGTAAACCAGAGCGCTCTCGTCATGAAATTCTCAGGGCACAAACCGAGAATGACGGCGTGGTTCAGCGCGTAGACGATACTCTCTACGTCAGAGGTAATTCGTCAGCGAGAGCTTCGACAGGATCGAGGTCACCTGATAGCTTGCCTGCAACTGGTTCTGCAGCGCCAGGATCTGCGTGGCGACCTCTTCGGTCGTAACGTTCTCGACGCCCGAGACCGCCGTCGTGAGATAGTTCTTCGTGCTCTCGTTGCGCTCCTTCGCCGCCGCCAGCGAACTTTGCGCCGTGCCCAGTTCGGTGATGATCTCGGCCGGCTTCTGCACGCTGCCACCAAAACCGAGATTGTTGCTCGCCCGTTCGGTCAGCGCGTCATAGCGCGCCTGCGAATTGGTGTCGGTCGCGGGAAAGGTCTCGATCGCGAGTGCGGCGAACTGGGCGAGGCCGACACGGAAGGCCTCCTCATTGGCACGCGCGCCGGTGCCCACGACCTGGTTCTTGTCGACCTGCACCGTCGCGGTGCTGCGAGCGGGGTCCGTGCCGTCGTCGCCCTGATACCAGATCACGGTGTTGGCCGCGGTCCCGGGCGCCGGAGCGCCGGTCGCGGTGTTGAAGGGTGGGCCCGGCACGCGCAAAGGCGGGTTGCTGACGCTGCCATCGAAGAAGTTCTTGGCCGCGACCATGGTGGAGGCCGCCGACAGCGTCGTCGCAGCTTGCGTGCCCAGCGCGGCGCTGATCGAGGCGCGCAGATTGACTGCGGTCGCATTGGCGTCAACGCCGATCTCGAAGCTGTCATTGGCGTTGCCGGTCGTTCCCGTAGCTCGCGCCGTCAGGACCACATCCTGCTGCGTGCCGTCAGGCAGGTTGAGCTTGATATGCAGGCTCTCGCCCGGCAGAGGTTGGCCGACGACATTGACGCCGATATCAGCCGGCGGGCCGGCCGTATAAGTCGGCACCAGCGCTGCCGAATCCGTCGAGGCGCCGGTGAGCTTGAAGCCATAGGGCTGGGCCGGAATCTCCTCGGCGATCGTCGCCGTTGTACCCGCACCCGCCGCCGTCAGGCGTCCGAGCCCCGTGGTGCCGAGATCGGCCGCCTTGCGCTCCGAGACCAGCTGCTTCAGCCCGGCGCGCCCTGCCCCGTCGCCATCCATCATCTCGGAATAGCTCACCGTCGGCTGAACGTCCGAGGTCCGGCCGGAGAACAGGTAGCGCCCGTTCACATTGCTGTTGAGCAGATCGAGCGTCTGTTTGAACTTTTCCTCGGCGAGAAGCTGCGGCGCCGAACGGCCGCTGGCGCTGGCGACATAGCTGTTCGAGCGCACATCGTTCTTGGTCTCGTTGGTCAGCGTCGCGAAATTCTGGACGGCCTGGGTCTGGAGGTTGAGATTGACGTCGGCGAGCTGGATCCCCGAGAGCCAGGAATCGATGGTCGAGATCTTGGCGTTAAGATCGAGGCTGGTGCCGCGCGCGATGCCGAGATCGCCATAGGTCTCACTGCGCTTCTGCGTCGAGAGCTGGCGCTGCAGATCGTCGAACTGGTTGCGGGTCGCGACGAATTCGTTCGGCTTGGCCGAGCGATAGGCGCCTGTGCCATATGAGCTGATGGTCATCGGTTGCCTCCTTACACTCTCAGCAGAACGTCCATCATCTCCTTGATGGTCGAGATGATGCGCGCATTGGCGGCGTAAGCGGTCTGGAGTTCGATCAGCGTCGACATCTCCTGGTCGACACTGACCTGGGAGGTGGCCTGGAAGCGGCTCTGCACCGAAGCCAGCGCCACCTGCTGCCCCTGGTCGAGGCGCTTGGCGGTGTCCGCCGCCTGGCCGGTGGAGCTGACCACGCGCTGGACGAAGGAGGAGATGGTCTGGCTGCTGGTCGCGGTCGAGCCATCGAAGCCCGTCGCATTGGTGAAAGCGCGCTGGCTCTGCGTCAGTCGCTGCAGCATGAGCTGCGGCCGCGTCGTGTCGCCGGCCGCGGTCGTGGTGTCATAGGTGACCAGCTTGGACCGGTCGGCGATCAGCGCGGGATTGACGATGATCCTGCCGGCATAGCCGACGAGCTGGGAGCCGTTGTCATAGGAGCCGGTATAAGCGGCGTTGCCGCGCGCGCCATCGACGAAGAAGGGCAGCTCCGCCGCGCCGCCCGCCGAGGACAGCACCGAATTGGTCGGCCGCGCGGTCACGCCGAGGACGTCGCGCGTGCCGGCCGCACCGTCATCGAGGATGGTGAGCGTCGAGCCTGAGCCCGAAACCGTGAAGTTCGTGCCGACGGCGGCCTGGATCTGGGCCGCGACGGAGGCGGTGCCGCCGGAGAAATCGATGCCGACGACGCGGTTGTTGGCATCGCCGCTGGCGGAAGCCGGCAGGGGCAGCGAAGCGGCCGAGTCGACCCGCACGAAGGTGAAGCGCTGCGTCGTCCCGCCCGGCGTGACCTGATAGTCGAGGGTAACCGTATTGCCCGACTGCAACCCGGTGAGGTCGACATCGAAGCCGGTCGCGGCGCCCGATGTCGCGGCCGTGCCCTTGACCTCGCGGTCCGACAGCGCGCTCGACATCTGCGCGGCGATCTCGTCGAGCTGCGCTTGCGCCTGGACCAGCGTCTTGTCGCGCAATTCGATATTGGCCGCGATCGCGCCGGAGCGGAACGTGCCATTGGCGATTGCATCCCGGCTGTTGCCGGAGCTGTCGGTCATCGTGATGGTGCCGACACCGCGCTTCGTCGGGTCCGCGCTCCACTGCGATCCCGCGCTCAGTCCCTGGTGCTCATCGAAGGAAAAGGTCGCGGTGGGTCGGCCATCGAAGAGCTGCGTGCCCGAGCTCGTCGTGATGCTCAGCGAACCTTGCGCGTCCTCGTTGGTCCTGATGTCCACATACTGAGAAAGCTCGGCGACAACCCGGTCGCGCTGGTCCTTGAGATCGGCCGTACCCGTATCATTCGGCTTGCCGACGATGCTGGCATTGATCGAGGTCAGCGAATTCAGCAGCGCGTTGACCTTGGTGACGCCGTCGGCGATCCCGGCCTCGGCCTGCGTCCGCAGATTCTGCACGCCGTCGGACAGCGTGTTCAATTGGCCGGCGAGCTGCGAGGCGGAGTCCAGAACGCTGGTGCGCAAGCTGTAGGACGACGGATCGTTCTGCAGGGCCTGCAACGAGCTGGTGAAATTGCTGTAGATCGAATCCAGCGCCGTCGTGCTGCCTGGCGCACCGAAGAGCTGGTCGAGGTTCGACAGCGCATTTGAGCGCGTCGAGGTATAGGCGGCGCCGGAGTTCGCCTGCCAGAGCTGACGCTGGACGATGACATCGAGCAGGCGCTGAACTGCAGTGCTGCCGGTGCTGACAGTGTTGCCGCCCAGCGTGTCCGTGGTCGAGACCTGACGGCGGACATAGCCCGCCGTACCGGCATTGGAGACGTTCTGCGAAACGACGCCGATGCCGATCTGCGTGGCGTTGAGGCCAGCGACCGCGGTGTTCAGGGAAGTGCTGAGGCCCATCGTCAACTCCTGTCGTCACCCGCGGCCCTTCTGGGCCGCGCCAACTCCTTGCGAGAATTCAGCGGATGATGGCGAACACGTCGCGCAGCATGTCCTGCGCCGTGGTGATCACCTTGGTGTTGGCCGAATAGGCCTGCTGGGTGACGATCATCTTCGAGAATTCGTCGGCGATGTCGGTGTTCGACTGCTCGACATTGCCGCCGATGAGCTGCGAGGTGCCCAGCCCCACGATCGGCGGCCCGGATTCGATCGTCTCCTCGAAAGCGCCGCCATCCAGCCGCTTCAGGGCGTTGCCGGCGTTGAAGCGAGCGGTCGCAATCTGCGCCAGCGCCTTGACCTGGCCATTGCTGAAGGTGCCGACGACTTGCCCCGCGGCGGAGATCGAGACACGGTCGAGCGTGCCGGCCGTGTAGCCGTCCTGACGGATGCTGCGGGCGTCGATCTGGCCGCTGACATCACCATTCTGCGTCAGGCTGATGCCGCCATTGGTGGTGAGGTTGATCGGGTTCGCCGCCGAACTGATCGTCGTGCCGGCAATCGTCATGGTCGGCAGCAGGATGTTGCCGTTCGCGGGCAACGTCATCTTGCCGGTGCTGTCGAACGTGACGTTCACATTGGCGTTGCGATAGGCCACCGTCGCGCCAGTGGCGCTGGTGTTCTCTGCGACGAACAGGTTCCAGGTGTCGGTAACGACCGGCGGCCCGGCGGCTGCATTGGAGACCTTGGCCCAGCGCAGATCGACGCTGGTCGCCTTGCCGAGCGAGTCGTAAACGGTCGCCTGGCCGCCGGGAATCGACTGGGCCAGGAAATTGGTCAGGTCGGTGCCGATGACGACGCCGTTGCCGGCCGGCGTCGCATGCGGATCCGCTCCGGCCGTGTATGAAGCAGCCGGCTGAAGCAATTCGGAGCCCGGGACGGTTTTGTCGGAGCGCGTCGTCGCCGGATAGGCCGGGATATTGGCGCTGTACTCGATCGAGGTCGTCGCCTTCGCCGGATATTGCTCCTGCGTGATCCGCAGCACCTGGGGGTCGCTGCCGATCACCTGCCCCGTGACCGTGTCGATCTTCTGGCCCTTCAGGAAATAGCCGGCGCCATTGACGAGATAGCCATTGGCGTCGAAATCGAAATCGCCGCGACGCGTGTAGAGGTTTGAGTTGGAGAAGGTCGTGTTGGCGCCAAGCCCGCTCTGGCGCTGGTCGACGACGAAGAAGCCGTCGCCGTTTATCGCCGCATTGGTGTCGATCTTGGTCGCCGAAAGATCGCCCTGAATCGTCGTGGTCGCCTGGCTGTAGGCCGCCACCGAACCCGCAATCTGGCGGTTCAGCGCCGAGTCCGGGATCAGGTCGGAGAAGGTCGTATCGACGCGCTTGAACCCGGCCGTCCGCGAGTTGGCGATGTTGCCGGAAATGTTTTCCAGCGCGTAGGACTGCGCCTGAAGACCCGACACCGCCGTCGTCAACGCACTGAAAACACCCATGGCAACCTCACCTCGACTGGCGCACGATGGGCGCCCCACAACATCGAGGTTTGATCTGCATGGCCTGTGCCATGCGTTTGAGCCTTATTCGTCAAAGACTTGGATGGTTTCCGAAACGTAGCGCGGCGGTTTCGACCGGGCAAAACCGCCGCAGCCCGGCAATGTTTGCCGGGCTGCGCTCAGCTCTCAGCGCCGGCGCCGCGCCAGCCCGACAGATCGCCGGCGACATCCGATAGGGATGGCGGCCGCGCCTCGACGAAAGGCAGCGGCCGACACACCGCCAGTGCCGCCAGCCCGATGCGGGCGGTCAGAAGCCCGTTCAGCACGCCCTCGCCCAGCTTGGCGGAGAGCCTGGCCGCGAGCCCCTGCCCGACTACTTGCTGGATCACCGCATCGCCGGCCGCGATGCCGCCGGTGACGACGAGATGGCCCAGGACCTGACGCGCCAATCGCAACAGGCCGAGCGCGCCAGGCCTGCCGGCATAGATGCCGGCGATAGAACGCAGCAGCCTGGCGCAGGCGACGAGCACGAAGATGATATCGACCAGAGCGCGCGGGCTCACCGCCGTGACCAGCGAAACGCGCCGCGCGGCCTGCGCGATCTGCGCCTGGGCGGCTAGGTCGAGCGGAGCCATCAGGCTGCGCTCGGCGATGGCCAGCACGTCGCGCGCCGCGAAGAGCTGCGGCAGCGCCTCGTCGAGCGCAGCCCGGCCCTTCGCCGTTTCCGGACGCGAGGCGTAAAGCGCCTTGAGTTCGCCGGCGATCGCCTTGGCCTCGCCGGTGCTGCCTCCCGCGAGAAGAGCCGTCGCGCGCAGGCGCAGCGCCTCGACCTTGCGCTCGCGCAGGATGTCGCTGAGGACGCGGGCCAGCATCACCAACAGTGCAAGCGCGGCGAAACCGGCGCAAACCAGCGCCGCATAACCGAGCACCGGGTTCTGCGTCATCAGCGCAGTAACGGTGTTCTCCACCCAGACGCCGACCGCGAGCGTCAGGAACCCCGACAGGCCGGCGACGAACACGCTGCCCCAGGAGAAACGCCGCCGCGCCACGGGAGCGGCAGTCGGCTCGGCGGCATCGAAGGGCTCGCTCTCGGGCAGAATGGCGACGTTGATTTCCCGGATAGCCCCGTCGCCACCCGCATCCGGCGGTTGTGGATCCAGCCGAACCGCGCGGGGCGCCTTGCCCGTCATGACAGAAGCTCCTTCATGCGAGCTTGTCCCCGATCAGGAATTCGAGCGCCCGGTCGAGCCGGATCTGCGGCGGTGGCCGGGTCCGCCCGCCGGCATCGGGCGCGACCAGAGGCGGCCGGAAGCGCGGCGCGCGAATCTGCCAGCGCACTGCCGGATCGAAGATCGCCTCGGGGCGCTCCGGCAACTCGCCCGGAAAGATCGCCGCCTCCGCCACGCCGTCGAAGATCTCCTCGCCGATCTCCTCGCCAGCCTCCGGCACGCCGGCGATCGCCGGCAATTCGTCGCGCCCTTCCTTGATCCGGACCTCGCGCGTCGCGCGCACGGCGGCGAGCGCCATCGACTCGACCCGTGCACCCGCTCCTTGCGCCCGGGAGGCCGCCCTCGCCACGAGATGCGACATCACCGCCGCCAAACGGTCATGGCTGGCATGGTGGATATGGTCGGCCTTGGTCGCGGCGAAGAGCACCCGCTCGATCCGGGGCGCGAACCAGCTCGACAGCCAGGAATTGCGGCCGACCTGGAAGGCCGCCAACGCCTGTCCTAGCGCCGTCTCCAGATCGGCCAGGGCCGGCGCGCCGGCATCGAGCGCCGCCAGCGCATCGACCAGCACGATCTGCCGGTCGAGGCGGGCGAAATGATCGCGGAAGAACGGCGCCACGACGACGCGCTTATAGGCCTCGAAGCGCTCGGCCATCAGCCCGGCCAGCGTACCGGGCAAAGGCTCGGTGTCATGCCCGAGGTCGAGCGGCGCAAAGGTCAGCGCCGGTGAGCCTTCGAGATCGCCCGGCATCAGGAAGCGCCCTGGCGGCGTCACCGCGACCGCCTCGGGATCGGCCCGCAGCGCCGCGAGATAGGTCTTGAAGACGATGCTCGCCGCTTCCGCCGCGAGCTCGTCGGCCGGCCCCGCCGGATCGCGCCCGGCCAGGTCCGCAAGCCAGCCTGAGGCGACGGCACGGCGATGCGGCTTGCGCGCATCGGCCACGGCCTGGACCGACCAGGCCTTGTAGTCCTGGCCCATCAAGGCGAGATCGAGCAGCCATTCGCCGGGATAGTCGACGATGTCGAGCGTCAGCGTCGCCGGTCCCTTGAACCAGCCGGCGGCGCGCTCATAGTCGATCTCGACGCGCAATTCGGAGATCCGCCGCGTCGAATCGGGCCAGCGCCGTTCGGGACCGTTGAGCGCAGCGCGGTGCGCCTCATAGGGAAAGCGCGGAATATCGGGATCGGGCTGCGGCACCAGCCTGACCCGCGCGATCCGCCCCTCAGTCGCAGCCTTCAGCACCGGCAGCTTCGCACCCTCGATCAGGTTCTGGATCAACGCCGTGGTGAAGACGGTCTTGCCCGAGCGCGACAGGCCGGTGACGCCCAGCCGCAGGCGCGGCCGCGCCAGGCCAAGCAGGCTGTCGCCAAAGGCAAGCGCGGCGTTGCGGGCCTCGTCGAGATAGGAGGGCTGGCTCATGAGCAAACGCGGATTGGCATGCGAGGCAGGGATGGCTCGATACGCCGGCGGGGCGAGCAGGCTGGCGCGGCCGTCGAGAACCGGAGCGGAGCGGACATCTGTCCGAGAGCACCGGAAGCGCAGACGGTCGCGTCAGACGGCCGCTCCGGTGGATGGATCGAGCCATCCCTCACTCGTCGGGGCCTTCGCCCAAGGATGCTGGCGTGACGAAACGGTCGAGCCGGCCGCCGCGCGGGCCGAGATCGCGCCAGTCCTCGATCGCGAAATCAAGCACGGCGAGCCCGCAGGTCGGATATTTCTGGCTCATCCGTGCCGAGGCGTAGCGGTCGCCATGGCCGGCCAGCATCGCCGCCAGCTCCTCGAAGCCGGGGTTGTGACCGATCATCAGCAGCGTGCGGACGCCGGGATCGACCTCCTGCGTGGTGTGCAGCAGGCGTTCCATCTTGGCCTCGTAGATGCGCGGCTCGATATGACTCGCCGGTTTCTCCGGCAGCATCGCCGCCACCAGATCCCAGGTCTCCAGCGTGCGCCGTGCCGGCGAGATCAGCACGAGGTCGGGCAGCAGCAACTCATCGGCGAGATAGCGCCCCATGACAGGGGCCGCCTCGCGTCCACGTGTCGCGAGCGGGCGCTCACGATCGGCCACCCCGGTGGGCCAGTTCGACTTGGCATGGCGCAGGAGCATGAGGCGTCGCATCTGCGCAACCTAACCATCCCCCCGCGGTTTTGCGAGAGCTTCCGGCTGCAGCGGATCGAGCGTCCGCAACGCCGCGATCAGGATCGCCACGAGCTGCCGCGAATAGAGCGCGAGCAGCGCCTCGCGGCCTCCCTCCTCCGCCAGGAAATCGAGCTGAGCGTCGATCATGAGCGTGGTGAAGCCATGCGTCACCGACCAGACGAACAGGATCGCCGCGAGGTCGGGCTCGCCGGCGAAACTCGGCGGATGGCGGGCGAGCAGATCTTCTCCACTCTCGTGGCCCAGTTCGTGGCGTGTTTCGCGCACCAGGATGCCGAAAGCGCGGCCGGCCGCGCGCTTGAACGCAGGCTCCTCCCAATTCAACCCCATCTGGCCGAAGACGACGCGAAACCGCCCGGGCTTGTCGAGCGCAGTTGCGAGATAGGCATCACAGATCGCAGCCATCCTGTTGCCGTTCGCGCGGTGCGAGGCAGCCTCGGCCGCCACCTCCATCGCGTCGGACAGGCCATCGAAGCCGAGCGTCGCGATCGCCGTCAGCAAGCCGGTGAGATTGCCGAAATGATGCGCCGGCGCGGCTGGCGAGACCCCCGCCCGGCGCGCGCATTCGCGCAGCGTGAATCCGGCCAGGCCCTTCTCGGCCAGCACGGCTTCGGCAGCCGTGATCATCGCCTGCCTGAGGTCACCATGGTGATAGCCGCCGCGAGCGGAGCCAGCCTCGATCTTCGTCATTCCCAATTCGCGATCTGAACATCGTCAAAATCAATCTTGACGTCGTCAAGATAGCGATTTATCACGACGCCGCAACTTAACAACGTTCAGATGGAGGACATGATGCTGCCGGTGACGCTCGACGACGCCTTCATGCTGGGTTCCCGCCTGGCGATCCTGGGCTGGCTCGCCCTTCTCCTGCTGCCGCGCTGGCGCGGCCTCTCCGCGATCCTCGCCGGCACCATGATTCCAGCTGTACTGTCGCTCGGCTACTTCGTGCTGATCGCCGTGTTCTGGAGCGAGGCGAAGGGGGATTTCTCTTCATTGGACGGCGTCGCCGGGCTTTTCGCCTCCAGGCCGCTGCTGCTCGCCGGCTGGCTGCACTATCTCGCCTTCGACCTCTTTCTCGGCAACTGGATCCTGCGCCGTTCGCAGGAGGAGGCGATCCCGCATCTGCTGATGGTGCCGGTGCTGCTGATGACCTTCCTGTTCGGGCCGATCGGCTACCTCGCATTTCTGCTGCTGGAGACCTGCTTTCGCCTGGCGCGAGAGGACCGGATCGCCCGTCTCCAGGCCCGCCTTCCGGCTTGGCTGCCCGATCTCGAACTCGAGCCGCGCCTCACCGTCGCCGCCTTCGCCATGCTTGCCCTGGCCGTGCCGACCGTCTTCGCCTGGCTGATCGACATCAGACAATTCCAAGGCGTCGATACCTGGATCAAGCCGCTGAAATTCGAGGTCTCGGTTGCCTTCTATCTGCTGACGCTGGCGCTGTTCCTGCCGCTCGCCAGCGAACGCTTCCGTACCACATGGGCCGGGCGCTACATCGTCTGGCCGGTGATCGTGCCGATCATCCTCGAAGTGCTCTACATCGCCTGGCGCGCCTCGCGTGTGGAAGCCTCGCACTACAACAGCGACAGCACGCTCGGCGCAGTGCTCTACACGCTGATGGGCGTGGGCGCGGTGATGTTCACGGTCGCGCCCGGCTTCCTCGCCTATGGGCTTGCTCGCCGTGACTCCGCGCCGATGCCAGAGGTCGTGCGCTGGTCACTCGTCGCCGGCCTCGCCCTCACCTGCGTCTTCGGCCTGCTGAGCGGCGCCCTCCTCGGCTCGAGCGCCACCGGTCACTATGTCGGCACGCAACCAGCCCCGCATCCGGCCGTTCCGTTCTTCGGCTGGTCGCTGGCGATCGGGGATCTGCGCATCGCGCATTTCTTCGGGCTGCACGCGCTGCAGATCATTCCTGCAATCGGCTTGCTGCTCTGGCTGGCAATGAGGCAGGCCAGAGCCGGTCTCGTAGCGCTCGGCTTAGTCTCGACCGCCTATGCCGTCGTCACCACGATCGCGCTTGTCGCGGCTCTGCGGGCACGGCCGTTGCTGGGGCTCGGCTGAACCGCCTCAGCGGCTCTCCCGCCGCGTCATGAAGGCGAGCTTCTCGAACAGCGAGACGTCCTGCTCGTTCTTGAGCAGCGCGCCATGCAGCGGCGGGATCAGCTTGCGCGGATCGCGCTCGCGCAGCATCTCGGGCGTCATCTCGTCGGCAAGCAGAAGCTTGAGCCAGTCGAGCAATTCCGAGGTCGAAGGCTTCTTCTTGATGCCGGGAACCTCGCGCACCTCGAAGAACAGCTTCAGCGCCTCCTCCATCAACCGCTTCTTGATGCCGGGGAAATGCACCTCGACGATTGCCTGCATCGTCTGCGCATCGGGGAAGCGGATGTAGTGGAAGAAGCAGCGCCGCAGGAAAGCGTCGGGCAATTCCTTCTCGTTGTTGGAGGTGATGATCATCACCGGCCGCCGCGCCGCCCTGATCGTCTCGCCGGTCTCGTAGACATGGAACTCCATGCGATCGAGCTCGAGCAGCAGGTCGTTGGGGAACTCAATATCGGCCTTGTCGATCTCGTCGATCAACAGCACCGGCCGCTCGGCCGAGACGAAGGCCTCCCAGAGCTTGCCGCGCTTGATGTAGTTGGCGATGTCGGAGACGCGCGCATCGCCGAGCTGGCTGTCGCGCAACCGGCTGACCGCATCGTATTCATAGAGCCCCTGCTGCGCCTTGGTGGTCGATTTGATGTGCCAGGTGATCAGCGGTGCGCCCAGCGCGGCCGCGATCTCCTCCGCCAGCACCGTCTTGCCGGTGCCGGGTTCGCCCTTGACCAGCAACGGTCGCTCCAGCCGGATCGCGGCATTGACGGCAACCGTCAGATCCTCGGTCGCGACGTAGTTCTCAGTGCCTGCAAAACGCATCGTCGATCCCTTTGAAAGATGCCGCAGACGCTAGCGCAGGATCGCCGAAACCGGAAACCCGCTTCCCGTGAAGTCCTTCATGAATCACGGGGCGTAACGCCGCATGCGCAAAGCCTAGTTCCTGCATGATCGCGGGCCTCCGGCGGTTGTATTGCCGTCGCGTAACCCGCAAGCTCCCGGGCCTCTTCTCACCGCCGACTCGCAAGGACTGACGTGGCCGGAACTGTCGACCCTTCCGTCTATAAGGACGCCATCGTCGTGCTCGCCACGGCCGGCGTCATCGTGCCCTTCGCCAAGCGATTCAAGGTCAATTCGGTCGTCGCCTTCATGGCTTGCGGCGCACTGCTGGGGCCTTTCGGCCTCGGCGGGCTCGCCTCCTCGGTCCCACTGCTGAGCAGCATCACCGTGGCGAAGGCCGAAGCCCTGGCAGGGCCGGCCGAACTCGGCGTCGCCTTCCTGCTCTTCGTCATCGGGCTCGAGCTGTCCTTCGAGCGCCTGATGACCATGCGCCGGCTCGTCTTCGGCCTCGGACTAGGCCAGGTCGCGCTCTCGGGCGGCGTCATCGGCGGAGTGGCCTATTGGCTTGGGCAACCGGCGGCGGCCTCGCTCATCATCGGCTTCGGCCTCGCCTTGTCATCGACCGCCATGGTCGTCGAATTGCTCTCGGCCAAGCGCCGCATGACCTCGTCGGCCGGCCGCGCCAGCTTCGCCATCCTGCTCTGCCAGGATATCGCCGTCATCCCGCTGCTCTTCCTGGTCAGCGTGCTCGGTGCGCAAGCCGATGGCGGCTCCCTGCTGGCGGGCCTCGCCCAGGCCCTGGTCCAGGCCTTTGGAGCGATCGCCGCCATCGTGGTGATCGGCCGGCTGGCGCTGCGGCCGCTGTTTCGCTTGGTCGCTTCGACCGATTCGTCGGAGAGCTTCATGGCGGCGACATTGCTGGTCGCGCTCGGAACCGGCCTGATCGCCGCAGCCGCCGGCCTGTCGATGGGGCTGGGCGCCTTCATCGCCGGCCTGCTCCTGGCCGAGACGGAGTATCGCCGCGCCATAGAGGTCACGATCGAGCCGTTCAAATCGTTGCTGATCGGCGTGTTCTTCCTCACCGTCGGCATGGGCGTGAACCCGGCCGATCTCGCCGCCCACCCCTTCGCCATCCTGGGCATCGCGATCGGCCTGTTCGCGGCGAAATCCCTGCTCGTCTTCGGGCTGGCGCGCCGGTTCAGGCTGTCACGCGCGACCGCGCTCGAAACCGCGATCATGATCGGGCCCGGCGGCGAGTTCGCCTTCGTGCTGTTCGGCGGCGCGGTCTCGGCCAAGCTGCTCTCGCAGAATGCGGAGAGTCTCGTGCTGGCCGCCGTCTCGCTGACCATGGTGGTGCTGCCGCTCTTGGCCCGGCTGGCCAGGGCTTTGTCGCAGCGACTGGCCGTGCCCTCGACCCTGCCCGACGAGGCCAAGGTGCTGCCGCCGGACGATCATTCGGCGCGTGCCATCGTCGTCGGCTGCGGCCGCGTCGGCCGGCTCGTCGGCGCAATGCTGGACGAGCACGGCAAGCCCTATATCGCGATCGATTTCGACCCTGCGCTGGTCGCAACCCAACGCAGGGCCGGCCGGCCCGTCTTCTACGGTGATGCCGCGAATCTGGACTTCCTGCGTCTCAGCGGCCTCGACGAGGCGACGGCGCTGATCGTGACCCTCGACAATCCACGCGCGGTCGATGCGACCGTGCTGGCCGCGCGCACGCTCAGGCCCGATCTGGTGATCGTCGCCCGTGCCCGCGACGCCAGCCATGCCCGCCATCTCTACCAGCTCGGCGTCAACGATGCGGTTCCCGAGACGATCGAGGCGAGCCTGCAGCTCTCGGAAGCGGCTTTGGTCGGGCTAGGCGTGCCGATGGGCCTCGTCATCGCCTCGATCCATGAGCGGCGCGATCAGTTCCGCACCGAACTCAAGCCCGCAGACGCTCCGGCACAGGCCCTTCCGCGGGACGCACGCTCGCGAAGGTTGTGACGCTCTGCAGGGGCGCGCAGGGCGGCTCGTTGCGCAGCGCCTGCCCCGGCGGCTGCGCCACCCGCTGGATATGCCCGTAGAACTGCTCGGCGCTGCGGCGCCAGCTGTAATGCGAGGCAAGCTCCAGGCAGATCTCACGCGGGATGCGCAGCGCCGCCAGCGCCGCCGCCCGCAGATCCTCGCTCAGCACGGCAGCCCCGCTGCCTGCGAAGACATCGCTCGGCCCCTGAACCGGGAAGGCCGCGACCGGAAGGCCGCTGGCCGCCGCCTCGAGCAGTACGATGCCGAAGGTGTCGGTCAGGCTCGGAAATACGAAGACGTCGGAGGAGGCGTAGATCGAGGCCAGATCCTCGCCCTCGCGCGTACCGAGGAAATGCGCGTCCGGATAAGCCCGCTGCAGATCGGCCCGCGCCGGCCCGTCGCCGATCACCACCTTGCTGCCGGGCAAGCGCAAGGAGAGGAAGGCCTCGAGGTTCTTCTCGACGGCAACCCGCCCGACGCTGAGGAAGATCGGCCGCGGCAGGTCGAGCACGCTCACCGGGCGCGGATGGAACAGCCCGAGATCGACGCCGCGCCCCCAGCGCACGATCTTCTCGAAGCCATGCTGTCTGAGCTCGGCCTCGACCGACGCCGTCGACACCATGATCGCCTCGGCCGGACCATGGAACCGACGCAGGAAGCGGTAGCTCCAGCTTTCGGGAATCGGCCAGCGCGCCGCGACATATTGCGGAAAGCGCGTGTGGTAGCTCGTCGTGAAGGACCGCTTCTGGGCCAGGCAGACGGCACGCGTCAGCCAGCCGATCGGTCCTTCCGTGGCGATGTGGATATGGTCCGGCTTGAACTCCGCGATCCGCGCGGCAACCGCCCGGCGCGTCGCCAGCGCGATCCTGATATCGGGATAGGTCGGCAAGCCGATCTGCCGAAAGCCTTCCGGCGTTAGCACCTGCGGCGTCACGCCGAAGGCAGGCCCCGCCTCGAACATCCGCTCCAGCGACCTGACGACCCCGTTGATCTGGGGGCGCCAGGCATCCGTCGCGATCAGCAGGCGCATCACGCGGCCTCGACGAGCGCGGCTGCCGGCTCCGGGCGCACCTTGACGACGACCGGCACCGGTGCCTCGCCCTTCAGTCGGTATTGTGGCCAGCGGATCATCTCGAAGCGTCCGTCATGGTGCTCGACGAAGGCGGTACAGCTTTCGACCCAATCGCCGGTGTTGATATAGGTCAGGCCCTCGATCTCGCGATGCGCGGCGTGGTGGATATGCCCGCAGATCACGCCGTCGGCATGGTGCCTGCGCGCCTCGGCAGCCAGGCAGGTCTCGAACTCGCCGATATAGTTGACCGCATTCTTGACCTTGAGCTTGGCCCAGGCCGAGAGCGACCAATGCGGCAGGTGCAGCCGGCGGCGCACCTTGTTGACGACGGTGTTGCAGGCAAGCGCGACCGTGTAGGCCCAGTCGCCCATCAGCGCGAGCCATTTGGCGTTGCGCACGACGAGGTCGAACAGATCGCCATGGATCACGAGCAGGCGCTTGCCGTCGGCGGTCTCGTGGATGATCTCGTCGACCAGCGTGATGCCGCCGAACTGCAGGCCAGCGAAGTCCCGCAGGAAATCGTCGTGATTGCCGGTGACGTAGATCAGCTTCGAGCCTTTGCGCACCTTGCGCAGCAGCTTCTGGATGACGTCGTTATGCGCTTGGGGGAAATACCAGCCGCTCTTCAGCCGCCAGCCATCGATGATGTCGCCGACCAGATAGATCTGCGGCGCGTCATAGGCGCGCAGGAATTCCAGCACGAGATCGGCCTGTGCGCCGCGCGTGCCGAGATGCAGATCGGAGATGAAGATGCTGCGAACCTGCTTCGCCTCGTCATCGTCGCTCATGCCCGCTTGCCCGTTCCGTTGCGATGCTGTCGGCGTTTGGCTGATTTGCGTTGCGCTTTGATGACGGAACCAACGATCCGTGCTCTGGCTCGCTTTCGAGGCAACTAGTTTCCGGAGAAAAATCATGGATCTTGGGATTTCCGGCCGCACGGCCATCGTCTGCGCCTCCAGCAAGGGTCTTGGCCGCGGCTGCGCGCAAGCGCTCGCCGAGGCTGGTTGCATTGTCGTGGTCAATGGCCGCGACGCAGCCACGCTCGAAGCCACCGCGAGCCAGATTCGTGCCAGCACCGGCGCGACGGTCATCGCCGTGGTGGCTGACGTTTCGACACGCGCTGGGCAGGACGCTTTGCTCGCGGCGGCGCCCGAGCCCGACATCCTGATCAACAACAATGGCGGGCCTCCGCCGAAACCGTTTCGCGATGTGTCTCGCGAAGCGCTGCTCGAAGGCGTCATCCAGAACATGGCGACGCCGCTGGAGCTGGTTCAGCGTGTCGTCGACGGCATGATCGCGCGGCGCTTCGGCCGCATCGTCAACATCACCTCGGCGAGCGTGCTGACGCCGCTGACGGGGCTCGACGTCTCCTCGGCGGCGCGTGCGGGGCTGACGGCCTTCCTCTCCGGTGTGGCGCGCGAGGTGGCGCATGCCAACGTCACCATCAACAACGTCCTGCCCGGATCCTTCGACACCGACCGGCTCAAGAGTGGAACGGCGCGAATGGCTGCCATCAAGAGCATGACGCCGGAGGACTTCGCCGCCGCTCGCAAGGCCGAGATCCCGGCCAGGCGCTTCGGCACGGCCGAGGAGTTCGGCAATGTCTGCGCCTTCCTCGCCAGCCAGCATGCCGGCTATATCACCGGCCAGAACCTGCTGATCGACGGCGGCGTGTTCAGGGGCAGTTTCTGAGCCGCCGCCCGGCCATCCCCGCGATCATCGAGACAAGGATGGCCGCCGAGCAGCAGCCCATCAGGCCAGGACACCAGAGTCAGACAAGACATGGTCGTTGACGCCGCTAGGGCGGCTCGCTATCGCCCGCCCCGGAAAATGGCCGGAACGAACATCTGCGGAGACGGGAAAATGCTCAAATATGCGATGGTATTCGGCGGCATATACTTGCTTTGCATCGTCATTTCGGTCGCGGCTTCGAGCCTGCTGAATTTTGATCTGCCCTCTTCGATGGGCATCATCATTCTGATCGCCGCGCTCACCGCCCCCGTGCAAAGCTTCGTGAAAGACCATCAGCGCGTCTTCACCACGGGCGAGCGGGTGCTCTTCGCGGCCTGGATCGGCATTGCCGTGGTCGTGCTCAATCTCTGCCTGGGACTAGCGTTTCTCTACGGCGTCGACGCCCTGCTTGGCGGGACGAACCCGATCAAGGCCATGCTCGCCCAGGCGGCAAGGAGCGGAATTTCCGCGCCAGTCGCCTTTCTCGGCATGGCGGCGATATCCTTCGTGGTGAGCTGGATCGTCACCTTCCTCTTCGCAGGCTTCTATGCGCGGCAGAACCTGAAGCGCCTGCGGGCTTCGTAGATCCATCGCGCCCGCGGCCATGGAGAAGCCCACTCGCCGCCTATCAGGGTTGCAGAGTTGACGCTTTGAAGCGCGGGCTGGACATGATCTAAGGGAGCGGTCTTCTACAAGACCCTCCCTCCCTGCCCTCCCTCAGCGCCGGTCCGTTGTCACCTCTCCTCGGCATTTGCCTGAAGCTCTTCTCGGCCTTGGTCTTCACCTTGATGGCGGCGGGCGTGAAATCGATCGCAGGTCGCTACCCGACGGGCGAAATCGTCTTCGTGCGATCCTTCTTCGCCCTGATTCCCCTGCTCATCTGGCTCGCCTGGCAAGGCGGCGTCGTCACCTCGCTGAGGACCAGCAATCTGCGCGGCCATCTCAAGCGTGGCGTCATCGGCTCGACCGGCATGTTCTGCGGCTTCGCCTCGCTGCAGTTCCTCCCCCTCTCCGATTCGATCGCGATCGGCTATGCCGCGCCGCTCGCCGTCGTCGTGCTGGCCGCCGTCATCCTGAAGGAGCGCGTGCGGATCTATCGCTGGAGCGCGGTTACGATCGGCTTCGCCGGCGTGCTGATCATGCTCTCGCCCTATATCAGCGGCGTCGGCAAGGGGCTTGCTCCCGGGCCGGCCTTCGGCGCGGCGATCGGCCTGGCCGGCGCCTGCTGCTCTGCCTTCGCCTCGATCGAGGTCCGGCAATTGACCCGCAGCGAGGGCACCGGCGCGATCGTGTTCTATTTCATGCTGATGACCAGCGCGCTCGGGCTCTCCACTGCGATGTTCGGCTGGCACATGCCGAACCTCCAGGATGCAGCGATGATGCTGGCGATCGGCATTCTCGGCGGCCTCGGCCAGATCTTCCTCGTCCAGGCCTATCGCTATGGCGACGCCTCGCTGATCGCCCCATTCGAATACTCGACCATGCTCTGGGCGGTCGCGATCGGCTGGTTCGTCTTCGGCGAGTGGCCGGTGACCGCCGTGCTGATCGGCGCGACGATCGTCATCACCTCGGGCATCTATGTGATCCTGCGCGAACAGCAGCTCGGCCTGCTCCGGCGCGAGCAGCGCGAAGTCGGGTCGACGCGCACCACCTGAGGCCGGCGCAACCGCGAGCTTCGGCTTGCCGCTTGCATCAGGAACTTGCCGCTTGCATCAGGAACGGGCATTGTCCGCTTAGACAAACAATCGTTCGCCTCCGCAAACGACAGACAGGTAAGACGGTCAAAACGCATGGGTATCGAGACCAAGGAGCGCGGGGGCCGGGAGCTTGAATCCGGGGCCCAGATCGTCTCCGGGCAACTCGGAAAGACGATTCAGCGCCTGCGCAAGGCCTATAATCTCTCGCTTTCGGAACTCGCCGAGCAATCGGGCGTGGCGAAGTCGATCATCAGCCAGATCGAGCGCAACGAGACCAACCCGACGCTCGCGACGATCTGGCGGCTGTCGCAGGCGCTCGACATCTCGATCGAACGCGTGCTCTCCAGCGGCGAGGAAGAGCCCTTCATCGACAAGACCAGCCGCAGCGACACGCCGATCCTGGTCTCCGAGGACGGCAAGCTCAGGCTCGCCATCATCGGCTGGATCAAGACCGTCGAATGGCTGCAATGGTACGAGATCCAGGCCGAGCCGGGCGGCGAGCTCGACTCGGAAGGTCATCAGCGCGGCTCGATCGAATCGCTCTCCGTCACCTCGGGCGAGTTCGAGGTCGAGGTCGGCGACATCATCCAGCGCGCCAAGGCCGGCGACACGCTGCGCTATCGCTGCGACCGTCGCCACATCGTCCGCTGCGTCGGCGACCAGCCCGGCTCGGCGCTGATGGTGTGCATCCTCAAGGCGGCGGTGATGGAGTAAGGGCCAGCCTACGGCTTGCTTGTCACCGCGGAATTTCTGCAGGCCCTCGGCACACGCCGGTCCGCCGCGTGAGCCGATGCGCGCTCATATCTGCCTTCCGCCAGCCCCTGCCGCAAGGCGCGCGAGCACGAAGCGGATGAAGCTCAAGACCTTCTCGGGTCGACGGCGATCGGACAAATACAGCATGTGAACCGACTGCGATGGCGGGGTGAATTCCGGCAGCACTTCGACGAGACGGCCGGCATCCAGATCGTCCGCAAGCATCTGCGCCGAATGGAGCACGATGCCGAACCCGCCGACCGCCGCCCGCCTCGCAGCTTCCGCGTCGTTCACCAGAAGACGGGGTTGCACCGCGATCTCGATGGCTTCCCCACCACGTTGCAGCCGCCAGAAACGACGCGCCTCCCACTGACGAAAGCCGATGATCTCGTGAGCCGCGAGATCTTCCGGCACGAGCGGTATCCCTGCGGCGGCGACATAGATCGGGCTGGCCGCCAGCTTCAATCGATATGGCGGGAGGCGGCGAGCGACGAGCGCGTCGTCGTCGATCGAGCCGATGCGGAAGCCGATCTCGAAGCCCTCCTCGATGAGATCGACCTTTCGATCGGTCAGGACGAGGTCGATGGAGATATCGCGATAGCGCTGGAGAAAATCGACGATCAGAGGTGAGAGCACGAGATTGCCGAAAGTCGGCGGGGCCGTGACGCGCAGCATCCCCTTCGGCTGTTGGAGCATATGTTCCGCCAGCGCGTCGGCCTGAGCGACCTCGTCGATTATGCGCAGACAACGTTCGTAGAAAGCCTCGCCCAGCAGTGTCAGACCCTGCCGGCGCGTCGTCTTGATGAGCAACTGCCCGCCGAGATGCTGCTCGAGGTCGGCGATGTGCTTGGCGACCATGGTTGCGGAGATTCGGCCCGCCTCCGCGGCCCGGCGGAAACTGCCGAGATCAACCGCGTTCACGAAGGTCCGCATGCTGGTCAGGCGATCCATTGCACACCTATGGTTCTTTCTTTAGCGACCTGTTGCCAGCATATGCGCCCAAAGGGTCGTGCTAACCCTCCTACATCCAAACCAGGGGTTTTCCATGACTTCATTCGCAGGCAAGGTTGCAATCGTTACCGGCGGCGGCACGGGTATCGGGCGCGCCACCGCTCAGGCGCTCGCAGGACAAGGCGCGGCGGTGGCGATCATCTATTCACGCAGTCTCTTCGAAGCAGACGAGACGGTCCGATCGATCCGCGATGCTGGCGGAACCGCAAGCGCAGCACAGGCCGACATCCGGGACGAGTGCGCCATCGCCACCGCGATCGAGGCCATCGCCGGCGAATTCGGCGGGATCGACTATCTCGTCAATAATGCCGGCGTCACGCGACAGCTTCCATTCGCAGACCTCGATGCAGCAACGGATGCGATCTGGGACGAGCTTCTCGCGGTGAACGTCAAAGGCACATTCAACTGCTGCCGTGCGGCGAGCCGCCATATGCAGGCGCGTCCCGGCTCGTCGGTCGTCAATATCGGCAGCATCGCCGGCGAGACCGGATATGGGTCGTCATTGCCCTACGCGGTATCGAAGGCGGCGGTCCACGGCATGACCCGTTCTCTCGCTCGCGCGCTGGCTCCAGCGACGCGCGTCAACTGCATCGCGCCCGGCGCCGTCGCGACCCGCTGGTGGCAAGGCCACGAGGACAAGATGCAGGCGCTGGCCGGCGATCTTCCGCTAGGGCGGATATCGAAGCCGGAGGAGGTCGCCGAACTCACCTTGTACCTGCTGCAGGCAAGCTCCGTCACCGGTCAGATCTGGCGTATCGAGAACGGGCAGACGCTATAGTCCGGCTGGTCTGCGAACCGTCGGCAGGATTTCGAACATGCGGCGCTCGCCTCACTGGCGCTGATGCGACGCGCGAAGAGGCTTCCATCTCACCGGTAGGCTTGTATCTGCTATGGCTTGTCCTTCCGTCCGCGCGGCTTGATCCGAACGTTCCGCTGGTCGATGACGACGTCAAAGCGCGAGAGGAAGCTCATTCCAAGAAGTCCGTCGATGCCGTTGCCGTAGGTGCCGCGACTGTCGCTCTGGACAATGACCGGAACATCCATCGCTTGCACACGTCGAAGCTCGATCCGCGATGCGCGTCCTCGTCTTGCCTCGGCGATGCCATTTGCAGTGTGCATCTGAACTTTGCTCGTCATATCGACAGCGATTTTCGCACGGTCGGCAAAGCTCTGCTTCAGGGATACAAAGGTCGCGCCCGTATCGATCAAGAACATCCCTTTGATGCCGTTGATCGTCGCCGGGACCGTTATGGTCTGGCCCTTGCGTGTGATCGGGATCGTCTCATCGACCGCCACGGCCTTCGCGGCGCATTGGCCCTTGGCGTGCAAGGCGCCGATCATGGCCTGGGTTCGGCTGTTGTCGTTCCGCGCCGGATTCAGGGCAATCCAGGCCTCTATCGGAACAATCGCCTCGCAAAACTGCCCGCTTTTTTCGTAGGCGCGCGAAACGCCGAAATACCCTGCCGAGGAAATGCGATCCTTGTCTCCAAACAGCGCAATGGCCGTCAGATAGTCATCGATGGCGTCATTGGGTTTGCCCGCTCGATCGCGTGCCAGCGCACGGAGATAGTAGCCGTTATCGGAATGGGGCTGCTCCTCGATGATCTTGCTGGCGACCTCCGCAGCAGCGGTCCAATCCGACAGGTCGAGCAACAGATTGGCGGCACGGCGCAGTCCGTCGAGATGGCCCCTGCAATTATCCGAGAATCGGATCAGGGCTTTGGCGGCCTCGCGGCGATACCCTGCCTGCCTCAACCCCTCTGCAAGTCCGACAACCGCCTCCCTGTCGCAAGGTTCACGGAAAAGCGCTTCGACATGGGGCCCCAGAGTCCGCGCCAAAGCGAAGGTGTAGGGGAATTCTATACCGAGCGCCGACTGTACTGATGCCACGCGGTCAAGATCGGACTGCGCGAGGGCACCGCCGCCAGAGGCTACGATCAGGCCAAAGACAACCCCGATAAATCTCGACACGAACTGGACAGGCGGGCGGTCACCAACCCGCGCTCTGATGCCGCCTGCCACGTAGCGCGCCCCACATGATTTTGTTTTGAACCCCGAGCCAGGCTGACGCATCGGCAGCTCAAGCGCAAGGCGGCCTGCTTTTCATCCAAAGCCGACTTCGCCCCGACAGAGCAGCCCTCCCCCGTCTTCGCCGCTCTCCGCCCGCCCGCCGAAGCGGGCTGATTTACCCTCGAACCATGCCGTCATCCCAGGGCAGGCTGCAGTCCTGAGCCAGGAATGGAGAATCGACGCACGTCGTCATCGATTCTCCCCTGTCGGAGCGCTGTTCACCCCCCCCCCCCGCAGTAGCCTTGACCGAGACGGCGGGCGAAGCAACTGCGAGTTCCAAGGCCTTCTCCGTCATCGCCCACTCATCCGCGATCATGCCGGGATTGTCATTGAGCTTCACCCCGTAGCTCGGGATGATCTCGCGGAGCTTCTTTTGCCATTCGGGGGTCGCGACCTTGTCGGCGAACACCTTGCCGAGGAGATTGATCATGATCGGAGGCGAGGTCGAAGCCCCCGGGGACGCGCCGAGCAGCGCCGCCATGGACCCGTCCGCAGCCGCCACGATCTCGGTTCCGAAGGTCAGGACGCCGCCGCTCTGGGGGCTCTTCTTGATGATCTGAACCCGCTGCCCCGCCTGCCAGAGGCGCCAGTCTTCATCCTTTGCCTGGGGCAGATATTCCCGCAGCGCATCCATCTGGCCGCTATGGGACATCATCAGCTGCCCGGCGAGATATTCGACGAGATCGAATTCGTTCCACCCCACGGACACCATCGGCCGGATGTTTTCCAGCGAGACCGACGACGGCAGATCGAAATAGGAGCCGTTCTTCAGGAACTTGGTCGAGAAGGTCGCGAACGGTCCGAAAAGCAGGACCTGCTTTCCGTCGAGCATTCGCGTGTCGAGATGCGGAACGGACATCGGCGGCGAGCCGACGGACGCCTTGCCATAGACCTTCGCCAGATGGCGGTTGACGATTTCGGGCTTCTCCGTGACCAGGAAGGAACCGCCGACCGGGAAGCCGCCATAGCCATGGGCTTCGGGAATATCCGCAAGCTGCAGCAGAGGCAGCGCGGTGCCGCCCGCGCCGATGAAAACGAAGCGGGCGTCGACGGTTTGCACCGCTTTGCCTGTCTTCAGGTCGAATGCCGAGACGCGCCAGGTGCCGTCGCCATTCCGGGTGATCGAGCGGACCTCGTGCCCGGTGAGCAGGCGAAATTCCGGCTGGCTCTTCAGGAACGCGGTGAACTGGCGCGTGATTTCACCGAAATTGACGTCGGTCCCAAGCGGCGATCTGGTCGCCGCGAGCTTCATCGAAGCCTTGCGGCCCTCCATCATGATCGGAACCCATTCGGCGATCTTCGCCGGGTCCTTCGTGAACTCCATCCCGGAGAATAGCGGGCTGGCTTTCAGCGCCTCGAAGCGCTTCTCGAGAAAGGTGACGTTGTCGTCGCCCCAGACGAGATTCATATGCGGCGTCGAGTTGATGAAGGAGCGCGGCTCCTTCAGGACGCCCTGCTTCAATTGATGCGCCCAGAACTGACGCGAGATCTGAAACTGCTCGTTGACGCCGATCGCCGTGGCAATCTGCACATTCCCCTTCGCATCCTCAGGCGTGTAGTTCAGCTCGCAAAGCGCCGAATGGCCCGTGCCCGCATTGTTCCAGCCGTTGGAGCTCTCCGCCGCGACGCTGTCGAGACGCTCCATCAGCTCCATGGTCCAGCGCGGCTCGAGCTCATGGAGCAGCACGGCCAGCGTGGTGCTCATGATGCCGCCGCCGATCAGCAGAACATCGACCTTCCGGTCCGCAGCCGCAGCGCGGTACTGGCGGCCCGTCAGCGAAATCCCTGCCGCCGCAACGGCCCCGACTGCCACAGCCGAACCAACCAGCCGCCGACGGGTCAGCGAGAACCGGCCCTTGTCCTTCTTCGAGCCGGCCGGCGGTACCTTATCATCAGTATCGTTCAATGTAGACATCCAGTTTGGTTGTTAGAGCTCTTGTGAGAGAGCCTTATCGTAGATAACAGCGATATAGCCTGCGTATAAGGCATATCGACGCGCCTCTCAACCGGCCACTTGGCGCACATCGATCTTGTCGGGGAACTTCGAAGCAGGGCATCAACTACCGCAACGGGAGCATTTGCTCGATTCCGTATGGTTTCGATTGAGACTAATACGAAAAGAAGCGACTTCGCGTCCATCCTGCTGCCCGTTCGTGGACCAAGCGCCATGCGCGAGACAAGGCCGATGGGACCACCCCCTCCAGCCATCGCCTACGATCCCTATGGCAAGTTGCGGCATGCCGCGTAGCGCGCCGCCCGATGAGGAGACGGCCTCGTCAAGATCGGCGCTCGCGATCATATCGATGGCTTCGTTTGCCGGTCCGCCGGCTCGGCGCTTTCACGAACCGTCGCCGCAGGAGCCCGGCATGTCCCGTCTGAAGCGTGCCCAAATGCGAAGCCATCGAGGCATCGAGGCATCGAAACCCGGCATGCCGCACATCTTCACAAGCTACCGTTAACCCACGCGGACTAGCTTCCCCCACATGCTGGGCGATTTGGGAGCACGCGATCATGCCTGAGGCCGGCTTCAGACCCTGCTGACGACAATACCAATGGATCTCACAACCCTTTGGCATCTGACGACCGGAACCCTGCTCGTCGCGGCCGCCATGACCCTGTGGGAATGGAAGGCGCAGGCGCGACGCTCACGTGAGCTCGGCCTTTGGGCTTCCGCCTATGGCTTCTTCGCCTTCGGCTGCATCCTGGCGCTGAATCGGAGCCTGCTTCCCGGCGTCGCCGGCCCGGCCGCTACGAATGTCGTGATGATGCTGGGCTACTTGCTGGTGCTGCAGGGTGCCTTGGCGCTGGACGGCCGCAGGCTGCACCCCGCTTTCATCGCCGCCCCGCTCGCATTCATCGGCGCAGCTTGGTTTGCCGTCGGCGCCGGCTCGGCCGATCTCCTCTGGAACCATGTCAGTTCATTCCCGATCGCCCTCGTCTGCGCGCTGACCGCGCTCGCTTTGCTGCGCAGCCGCACCGCGAGGGGGCTGCGCTCCCGCCCGATCGCGGTCGCGGTCTTCGCCGGCCACGCCCTGTTCTACTGCGCCCGCGCCTTCGCTGTCCCCGCGCTCGCATCGGCCTATGGCGACGCCGTGCTGTCCATCGTCGCCAGGCTCACCATGTACGAGGCCGTGATCTTCAGCGTCACCATGGCCATGTCGCTGCTGGCGCTTGTGCGGGAAGAGGATCACGCCCGGCTCCTGGCCAGCGCCCGTACCGACTTCCTCACCGACCTCAATAATCGCCAGGGCTTCTTCGAGCTCGCGCCAAAGCGCCTGAGCCAGGCCGAAAAGGACGCCTCGCACGCGCTGCTCGCGGTCGATCTCGATCACTTCAAGGCCATCAACGACCGATACGGACACGAGGCCGGAGATCGCGTTCTGAAACTCTTCGCCAACATCGTCAGGGAGGTCGCGGGCCCTGACGCCATGAGCGCCCGCCTGGGCGGGGAGGAGTTCGCGATCCTGCTTCCGAACGTGACGGGCGAGGATGCCCTCCTGGTCGGACAGAGCATCGTCCGGCGCTTCGCCGAGACGGCCGCACGAGACGACGAACTGGGGATTCCCGCCACGGTCAGCATCGGTCTCGCGGAAGCCGGGAGCCAGGAGGCCGATCTGACCACGCTTCTGGCCACAGCCGACCGTGCCCTATACCAAGCCAAGAAGCTGGGCCGCAATCGCGTCGAGAGCGCCAAGCCGGATCGGGTCGCCAGGGCAGCGTAGAAGCGCCTCTCCTAGTCCACGATCATCGGGTCCGCCTGGACCGGCGCCAATGATCTCCAAGCCTGGCCGACCCGATCGTCCCGCGATGCGCCTACCGTTTCGCCGGCCCCTGCACCGCCGGCAGCGACTTCAGATATTCCGCCATCGCCAGCCGGTCGGCGTCGGAAAGCTGCGCAATGTTGCGCACCACCGCCACCATCGAGCCGCCGACGCTGTCGAAGCTCGGCGTGAAGCCGGTCTTGAGCAGTTCGGCGATCTCCGCTTTCGACCATTTGCCCAGGCCGTCCTCGGCCTGGGTGATGTTGGGCACCCAGCCCTTGCCTTCCGGATCGGGCCCACCGGCGAAGCGCATCGCCTGGACGATGGCGCCCAGCGCGTTGCGGCTCGAATGGCATTCGGCGCAATGGCCGGGGCCGTTCACCAGATAGAAGCCGCGATTCCATTCCTCGCTCTTGCCCGGGTCGGGCTTGAACGAGGCACCGTCGAAGAAGAGCAGCTTCCAGCCGCCGACGACGCGGCGGATATTGAAGGGGAACGGCAGTTCATGCGGCGCGGCCTTGCCCTCGACCGGCGCGAGCGTGCGGATATAGGCGAAGAGATCGGCCAGCGCCTTGGGCGGGATCAACCGGTAGGAGGTATAGGGGAAGGCCGGATAATAATGCTGTCCGGCCGGCGAAACGCCCGTCGCCATCGCGTCGACGAAGTCCTTCACACCCCAATTGCCGATGCCGTCGCGCGTATGCGGCGAGATATTGGGCGCGTGGAAGGTGCCGAAGGGCGAGCCCAGCGCAAGTCCGCCGCCGAGCCTGAGCTTGTCGTCCTGGCCGGGCGTGGCGTGGCAGGACGAACAGCCGCCCGCGGCGAAGAGCAGCTTGCCGTTCTCGATGTCTGGCGCCGGCAGCGCGCCGATCTGCGGAGCAGGCGACACCACGCGCGGGTCGGTCAATACGTAGAAACCGGCAAGGCCGAGCGCCGCCAGCGCGACGAGGGTGACCAGCAAGCGGCGCAGCAGCAGCATTCTCATCCTCTCCCGAGACAGCGAACGGTCTGGCTCGAAATCGCGACGTCATCCCGGACACGTCGCGAAGCGACGCCGATCCGGGATGACCCCGCATGGTCGAGCAAGACCGATATAATGCAGGAATGGAACGCGCCGCGCAGCAGAAAGCTCCGCCGGCCGCCGTCAAAAACCGGTAGCGCTCACTTCTTGATGCGATAGGTCTCGTGGCAGGCAGCGCAGTTCTTGGTGACGGTGCCGAATGCGGTGCGGAACGAGGCGAGATCGGTGGTGGCCGTCGCCGCAGCCGCGGCATCGCTTTCGAACTTGACCTGCGCCGCCTTGAAGCCCGCCTGATCTTCCCAGATCTTCGGGCCGGCGGTGGTGTCGCCGGTCTTCGAACTGTCGGGAAACAGCGTCTCCATCTTCTTGCCGGACTCGACATAGGTCTTGAAGATGCCCTGGACCTTGGCGGCGTCGAACGCCTCCTCGCCCTTGGCAATCTTGGCACCGAGCCCGGTGGCTCCGCCGATTGTCTTCATCGTGGCCTTGCGCTCGGCAATCGGATCAGATTGCGCCATGACGGCGGAAAAACCGAGCGCCAGAACGGTGGCGGCAAGAGCAAAGCGGATCATGCGTCGTCATCCCCAAAAGGCTGTCCGGCGCTCAGGATGACGCCGGTTAGAACCTTTCCAGATCACAACAGCGCAGCGCTCCCGCCAAGCCGGTCTCACGCGATTGGCATTTGCATTAGAGCAAATGCAATCTTGCATTAGAGCCGGATCCGATCAGGTCGAGGCGGCCTGATCGGTGAATCCGTCTCTACAATTAGAGATAGAGACCGTTTTATCGATCAGCTTGCAGTGCAGGCTGATCGGAACGGGCTCTACAGCGGATACCCGGCCTGCTTCAGCGCATTGAAGACCTTGATCGGGGTTGCCGGCATGTCGATCGCCTTGATGCCGGCCGCGCGGTCGAGCGCATCCACCATCGCGTTCATCACGGCAGGACAAGCCCCGATGGCGCCCGCCTCGCCCGCGCCCTTCACACCCAGCGCATTGGTCAGGCAGCGCACATTGCGCGTCTCGAAATGGAAGTTCGGCACGTCGACCGCACGCGGCAGGGCATAGTCCATGAAGGTCGCGGTCAGCATCTGCCCCTCGGCGTCGAAGCGGATCTCCTCCATCAGGGCCTGGCCGATGCCTTGCGCCGCGCCGCCATGGACCTGCCCCTGCAGCATGATCGGGTTCAGGGTCACGCCGAAATCGTCGACCACGACATAGTTGAGGATCGCAGTCGCCCCGGTACCGGGATCGACCTCCAACTCGCAGACATGGGTGCCGTTGGGATAGGTCGCCTCCGGCGGCTGCCAGCTCTGGTGCACCTTGAGCATGGCCGAGGTCGCGCCCGGCAGCGCAGCGATGGCGGCAAGGTCGAGCGCCTTGTCGGTGCCGACGACGCGCACCGCGCCATCGACGATCTCGAGATCACCGACGCCGGCTTCGAGCTTCTCCGAGGCAAGCTGCTTGAGATTGTCGGAGAGGATCGCGGTCGCCTTGTCGAGCGCCGCGCCGCCGACCGGGATCGAACGCGAACCGCCAGTGCCCGAACCCGTCTCGACCTTGTCGGTATCGCCCTGGATGACGCGGATGCGGTCCATCGGAATGTCGAGATGCTGAGAGACGAGCTGTGAATAGGCGGTCTCATGCCCCTGCCCGTTCGACTGCGTGCCGATGAGCACGGTCACCATGCCGTCCTTCTCGAGGATCACGGTCGAGCTCTCCGGCCCGCCGCCGCCGCAGGCTTCGATATAGCAGGCGAGGCCGATGCCGCGGATCTTGCCGGCCTTGGTCGAGGCCTTGAGGCGGCTCTTGAAGCCCTTCCAGTCAGCCACGTCCATGGCGCGGCGCATATGCCCCTCGAACTCGCCGGAATCATAGACCGGCCCGGTCTGGGTCTTGTGCGGCATCTCGCTTGGCTTGACGAAGTTGAGCGCACGCACGGCGTCGGGCGTCTTGCCGGTCTCGCGTGCGACTGCATCGACCAAACGCTCGATCAGATAGGCTGCCTCGGGGCGGCCCGCACCGCGATAGGCATCGACCGGCGTCGTATTCGTCAGCACGCCCCTAAAGCGCACATGCACCGCGGGAATGCTGTAGCAGCCCGGTGTCATCGTTGTCCCGACCCAGGGGATGAAGGGCCCATACTGGGAGAGATAGGAGCCCATCTCGGCGGCGAGATCGACCTTGAGGGCGATGAACTTGCCCTTTTTGTCGAGCGCGACCGTCGCCGTGGCGAGATTGGCGCGGCCATGGGTGTCGGCAAGGAAATGCTCGGTGCGGTCGGAGACCCAGCGCACCGGGCGCTTCAGCATCTCGGCCGCGACCATGGTCAGCGGGTATTCGCGATACATGAAGATCTTGGTGCCAAAACCGCCGCCGACATCGGGCGTGACGACACGGATGCGCTTGGGATCGACCTTCAGGATATAGCTCGCCAGGATATCGCGCGTGCCATGGCTGCCCTGGCTGCCGAGCGTCAGCGTCCAGCGCTTGGTCTCCTTGTCGTATTCGGCAATGCAGGCACGCGTCTCCATATAGTTGGAGGCGAGCCGGTTGTTGACGATGGTGACGGAGACGGTGCGGTCGGCCTTGGCGAAAGCCGCTTCGGTCTTGGCCTTGTCGCCCTGCTCAGCCTCGAAGGCGACATTGCCCGGCCGATCCGGCCAAACCTGCGGCGCCTTGGGCCCCAGCGCAGCGGCGATGCCGGTGATCGACGGCAGCGTCTCCCAGGAAATGTCGATGGCCTCGGCTGCGTCGCGCGCCTGGTCGAGCGTCTCGGCGACGATGAAGGCGACCGCCTCGCCGACATGGCGCACGGTATCGGTCGGCAGCACCGGCACGGGCAAGGGCACGACCGGCTCGCCCGAGATCGTCTTGATCAGACCCTTGCAGGGAATACCGCCGAGATGGGCGACGTCCTCGCCCGTCAGGATCAGCTTCACGCCCTTCATCTTGCGGGCCGCGCTCTTGTCCCGGATCGTGAACCTGGCATGCGCATATTGCGAGCGCAGCACGAAGGCATGCAGCGCGCCCTCGACGGCCGTATCATCCGTGTAACGACCTGCGCCCGTGGTCAGGCGGTGATCCTCAACGCGCCGCACGGGCTGGCCGAATCCGAATTTCATGGGACGCATGAGCCGATTTCCTCAGATAAGTCGAATGAAAGACTGGCCTAGAAACGCGGCTCAGTCACCCCGGCGCGCAACACGCCGGGATGCATGCAGCGCATCGCTCAGCGGGCAGTGCGGATCGCGGTCTCCGATAGCGAGACCATGGTGTTGTAGGAGCTGACGAGCCAGTTCGCATCGTTGGCTGCACCGCGCCGGACATCGCCCTTGCCGCGGCTGAGCTTGTCGCGAAAATCCCTCAGCCTGCCGAGCCAGGAACTCGCTTGGCTTTCGATGAAGGGCACGCCTTTAGGCTCGGTCTCCTTGAAGCGGTCCATCTCGCGCACAGCGCCGGCATAACCGGCCACGGCCGCGTCGAACGCCTTGAGGCCGACGACCGGCTTCTCATTGCTCGGCATCAGATCCATCACCACCCGGGCGTTGATCATGATATTGCGGACCTGCCAGCGCGCTGAGCGACCCTCCCGCTGCTCGACAGCGGCGAGCTCCCGCTGATCGAGCCCTTTCTTGTAGACGCGCATCTGGGCATCGAGCGTCGCGCGTTCATCGAGGAAGGTTTTTGCGGCCGGCACCATCAGCATGTGCAGGCTGCGCCCTTCAGTGGCGTTGTCGTCGCGATAATCCTTGCGCTCGTAATAGCGCTCCGCCCTGGTAACCAGCGGGGCGAGCTCCTGATAAGCCTTGATGTAGCGCCCGATCGTCTGGTCGATCTCCGGCAGCGCCGGCGCCTGGGTGACGGCCTCCTCGGCGCGCTTGATCTCGCCGGCGACGTCATAAAGGCTGTAGAGCCCGTAATCGATGTAGCGCTCCTTGCCGGTCGGCCCCTTCTTCATGTCGACCCAGCTCGCATAGCGCTCCCAGGATTGGATCGCGCGCAGCGTCCGGTTCATCAGGGCGGTATAGGCGTTGGACTTGGCGATGGCGGCCTGGAGGCCGGCCTCGTCGGCGGCAGGCGCGGCAGTTGTCGCTGCTCCCTGAGCCAGGGCGCCGGCAGGCGTCAGCGCCAGGAGCGCGAAGGCAAAGGCCGCGCTACGGAAAAACATGGAAACCGGCATGTCTGAATCCTCGTCATCCGTCGCGGCTTGAAGGTCGCAGGCCCGGCCAAGCCCTCAGCGCTCGACCGGCCCGCCCCGCATCGCCCAATCCTTGAAGCCGCCGAGATAATGGCTGTCGATGTCGAGCCCCGCCGATTGCGCGAATTCGAGCGCGCGCAGCGAGCGCACGCCGGCCGCACAGGAAAAGACGACGCGCTTGCCGGGCTCGTCGGGAATGGCGGCGGGGTCGAATTGCGAGAGCGGCAGCGAGGTCGAGCCCGGAATATGGCCGGCCGCGAATTCATGCGGCTCGCGCACATCGACCAACAGGATCGACCCATCCGCAAGCCCGGCCTTGACGGCGTCGATATCGAGGTCCTTCACGATCAAGGCGCATCTCCAGCTCAATCCAGCAGCTTCACCAGATAGAGCGTGAGCGCCGGAAACGCCACCACGATGCCGAGCCGAATGCCGGCATCTGGATCAAGCCTCGGATCAATTCGCCGACGAGGGGTTATCGTCATCGAGCAGCTTGGCGCGCATCGATCAGGTGCAAGCGAAGCTTGGCGGTCGCCGCTCCATGTGCGGCCGCAACGAGCCGCGCAGATCCATCCCCTGCAGAAGAGACGGGGAGCCCAGAATCAGCAGGGCCCTGGCTCCGGCACTGATTTGGGACTGATATGGCGGCTGCGTCCGGAAGGGACGCAGCCTGTCTCGGGATCCGTCACCGGATCGCGCAGAGCCTCACTCAGGCCTTCGCCGGAATCCGCAGCACCCAGCCCGGCTGGATCAGGTCGGGATTTTTCACCGGCGGCGTATTGGCCTTGACGATGTCGGTGTATTTGGCGCCCTGGCCCTTGCCGTAATGCTCTTCGGCGATCTTCCAGAGCGTGTCGCCCTTCTTGACCGTGTAGAACACGGCGGCGGCGGCTTCCTTGGTCACCGCGAGATCGGATTCGACCGAGGCGACCCCGGTCGTGTTCCCCAGCGCCAGGATGATCTTCTCGGCCTGCTCGGTCGAGACCGCCTTGCCCGAGACCTTCACCTTGTCGCCATCGATCGAGATCGCGACGTCGGACGGCAAGCCATGACCGGCCAGCTCTTTCTGCAACTCGTCCGCCGTGGCGGCCTTGGCTGGGCTCGAGCCGAAAATCTTCGCGCCCGCGTCCTTGATGAAACTGAACAGACCCATGAGGCTTCTCCATCTGTTGGGGGGCATATCAAGCCCTCTCAGCATGATAAGTTCAAGACAGACGTTGCATTTTTGCGCGAATACAACTCTTCCTTGCGTCATCTGGCAGGCCTTTTTCGGCACAACTGCTCTGACGCGGCGGCCTCTTCCCCACGCAATCACGGGCTGGCACAAGCGCCCCAGAACACCCGCCCCAAGACACTAGCCCCAGGACACCGACGGAGTTCCCCCGATGCTGACGCTCGCCCAGGCCCAGACCATTCTCGCAACCGCTCTCTCCTACGCCGAAAAGGGTGGGTTTAAGCCGCTTACCATCGCGGTTCTCGATGCGCGCGGCGCGCAGAAGGTCTTCGCGGCGCAGGACGGCACCAGCCTCAAGCGCGGCGAGATCGCGCTCGGCAAGGCCCATGGCTCGATCGCGATGGGCCTTGGCTCGCGCGCGCTCCACAAGATGGCACAGGAGCGGCCTTATTTCATCGAAGCGGCGACGCATGCGGTCGGCGGCTCACTCGTGCCGGTGCCCGGCGGCGTGCTGATCCGCGACACGAACAACATGCTGCTCGGCGCGGTCGGCGTCTCCGGCGACTCCTCGGACAATGACGAGGCCGCCGCCGTCGCCGGAATCACCGCTGCCGGCCTCAGGGCCGACACCGGCGCCTAAAGCACGCGCCGATCAGGCCGATCCGACCTGATCGGCTCCGGCTCCAGTCTCTCCCGAAAACACGCGCGAACCCAAAAACACTTGCCAGACGCCGCGCGAGGCATCATGTCACGCGCGGCGCTGTTCGGTTTGCAGAATTTTTGAACGTTTCAAAGGAAATGAGATGAGCGACGTGGCCGTTCCCGGTGAGGTCATCACCACGGATGTCGTGATAGTTGGCGCGGGCCCGTGCGGGTTGTTTGCGGTGTTCGAGCTGGGATTGCTCGACATCAAGGCGCATCTGGTCGACATCCTGCCCAAGGTTGGCGGACAATGCGCCGAGCTCTATCCGGAGAAGCCGATCTACGACATTCCGGGCTTCCCGATCGTCACCGGCCAGGGCCTGGTCGACAATCTGGTCGAGCAGATCAAGCCGTTTGGCCCGACCTTCCACTTGAACCAGATGATCGAGGCGCTGGAACCGATCGGCACGGCTGAGGCCCCGCGCTTCCGCCTCACCACCGATGCCGGCACGGTGTTCGAGACCAAGACCGTCATCGTCGCTGCCGGCGGCGGCTCGTTCCAGCCCAAGAAGCCGCCGATCCCCGGCATCGAGGCCTATGAGGGCAACTCGGTGTTCTACGCCGTGCGCAAGATGGAGGCCTTCCGCGGCCGCGACATCCTGATCGTCGGCGGCGGCGATTCCGCGCTCGACTGGACGCTCAACCTGCAGCCCATCGCCAAACGCGTCACGCTGATGCATCGCCGCGACGATTTCCGCGCCGCCCCCCATTCGGTCGAGCAGATGCGCGCGCTCGTCGCATCCGGCCAGATGGACATGAAGCTCGGCCAGGTCACCGGGCTCAAGGGCGAAGGCTCGGCGCTCCAGGCTGCGATCTGCCGCGACAGCGAAGGCCAGACCTTCGAGATCGCCTGCGATACGCTCCTGCCCTTCTTCGGCCTGACCATGAAGCTTGGCCCGATCGCCGATTGGGGCCTCAATCTCAACGAGAACCTGATCCCGGCCGACACCGAGAAGTTCGAGACGAGCACGCCCGGCATCTTCGCCATCGGCGACATCAACACCTATCCCGGCAAGCTCAAGCTGATCCTGTCAGGCTTCCACGAGGCCGCGCTCGCCGCCCAAAAAGTCCATCGCTACGTCTATCCCGACAAGCGACTGACCTTCCAGTACACGACCTCCTCGACATCCCTTCAGAAAAAGCTCGGAGTCGCGTGAGCAGACGCCTGACGGGGCCACACGCCCCGTCAGGCGTTCTCAGTACTCCCGCGTCGAGGACATGTGCGAGCGCTCGCCGATCTGAGGCTGCGGCACCGAACCGAGACGCAGCGTCTCCAGCGTCGCGCGCGACGGGGTCGCCAGCGCCGGCTGGAAGCGGCCGGCGGTATCTCCGGACGCGATTTGCGGCTGCAGCGGCCCGGGCACCGGGAGATCGTCCTCGATATCGCGCGGCGGATCGACGCGATCCCGGAATTCGGCCAGCGCGCCTTCTATCGGATGGAAGCTGAAGCGGACCTTATGCGTCCCGGCCGGCACCTGCACGGCGCGGAACAGCACATTCGCCTTCAGGATCTCGGTATCGACACCGTCGACCTGCGCCCGCCACCAAGGGTGCCAGATGTCGTTCAGCACGACGAAGCCGGCCTGCGTCGCCGTGATCTCGATCTCGATCTCGGTGTTCTGGTAGCGACCGAGCTTGACCTCGGCCTGAGCCGTGCTCGGCCCTTCCGGTATAGCCTCGGGCGGCTCGGAATCGAGCAGCACGACCTGATGCGGATCGACATCCGGCCAGCGCCCGCCAGCCTTCATGCCGTCGAAATCGGCCATCTGCCAGCCGCCGACGAACAGCACGCGCGGCAACGCACGAGGGTTCTCGTAGATATACCCTTCCTTGGTACGCGCGACGAGCTTGAGGTCACCGTCATGGAGCTTGTAGTCGACCTGGCCGATCGGCACCGGCGTCGCGATGTAGCGCAGGCCGAGCAGATCGGCGAGGCGGCAACGATAGGACGGGAAGAGTGGCGTGAACTTGCGCTCTTTCGGGTCGCCGATCGAATCGCGTGTACCGACGGCGTCGGAGAAATCAGCCAGCCGCAAGGGGTTGTAGCCCAGCGTATGGTCGAAGCCGTGCACCATGCCGACATTGGGCCATTCGAAGCCCATGCCGAGCAGTTCGACCCGGTCGCGGCGCGGCGAGCCCGTGGGCTGCGCGACGAGCCGCTTCAGCGCCCGGACGGTCTCGTTTTGCGTGTCGGGACGCAGCACGTCGTACATGTCGGGCGACAATGCGGTCGATTCATTGGGGCCATTGTTACGGCCGAGATCGGCACCGATGACGCCCGTGACCAGGACGGCAGCGGCAAGCGGGCCGATGCCGTTGCGCCAGCGCATCAGGATGCCCACCACCAGCAACGACGCGCCGAACCACGCCACGGCGGAGGCTGCGGGCCACCAGGCATCGCGCAGATGCTGCTCATCGGCCGAGACCACGAGCGCCAGCACGATCACCGCCGCGACGACCCCGGCCCCGATCGCGAAATCGCGCTTCAGCGAGACCAGATTCGCCTCCGACAGCAGGCGATGCAGCACATAGCCCGCGAGGATGGCGCCGAGCCCACCGATCAGGAAGGTCGAATCCGCCGGCCTGCGAAAGGCCTTCACCCCCGGCAGATAATCGTAGAACAGCTGGAAAGCCGGCGTGTAGCGGCCAAGAGCAAACAGCACCATGAAGAGAAAGAGCAGGCTGAACGGCCGGACGGCCTTGTCCCAGAGCCAGCCCCGCGTCAGGCCGGGCGCGATCAGCAGGAGCAGCGGCAACGCACCGATATAAACCTGTCCCATGTTCTGCGACAGGAACAGCTCCTTGGCATTCCAGGCGGGGCTGTAAGGGCCCCAGAAATCGACGGCCGGATCGCGCGCGCCGAACAGATCCGCGACGAAGGCGGTCAGCAGCGAGGCGGGGTGCAGCGAGCCGCGGCCTGCCTCGACGAAATCGATCTCCGGCCGCGTCGTCGCCTCGGCGAAGAGCCAGGTCCAGAGCAGCGGCATGGCGATGGTCAGGATGCCGGCCAGGCTCGCCACCGTGATCGGCGCGAGGCTGGTGCGGACGGCAGCCCAGCCGCCCGAGAGCCAATGCGCCAGGACCATGCCGATCAGCACATAGGCGCCGAGCATCGCAACCTGGTCCGGCTCCAGCACCATCATGCCGCCGGCGAGGCCAGCGAGCGCCCCGGAGAGTAGCGAGGAGCGTTGCAGCATGCGCGCCGTCAGCCAGAAGGCGATGGCGAAGAAGGCAAGGCTCGCGATCTGCCCGACATGCTGCACGCGCCAGGCGGCCGAGGCGCCGAAAGCGAAGACGATCGCCGCGAGCAGGCCGCCGGCAGGGTGCCATTTGCGGTCGCGGAAGAACATCAGCAGGGCAAGGCCGCCCGCAAGCAGATGCGCCAGCACATAGGCATCGACCTCGCGGAAGCTCGGTGAGGAGGTCAGCAAGGCGAGCAGGATCGCGGGCGAAAAGATCAGCGATTGCGGATCGGCGACCTGGGGGGAGCCACCGAAGACATTATGCGTCCAGAACGGCGACTGGCCGCTGTGCAGCGCCTGCGCCAGGAACTGGATCTGCGCCTGGAAATGCGCCTTGGCGTCGAACGGAATCGTGACGGAACCTGAAAGCCATGGCCAGCACAGGATCACCCAGACACAAACAAAACCCACGGCCGCCAGCCGATAGCTGACGCCCTTCTTCAGAAAAGTGTTCAAGCGGACCCCCCGGTCCCCTCAGTACTGGACGATCCCGGAGTCGGAACCAGCCTCCATTCTGTCAGTGTGGGAGAAAATGCAGTGGTCGATGTGAACCGAAACTGAATGAAATCGGCGCGGCGTTCAGCTTCCGCTCGACAAGGTCAAGGCTTGGTGAGCGCCATCATCCGTTTCAGCGGATATTCCCGAGCCAGGCGGCCAGCACCCGGCGTTCATCCGGGGTCATGCCGGAGAGATTATTGGGCGGCATCGCATGCGTCATCACCGCTTGCACCCTGATGGCGCGGGCATGGCTGGCGATGAGTTCCGGCTCGTGCAGCAGCACACCCTTGGGCGCGATCTGGATGCCGGGCCAGGACGGCTCCGGCGCATGGCACATGGCGCAGCGCCCGCTGACGATGGTGCTGATCTCGGCCGGCGGCAAAGCCATTCGCGCCAGCAAGACGGGCTTGGCCGCCGCGAGCGGCGAAAGCCCCAGGCGCTCGCGCCCGCCCGGTGAGGACGCCATCGCGATCCAGAAGGCGAGCCAGAGCGCCAGGATAGCGACACCCCAGCACCACCAGGGCGACTTCGCATGGTCGGCATGGCGGAGATTGTAGAAATGCCGGATCAGCGCGCCCGCGACGATGATCAGCGCCACCAGCGCCGGGATCACCGCCGAATTGGCGTAGGTCACCGGATAATGGTTCGACAGCATCAGGAACAGCACCGGCAGGGTGATGTAGTTGTTGTGCGTCGAGCGCTGCTTGGCCGCCTTGCCGTATTTCGGATCGGGCTTTTCGCCCGCGGTCAGCGCCGCGATGACCTTGCGCTGGCCCGGCATGATGTTGAAGAACACATTGGCGGTCATGATCGTCGCCATCAGCGCGCCGGTATGGATCAATGCGCCGCGCCCGGAAAAGACGCTGGCAAAGGCCCAGCTTGCGGCGACGACATAGCCGAAGCCGAGCACACCCAGCACGACGTCGTTTCGGCCCAAAGGCGACTTGCACAGGAAGTCGTAGAACAGCCAGCCCAGGACCAGCGCCGCGACGCCGATCGCCCCCGCCGCGAGCGGCGACAGCGCCATCACCGCCGGATCGATCAGATAAAGCTCCGACTGCGCATAATAGACCCAGACCAGCAGGAAGAAGCCTGAGATCCAGGTCCAATAGCTTTGCCATTTATGCCAGGTCAGCTCAGCCGGCATCACGGCGGGAGCAACCATGTATTTGCGCATCTCGTAGAAGCCGCCGCCATGGACCTGCCAGGCGCGCGCCCCTTCGCCCGGCGGAATGTCTGCGGCGGGCCTCAAGCTGGCGTCCAGATGGATGAAGAAGAAGGACGAGCCGATCCAGGCGATCGCCGTGATCACATGCAGCCAGCGCAGCAGCATGCCGCCCCATTCCATGAGATAGGCATCAAGCATCACCCGGCAGGCCTCGCGTTGCGCGCACCGGCAATTGACAGGGCCGAATCCGGGGTGGAACTCTCATGATGCGTCCAGACTAGGGTTGGCCTTTTCACGAAGGCAAGCTTCGTTCCGAGCCGCGCGCATCCGCAAAGGTATCATGACGAATGGGACGCCTCTCCACCCATGTGCTGGACACGGTCAACGGCAAGCCGGCGCCGGGCGTGGCGATCACGCTTGACCGCCTGCTGCCAGATGGTTCGCGCCGCCGCCTCGTCGAGACCCGGACCAATGCCGATGGTCGCACCGATGCGCCTCTCCTGAGCGGAGACGGGCTGACCACCGGCACCTATGAACTGAGCTTCGCGATCGGCGCCTATTTCCGCGCGCTGGGCACGCCCCTGCCCGAGCCCGCCTTCCTCGACATCGTGCCGCTGCGCTTCGGTATCGCCGATGCGCAAGGCCACTACCACGTCCCGCTCCTGGCTTCGCCCTGGAGCTATTCGACCTATCGCGGCAGCTGACCCATGACCGACACCGCCTATCCGCGCGACCTCAAGGGCTATGGCCGCGACGCTCCCAATCCGCATTGGCCGGGCCAGGCCCGCATCGCCGTGCAGTTCGTGATCAATTACGAGGAGGGCGGCGAGAACAACATCCTGCATGGCGATGCGGCTTCGGAGGCTTTCCTGTCCGAGATCGTCGGCGCGGCGCCATGGCCCGGCCAGCGCCACATGAACATGGAGTCGATCTACGAATACGGCTCGCGCGCCGGCTATTGGCGGCTCTGGCGCATGTTCACCGAACGGAAGCTGCCGGTCACCGTCTTCGCGGTGGCGAGCGCGCTTGCCCGCTATCCCGAGATCGTCGCCTCGATGCAGGAAGCCCATTGGGAGATCGCGACCCATGGCCTGAAATGGATCGACTATCGCGATGTGCCCGCCGAGCGCGAACGCGCCGACATTCTCGAAGCCATCCGCATCCAGACCGAACTCACCGGCGAACGTCCGCTCGGCTGCTATCAGGGCCGCACGTCGCAGAACACGATTCCACTCACCATGGCGGAAGGCGGCTTCCTCTACACGGCCGATATCTATGCCGACGAATTGCCCTATTGGCTCGCCGGCCCGAGCGGCCCGCAGCTCGCCGTGCCCTATACGCTCGACGCCAACGACATGCGCTTCGCCACTCCACAGGGCTTCAATGCCGGCGACCAGTTCTTCGCCTATCTCAGGGACTCGTTCGACACGCTCTATGCCGAGGGCGAGACGGCGCCCAAGATGATGTCGGTCGGTTTGCATTGCCGTCTCGTCGGCCGGCCCGGGCGCGCCGCGGCGCTGGCGCGCTTCCTCGACTACGTTCAGAGCCATGACCGCGTCTGGGTCGCGACAAGGCTCGATATCGCCCGCCACTGGATCAGGCATCACCCGCCGGCTGGCGGTTATGTGCCCTCGAAACTGCCCAAGGCGCTCTTCGCCGAGGTCTTTGGCCGAGTCTGGGAGCATTCGCCCTGGGTCGCGGCAGCCACCCATGACGCTGGCCTGGCTGCGGGCGAGGACAGCGCCGCCGGCCTGCATGCGGCGATGGCGAAAGCGATGCGCGCCGGCTCGCGCGACCAGCAGAAGGCGCTCCTGCTCGCCCATCCCGACCTTGCCGGCAAGCTCGCTGCGGCAGGCGAATTGACGCCGGAATCGAGCCAGGAACAGGCCTCCGCCGGGCTCGACCGATTGACCAGCGACGAGCGCGTCCGCTTCACCGCATTGAATGAGGCCTACAAGGCCCGCTTCGGCATCCCCTTCATCATCGCCGTGAAGGGAATGGGCAAGGACGAGATCGTCGCGGCTTTCGAAGCGCGCCTGAAAAGTTCGCCTGAACAGGAATTCGAAACAGCGCTGGGGCAAGTCGAGACGATCGCGCTGCTGCGGCTGAAGGAGTTGCTGCCGGCTTAGTCGAGGAACGCGGGGAACCCCTCTCCTGTAAGAGAGCTTTGCGTAACCGGTCTTTTTGGCGCTTGTGGAAAGTGAGCGGATGGTTTGTCGGGAGCAGGATGTGAGGCTGGACTTGCCCGAGGCGCG